>SVOS01000020.1 GCA_015066245.1 Oscillospiraceae bacterium
CTCCTCGCCTGTAATGCGGTTTACAAGAGAAGATTTGCCAACATTAGGCTTACCGATAACAGCTACAGAGATAACCTCGGAGTCTTCTTCCTCCTCGGCATCCCAGTTGATAAAAGAGAAAACCTCGTCTAAAAGGTCGCCTGTGCCGTGACCATGAACAGAAGAAACACGGATAGGCTCGCCAAGACCTAAGTTATAGAATTCATAGTATTCGGGCTCGGGCTCACCTACTGTGTCGCACTTATTAACGCAAAGCACAACGGGCTTGCCGCTTTTAAGGAGCATTGCCGCAACTTCGTGGTCTGTAGCAACAACACCTGTACGGATATCTGTAACCAAAATCGTAACATCAGCAGTTTCTATAGCCAGCTCAGCCTGACGTCGCATCTGAGAAAGTATAATATCATCTGAATAAGGCTCGATACCGCCTGTATCAATAAGGCTTGCCTTGTGGCCGCACCACTCGATTTCACCGTAGATTCTGTCTCTTGTTACACCGGGAGTATCATCTACAATAGCAGTACGCTGACCTGTAAGCTTGTTAAAAAGTGTGGACTTGCCTACATTAGGTCTGCCCACAACAGCTATAACGGGTTTTGCCATAATATCGCCTCCGTTTACTTCAAAATTTCATCTAAAAGTTGTGCTCCGTCATTAGGAGTTGGCACAACCTCTATGTTAAGTGCTTTTTTCACATCATCCACTGAGGTATCATCAAGGAACAAATCCCCGTCACTTCTCAGCATGGATGTAGAGAACAAAAGCTTGTCTCCTAAATCTTTGTCTTTAAGAGTATTTATTAAATCCCTGCCTACAACAAGTCCTGTAACGTTTATCATGTGACCAAAAAAGTCATTTATTACAGGTACAACCGTAACTTTTACTTTCGGAAACTTCTCTTTGAGAGTATCAAAGAGTTTCTGAAGATAAGGTGCGGCTGATTCACCTGAGGCAAGGGTAATATTTCTGACTAAATTCTCGTCTGCTTCTTTTTCTTCGAGAGCAAAAGCGAACTCATCATATAAAAGCGAAAGAAGTCCTACGCCATTCTCAAGGCATGAAAAATCTTCGTAAAAATCCGCATCGGGAAGCTCACGCTCTGCCATAATATACAGCTCGTCAGCCGCAAAAGCCATGCGTCTGCCGTATTTTTCAAGGCACTTATCTGAAAACTCCTCAACGATTCTAAGGGTTTCCTCGGCACTTTCTTTGTTAAATGGAGTAAGAGGATAAAGTCCTTCTCTATGGTCTGTAAGACCTACGGGCACTACTGCGATAGTGTTTACCTGAAGCTTTTCGAGGTCACTGAGGCTTCGCTTGAACTCCTCGCCGTCGTTAATAGTTGGACAGATTACAAGCTGACAGTTAAGTGTAAGGCCTGCATCGGCAAACTTCTCCATAATTTTCAGAGATTCACCTGCAAAGCGATTGTTCATCATTTTGCATCTAAGCTCAGGGTTAGTGGTATGCACCGAAATATTAACGGGACTTATATGCATCTTGATAATACGCTCAATCTCATGCTCGGTAAGATTTGTCAGCGTAATGTAGTTGCCAAAAAGAAAGCTTAATCGGCTGTCGTCATCCTTATAATAAAGGGTTTCACGCATACCCTTTGGAAGCTGGTCAATAAAGCAGAAAATGCACTTATTTTTGCAGGAACGCTCCTTATCCATAAGATAGGTGTCAAATTCAAGTCCCAGCTCCTCATATTCGGTTTTTACTGCCTTTACTGTACGCACTCCCTCAACACCCGAAACAGTGACATCTATATGCGTTTCAAGCTGATAGAAGCGATAATCAAGAACATCAACAATTTTGTTGCCGTTAAGAGATATAAGCTCCTCTCCCGCTTTGATGCCTGCTCTTTCTGCAGCTGAATGAGGAGTAACGGCTGAGATTTTTACTGACATAGTTCCTCCGATAAAAAACAAAAGGGCGGCTACAAAATAGCCGCCTTATATCTTTTGTTAAGCTAAATTCGGCTCAGATTAGTCTTCCTTAGCGATAACCTGTCTGCCGTTGTATACGCCGCAGCTGGAGCATACCTTGTGGGGAGCCATATACTCACCGCAGTTGGGGCAAATGCTGAGTGCGGGAGCGTCGAGCTTCCAAACATTGGAACGTCTCTTGTCTCTTCTTGCCTGTGAATGTTTGTTCTTTGGTACTGCCATCTCTTACAGACCTCCTTGTAAGTATTATATGTTAATTAATAAGCTGTTTTAAAATCTCAAGCCTTGGGTCGATGTTACCCTTTCGGCAGCTACACTCTTCTTTGTTAAGGTTACATCCGCAATCGGGACACAAACCCTGACAATCTTCAGAGCACAGGTACTTGCCGGGAAGCTCCAACAAAATGTCAGAGACAACAAGGTCATCAAGCTCAAGCTCGAAATCGGGCACTTCGATATAGTCATCGTCCTCGCTGTCACTAAGACCCGCAACAAGACGGTGGTCGAAAGAAAATGTCAGCTCTTTTTTCATAGCCTCACCGCAACGATCGCAGGGTCGGTTATAGATAAAACTTGTATCCAGTCTCAGACTGACGAAACCAAGCTTATTCTCAGCCGTCACATTAACCTTTGCATCGGAATCGAATGGATAAATTCCGTCCAAGGTGATGTCTTTAAGCGCTGCTGTGAAATCAGCTTCAATTTTCTCGCCGTCGTTGAGGAAAACATTCTTCAGATTTAAAACCATAATGCACCTCAAAAACGCAATGACTCATAGTGAAAATACCATAGAGTATTATATATGTTTGAACACGTTTTGTCAATGATAATTTTGCCGATATTCGCACTCTTTTTTGCCTATATGTTAGAAAACTTGTAAAAAAGTACAAATCTTAACTATCGCACAGGCTTTTTGTCCCTCAAGGCTTTGGCAAAGCATTGGTGACACATAGCGATATATCTGTCATTATCCCCCAGAAGCACCTGTCTGCCTCTTGTCTGCACAAAGCCGTTTTCGTCAACTCGTGCGTTAACTGTTGCTTTTCTTCCGCAGGAACAAATAGTTTTAATTTCTGTTATGGAATCAGCAACCTCAAAGAGTCTTTTGCTACCCTCAAAAAGCTGTGTCTTAAAATCCGTTCTCAGACCAAAGCACATAACGGGAATCCCTTTGAAATCAACAATTTCTCTGAGCTCATCAATCTGCTTTGCTCTAAAAAACTGACATTCGTCCGAAATAATAACATCAATATCAGCTTTTGCCTCTAAAAGCTCAAGGATGTTATCATTTTCCCCTATTATATCCGCATCAGCGCTTAGTCCTATACGGGATTTTATGGTGTGCTTGCCGTCTCTTGTATCTACAGAGGGCTTTATAAGCCACACCTTCATTCCACGTTCTTCGTAATTGAATTTTGTAATAAGTGCGTTGGCAGTTTTTGAGCTGCCCATAGCACCGTATTTAAAATATAACTTAGCCATTTTTATTCCTTCAAAATTTCACTTAAAAAGCTCTCGCCATCTATATCTGACTCCACATCAAGATAGTCACAAATAGTTTTACCTATGGAGCAGAAGCCTTCTGTTGTACCCAAATCAATATTTTTAATTCTTCTGCCGAATATCAGGGCAGGTATATACTCTCGGGTGTGGTCTGTGGACTTCAAAAATCCCGGGTCGCATCCGTGGTCTGCAGTAATAATCAGCACATCATCATCTTTAAGCTTTGATATTATCTCAGGTAATGCTTTGTCAAATTCGCTGAGGGCCTTTGCGTAGCCGTCAACATCATTTCTGTGACCGTAAACCATGTCAAAATCCACAAGATTTACAAAGCAAAGTCCCGTAAAATCCCTATCCAGATATTGAAGTGTTCTGCTTATTCCGTCGGCATTTGAGCTTGTATACACATACTCGCTGAGTCCTCTGCCTGCAAAGATATCGTTAATCTTTCCTACGCCTATTGTCGATTTACCCACTGCTTTAATGAAGTCGAGCATAGTTTTCTTTGGAGGCTCAAGAGAATAATCGTGGCGGTTTGAGGTACGGGTGAAGCTACCGTTTTCGCCCTTGAAGGGACGTGCAATAACTCTGCCTACACCGTGCTCGTCTTTAAGAATTCCTCTTGCGATTATACAGTATTCGTAAAGCTTTTCTATCGGAACAACATCCTCATGTGCGGCAATCTGAAAGACACTGTCAGCAGAAGTATACACTATAAGGTCTCCGCTTTTTATATGCTCCTCGCCATAATCTCTCAGCACATCTGTGCCCGAGTAAGGCTTGTTACAAAGAACACCTCTGCCGCATTTTTTTGAAAATTCGTCCATAACCTCTTCAGGAAAGCCGTTAGGATATGTGGGTAAAGAGCTATCACTTACAACTCCGCTTATCTCCCAATGTCCCACGGTGGTATCCTTACCCATGGATTTTTCGGAAAATCTGCCGAAAGCACCAAGAGGACTATCTTCACTTTCCAGAAATTCCACGCCATCAATATTAAAAAGCCCCAGCTTCTTTAAATTTTTCAAATTAAAATATGGAGATTTTGAAACAGAGCGTAGTGTATTGGCACCCACGTCACCGAATTTGTATGCGTCCTGCATTTCGCCTATGCCAAAGCTATCAAGAACTATAAGAAAAACTCGTTTTGACATATTCATTCTCTGGTCTCGAGATACGGTAAATCCTCGGCTACCACTGCCGTTTCAAGGGCGAGAATCATCATATCGGTAAAGGTTTTTTCTCTGTCCTCAGCAGAAAGTGAGGTGTGAGGAGGATATACCAAATCTGAAATTGTGCATATAGCCAAAGCACGCTTCTGGAGTCGTTGTGCTGTCATATAAAGAGCCGCAGCCTCCATTTCTACTGCGAGACATCCCATCTTGCCCCAAGGAATTGAGGGATATGTATCGTCATAAAAAGTATCAGATGAATACAAAGAACCAACTTTGATGTCTATTTTACTGTCTCCGGATACTTTATCAATCGCTTTAAGCAAATCAAAGCTGCACACAGGAGCAATGCTTCCGTTAAGTCCGTACTGAGACTGAAAATTTGAATTGGTAGAAGCACCTATTCCCACCACAATATCCTTTACATTAACATCCTCGCTGATTGCGCCTGCGCTGCCTACGCGGATAATATTCTGAACGTCGAAAGTCTTGAAAAGCTCATAAGAGTAAATACCGATTGATGGCATACCCATACCGCTTGCCATAACAGACACTTTTACACCTTTATAGTAGCCTGTGTAGCCCTGAATTCCTCTGACATTATTAACTAAAACAGCATCCTCAAGGAAATTTTCGGCGATAAACTTTGCTCTCATAGGGTCACCGGGCATAAGCACGGTTTTTCCAAAGCCTTCAGGATTTTGTACATTAATATGAGGAGTATTAATAAACACATTCATTACAGTTATCTCCTTTGCTTTCAATAAGCTTTATTATTCTGCTGGTGCCAAGACGTGAGGCTCCGAGACTCAGAAAAAGCTCTGCATCTTCAAGGGACGATATACCGCCTGCGGCTTTGATTTTTACATGTGGCTCAACATTTTCAGCAAAAAGCCTGATATCTTCGGCAGTTGCTCCACCTGTAGAAAAGCCTGTAGAGGTTTTGATAAAATCCGCCCCGGATTCAGAGACAATTTTGCACATACGGATTTTTTCTTCTTCTGTAAGCAGGCAGGTTTCTATAATAACCTTAAGAATTTTGCCGCAACATGCTCTTTTAACTGCTTTGATTTCTTTAAGCACCTTTTCGTAATCGCCGTTTTTGATATCTCCGATATTGACTACCATATCAATTTCATCGGCCCCCAAGGCAGCAGCCTCGGTAGCCTCAAAACACTTGACATTTTCTGTAACATACCCGTTAGGAAAGCCTATGACAGTGCATATTTTAAGCTTGTTCTTTACATATTCTTTTGCTCTTTTCACATAAGAAAGAGGTATACATACGCTGGCAGTTTTATACTTTATACCCTCATCGCACAGAGCATATATTTCTGATTCCGTTGCAGTCTGCGAAAGTAGTGTATGGTCAACTGCCGAAAGTATTTTTTCTGTATCCATAAATCTCACCTTAAAACATAATATATAAATTATATAAAATCAAAAAACAGTAGTCAACACGATAAAAGAATATTGACAAAATTTAAATTTTAAGCGAAAATATAAAGTGGAATTTTATGTGATTTGAGAGAAGATGAGACTTTGACTGCACTGATTATAATCGGTTCTATTCTGTTAATTTTATTGTGTGCTCTTACCTTGTTCGGTTTTCTGGCATTCAAACGGAGCTTTTCCCGCAAAATCTATGAAGGCGAACAGTTTGATGCAGCCGTAAAAAAGGTTGGCAAACGCCCCTATTATAAGGAATACGCCAAAGGTATTTATTGGTTCAGAGATTTTAAAGATAAAGAAGAAGTAACCATCCAAAGTCGTGACGGGCTTAAGCTCCACGGATATTATTTTACGAATCCTGACAGCAACGGCAGAGTTATGATAATGTGTCACGGATACCGCTCTTTTCCATGGTTTGATTTTTCATCCTCCGCAAAAGACTGTCTTGAGCGAGGATTTGACCTGCTTTTTATTACCGAAAGAACTCACTGCGAAAGCGAAGGCAAATACATATCTTTTGGCATCAAAGAAAAATACGACCTGATGGACTGGATTGACTTTGTTATCAAAAAGCAAGGCAGTAACGCAAAGATCATCCTCAGCGGTGTTTCCATGGGCTCATCGATAATAATGTTCGCCCTTGGCGAAAACCTTCCTCATAATGTGAAGGGTGCAGTTTGCGACTGTGGTTTTGACTCTCCCAAGAGCGTAATCGGCTTTGCTCTGATTAAGGTATTCAAGTTCAAACATCTTGCAAAATTTGTCTCTAACTTCGTAAGCTTTGCAAGCTTTATAATTCTGGGCAAATTTCTGGGCAGTGAAAACACACGAAAATCCCTTTCTAAATGCAAAATCCCGGTTATGATTGCTCACGGCAAAGCTGACGATGTTGTGCCCTATGAAATGTCGGTCAAAAATTATAATTACTTAAAAGGCGAAAAGCTCTTTGTATCGTCTGAAAAAGCCGCTCACGGTCTGGTTTATTATTACGAAAGAGACGAATACCTCAAGAATCTTGACAAATTAATTGAAATCTGCGGATTAAGTAACGATAATTGAATTTATCGCTACAGTGTGATATAATATTGATTTAGTTTTGAGGAGTTTTTATGAGTAAATCCCTGAGAACAAAAAAGCTCATCACCATAGCCGTCAACCTCTTGCTGGCAGTATTTGAGGTTATTGGTGTTGTGCTGATGAACGAGCTTTATTTAAGCTATGGCAAAGAGCCGTGGACGTGGCTTTGGTATTACACTCAGCTTTCCAACATATATTCGCTGTTTGCGGCAATTGCGATGGTTTTCTTTGAGTCAAAAAACCTGATACAAAACAAAGACAACACCCCAAAAATTATGAAAATAATCAAATTCAGTGTTGTTTGCTGCCTTACAGAAACATTGCTTGTCACTATGTTTGTGCTGGCACCTCTTGGTATGATGGGTGGATTTGTGCCCTTGATGTTTGAAGGTCCCAACCTTTATCATCATCTTCTGTGCCCGTTGATTGCATTTCTTTCTTTTATATTTCTGGAAGGAAAAGTGTATATCACCATAAAGCACACGATCTTATCTATGATACCCACACTTATATACGGAATTGTGGCAGTGACCCTTAACCTGCTTAGAATCTGGCATGGCCCCTATCCGTTTTTATATGTATATGAGCAGCCGATTTATATGTCACTTGTATATACAGTGGTCGTATTAGGCGGTGCGTATCTGATTTCGCTATTAGTGCGAATGTTGGCAAATATATCTTCGAAGACCAAAAAGGAGAATCAAAATGGCTAAGAAAAACCTTATAGCAGCTAAAACGCCAAAACTTAAACTTACCGTAACACATGTGCTTACAATGATTTATACAATATCGATGTTTACGGTATTCCCTCTGTTTCTTACTGATTATTATCAGAGTGCAAGACGAGACAAATTCTGGTTTTTTGTAATTCTTACCTGTTTTATCGGTACAGGCGTTTTGGTGGTGGCAATTGTTCAGTATTCCACCAAAAACAGCCCTGAAAGCAAAAGACTTAACCGCTATCTTGACCCTATCAGACTTAACATAACTGATTACGGTATTCTTGCTTTTTTGACAGTAAACATCATCTCCACCTTTTATACCGCATATAATGCAGAAGATCTCAATGGTACTCTTGAGGCTTTGTGGCTTGGCAGCTACGGCAGAAATATGGGCCTTTTCATGATACTTACCATAGCTTTGTGCTATTTCATGGTTTCAAGATTCTTCTTCTATAAAAAGCAGATTATGTACTTCTTCTTTATCGGTATGTCCATAATGAGCCTGGTTGCGGTACTTAATTTCTATCACTTGGATGTACTAAACATCTTCTCGGCATATTCCAGAAATCAGAATGTTCAGATGAACTTTACTTCTACAATCGGTAACAAGAACTACCTGTCTGCAATGATCACAGTTGCTCTGCCTTTCTCGGCAGGTCTTGCCACAGCCAGCGAAGACAAAATACTGAAAATTGTTGCTTACATAAGCACAGGTATTCAGTTTATGGGACTTTTGGTTGCAACTTCTGACGGTGGTTTCCTCGGATGTTTTGCCGCAATTGCCATAATGTTTGTAATAGTAAGCCGTGACCTTCACAAACTCTCAAAATTCTTCTTTACTCTTGCAATAATGATGTCAAGTGCAAAGCTTTTGTGGGCATTTGACCTTATGATGGGTGTGTTTGGTAAGGAAAACAAAGGCTACACCAGCTTTTCAGAAATTTTCGTTTACAGCAACTATGTCTTTATATTTGCTGCCCTTTTTGCAGGCCTTGCAGTGGGTGCGGAGCTTCTCAAACGCAGATATACAAAAACTGCTAACACTAAACTTTCGGCAAAAAACAAGAATATTCCTGAAGATAACACTGACATCCAGAAGCTGGCAGCTTTGGAAAAGAACATTTTTATCGTTGCACTTTCTTTAGTATGTTTAGGTTTTGCAGCAATTGTAGCACTTTTCTGTTATTACTCGATTATCAATACAACTACACCTGTAGGCTCCTTCACAAGATTCTTCAGATTCAATGAGGCATGGGGTACTCACCGTGGTTACTTCTGGATCAAGTCTTTTGAAATCTTCAAGAATATGAGCTTTACAGAAATGCTCATCGGTACAGGCCCCGATACATTCTACAATGCCTTTGAGCCGTATTTCGGCGAGCTTAAAGCAGTATACGGTGATTCATCTACAAACGCAGCCCATAACGTATATATCAATTATCTCATTACATTAGGCGTAACAGGTCTGCTGAGCTACCTTACTTTTGTAGGCTCCGCCATTGTAAATGCAGTAAAAAATGCACGTCACAATCCTCTGGCCCTCACCTGCGTAGGTGTTATAGTTGCCTATGCAACACAGGATATCGTTAATATTGCAAACCCCGTAAATACCCCATGGTTTATCATGTTTATCGCATTGAGCGAATCTGTGGCATTAAGAGCCAACAGCACAGACAGGCTTATTGAAGAAAAATTCTAAAATTCCCAAAAAGAAGATAAATAGCAAATCTTGAAAATTTGCAGGATTTTTTCTTTAAAATTGCATTAATTTTATTGACAGACAAGGTGTTTTGGATGTATAATTAATCGTCTTTTTTAAATACTTATTAAGTATTTCGGCAAACAAGCTTGCCGCAGACAGGACACGAAAGGAAGTAAAAGCTATGCATTACACCGGAGTTGTTTCAAGAGGTATCATCACCCCCATTTTTCAGGAGGGCGACGACCTTGTTGCAGCTATTGTAAAAAGCATCACTGATGCTGCTGAGAACGAAAAGTTCGAACTTCAGGACAGAAACATTGTAGGCGTTACAGAGGCTGTTGTAGCAAGAACACAGGGTAACTACGCAACAGTTGACCAGATTGCTACAGACATCCGCAACAAATTTGGCGGCGAAGATCTTGGTATAGTATTTCCAATTCTCTCCCGTAACCGTTTCGCAATTCTTCTCAGAGCAATCGCTAAAAGCTGTAAGAAACTTTATATTCAGCTTTCTTACCCCTCAGACGAGGTTGGTAACTCCTTTATCACATATGATGCTATCGATGAAAAGGGCGTTAACCCCTACAGCGACAGCTTCAACGAGGAAGAATTCCGCAAGGTATTCGGCTATGAAACAAAGCACACCTTCACCGGTGTAGACTATATTGAGTATTACAAGAGCCTTGGCGAGAACATTGAGATTGTTTTCTCCAATGACCCCAGATATATTCTCAACTACACAAAGAATGTATTAAACTGTGATATTCACACAAGATTCCGCACTCAGAGACTCCTCTTAAACGCAGGTGCAGAAAAGGTTTACAGAATGGACCAGATTCTTACCGAAAGCGTTGACGGCTCCGGCTTTAATCCTCAGTACGGTATCTTAGGCTCAAACAAAGCTACAGAAGAGAAAGTTAAGCTCTTCCCCAGAGATTGCGACATATTCGTAAACAACCTTCAGAAAGCTCTCCTTGAGGCTACAGGCAAGCACATGGAGGTTATGGTATACGGCGATGGCGGTTTCAAAGACCCCGTAGGCGGCATTTGGGAGCTTGCTGACCCTGTTGTTTCTCCCGGCTACACCTCAGGTCTTGAGGGTACACCCAATGAGATTAAAATGAAGTATTTCGCTGACAATGACCTTGCAGGTCTTAAGGGCGAAGAGCTCGCAAATGCAATGAAAGAGCTCATCAAGAAAAAAGAAGGCAATCTTGTTGGCAACATGACATCTCAGGGTACTACACCCAGACGTCTTACAGACCTTCTCGGTAGTCTTTGTGATCTTACAAGCGGCTCAGGCGACAGAGGCACACCTTGTATTCTTATTCAGGGTTACTTTGATAACTACGCAACAGAATAATATAAAATTACGGGCTGTAAATTCAGCCCGTTTTTTTGTCTTGATTATTATGTAAAAAAATAGTATACTTAACTTATAAATTCAAAGGAGTAAGACTATTATGAAAAAAGCTATAGGTGTACTGGCAATTATTATGATAATGGCTCTTTGCCTTTGTGCTTGTGAGCAGACTAACACAGGTATCTTTGGCACTTGGGAAAGTAACGACTCTGTTAAAACTACACTGGTTTTAAGAGACGACGGCACAGGATATCACAAGACTATGGGCGGAATGTTCAGCGTATCATTTGCATACAGCCTAAAGGATGGAAAAATCACCTTTCACGAGCTAAACGACAACGTGTTTGGTGATGAACCTTATAGTTACAGTATATCAGGTAATAAGCTGACAATTACCCAAAACAACACTACAACAGAATTTATCAAGCAAAATTAAAAGACGGAGACAACTCAGCAGAATAGCGGGTTGTCTCCGTTTTATTATTTCAGCATTCTTTTGATAAGTTTCATCTGAACTTCTATGTCACTTTTTGTAATAGGAATAATAACAGAATGCTTACACATACCCTCAATAATCCAGCAAATCTGTCTTGCGGTAGCTTTTACATCTTTACAGTTAAACTTTTTCTTGGCATTACCCATACGGATAAGCTCTTCAACAATAGCAAGACAATCCTTTGCACGTTTCTGGGCAATCGCTTTGCCGTTTTCAGTATTCATCGCAAACTCCGCAATAGCATTGTCAATTCCAAATGTACTGTTTACGATGTTGTTCATTCTGTGCTCAAGATATACATTAAGAATCTTATCCGGCGAAATCTCACCATCTTTAGCACATTTTAAGGACGCCAGTGCCCAAGACTGCTCTCGTTCTATAATCGCAGTAAATACCACAGCAGTTGATGAATAATGTCGATAAAGTCCGCCTCTTGAAATATTTGCTTCTGCACATATATCTTTCATTGTTACAGCCGTATATCCCTTTTCTAAAAAAAGCTTTTCGGCAGCATCAAGTATTCTTTTTTCTGTTGCTAATCCTTTTGCTCCCATATAATAACCCCCAATATTTAATTGTGTTATTATAGCAAACAAATTGAAAAAAATCTACAATTTGAGAAAATTTGTAGCATTTCTGGTAAAATTGGTATATTTTAGGTGTTGCATTAAAAAAATAGCAACTAAAAAAGCGTCTTCGTAAATACACAAAGACGCTTTTAATTCTTTTATTCTGTCATAAAAAGTACACCCAAAGTACCCGGGCCACAGTGGCTTGAGATAGTACAACTTGCATTTGTGATAAAAATCTCTTTGAAGATACCCTTGCTCTTTACATGCTCGTAAGCGATATCAACAATTCCATCCTTATCAGCAGAACAAGTGATAAATACTCTGTCTGTTTTAATGTTGTCGTATGAAGCAAGAGTATCGTCGATATAATCTGTGATAACTTTGTTAATTTTACCACGATATTTTTTAGTTACACCCATTGCACCATTTTTTGAGTTATCAACACCGATACAAGGCTTAAGTCCCAAAAGGTTGGCACCAAAAGCAGCAACCGCTGAGCATCTGCCGCCTGCTTTCATAAACTCAAGGGTATCAAGCACAAAGCTTGCGTGGTTCTTCTGATTCAATGCTCTTACCTCTTCTGCAATCTGAGCAGCAGGCATACCCTGCTCAGCTCTGATAGCAGCCTCTATAGCAAGAAGACCTGCACCCGTACTGAGTGAGCATGAATCCACAGGATAAAGCTTGCCCTCAAGCTCTTCAGCCGCCAGAACAGAGCTTCTGTAGCTTACAGAAAGAGAAGATCCTAAGCTTACGTAAACGATTTCGTAGCCATCATCAATATAGGGCTTAAATGCCTCAATAAGTTCTTCACTGTTAATTGCTGCAGTTTTGGGCAGCTCTTTTGTGTTATAGTAATGATCAAAAAGCTCGGTTGTTGTAATATTTACGCCATCTTCATAGGTTTTGCCGCCTAAATTAATATGAAGCGGAACAGTTTTGATTTTGTATCGTTCATAAAGTTCAGGTGTAAGGTCAATTGTACTATCAGAAAATACTACTACTTTGTTGCTCATAGTAAAAGCTTCCTTTCCAAAAAAACAATAATTGGGTTGTTACCTAAGCATAATTGTGATACAATATAGAATAAGTAATTAACATTTACATTATATACTATATTTAATATTTTTTCAATAAGGCAGTGATAATATTATGATTAAAAAGTATACTTTCGGAAATCCATTTTTCACAGGTGCAGTAGTTGAAGATATCAAAGCAGATAATGCCGTTGTTCCCTACTTCACAGTAAATACACAAAACGGTATAAGCTTTGAGTATATAATGCATGACAAAGATATAGTTTACGGCTTGGGCGAAGCAACCCGAGGTATCAACAAACGCGGCTATGTATACGACTCTTATTGCAGCGACGATTTCTGCCATATGGAAACCACAAAATCCCTTTATGGTGCCCATAATTTTATTCTTATTGAAGGCAAAGAATGCTTTGGTGCGTTTTTTGACTATCCCACAAGGCTTACTTTTGACATTGGCTTTACAAAGTCTGATACACTTTCTGTTTCTGCTGAAAAAGCTGATATAGACCTTTATATCGTCGAGGGTAATTCTCCTCTTGAGATTGTAAAGGAGTTCAGACAGCTTATCGGCAAAAGCTATATTCCTCCCCGCTGGGCTATGGGATATATGCAGAGCCGTTGGAGCTACTATACCTCTGATGCAGTCAGAGAGGTAGCAAATAAATACCGTGATGCCGATATTCCTCTGGATGCCATCTTCCTTGATATTGACTATATGGAAGAATACAAGGACTTTACTATCAGCAAAGAACGATTTGGCGACCTACCTGAGCTCATTGACGAAATGAAGCAGAAAGGCATCCGTCTTGTGCCTATTATTGATGCAGGTGTTAAAATTCAGGATGGCTACGATATTTATGAAGAAGGTCTTGAAAAAGGCTACTACTGCGTTGACAAAGAGGGCAAGCCTTTCTCTGCAGGCGTATGGCCGGGACTTACTCACTTTCCGGATTTTCTTAACGAAGAAGCAGGTCTTTGGTTTGGTCTTAAATACAAGGCTCTCACCGATTTAGGCATTGAGGGCTTTTGGAATGATATGAACGAGCCTGCAATTTTCTACTCTGAAAAAGGCATCGAAAACTTCTACGAAAAGCTTTCTGAGATTACAAGCGGTGACAAGTCTGTTGATAACTACAACAAGATAAAAGATATCGTAAACTCACTGCAGAATTCTCAAGACGACTACAATTCTATCTATCATAACGTAAACGGCAAACTTGTAAAACACAACGACATCCACAATATGTACGGCTACAAGATGACAGAGTGTACCGCAAAAGCCCTTGAGAAATTAAGACCTGAGGAGAGAACTCTGCTTTTCTCCAGAGCATCCTACATCGGTATGCACCGTTCCGCTGGTATCTGGACAGGTGACAATTTCTCTTGGTGGTCACATATTCTTCTTGAATTAAAGCAGCTTCCTGCTCTCAATATGTGCGGTTTCCTCTATGTAGGTGCTGATTTAGGCGGCTTTGGCTGCAACGCATCCCGTGACCTTGTGCTGAGATGGTTGGGATTGGGAATATTCACACCACTTCTGCGAAATCACGCTGCTCTTTGCACAAGAGATCAGGAGTGCTATCAGTTTGAAAATACAGAGGATTTCAAGAATATTATTGAATTGAGATACAGACTTCTCCCCTATCTTTACAGTGAGTTTTTAAAGTGTGCAACTGAAGACAAAATGTTCTTCAAGCCTTTGGGATTCGAATATAAGGATGACGAAATTGCAAGAGCAACAGAGGACCAGCTTTTTGTAGGCGACGAGCTTATGATAGCCCCTGTTTACACTCAGAATGCCATAGGACGATATGTTTATCTTCCCGAGGAAATGTGTGCGGTTCGACTCAAAAAAGGCGGAGAGCTCAAATTTATAACAATGGAAAAGGGACATCATTTTGTTGAGGTTCCATTAAACGAGGTTGTGTTCTTTATCCGCAAGGATAAGTGTATTCCTCTTGCAAATCCTGCACTTTCAACTGATGCAATGGATTTTGATACACTGGAGCTTATCGGCTACAAAAACGCTGAATATAAATTATACACAGACGATGGCATTAGCACCGATTTAAGTAAAATTGAAATTAAAAATTTAGAAAACTGAATTAAAAGGGGGCGATTTTAAAATCGCCCCTAAAACAAAAAGCCCCGCACTTAAGCGAGGCTTCGACTTTGTAAGTATTATCAATATGATTAGAGGATAATCTCACCGTCTACTGTGCCTGTTAAACCGGCGGCATTAGACTCGTCAGTATCAATGTGCATTGCAGGGAAGAACTTGTCGCTTACACGGCAAACAACATCGCCGAATGTAAGCTCTCTGCCTGTGCCCATACCAACTTTAACAGATACAATCTGCTTGTCCTCTACACCAAACTCAGCAGCTGCTTCGGGAGTAAGGTGGATGTGACGCTTAGCAGCAATAACACCTTCTGTAATATCAACCTCACCCATAGGGCCAACGAGCTTGCAACCGGGTGTACCTGCTACATCACCGGACTCACGTACAGGAGCAACAATACCAAGCTTTCTTGCATCAGTAAGTGCAACCTCTACCTGATCAGCAGGTCTTACAGGACCAAGAATAGACATTGTAAGGTCGCCCTTAGGGCCTACAACCTTTACTTTTTCAGCACAAGCAAACTGGCCGGGCTGAGAAAGGTCCTTTTTGTTTGTGAGCTGAGCATCCTTACCAAAAAGTGTCTCAAGAGTAGACTGAGATACATGGATGTGTCTTGCTGATGTTTCAACCATAATTTTCATTTGAATTACCACCATTTCATTATTTTTACATTGCTATTTTACACCTATCCGCGACAAATTTCAACTCTTTTATCCATTTTAGGAGGGATTTCATGTATAAAACATGGGAAGAATTAAAAGATGCCTGCAAAACCTGCACAAAATGCGGTCTTTGCGAGGACAGAACCAGCGTTGTATTCGGTGTTGGAGTTAAAAATGCCGAAGTTATGTTTATCGGCGAAGGTCCCGGAGAAAACGAGGATTTACAAGGCGAGCCGTTTGTTGGCAGAGCCGGCAAGCTCCTTGATAAAATGCTTGAGGCTGTTGACTTAAGCCGTGATAAAAACATCTATATTGCAAACATGGTTAAATGCAGACCTCCCAAAAATCGTGACCCAAAGCCCGAGGAAACCGAGCTTTGCATTGATTGGCTGAGAAACCAGTTCATGCTTATGAAACCAAAGATTGTAGTTTGTCTGGGTCGAATTGCGGCTGCAAAGCTTATTAAACCTGATATTAAAATCACCAAAGAGCATGGTGTGTGGTTTGACAAAAACGGAACATTGATGATGGCTATGCTCCACCCTGCCGCACTGCTTCGTGATCCGAGAAAAAAGCCTGAGGCTTTTGAGGATTTTCTCACGTTACAACAGAAAATCAACGAAATCTGTGAGCATACATATTAAGAGGCTATTATGGAAATTTTATCATTTAGCAAACTCCCCGATGAAGCAGTAGAAATCAGAACACTGGTATTTGTGGATGAACAAGGCTTCTCAAAAGAGCTGGAGTTTGATGAAAACGAAACAAGAGCAACTCATCTGGTTGGCTTCATAAACGGCAACGCTGCGGCCACATCTCGTTATTATTACGAAGAATGCAAAAACGCCTATCTTATAGGCAGAATCGCAGTTAAGAAAGATTATCGCGGCAACGGACTTGGCGCTGAAATCGTCAAGGCGGCAGAGGAGCGAATAACCGCCCAAGGCGGAAAAGCAATTGTTATCCATGCACAGCTGAGAGCAAAGGGATTCTATGAATCTTTAGGCTACAGTCAAGACTCTGAGGTAGACCTTGAAGAAGGCGTCGAGCACGTCTGGATGAAAAAGTTATTTTAAATAACCAAAACCCCCGAAGATAAACTTCGGGGGTTTTATAGTGCGTAAGCTTAACTTACGTGACAATTATATAGACTGTCTATCAGACTGAATAACAGATAGCTCGATTATATTAGTAAGCCTTTTTGCGAAGAACTACTACTACACCTGCAGCTGCGATCATCATAGCAATAGAGATTGCTACGATTGTTGTCTCCTGACCAGAAGATACGGAACCGTCTGCAACGGGCTTATCAACTGTGGGAGCCTCAGATGTGCCCTTATCCCAAGCAACAGAAACGCCGGAATCCTTGATGAGCTTCTCAGTTGTGTCCTTAGAAAGACCAAGAGCGATTACCATATCGTCGATGATAGCCTGATCGTCCTTACCGGAGTAAGTTCTTGCGTCCTCAAGCCATGTTGTAAGGAAGTCAGAGAAAAGACCCTCAGATGTAACTCCGGGGGGGAGACATGTGCCGATGAGGTTACCAATGGATGTTACCTGCATTACAGGACCGAAAGCGGACTTATCCTTGTTCTTCCAGAATGCAGCGATTGCCTTCTTGGAGCTATCCTGGGGATTCTCATACTCTGTACCATCAGCGTAAAGTGTATCGCCGTAGCAATCAGATGTCATGAGTGTGTCGTATGTCTGAAGGCCGATGTCAAGGCTGAAAATTACGCCGTAGTACTGGCCAGCTTCAAGTGTGCCAACCTTGGATACGTCGTAAGCGTAGAGGTTACCCTCAACCTGTGTGCACTTCTCCTTCTTGGACTGCCAAGCTGCGAGAGAGTCACCGCCGTATGCCCAAATGTGGCAATATACTGTGCTATAGTTGTTCCAGCTAGAGGGAACTTCGAAATAAATTGTTGTGTCGTCAGCAGCGCTAACGCCGATTACTGCCATGCTAGCAATGCAAACAAGTGCAAGTGCGAGGCAAAGAATCTTTTTGAACATTGCAATCTCCTCCTAAAAATATAAATGTTCAGTCTGAGACGATATATCGTCATAATGATTATACACTATATATTTCAAAACTGCAATAGTTTTGTATATTTTGTAACCAAATATTTTTTGAAAAACATCGAATTGATATAGAATTTTCTTATATGGAATTTTTAGTATAACGGTACAATCAGAGCAATATAAAGAATCAAAAGAAAAACTCCTCCCCTTCCGGGGAGGAGTAAAAGCATAAAACTAAGAGTTATTTATCTTAGATATTTTTAATTTATGCGTTAGCCTTCTTGCGAAGAACTACAACTGCTGCCATAGCCATAACTACAACTGCAACTGTTGCTGCGATGATAACTGTTGCACCAGTCTCAGGAACGTCTGTGGGCTTCTCCTCAGGAACGTCTGTGCCGCTTGTTGCATCTGTGTTTGCAGGATCTGTAACAACAGGATCAGTTACGATAGGAGCAACAGGAACTTCGAGAGTCTCTGTAACTGTTACGCCGTCAGCAACGATCTCAGCACCTGTGATGAGGTCTGCACCTGTGCTGATTTCGCACATCTCGTCGATAACTGTTGCGATTGTTGTCTCAGCGTCTGCGAGAACCTTGAACTTAAGTGTAACAAGTGTCTTGCCACCAACGAAATCGAAGCCTGTTGCGATCTCAGAAGCGTTGAAGTAGAATACGCCGTCCTTAACGTTAGCAACTACGCCGCCGATGTTGGGAACTCTCTCTGCGTTTGTAGCATCAACGAGCTCAAGAACTGTAGCATCAAAGGATGTAGAACCCTGGATGTTCTCGATGCTTGCAGGAGTTGTAAGAACTACTGTGTAAGTAATCTCATCGCCAACTGCTACATCGTATGTCTTGCCGCCAACTGTAACGCCGCTTGCTGCGGGCTCTGTTGTGGGCTCTGTAACTGCGGGAGTTGTGGGCACTTCCTCGCCTGCAACCCAAGCAACCTCTACACCTGCATCTGCAATAAGAGCAGCTACAGTAGCGTTGTCGAGGTTAAGAGCAGCAGCCATATCGTCGATGATAGCCTGGTCATCCTTACCGGAGTAAGTTCTTGCGTTCTCAAGGTTACCTGTAAGGAAAGATGTGAAGAGAGTCTCATCAGTTACACCGGGAGGGCAGCATGTGCCAACAAGGTTACCGATAGAAGTGATCTGCTTAACAGGACCGAATACAGCTGCATCCTGACCCTTCCAGAAAGCAGCGATAGCTGTCTTGGAACTATCTGCGGGGTTCTCATACTCTGTACCGTCACAAACAAGTGTGTCGCCGTAGCAAGCTGCACCCATAAGTGTGTCGTATGTCTGGAAACCGCCATCTGTGCTGAAGATTACGCCATAGTACTGGCCATCCTCAAGAGCGCCAACCTTGGAGATGTCATAAGCGTAGAGGTTACCCTCAACCTGTGTGCACTTCTCCTTCTTGGACTGCCATGCTGCGAAAGAATCGCCGCCGTAAGCCCAGATGTGACAGTAAACACCGGCATACTCGCCTGCATTTTCAGGAACTTCGAAATAAATCTTTGTGTCGTCAGCAGCACTTACGCCAACAACTGCCATAGATGCTACGCAGATAAGAGCGAGCATAAGGCAAAAAATCTTCTTAATCATTTGCATTTTCCTCCTATTGTAATATAGTTAATGATTAGTAAATTTATTATATAATAATTAAATTGAAAAATCAATAGAAAATATAAATAAAAAAAGAAATCCTCGGAACATTCCGAGGATTTTTCAGTCTGTTAAAAATTAATATCAGCGAGCTTTCTTGCGAAGTACAAAAACAAGAGCAAGAGACACACCCATCATAGCCAACGCCACAGAAACAACGGTTGTGCTGTGGCCTGTGGAAACACTGCCGGAAGTTGCAGGCTTGTCAACGGTTGGTGCCTGGGATTTTGCTTTCTCCCATTCTACTTTAAGACCTGACTCCTTGATAAGCTTTTCTCCTGTATCCTGAGAAAGTCCAAGTGCTTTGAGGATGTCGTCCACAATAGCCTGGTCTGTTTTGCCGGAATATGTTCTTGCATTTTCCAGATTACCTGTAAGAAATCCTGAGAACATTCCTTCAGCAGAATTATTGGCAGGAATACATGTGCCTACAAGATTACCGATAGACGTAACCTGCATAATGGGGCCGTACTGAGCAGAGTCCTGGCCTTTCCAGAAAGCTGCTCTTGCCTTTTTGGAGCTATCGGCAGGATTCTCGTAAATAGTACCGTCGCAATAGAGTGTATCGCCGATACATGCAGTTGTAAGGTACGCATCATAGGTCTGGATTTCTAAATCATTTACAAAAATCAGACCATAGCTAACACCACTCTCAAGTCCTCCTGCTTTTGACAGGTCATAGGAATAGAGACCGTCCTCAACCTCCTGGCAGAGGCCTTTTTTGGACATCCATCCAACAATAGGACCGGAGCCGTCAAGATTCCAGATATAGCAGTACACTTTGCTGAAGTTCTTCCAATCATCCGGTACCTCGAAATAAAGTTTGTCACCGTCAGCAGCGCTGACACTGATTGCGGCTGTGCTCATAATACAGAAAACAGCCAAAGCCAGACAAAGAATTTTCTTTATCATTTGAATTTCCTCCTAATAAAGAATTTTCCTTGCAAGCAAATCTCCTGAATATATTATATACCAGCTTTTGTCTATTTGCAATAGACCAAATAAACTTTTCATAAAAAAGAAAATCTCCTCCCCTTTCGGGGAGGAGCAAAAGCATAAAACTAAGAGTTATATTATCTTAGATGTCTTTAAATTAAGCGTTAGCCTTCTTGCGAAGAACTACAACTGCAGCAGCTGCAAGAGCGATAACAGCGATAGCTACAAAGAGAGCTGTGTTAGCACCTGTGGGAGGTGTATCAACAGGATCAGAGGGCTTGTCTGTGTTGCTTGTTGCATCTGTGTTTGTGGGCTCTGTAACAACAGGATCTGTTACTACAGGAGGCTCAGGAACTACGAGAGTCTCGCCAACTGCTACGCCGTCAGCAACGATCTCAGAACCTGTGATGAAGTCAGCGCCTGTGCTGATTTCGCACATCTCGTCGATAACTGTTGTGATAGCTGCATCAGCCTCGCCTACAACCTTGAACTCAAGTGTAACGAGAGTCTTGCCACCAACGAAATCGAAGCCAGTTGCGATCTCGGAAGCGTTGAAGTAGAATACGCCGTCCTTAACGTTAGCAACAACGCCGCCAATGTTAGGAACTCTTACTGCGTTTGTAGCATCAACGAGCTCGAGAGTTGCTGTATCAAATGTTGTAGAACCCTGGATGTTCTCGATGCTTGCAGGAGTTGTAAGTGTAGCTGTGTATGTGATAACGTCGCCAACCTGTGCTACGTACTCAACACCGTCAACTGTGATCTTAACGCCAGTTGCCTCGGGAGCCTCTGTTGTGGGCTCATCTGTGTCTTTAACGGGTGTGGGAGCGCCTTCATAGCTACGGTCTGCGAAGTATACATCGCCCTTCTCAGGTGTGTAACCATACTCGCCGTTGCCATAGTAGTAGTACCACTCACCAGCATAAACCATCTTACCGTTGTACTCGTTGATCTCTGTCATAGACTCGTCAACAACATAGATCATCTCGTCAAAGTTAGGTGTGCCTTCGGGATAGTTAACGCTCTCGTCAACATCATAGTACTCAGAACCGATGTTCTTTGTCTGTACTGCTAATGTGTAGATGTCAGCCTCCTGGTCCATACCGCCGTCGATAGCGTTGTTCCAGATGATTGTTGTTACATCAGAGTGAACGTCGTAGTAGTATACACCCTCAACGTCTGTCTCGTTTGCAACGTAGCCAGGCCATGTTGAGCACTTGTCAGTGCCTTCCCACCAGTAGATACCGGCAGTTGTTGCGTACTCGTTGTACCAGCTCTCAGGCATGTAGAAATAGTATCTGTTATAGCCTTCAGCCTTTGCGGGAAGCTCATCAGCAGAAACAGAAGCCATTGCTACTGTACCCATGGAGAGTACGAGAACTGCTACCAAAATAACGCTCATAAGTTTTTTGGACATTTTGAATTCCTCCTAAAAAAATAGTACTATTTTGCTAAGCACATGTCTTAGCAGTACCATTATATAACACTTACATATAAATTGCAAGCATTAAAATAACAATTCTGTTAACTTTTTTTAGCTAATTTACATCATATTTTATATATCGCCAAATATCCTCAAATAACAAACGCCCGATAACAATCGGGCGTCAGAGTGTCAATATAAAACATTTAAGATTCTTTTGACTTCTTGTTCTTAATAACGGAAATGCAGATTACTGCAATAAGACCTGCTACTGCAACAGCAGCAATTACATAGAAAATTGTCATATCATTGCCTTTGTCATCATCGCCATCTACAGATGTAGCACTTCCGATCTGGGGAGTAGGATTCTTGGTTACAACCTGAGGTTTGATACCTGAACCTGTGCCCTCCTGGTTGTTGGCAAAATCGCCCCAGTCAAAATCACTTTCAACATTCTGGGCAATCTTATTTACATCTGCAAGAGCAGGATTTTCGGAATCAACTACTGCGTTACCATCAACAGAAAGGTCATAAGTGAGAGTATAG
The DNA here is from genome assembly GCA_015066245.1 of Oscillospiraceae bacterium. Lineage (GTDB taxonomy): Bacteria > Bacillota > Clostridia > Oscillospirales > Acutalibacteraceae > Ruminococcoides. The sequence goes on from SVOS01000020.1 coordinate 22,435, forward strand.
TCATAGATGTTTACAAGGTCGATATCATAAAGATACTGGATAAAGTAAGTGATTTCTGCTGTACCCTCTTTTGCAACTTCAAATGTAAGCTTTGCAACCTCACGCTCGGAAGAGAAGTCAACGCCCTCAATGTTAGAGAAGTTGAAGTAAATCATACCGTCGTTACCGTTGTTTGGATTAAGTGTGGAACCAGGGAAAGAATCAAGTTTTACATCTTTGAGTGTGAGAATGTCGTTGGAAAACTTGAAGAACATCTGGATACCTACAACATCCTGCTTTTTTGACTCAAGGTTAAGTGTATACTCAACTGTACTGCCAACAGGAGCAGATGTGCCGTTAACTGTAGCAGTGCCGGCAGCAAGTGCAGACATCATTGAAGCAAGTAAAATAATGCAGGTTAACATACCTGCAACAGAAAGCTTGAAAATACGTTTCATAATAGACCTCCAAAGTAGATATATTAGGATTATACTACATATAATCTAAAAATACAATGGATAATTTTCTTTGTGTCAAAATTTTCAGATTGTAAATACTATTATTTGGCAAAAAAACGCCCCTCCGAACAATCGGAGGGGCGAAAAAGCATAAATTAAGTTAATTTGTTCTTAAATTAAAATCTTTAATTAGCCGTTAACCTTCTTGCGAAGAACAACAACTGCTGCAGCAGCAAGAGCAAGAACTGCGAGAACTACATAGATTGTAGCGGATACGCCTGTGATAGGTGCATCGGGATCCTCAGCGGGCTTGTCTGTTGTGCTTGTAGCATCTGTGTTTGTTGTGCCGGGCTCTGTAACGATAGGATCTGTAACGGGATCAGTTACAACGGGCTCGGGAACTACGAGTGTCTCAGCAAAAGATACACCGTCAGCAACGATCTCAGCGCCTGTGATGAAGTCCTCACCGCCGAGCTTGCACATCTCGTCGATTACTGTTGTGATCTCAGAGTATGTTGCATCCTTAACCTCGAACTTGAGAGTTACGAGAACCTTGCCGCCAACGAAGTCAAAACCTGTTGCGATCTCGGAAGCATTGAAGTAAACAACGCCATCCTTAACGTTAGAAACGATACCAGCAATGTTGGGGAATCTCTCAGCAGGTGTTGCATCGATGAGTGTGAGCTTTGTAGCATCATATGTTGTAGATGCCTGGATGTTCTCAATGCTGTCGGGAGTTGTAAGAGTTACTGTGTAAGTGATAACATCGCCTACTTTAACTGCATACTCTTTGCCGTCAACAACGATAACGTCCTTAGCTGCAGGCTCTGTAACAACAGGCTCTGTAACAACAGGCTCTGTAACTACGGGCTCTGTAACTACGGGCTCTGTAACAACAGGCTCTGTAACTACGGGCTCTGTAACAACGGGCTCTGTAACAACAGGCTCTGTAGGATCAACAACGGGCTGATCGTCTGTTGCAGGCTCATCATCAGTTGCAGGAGCTTCTGTGGGCTCTGTAACTACAGGAGCATCTGTAACTACGGGAGCATCTGTAACTACAGGAGCATCTGTAACTACAGGAGCATCTGTAACTACGGGAGCATCTGTAACTACAGGAGCATCTGTAACTACAGGAGC
>SVOS01000021.1 GCA_015066245.1 Oscillospiraceae bacterium
TCAGCAATGAGCCTCACTGAAAGAGTATACACTCATATCGACATAAAGCCATTAATAGATGCCATAAACAAAATATGATTTGTTAGCTACGTGTTAGCTGTTTGTTAGCTACGCAAGATATTTGAGATGCTTTGATACACTCTGAAAACAAGAAAGCACCGAGCAATCAAGGTAATTGCTCGGTGCTTTTGTTATGGTGCGGATAACAGGACTTGAACCTGCATGAAATTGCTTTCACATGGACCTGAACCATGCGCGTCTGCCAATTCCGCCATATCCGCATATTAAGTTTTGCTCCGTACATTTTACACGGCCGGAGCGTCCGAGGTGGAGCGATTTGCTTGATCCACATATTTACGGCTAAACTGCCGACTTAGTGATTATATCAAAAGTCGGCAGAAAAGTCAATCACAATATTAAATTAATTACATCTATACAGAGAATATTATACCTCTGACAAGCTAAGCTCCTCTTTAGCAAAGTTTTTGAAGCTTTCGTAATAGAAGTAAGAACGCAATGTCTGCAAATCCTCAGGAGTTGTAACCTTGATATTCTCTCTGATACCCTGGAAAATCTGTACTGTTTCACCAAGCTCAATTAAAAGCTCTGAAGAAGAAATAGGATTTGTAATACCTCTTTTCTCAGCCTCGTCATGAGCCCACATGATTTTACGCATTGTATAACCCTGAGGTGCCTGAGTAATAAACATCTGCTTTCTTGGGAGAGACTTACAACATGTTTTACCGTCGGGAGATTCAAGCACTGAGTCAATGCTGGGAGTTACGGGAACTGCAGTTTCGAACTCTTTAGCAGTATCAATGCAATCTGTAATAAGTTTTTCAGAAAGCATAGGACGAACACCGTCACATATAAGAACTATATCCTCAGGCTTAGAGTTTTTCTCAATTTCAACAAGACCGTTGTGAATGCTCTGATGACCATTAGCACCGCCGGGTACAACGTTGATAACCTTGGTAATGTTATGCTTTGCAAGAAGCATTTTCATATAATCGATTTTTTCAGCTAAACAGGAAATTACAATATCCTCAACCTGGGCATGCTTTTCAAAATGTTCAAGTGTACGGATAATAATAGGCTTGCCGTCAACATCAATGAACTGCTTGGGAATATCATTGGACTTCATTCTTGCGCCGATACCGCCGGCAAAAACTAATACGTGTGCCATAATTTACTTTCCTTTCTTGGCTTTATCAGCCTGATAAACCTTTAATGCTTCCTCAACAGATCCATCATACATAAGCTGACCTTTTTTAAGGTAGATTGCACGAGTGCAAAGCTCCTTTACGCTTTCTGCATTGTGGCTTACATATAAAACGGTAACACCGCTTTTAATAGTATCTGCAATTTTCTGCTTACATTTCTTTTTGAATGTTGCATCACCAACAGAAAGTGCCTCATCAATAACCAGTACATCGGGCTCGATATTAACGTTAATAGCAAAACCCAGACGCATTTTCATACCGCTTGAGTAAGTTCTTACGGGCTGGTCAATATAATCGCCAAGCTCGGCAAATTCGATGATACGCTCCTCAAGACGTTTGATTTCTTTATCTGTAAGACCTAAGATATAGCCTTTGAGGTAAATATTCTCTCTGCCGGTCATCTCCATAGAGAAACCTGCGGTAAGCTCTAAAAGTGCGGCGACCTTGCCGTTTACCACAACCTCACCCTCTGTGGGGAAAGCAACTCCCGTGATGTGTTTGAGGATTGTAGACTTACCTGCTCCGTTGTCGCCGATAAGACCTACGGCCTCTCCCCTGTTAATATCAAAGGAAACGTTTTTAAGAGCTTTGTTGATCTTTGCTTTTTTGCTTTTAAAGAATAATGCCTTGAATCTTTCGCTGTCGCTTTTGTAAAGAGTATACTCTTTGCTTACGTTCTTAAAGGAAATAATAGGATTTTCCATAATTTACCTCCTTAAAGCACATCGGGCAGAGTTTTTCTCAGGCGTTTGTAATTGAAAAGACCTAATACAAACACAAGTAAAAACTCACCGAGGAAGATATAAAGCTCTACGGGATTTTCATAGAACCACTGACCGCTGAGAAAAGCCTTGCGGTAACCGTTTGCAAAGAAGTTGATGGGATTGAAGTACATAATAGTCTTCATTGTCTCTCCGCCGATGGTGTAGCTATTATAGATAATACCTGAGAGCCAGAACACACCGGACATGATTGACACAATCATGTTCTCAAAATCTTTGGAAAATGCCGCCATAGGAGCAGTTGACCAAGTAAGAGCAACAAAAAATATAACCATAAGCGGACAATAAATAAAGAACTGCAAATTATATACAGATGGAGTAAGAATCTGGGTTGAACCGTCGATAACAAGAATAACATACATAATCGCAAAAAGGAAAATATGCACAAAAAGTCTTGCTATAGCGGTAAAGGTCATAATCGTGGAAACAGGAAAAGAAACCTTAGTAACAAACTGACGATTCATTCTTATGGATTTTGCACCTAAAGTGATGCTGTCGTTCATAAAAAACCATGGCACAAAACCAACCAAAAGGAAAATAAATGTGCTGTAATCATGTCCCTCAAAATGCACGCCCTTACCTGTCTTAAGACCTATAGTAAATGCAAACCAATATACAAATAGCGTAAAGGCAGGCTTGATAACTGCCCAGAGGGGGCCGATTGCGGCACCTTTATATGTTTTTTTAAGGTCATTTACGGCCAAAAGCATTATCTGCTTGCCGAATCCCTTGTGTTCTTTAAAAATCTGAAACAAGCTGTTATTACCTCCTTGATTTTGGAAAGGACACACCAATCCATACTATAACAAATATCATTATATATCATTTTAACCATTTGTCAATGAAACAAAGTGTAAACAAATAAAAATCGGCATTCTCATTGTTTTTGATTGAAAATCCCCATAATATTTACCAATAATCACTACAGATAAGCCCAATAATAATTTATTAATCCGTAACAACACATTCTTTTTGACAAGCACCCTCGATGCAAAAGAAAAGTCTCAGATTTATATAAATCAGAAGATACATATTTATATACAAAAAGCTGCCTCGCAAACGCGAGACAGCTTTTGTCGCTATATTGATTTATCAGTTAGAGTAAGAGTTGCCGAGAACAAGGTCGAACTCACCGGATTCAGGACCGCCGAGACCGCCGTTGAACTTAACCTTTGTGTGGCTGCCGTCAACCATTGCGCGGTACTTGCCGTCTACAAACTCCATCTGTGTGCCGGGCCATACTGTTGTGCCGCCATCCATATTCCATGTGTGGCAGTAAACTGTGCCCCAGTTCTGATTGTCTGTGAAGTAGATGTAATCGCCGGAAACGATGATGTCGTCACCACCGCCGCCACCGCCACCGTTATCGGTGTAGGGAGACCATGTGTCTGTGGCGTTGTCATAAATCTGGCCGTAGTTAGGTGTAAGGTTACCTGTCTGTGTGCCGTTACCGTTGTTGAATACGACACCTGTGTGGCCGGGATCAACAGAAATGCTGAACACACCGTTGCCGAGGCTTGTCATCTGCTCACCGGGCCATACTGTACCGCTGAAGTCGCTCCAGGAATGGCAATATACTGTGCCCCAACCTGCGCTATCCTTAACGTAGATTGTGTTTCCATCGGGTGTGGGAGGAATGGGATCATCATAACCGCCACCGCCGTTGGGATCGTACTCTACCCAAGAGCCGTTTGCAAACATCTGACCTGCAGAGATAGTTGTATCATCTGTCTTTGCAGAGTCACTGCCGGAACCATCGTTGAAGATGATACCTGTGTACTCTGTGCTTACCTCTGCACTGTAAACGTCACCGCTTACCTGAGTCATGGGATCACCGGGCCAGGGAGTGTTTGTACCGCCTGCATCATTCCATGCATGCCAGTAAACATCTGACCAGCCGTATGTGTTCTTGAAATAGATAGTTACTGTATCAGATACAGGAGGATCAATAGGAGCATCTGTGGGAATTACAGGAGCATCTGTGGGATCTACGGGAGCATCTGTAGGAACTACAGGAGCATCTGTAGGAACTACGGGAGCATCTGTGGGAACCACGGGAGCATCTGTGGGAACCACGGGAGCATCTGTGGGATCCTCAGGAGCATCTGTGGGAACTACGGGAGCATCTGTGGGCTTAACAGGAGCATCTGTGGGCTTAACGGGAACTGTTACTGTTGTACCCTCTTTATATACAACCTCTTCGCCAACTGCAAACTCGATTGTCATCTGTGCGAGATGCTTCTGGATATATGTTACATCCTTGATGCTAAGTGTCTTGTTGCCGTCAACATCACCTGCAAAAGTTGCTTTCTCGTCAAGAGTTACAATCTTAGCAAGGTCTTTCTGGATAAGAGTTGCGTCCTTGATGGAAACCTGATTGTTAAGGTCGGCATCGCCAAGGATAACCTTCTCTGCAGGAGTTACAACAGGAGCTGTTGTGGGAGTTGTTGTAGGATCTGTTGTGGGCTTTGATGCAGGAGGAATTGTAACGATAGGTGTTGTCTCAGAAGGATCTGTGCCTACGGGAGCTGTTGTAGGAACTTCTGTGGGTTTAACTACAGGAGCTGTTGTAGGACCTTCTGTGGGCTTAACAACGGGAGCAGTTGAGGGAGCCTCTGTAGGCTTAACTACAGGAGTTGTTGTGGGAACTTCTACTGCAGAAGAATCAACCTCAACAAGGATTGTGCCCTGAGCACCGCTGTTGAATGTTACCTTGCCGCCGGAAACTGTAGCCTTGTCGCCTGTGTAAGCGTTAACTACCTTTGTACCGTCTGCAAATGCACCACTGAGTGTAATTGTTGTGCTTGAGTTCTTGTTTGCACTGATTACGCAAACAACTGTATCCTTAACACCGCCCTTGTCATACATACGAGCAAAAGCAGTACCGCTTGTAGCAGAAAGATTCTTGTGAGAACCTGCACCAACTGCAACGTGGTTGTTTCTGAAGGAACCAACCTTCTGCCAGTGTGCAAGAACGTTCTTGTCCATAGAGTTCCAGTTCATGAAACCTCTGATTGCGTGGTCATTGATGGAACACTGAACAACACTTCTGTTTGTTTCGTCACCGTAATAAATCTGAACACCACCGGGTAAGAGGAGGAGTGCAGAACCCTGATAATAAAGGTCATCACGGCAGAGACCTGTATCGTGAGAAGAAATGTATGTAAGTGCGTTGAAGCTATCATCTGTGTTGATCTTGCCTGCATAATCAGCGTATGTCTGATTGAGGTTGCCAACTCTCTTGAAGCCTGTTGTGTTGCCGCCTACGGAGTTACCGGAGAAAGCAAAGTTGATCATAGAGTCAAAGCCGCCGGTTGTGTAGTAATCGTCTTTGCCGAGACCCTTGTCAAAGTGCTCACCTGTTGTCCAGAACTCTTCGTCCCAATCTGCACCAACTGCAGAGGGATTAGCTTTTCTCCAGTTTTCGAGAGCCTTTGTACAAGCTGCGCTGAGTCTGCCCCATGTGTTCTTGTCAACATGCTTTGCAGTATCGCAACGGAAACCGTCAATACCGTATTCCTCAACCCACTTTGCATACCATGCAATGAGGTAGTTGGAAACAGTCTTGTTGCCAAGGTTGTACTTAGAGAATGTTTCGTTAATCTCGTTAACCTTTGCGTTGTATGTGCCTTCGCGTGTCCACTTTGTCTTAAGGAGCTCAGGAATCTGAACTGTTGCGCTGGACTCTGTCTTAAAGTCGGGAAGGTAGGTTACTGCCTCTGTGAGGGGGTTGCCGTGACCGTTGTTGTCATAGCCTGCCATACCTGCACGGAGCCAATCTCTGCCCCACCATCTTGCCCAGTCAGAAGCCTGACCATCGTTGTACTTGATACAACCATGATAGTTGTTCTGGTTGATGCCGTTCCAGTTGTAGTAAACGCTCTTCCAGTTGGATGTGAGAGTACCGAAGTTGTACTCGTTCATATCGTAGATAGAGTTGTAGCCGGGGTGATTGAGAACAACGTCGAGAACGATACGGATACCGTGCTCATGAGCTGTAGTAATCATCTCTTTAAACTCTGCCTCTGTACCATAGTTTTTGTCAAGCTCTGTAAAGTCAAGACCATAATAACCGTGGTATGCATAGTGAGCAAAGGAGTTTTTACCGTCGCCACCTACTACGTAACCATGAGTCTGCTCAAACCAACCGGCAACCCAGATAGCATTTACACCCAAATCATCAAAGTAACCTTCTTTGATTTTCTGAGTAATACCCTTGAAGTCACCGCCCTGGAAAGCAGCTACTTCGTTATAGTTTGCCTTAGAGCCGTTTTCGTTGAGACCACGGTTGTAGCTGTTATCGTTGCTTGTGTTGCCGTTCTGGAAACGGTCAGTAAGCAAGAAATAAACAGTTGCGTTGTCCCATGTGAAGTCGGATGCAGATGTAGGTGTTGCTTTAGCGGATACGTCAACAACTTCTACTTCTGCAGCGCTTGCTGTGAAACCTACTGCACAGATTGAAAGCACTGTAGCAAGAGTAAGCAATAAACACAGCAGTCTTTTGCATTTGTTCATTTTTGTCATCCTTTCGTTTATCACCATGAAAGTGAAAAAATCCTACATATACATTGTATACCTAAATGCAGTAATTTGACAATAGGATATTTACACATAAATATGGCAATTTTTTAACTAATATTACCTAAAGCGAATAAAAATAATTATAATGTCGTATATTGATGAATTATAGTTATCAAAATAATTGACAAATTTCTTATTACATAATATAATTTTAATTTATCATAGGGTATTATGCCTTATATTATGATTTTGGGGGTGGCTTTTTTATGAAAGACAACACTATTATCTCACTTAAGGATATTAACGTCAGTTTCGACGGTGAGGTAATCATCAACAACATCAGCCTCGACATCAAGGACGAAGAATTCATTACGTTCTTAGGACCGTCAGGCTGCGGTAAAACCACAACTCTCAGGATTATAGGCGGATTTTTAGAGCCTGACAGCGGCGACCTTTTCTACGAAGGCAAGCGCATCAACGGCACACCGCCCCACAAGAGAAACATCAACACGGTATTCCAGAAATACGCACTTTTCCCGCATCTTAACGTATTTGACAACGTAGCCTTCGGTTTAAAGCTCAAAAAGCTTCCTAAGGCAGAAATCAAAGAAAAAGTCAAGCATATGTTAAGCGTTGTAGACCTTAAAGGCTATGACAAGCGAAAGGTAAGCCAGCTTTCAGGCGGTCAGCAGCAGCGTGTTGCTATTGCACGTGCTCTGGTTTGTGACCCCGATGTACTTTTACTGGACGAGCCTTTGGGTGCACTTGACCTCAAGCTCAGAAAAGATATGCAGATTGAGCTTAAGCGTATCCAGAAAATGACAAAGAAAACCTTCGTTTACGTTACTCACGACCAGGAAGAAGCTCTTACAATGAGCGACAGGGTTGTGGTTATGAACAACGGTATTATAGAGCAAATCGGCACACCGACAGATATATATAACGAGCCAGCCAATGCCTTTGTTGCAGACTTTATCGGCGAGGCAAACATCCTCAACGCAACTATGATTGAGGACTACAAAGTTAACATTCTCGGCACTGAGTTTAAATGCACCGATGCAGGCTTTGGAAACAACGCTCCTGTTGACGTAGTAATAAGACCTGAGGATATTCTTGTTGTACCCGTAGAAAACGGCACTATCACAGGCAAGGTAGTCAACACCGTATTTAAAGGCGTTCACTACGAAATGGAAGTTAAGTGCAAAAACTGCACCTTGCTTATTCATTCAACTGTCAGCCAGAATGTGGGCGAAACCATCGGTATGTACGTTACACCCGATAACATCCACATTATGAGAAAACTCTTCCCCACACCTTACAATGAATTTGATGCAGTGGTTGCTTACTCAAGCGAAGAGGACAACACCACAACCATCATTATTGAGGGCAAAGAGGTTGAAATCAAAGACAGATACTTCGAGAAAGACACAAACCTTCACATTATCCTGCCTCCTACCGGTATCTATGTTGCCGGTGACGGTGTTGGTCAGATTGATGATGTTTATATCGAGTCCGTAATCTGGAAGGGCGAATACAACGAGATTATCGTTGAGTCCGATTGCAGAAAATGGCTGATGCACAGTGCTCAGGATGAGCAGGTTGCCACATACGCACCTGTGTGCTTTAACTTTACTGATGCAATTATTACCGTAGCATCAAATACGGAGGTCAGCGATGAAAACTAAGAAGCTGATCATCCCATATATATTATGGATGTTTCTGTTCACCCTTGTACCGATGGTGTTGATTATCAGCAACACCTGCAGGGATGACTCAGGTAACTTTACATTTATGTATCTGATGAAAGCATTTAACTACAAGGACGAATTTTTCTATTCTCTTTGGGTAGCTTTCCTGTCAACATCCATCTGTCTTATAATTGCTTATCCGCTAAGTTACTTTATCTCCCAAAGCTCAGAACGGGCTCAGCGTACCTACACTATGCTTATAATGGTACCTATGTGGATGAACTTTCTGCTTCGTATCCGTGCCTGGGTACTGCTTCTGCAGAATAACGGTCCCATCGACTCTTTTCTCAATATGATAGGACTGGATATTCCCTTGATGTATAACACGGGAGCAGTTGTGCTGGGTATGGTTTACGAATTTCTTCCCTTTATGATTCTTCCTCTTTGCACTGTAATGGGAAAAATCGACAAGAGCCTTATCGAGGCAGCACAAGACCTTGGATGCAGCAAATTCAACGTAATCCGCAAGGTTGTGTTCCCTCTTTCGATACCCGGTATTATCTCCGGTGTAACCATGGTATTTGTTCCTTCTGCCAGCACATTCCTTGTTTCTCAGTATCTGGGAGGCCCCAACAACAGAATGATTGGTGATGTTATCGAAATGCTCTACAAGAGCGACAAACACACCGCATCTGCTATTGCGCTGCTCCTGATGATTGTTATTCTTGTGTTTATGGTAATAATGGACCGCTTCGGCGATGAGGAGGCGGTAGGAGTATGAAAAAACATTCTATGGGCAAGAAATTCTATACGGCTATTATCTTCCTCTTCCTTTACGCACCTATTGCAGTCCTGATTGCTTATTCTTTCAACGACAGCAAGTCCTCTGTGTGGGGCGGCTTTACCTTTGACTGGTACATAAAGCTTTTTCAGGACCAGGCGATTATTACCGCACTTGCAAACACCCTTATTGTTGCAATTCTGGCTGCTACCTTCGCTACCATTCTTGGTACAGTGGCATCTCTGGGACTATATAACTTCAGAGGAGCAAAAAGAAGAGCTCTGCAGCTTGTATCCAACATCCCCATCATCAACCCCGAAATCGTTACAGGTATGTCCCTTATGTTATTGTTTGTGTTTCTGGGACAAGTCCTTCATTTCGAAAACGGATTCGGCACATTGCTGCTTTCACACATAGGCTTTTGTACGCCTTATGTAATCCTTTCCGTAACACCAAAGCTCAGACAAATGGACAAAAACCTTTTTGAAGCCGCTCAGGATTTGGGTTGTACTCCGTTTCAGTCTTTCTTCAGGGTTGTGATTTACGAGCTTCTCCCCGGTATTGTTTCCGGATTTCTTATCAGCTTTACTTATTCGCTGGATGATTTTATTATTTCATTCTTCACAAGCGGAAAATTCCAGACCTTACCTATTGAGATTTATACAATGCTCAAAAAGAGAGTTTCTCCTAAAATCAACGCATTGTCTACCATTCTCTTTGTAGTTATTTTTGCAGTTCTTATTATCACTAACTTATCAGGCTCCAAAAAATCAAATGCAAAAGAGAGCAACTCAGCAAGCGGCAAAAAGATGCTTTGTCTTGCCCTTGCACTGATTATTCTTGTAGGTGGAATTGTGGGCTACTCCCGCTGCTCTACATACACAACCGTGCTCAATGTTTTCAACTGGGGCGAAAACATCGCCAACGGAGAGGACGGCACAATGGATGTTATTGCAGAGTTTGAGAAGAAATACAACGTAAAAGTCAACTACAACGAATACGAATCAAACGAAGAAATGTATGCGAAAATCCAGAACGAGAGCTACGATGTTATCATTCCTTCCGACTATATGATTGGAAAACTGATTGCCGAAGATATGCTTATGCCTCTGGATTTTGAGAATATTCCAAATTATCAATACATTTCCGAAGAATACAAGAATCTCCCCTATGACCCCGACAACACATATTCCGTACCCTATACATGGGGTGTTGTAGCACTTTGCTACAATGAAAATATGGTGGATGGCGAGGTAACAGGTTTTGATTCCTTATGGAATGAAAACGACAAGGGCGAAATCCTGATGTTCAACAACAGCCGCGATGCCCTTGCAATAGCAATGCAGATGCTGGGAATTGATCCTTCCAATCCTTCAAAAGAGGATATCGACAAGGCATGTGAGCTTCTTAAAGAGCAGAAGCCTCTTATTCAGAATTATGTAATGGACCAGGTTTACGATATGATGGAGTGCGACCAGTCGGCCATAGCTCCCTATTACGCAGGCGATATCTATTATATGATGGACAACAACGACGCCCTTAATTACTGCCTCCCCGAAGAAGGCACAAACTTCTTTGTAGATGCAATGTGTATTCCCAAGAACGCCGAAAATCCCGAAATGGCAGAGTTGTTCATCAACTTTATGCTGGAACCCGAAGTAGGTGTTTCAAACAGCGAATACATCGGCTATGCTTCACCCAATTCAGCAACTGTAGCTTTGCTTGATGAAGAAGTCAGAAACAACAAGCTGATTTATCCCGACAAAGAATATCTCGACAAATGCTATATGTACGTAAATACACCTGCTGATATTTATAATTACATGCAAGAAAAGTTTATAGAAGCATCCACAAGCTAAAACATAAGGCGATTGACCAAATTGGTCAATCGCCTTTTAGTTTTTTAAACGATTTTTTCTTTAAGTTCTTTTTTCTTCTGACGCTTGTCCACAAACTTGTTGTAAAGAACAACTCCGCCAAGTCCCAGAATTGCAGATGCAACAAACACAATAATGGAAGTTACAAAGTTACCTTCGCTTAAGGTATCACCAGCTATCAGAGAGCTTATGATTGACGGGATTCGGGCAATAGTAGAAATAATCAGAAATTCGTGAAATTTAATTTTTGTAAGTCCTGCAAAATATGTGAGCAAATCTTTTGGGGTACCGATAATGAAGAAAACAAGGAAAATTACGCTTTTGAGCTTTCGTTCACTGTTTAAGAATTTAAGACTGTTGATTTTTTCTCTTGATACAAAAACCTCAACCAGTTTTATGCCGAATTTTCTCACAAGCAAGAACACCAGAGAAGAGCCTATGGCACATCCCAACAGGCAGATTGCAAGTCCGCCCCATGTGCCGAACGCCATACCGCATCCGACTTCTACAACTTCGCCGGGGATAAGGGCAACAATTACCTGCAGAACCTGAATTCCCAAGGCAACCATCCATCCCCATGCACCGAAGGGCTCAATTCTTGACTTAAATTCGGAAATATCCTTAAACTCAAAAATTCCTATTCCCTTCCACAAAAACCAAGTAAGCCATGCAGTAAGTCCCACAACCACAAGAATGGAAATACCTGCAAAAATCCTTCTTTTCAGTAGGTATTTCTTTTTTTCTGCTTTTTTAATCTCCATCTCAGCGTAAGACTTCTTACGTCTCGGTTTTTTGTGTTTAGCCATTTTTACCCCTCTGATTTAATACCCTTTAACTGCATCTGATTAATATCATAAAGCGTATCGCTTATAACAATCTTTTTGATAATATTCTTAACCGTGTGGTCAAGCTCCCCATCCTCGGAATAATCCGCAGGAAAAATAAAGTCCACTCTGTCTTTAATAAGAAGCTCTTCCACTTTCTTTTTGGAATCGTCCTGATATACAGCGATTGCCTGACCGCCGTATGCTTTCATCATTTTCATACAAGGCACATCGGAAAGACCGTCGCCTATGTAAATCATATTGCAAAACGGAACACGCTTTGAGTCATCAGGCATAGAGCGATTAAGGTCAACGTCATTTGATACATCCAGCACACCTTTGTTTATGCGATACACAAACTGGGTCTTGTTGGTGTAGTTAACCGAGGTTTTGGGCCACGCCGCATTGCCGTCTTCGTCATAATAAAACTCGCAGGCAAAAATCTCGGTGAATTTATCTGCAATTTCCGTACCCTCAATAATCTCTTTCATACCTGAGGAAATAACATAGTGCTCTACTTTTGCTCCCTGCTCCTCTGCAAAGGCGTTGATGCGGTCAAACCACTCTCTGACACCTTTGTAAAGCTCAACATTTCTGCCGCTTTCTACAAAGCTTTCGCGCTTCAGCGAAACTCCCTTTTCGCGGCATCTTTTTACGCAGGTATACATATATGCAAGGATACCGTCCATTTTTTGGGCTCTGCCAAAGCCGTTTGCCTCTGCCCAGAAATCCGCAGCGCTCATATTGAGCTTGGGGATAAGGTCGTACTCCTGCATATCACGGGTGCAAAGGGTTTTATCAAAGTCGTACATAATAGCTATAATAGGCTCTGTCTTCATAAAAACTCTCCTTTGCTTATTTTATAATCAGTCAGCTTTATAGGTAGTAATCTCTACAGATTCAAGAATTACATCCTTTGCAGGCTTGCTTATCTCGCCACTGCCGTTATCAACTACTTCAACATCGGCAATTGCATCTACAACGTCCATACCCTCAATAACCTGAGCAAATACAGTGTGGCCACCTAAAGCTCTTAAAGCACCATCCAGATGCATATTACCGCCGTTTGCCTCATAAAGAGCCATAACTTCGTCAGTAACCATATAACTTAAGGGAGAAATAGGATATGCACCATAAACCTGTGTGTAAACCTTGAGGTAGTCCTCTAATGTAGGATAAGTAGCTTTTAATGTTGGGTCTTCTGCGGCTGCCTGCTCAAATTCTGCTGCAAGAGATTTGTAGGCTGTATCAAAATCTGTTACATAGGCACTGTTGAACTTGTCAGCACCGGCCTGATTGATAAAGAACTGGCTGCCGTTAGTGTTAAGACCTGAGTTTGCCATAGCTACAGAACCGCGGATGTTATAGAGTGTATCAGAAAACTCGTCCTCAAAAGCTGAGCCGAATGCACTCTTGCCGCCAGTACCGTTATGCTTCTCATAGTCACCGCCCTGAATCATAAAGTCCTTATATACACGGTGGAAGATAGTGTTGTCATACTTGCCTTCTTTTGCAAGTGTAATGAAGCTTTCTACTGCTTTGGGAGCATTCTCGGGGAAAAATCTCCATGTAATATCGCCCATAGATGTATGAAGAATTGCGATTGTGTCGCCTTCTTTTGGCATCTCAAGCTGATATCCTACTTTGTTTACTGTGTCCTTTTTAAGAGAAGGGTTGGGCTCGGGACGTACAACCTCAACTTCAGATACACTTGCAGCCTGAGTTGTTGCATCGGTTGTAGTGTTGGTATCTCCTGCATCACCGCTGCAGCATGCAAGGCTGAAACCGCAACAAAGTGTAAGAGTTGAGAGTAAAACAGTCTTTAAGATTCTTTTGATTTTCATAATTATTATCCTTTCAGTGCATAGCACATAAAATACTTTTAAATAATTTCCTGGGAATAATCAAAGTCCACCAGAACCTCATAGTCGCTGACATAAGGGTCACCGTTTACACCATCCATATATTCAATGGTTGTGTTTATGGATGTAAATCCCCAGTCCTTAACCATAAATCTGAACACCAGAAGCTCTCCGCCCTGTGTAAAATCCATACCGTTAAGATTTACCGCATTGAATTTTATGGTATTCATAAGCTCGGTGTTATAAACAACGGAGTTCTGAGCTATCGGGAACATTTCAGCCCGATCATCCTCAATAAGCTCCAGCATATTACCGTCATAATTTGTAGTCACCTGAAAATCCTCAAGAGCAGAAGACGTTTTGAGGTTGGCTACATAAGTAACCACATCTCCCACTAAAGCATCATACCCTTCGCCATCCACGTTAATAGTGCAATATTTCGGCTCTTCCTCCTGAGCTTCTTGTGTCACCTCAACCGACTCAGTAAATTTTTCCGCCTCGGTTTTTTCAGGTTCGGTGTTTTTCTCAGGCTTTGCATCAGCATCAGAAGGTTTGGTGTGGTTGGCGATTTCCGAGGCTGTAGAATTTGCAGCAACGGTTGAAATCTCATCTTTGGCGGTGCTGTCTTGGCAAGCCGAAAGCGACATGCACATCAAACAAGCAAAAATCATTAAAAAAACATAAAACCGTTTCACACCAAATACCTCCCTATTATATATACATTATAGTACCAAGAGGAAAATATTTCAATACAAATGCTTAAATTTCACACACTTTCCCCATATATGGAATAACAAAGAAATTAAGCTCATAAGATTAGTTACTGAATAAACAAATCGGAGGTTTATAAATGAGCGACTTTTTACCTGAGGGTTGTCTGATAGAAAATGACACAAACACTACCTTCATGCAAAGCATAACAGGTCTTACCGAGGCCTACAGAGAGCAAAAAATCCTTGAAGCCAGAGCTACAGTCTGTGATTCAAATCATAATCTGACTGTAGACTTAGGCTGTATCAAAGGCATAATTCCCCGCAAAGAGGGTTGTATCGGCATAAAAGAGGGCAAGGTACGGGACATTGCAGTAATCTCCCGTGTAAACCGACCTGTCAGCTTTGTCATAACAGGATTCGAGAGAGATGCAAGCGGTCAGACAGTAGCGATGCTCAGCCGCGAAAAAGCCCAGCAGAGATGTATGCAACAGTACGTTTCCTCTCTTTCTTGCGGAGATGTTGTGGATGCACGTATCACCCACCTCGAGACTTTCGGAGCCTTTGCTGATATCGGATGCGGAATCGTGGCCTTGATGCCAATTGACACAATTTCCGTATCCCGTATCGAGCATCCACGGGAGCGCTTTGAGGTTGGCATGAATATCAAAGCCGTGATTAAATCTATAGAAAACGGCAGAATCACCCTAAGTCACAAAGAGCTTCTGGGCACATGGCAGGAAAACGCTGACAAATTCTCTGCAGGAGAAACTGTAGCGGGGATTGTCCGCTCTGTTGAAAGCTATGGTGCATTTGTTGAGCTTAGCCCAAATCTGGCAGGACTTGCAGAATACAAGGAAGGCATCCGCGTGGGCCAGCAAGCAAGTGTATACATAAAAAGTATTATCCCCCAGAAAATGAAGGTTAAGCTTATTATTGTAGAAACTTTTGACGAGGAATATGCACCAAAGCCTCCTCAATACTTTTTTGAAGGGAATCACATTGACGAGTTTGTGTATTCACCCGAAAATTGCGAAAAATTCGTAACCACGGTATTTTGCTGAGCACAGTCCTATAAATCACCCACTCATAAGTTGACAAAAAAAGCTCCCAAATGTTATCATAATAGCATAACACAAAGGAGCTGATAATATGGACACAATCACACTGATAATTCTGGCGGTGCTGCAGGTTATTCTGATTGCGGTTGCTATAATTCTCATAGCAGTAAACTCTAAAAAGAAGGAAAATGCCGACATAAACAATCTTCGCCAGCTTATCCGCGAGGATGCAAAATCCGATGCTGCAATTTTACGCCAGGAGCTTGCAAATTCTACTCAGGCATCCATAAAAAATATGGGCGAAATGATAAATTCAAGCCAGAGCCAGAACATGGCAAATCTTGAGAAACGCTTTCAGACCTTCTCTCTTGAAAACGAGCAAAAGCTCGACAATATCCGCAAGACGGTTTCTACTCAGCTCTCTTATATTCAGGAGGACAACAACAAAAAGCTTGACGAAATGCGAAAAACCGTAGACGAAAAGCTTCAGAAAACCCTGGAGAGCACTATGCAGCAATCCTTCGGACTTGTTAACGAGCGACTTGAGCAAGTATACAAGGGACTTGGCGAAATGCAGAATCTTGCAACAGGCGTAGGAGACCTTAAGAAGGTGCTTTCTAACGTCAAGACACGAGGCATCTTAGGCGAGATTCAGCTTGGCGCTATTCTTAAAGAAATTCTTGCACCTGAGCAGTACGATGAAAACGTAGTCACAAAATCCAAAGGCAGTGAGCGAGTTGAGTTTGCCGTAAAGCTCCCTGCAGAGGATGACGGTTTTATCTACTTGCCTATAGACTCAAAATTCCCTGCCGACACCTATATGGCTCTGCAAAACGCCTACGAAAGCGGCGATGCAGCTCAGGTTGAGGCATCTGCAAAGCTCCTTATGACCACCCTCAAAAAAGAGGCAAAGGACATTCACGACAAGTACATAGAATGCCCCGGCACCACAGAATTTGCCATTATGTTTCTGCCTACCGAGGGTCTTTACTGCGAGGCGGTTAACCGCGGTATGATAGAAATTTTGCAGCGAGAATATAAGATTAACCTTGCAGGCCCCAGCACCATGGCGGCACTTCTGAATTCACTGCAGATGGGCTTCAAAACCCTTGCTATTCAGAAACAGAGTGCCGAGGTATGGAAGGTACTGGGCTCTGTTAAAACCGAGTTTGAGAAATTCGGCGACGTTATTGATGCTACCCAGAAACGCCTTGAACAGGCAAATTCCGAACTTGATAAGCTTGTGGGTGTACGTACCCGTGCCATCAACCGCCACCTTAAAGCTGTAGAAACCAACAACATCCCCATCGAAACCTTTTCGGTAAATGTTCCTTTGTTAAACGAAGAAGAATAACAAAAAGTCTGTCCTACCTATTATTGGTAAGACAGACTTTTTAATTTACATAAAAGCACTTACCGTGCTATATCCCCAAGCAATACCATAAATAATCGCACCTATGATAATTAATCCGCCAATAATGAAAGGCAGAGGATTTACTTTTTTCTTTGGTGCCTGAGGCGGTGCAGGAATCACATAGTTTGAATCAATCTCATGAATAAGATTATGAAATTTATTGATTAAATCAATTGTAAACTGAGGTTTTACCAGACTTCCGTTTTTAAGCACATATTCCGCCTGAGCTATTGCAATTTTATAGTAATGAACGCGCTTCTGCTTCTGAGAATCAGGAATTTTCTTTGCAATATTCTCAAGAGTAGTACAAAACTCTATACCCAAGCTATTGAACAATGTAACAGTTTCAAGTTTATTTGTACTAGTAACAACACCATATCCGTTTTTATACTCGGTATAAACATAATTACTTTCTGCCATAGCAATAATATCATTACTGATTTGCTCAACAATTCTCCTGTTTTCTTCTTCGTCTGCCAAATCAAAATTATCATCAATAATAGAAACACAGTTCTGCAAAACTTTAAAAACGGCCTGTCTTTTGTACAAGTCATTTTCTACAAGCGAAGCCTTTGCTTTACCATAAGAAGAATAGAAAATCGCCTCAATGTTAGTGGGATCGTTCTGCTCAACCATATTATAATACTTTTCGGTTTCTTCCCAATCCTCTTTCATCTTTGCGCGGCGTGCATTCTGCAAAAATTTCTGTACCAAATCGGTGTTATCAATTTTTACAGTACCTTCAATCTGCATTTTCTTGACCTGTTCATCAGTATACTGAGTACCGCAATACTCGCAAACATAAATATCGCCTTGTTGAATAAGACTATTGTTATTACACTGAGTACAAATAAGAGCCTTCATAAAATATCCTCCTGTTTCCTTATTTCCCGATGTTTTGCACCTATATAGGTGCAAATTAATATTAACATCATTTTACAATACTGTCAAGAGAATTTGTTCTCAAATAGGTGCAAGAAAGCAGAGGCGGTATATGTGAATCATGAAATTGAAAAAGCAGTCGGTACTAATATAAGAGCATTAAGAGAAAAAGCAAAAATGACGCAGGACGAGCTTTCGGCGAAAATGCAGGTAGAAGGCTGCGACATCACCAGAAGTGCATTGGCAAAAATCGAAGTCGGACAACGTCATTTGTATCCCGATGAGATTATTGTAATCAAGGAAATTCTAAAAGTAAGTTTTGATGATATTTTCAAATTAAAATAATAGGTAAATACAACACATTAAGTTAACCTTAACCATAGGGGCAGGCGTCCCCACAATCATTATATATAACAATCAAAAAAGAGAGAACATTGCCTACAAGCTCTGTTCTCTCTTTTTATTATTATCTAAATCTTTTCGCATAGCCGCATTTTCTGCAGAGGTCTTCAGTAACATTTCTGGTCTGAAAGGATTTTTTAAGG
Organism: Oscillospiraceae bacterium; assembly: GCA_015066245.1. Classification (GTDB taxonomy): domain Bacteria; phylum Bacillota; class Clostridia; order Oscillospirales; family Acutalibacteraceae; genus Ruminococcoides. The sequence continues at coordinate 18,171 of SVOS01000021.1, forward strand.
TTTTCGGCACGTTCACTTGATAGTATTTCCGAAAGGTCACTTTCAAAAATATTACCTAAATTAATGGCACCTTCGGCATCTAAACAACAAGGCACCACTGTGCCGTCAACCAAAACGCCAACCTGGTCTCGAAGGCCGTAGCAAGAGTGATTTGAACCTATATCTTCGGCATCTTTATCGGGCCAGTCAAAGAGCTCGCCCCACTCTAAGAATACATACTCACAGAGTTTAAATCCTGAGTAAAGCTCCTGCCAATCACCCATGAAAGCCCTGTGCATTTTCTGAAGAATCTCTGAGTTAAGACTATCAAAGCCGCCTTTGTTCCAAAGACGCATCACTGCAATTTTCTTTTTCTCAGCCGCTTTTTTGCAGAACTCAAAACACATATCAAGATACGCGTCAAGGCTCATTCCTATAGAATTAACCTCGTAAGAATGAAGCGAAATGCTTACTTTACGCAAAGATTTTGCATTTAAAAGCACATCTTCCCTATCTTTAAGCAAAGTGCCGTTGGTGGTAATGTTCACCTTAAATCCAAGCTCATGCGAAATTCTGAAAAACTCCTCTAAATCAGGGTGTAAAAGAGGCTCTCCCAAAAGATGAAAGTAAAGAAAGTCGGCAAAGGGTCTGAGCTTTGTGGCGGCGATTTTAAATTCTTCTGTAGAAATAAAATTCGGTTTGCGGATTGTACCGTGGCAAAAGCTGCAGGAAAGATTGCAGACGTTTGTTATTTCAAGATACGCTTTATTTGGCATTTTCAATCCTCTGTAATAATCCTTATGTCAAAATACTGTTCCTGAAAGCTTGTGAGGCTCTCTATTTCTTCTTTACTGAACTCTGCACCTATTGGCGCGGCAACCAGCTTGTCTTCGTTGTCGTCAAGCCTTTGTATAACTGCAATTATCCTGCAATTAAAATCCCTGACAGGAACCGATACTCCCAGAAGGTAAACATCAATCTCTTCCCCGTCTCCGCTTACCGTATCAGGAATATATCCGTAATTAACAGAATAAATAATATCATCGTGTTTGGGATGAGCTGAACCTAAAGGTCTGTCGATAACAATATTAACTTCTTTACCCAGAAACTTTTGCAAGTCTTTCATAAATGCACCTACAAAAACAGCCCGAATCAATCGGGCCTTTGTTTTTATTTATCAGCCTCCGCAGAAGCACTTTTTGTAATTATCCATAGCAGCGTTGATAACTTCAATTGCTGCTTCTCTGCCTCTTACTGAGTCAACCTTTGTATCTTTGCCCTCAAGGTTCTTGTAAACCGAGAAGAAGTGAGTCATCTCCTGGAATACATGCTGAGGAAGCTCAGATATCTCTTTGTACATATTGTAGTTAGGGTCGCCAAAAGGAATAGCAATAATCTTTTCGTCGTGAGCACCATTATCTATCATATCAATAACACCGATAGGATACGCACGCACCAGAGTAAAGGGCTTAATAGATTCTGCACAGATTACAAGCACATCAAGGGGGTCCTTGTCGTCGCCGTATGTACGGGGAATAAAGCCGTAGTTTGCAGGATAATGAGTTGATGTATAAAGGATACGGTCAAGCATCAGAAGGCCTGTCTCTTTGTCAAGCTCGTATTTATTTTTACTTCCTTTTGCGATTTCAATAACAGCCATAAAATCCTCGGCAGAAATACGCTCCTCAGGAATATTGTGCCAGATATTATTCATAGTTTTCACCTCAGGACATAGTAAGATAATTTATTCTACCACACCATATATAAAAAATCAACAAAAATTGCAAACAGAAAAAGTTGAAAAACTCCTAAATTTATCATAAAAAAATATTGCAATGGACATAAATATACTTTATAATATTTTTTATAATTCTGTTTATAATTTACTGTGAGGTGTTTTATATGGATAACAACAAAAGACCCGAAACTATGCAGCGTATCACCACCAAAGAGCTTGCAGAAACATTTATCGCTGAGCAAGTAGAGGCAGTACGTGCTCAGGTTGGCGACAAAAAAGTGCTTTTAGCTCTGTCAGGCGGTGTTGACTCATCAGTAGTTGCCGCACTCCTTATCAAAGCTATCGGCAAGCAGCTTGTATGTGTTCACGTTAACCACGGTCTTATGAGAAAGGGCGAAAGCGAAGCTGTTATCGAAATGTTTGGTAATGAGCTTGACGCTAACCTTGTTTATGTTGATGCTACCGACCGATTCCTTGACCTTCTTGCAGGTGTAGCTGACCCTGAGAAGAAAAGAAAGATTATCGGTGCTGAGTTTATTAATGTTTTTGCTGACGAGGCAAGAAAATTAGAAGGTATCGAATTTCTCGCACAGGGTACAATCTACCCCGATATTTTAGAGAGTATTAAGGCTGCAGAAGGCAAAAAAGCAGTTAAATCACACCACAACGTTGGCGGACTTCCCGAAGACCTTAACTTTGAGCTTGTTGAGCCTATCAAGCTCCTTTTCAAAGACGAAGTAAGAGTTGTAGGCGAGGCTTTAGGTCTTCCCCATGCTATGGTTTATCGTCAGCCCTTCCCCGGTCCCGGTCTTGGCGTAAGATGCTTGGGTGCTATTACCCGTGACAGACTTCATGCTTTAAGAGAAGCTGATGCAATCCTCAGAGAAGAATTTGCAAACGCAGGACTCGAGGGCAAAGTATGGCAGTACTTTATTGCAGTTCCCGACATCAAGAGCGTTGGTGTTAAGAACGAAAGCCGCTACGAAGGCTGGCCTGCAATCATCCGTGCTGTAAACACTACTGATGCAATGAGCGCTACAATCGAAGAAATCCCCTATGCACTCCTGCACAAAATTACAGACAGAATCACCCACGAGGTAGAGGGCATCAACCGCGTTCTCTACGACCTCACACCCAAGCCCATCGGCACAATCGAGTGGGAATAATACCAAATTAACACAGTTTATTTACAGTAGCAGACAGTGGTTTTCATTGTCTGCTATTATTTTTATTATCATTATTATTTCGTGTACAATTATTATCCATAGCAGAGCCACCGAAATCGTAAATCACGATATTATTTACAACTAACCGAAGTACAGCGGCAGGGAGATTAACGCTCTCTGCCGTCTTTTTTATTTGGTGTTTTATTGTCTTTTTGATTTTTTTCATTTTCAATCTTTCTTCAATGTAACTATGTATAATGATGTATCGTAGGATGAAATTCCGAGAAAGGAAAATGATTATGTACATTATAAAAAATGCTTTAAGATGTATTGGCAGATCAAAAGGGCGTAATGTTTTAATCAGCATTATTGCACTTGTAATTGCTGTTTCTGCCTGTCTTGGTTTGTCTATTAGACAAGCCGCTGAAAGTGCTAAAGAAAGCACGCTTGCTGAACTGAGTATTACAGCCACCATATCTTATGACAGAAGCTCTATGATGAACGACATTATGGGTGGTGGCGCACCGAGCGGTGGCGGTTTTGACCGTGACCAATTTAAAGATATGATGGGGAATGCGTCTTCGCTGACCCTTGAAGAATATCAAACATACGCAGATGCTGAGTCGGTGCAGGATTTTTATTATACACTTACGGCAGCTTTTAACGGCAATGACGATTTGTTGCCTGTAACAGATGAAACCGAGGATGAAGAAAGTGATTCGAGTTCCGGTCAAGGTGGCTTCGGCGGTGGAATGGGATTCCCCGGCGGAAGCTTCGGCGGTGGTAAAGGGATGTTCAGCTCGTCTGACTTCTCTGTTATCGGTTACAGCAGCGACAGTTCGATGACCGCTTTTATCGACGGAACGGCTTCCGTTTTGGAAGGCGGTACTATGTTCGAGGAATGCACGACCGAGAAAGAATGTGTCATTTCCGAAGAACTCGCTATTTATAATGATTTAGCCGTAGGCGATACGATTATCCTTACAAATCCGTCGGTTGAAACCGAAACCTATGAGCTTAAAATCGTAGGCTTTTATACAAGCAGTGCGAACAACGACTTTTCTATGTCAATGTTCGGCAAGAGCCAAGACCCTGCTAACCAAATTTATATGAGTGCAGCCGCATTGCAGGCCGTTCTCGATGCTTCGGATGAAGTTTCCACAACCATTACCGATGAGAATACCGGCAGAGAAAGTGACAGTGCAGTTACCGGTTCTATCTCGGCAACCTATGTGTTTGCTAATACCGATAAGTATTATGCTTTTGAGGAAGAAGTGCGCACACTCGGTCTTGATGATTCCTATACCGTATCTTCTGCAGACCTTACTGCTTTTGAGAATAGCTTGACTCCTCTTAACACACTTAGCACAATGGCGGGTTGGTTCCTTATTGTCATCCTTATTATCGGTGCGATTATCCTTGTTGTTCTCAATATCTTTAACGTGCGTGAGCGCAAATACGAGGTTGGCGTGCTGACTGCAATGGGTATGAAAAAATGGAAGGTTGCCGCACAGTTTATGTGTGAAATCCTTGTGGTTACTATGATTG
>SVOS01000031.1 GCA_015066245.1 Oscillospiraceae bacterium
TATGAAAAGTCTTATTGATATTTTAGATTTTACCGTTGAAGAAATTGACGAGCTTTTAGTTACCGCAAACGACATTATCGCAAACCCTGAAAAGTACAGCGAGAAGTGCCGCGGCAAAAAGCTTGCAACACTTTTCTTCGAGCCATCCACCCGCACAAGACTCAGCTTTGAGGCTGCTATGTACGAGCTTGGCGGCAATGTACTGGGCTTTTCTGAGGCAGGCTCCTCATCCTCTGCAAAGGGCGAGAGCGTAGCCGACACCGCCAAGATGATCAGCTGTTATGCCGACATCATCGCCATGCGTCACCCCAAAGAGGGTGCACCGCTGGTAGCGGCTATGAACGCTTCAATCCCTGTTATCAATGCAGGTGACGGCGGCCACAATCATCCCACCCAGACTCTCACCGATTTGCTTACAATCAACAGGGAAAAGGGCAGATTCGAAAATCTTAAGATTGGCTTCTGCGGCGACCTTAAATTCGGCAGAACCGTGCATTCTCTCATCAACGCAATGAGCAGATATGAGGGAAACACTGTGTATCTTGTTTCTCCTACAGAATTAAAGCTCCCCGATTACGTCAAGAAAGACGTTCTGGACAAGAAGAACATCAGCTACGTAGAGACTCAGAGCCTTGAGGACGTTATGCCTGAACTTGATATCCTCTATATGACACGCGTTCAGCGTGAGCGTTTCTTCAACGAGGAGGAGTACCTGAGGCTGAAGGACAGATATATTCTTGTTCCCGAAAAGCTGGAAACCGCCAAAGAGGATTTAATCATCATGCATCCCCTTCCCAGAGTTAACGAAATCAGCGTTGCAGTGGACGAGGACAAGCGTGCTTGCTACTTCCGTCAGGCTCTCTACGGCAAGTATATCCGTATGGCACTTATCCTAAAGCTCTTGAAGGAGGCAGGCACAATATGAACATTGACTCCATAAAAGACGGCTTTGTCATCGACCACATCACCGCCGGCAAGGGCATCAGAATTTACGAGCTTTTAGGTCTTGATAAGCTTGATTGCCCTGTGGCAATTATTATGAACGCAGGCTCTAAGAAAATGGGCAAAAAGGACATCATCAAAATTGACGGCGAGGTTCCCCTCAGCCTTGAGGTTATCGGTTATGCCGACCCCAAGGTTACCGTTAATGTAATTAAGGACTCAACGCTTTCGGAAAAGCTTAAGATTTCTATGCCCGAAACTTTGACAAACGTAATTTTCTGCAAAAATCCCAGATGCATCACTTCTGTGGAGCAGGAGATTAACCACATCTTCAAGCTTGCAGACAAGGACGAAAACGTCTATCGTTGCATCTATTGCGAGTCTAAATCTGACTTGTAATACAGATTTTACTTGTTGATATTTTTCCGAAGTTATGATATAATCTTCTTGTAACCTGACAAGAAGAATTTTCTGACGGAAAGGCAACAGTAAATTAATAAAAACCGCCATATTTTATATGGCTTAATAATGCTGTTTTTTCGCCGTGTTCTCTTTTTGGGGAGCACGGCTTTTGTTATTAATTGATGTATTAAAAAAGTTAAATTTTATATCATTTTAGTAGGGACAGGCGTCCTCGACTGTCCGAATTGAATTTTATCTCAAGTATTCGTAAGGGAGCATAAGCTATGGAAACACGTGTAGCAGTAATGAGTATAATCGTAGAAAACCCCGACTCTGTAAGCGAGCTCAACGACCTTTTGCACACCTTCAGCGACTATGTAATCGGCAGAATGGGAATCCCCTACAGAGACAAAAAAATCAGCATCATCAGCGTTGCGGTGGATGCTCCCCAAAACGAGATTGCGGCTCTTTCGGGCAAAATCGGCAAGCTCAATGGGGTAAGCATAAAAACCGCTTATTCAGGAGTGATAAGCAATGGCGACAACTGAACTTTTAGATAAACTTAATTCTACTCAAAGTCTGAGTATTGAAGAATATAAATTTCTTATAGATAAATTCAGTGCCGAGAGTGCCGCTTATGCCGCGGCTCTTGCAGTAAATAAACGCAAAGAAGTCTACAAAAACTCCGTTTTTATCCGCGGACTTATTGAGATTTCTAATATCTGCAAAAACGACTGCTACTATTGCGGCATCCGCTGCTCAAATAAAAAAGCTGACCGTTATCGCCTTTCAAAAGCTCAAATACTTTCTTGTTGTGACAGCGGCTACTCTTTAGGCTTTCGTACCTTTGTGATGCAGGGCGGCGAGGACCCGTATTTTTCTGACGATGTGATGTGCGACATCGTAAAGTCAATCAAAGAAAAATACTCCGACTGTGCCGTTACTCTGTCTTTGGGCGAACGCTCAAAAGAAAGCTACCAAAAGCTCTTTGATGCAGGTGCCGACAGATACCTTCTTCGTCACGAAACCGCAGATTCTTGTCATTACTCAAGGCTCCACCCCGAGAATCTCACCCTCGAAAACCGCCTTCAGTGCCTCAATAACCTTCGTGAAATCGGCTTTCAGGTTGGGTGCGGCTTTATGGTGGGCTCGCCCTATCAGACAAGTGAGCATCTGGCAAAAGACCTTAAATTTATCGAAGCTTTCAAGCCCGATATGTGCGGCATTGGGCCCTTTATTCCTCACAAGGATACACCTTTTAAGGATTTTCCTGCAGGCAGTGCAGACCTTACATGCTATCTTCTCTCCATTGTCCGTCTCATTCACCCTCAGGTGTTGCTGCCTGCCACAACGGCTCTGGGCACAGTAGAGGGCAAGGGCAGAGAGCGTGGTATCCTGTCGGGTGCTAATGTAGTTATGCCAAATCTATCACCCGAAAGCACAAGGGCAAAATACGAGCTTTACAACAACAAGCTTTCCACAGGTGCTGAGTCTGCAAACGGACTTGAAGCACTTAAAAAGAATTTATCGGACATCGGCTACCAAATCGAAATCAGCCGAGGGGACGTTAAAAAATAAATTACCGAAAGGAAGATATAAATGAGCAACTATAACGTAAAATCAATGAAGGCAGAGGAGTTTATAAGCGATGCAGAAATCCGCGAAACCCTTGAATATGCCGAGGCTAACAAAGAAAATTTTGAGCTTATCGACTCTATTTTAGAGAAGGCAAAGCCCCAGAAAACCGCCACAGGCTATGTGTGCAATGGTCTTACTCACCGCGAGGCATCCGTTTTGCTTGCTTGTGAGGACAAGGAGCGTGTTCAGAAGATTTTTGACATTGCCGAGGATATCAAGCTTAAGTTCTACGGCAACCGAATTGTTATGTTTGCACCTCTTTACCTCTCAAATTATTGTGTAAACGGCTGTGTGTACTGCCCTTATCACCTTAAAAACAAGACTATCGCCCGCAAAAAGCTTACTCAGGAAGAAGTAAAGGCTGAGGTTATCGCTTTGCAGGATATGGGCCACAAGCGACTTGCCATCGAGGCAGGCGAGGACCCCAAGAATAACCCCATCGAGTATATCTTAGAGTGCATCAACACAATCTACAGCGTAAATCACAAAAACGGTGCCATCCGCAGAGTTAACGTTAATATTGCGGCAACTACTGTTGAGAATTACCGCAAGCTCAGAGACGCAGGCATCGGTACCTACATACTTTTCCAGGAGACTTATCATAAGGAGAGCTATTTAAAGCTTCATCCCACAGGCCCCAAGCACGACTATGCCTATCGCACAGAGGCTATGGACAGAGCTATGGAAGGCGGTATTGACGATGTGGGCTT
>SVOS01000032.1 GCA_015066245.1 Oscillospiraceae bacterium
TTGGTGATATATGACAATTAAGCAAGAACTAATCAACTATGCAAACGACTGTCTGAGCGGCAAAATCACATCCTGTATCGCACACAAGTGGGCTTGCCAGCGATTTTTAGACGATTTGAAGAAATCAGATGTCAGAAATACGTTGTCAGAGCCCTTTCCTTTTTACTGGGATGAACACGAAGCTCAGCTGATTGTTGATTGGTTCTCTTATCTCAAGCATCATAAAGGCAAGCTCGCAGGTCAGTTTATACATTTAACTGTTGACCAGAAGTTCTTTGTGTGCCAAATATACGGTTGGCGGCAGGACGGCACCGGGTATAAGCGTTTTACTCATACGTTTCTTGAAGTTGCTCGAAAGAACGCAAAGTCTCAGCTTGAGGCTGGAATAGCACTTTATGAAATCGCTTACGAATCCACCAAGTGGGGCGAGATTTACGAGGCGTATTGTGCAGGTACCAAGAGAGACCAAAGTAAGATTGTTTTTGATGAAGCCAACAATATGCTCAAAGGCTCGCCCTTGAGGAAAAAGTTCAAGATTACCAGGAATGCTATCATTCACATTAAAACAGGCAGCTTCTTGAAAGCATTGTCAAAAGATGATGGTCAGAACGGCGACGGTTCTAACCCGGCACTGCTTATTCTCGATGAATATCATCAGCACCCGAACACAGATTTCTACGACTTAGGCCTTGGCGGTAATACTCAGCAAGCATTGCTTATGATTATTACAACAGCAGGCAAAGACCTTAACTGTCCTTGCTATCAGCAGGAATATAAGTACGTAAAAAAGCTGCTTAATCCTGATGTAACAAGTGTTATTAACGACAATTACCTTGCCGATGTCTTTGAATTAGACGAAGGAGACGATATACATAACCCCGACAATTGGAAAAAAGCAAATCCTATACGTATGTCCTATGCGGAAGGTGTAAAGAAGATTCAGAAAGCCTACGAAATTGCGTTGGTTGTTCCTGAAAAAATGATAGCTTTCCTCACAAAAATGCTCAACGTTTGGGTACAAGCAAAGGAAAACCCTTATATGAACATGGCTAAATGGGAAGCTTGTGTTGTAGAAGAGTGCCCTATTGATACCAGGGGAATGTCGGTTTACGTTGGATTCGATATGTCGGCAAAAATTGACCTTACCTCAGTTTCTTTCATTATCCCGGTACAACTCAATGGTCAAGTAAAATACATAGTTTATTCCCACAGCTTTATACCAAACAGAGAAAAACTCATGGAAAGAGTACTCACCGATAAGGTTCCTTATGATGCATGGGAGCGAAATGGATATGTAACTGTTACCAACACTCCTATTGTTAATCAGACGGCAGTTATGAACTATGTGTTGGATTTCGTAGCGAAACATGAGTGGAAAATTGAGTGCTTGTGTTTTGACCCTGCCAACGCTTCAAAGCTTATGATGGAGCTTGCTGAAGAGTACGTTGTTGAAGAGGTGTATCAGAGTCAGAGGTCCCTCAACGAAGCAACTGCAGGTTTCAGAGAGCAGGTTTACGAAGGCAACGTTATTGTTATTGTAAATCCTTTGCTGAATTTCGCAATGGCAAATGCCGTTACCAGAAGCGCCAACGGCTTGATTAAGATAGATAAAGATGCAGTCAAACAGAAAATTGACCCTGTTGATGCTACTCTTTGTGCTTTTAAATTAGCATATTATCACGATTTTAACGACTCCGAGGCATTTGTAATGTCTTGGCTTGATTCTTAGGAGGTGAAAAATTGAGCTTCAGAGCACGATTAGCAAATTTTATAATGCCTAAAAATGAGGCGACTACAGCAGAATCCCAGCAGGAAGCTCAGTCGGATTCCTCAAAAACTACCGAAACAATCTCTCTAAACCCGACAATTTCAGAGATTAATTCTTTTTTTGGCACTACAGATATTGTAACAGCTGGGCCGGCTTTGAATTCAGCTACGTATTATGCCTGTATGCTTATACGTTGTAATGCTTTTGCAAAACTGCCTCTGAAAATCATGCAGTCAATGCCAAGGGGTGGAGCAAGAGTCTGTCGGGAGCATCCTCTTTTTGAGCTGCTTACTTTAAGACCAAATCCTTATATGTCAGCTCACGACTTTAAGTGGGCGACAAAGTTTATGACACTGCATTATGGTAACGCTTATTGGGTATATACTTTTGAACGCGGAAGAATAACAGGTTTATACCTTCTTGATTCGGAATTAGTTCAAATTCTTGTTGATGATGCAGGACTTATAGGTAAGAAAGATGCCGTTTATTATTACTACTATGATAAATTAGGTCGTCTTATTGTATATCCTCACGACAAGGTAGTGCATTTCAAGTGCTTTCCTAAAGATGGTATTCATGGTGGTAGTGTTCGATATTATATTAGATCGAAGCTTAACCAGGAGCAGTTCGGTGATTCTGTTGTGAATTCGAGGTATCAGGGCGGACTCCATGACCCGATTGTAGTTCAGTATACAGGCGATATGAGCAATAAGGCTTTAGTCATAAAAATCCAGAAGAGATTCAGCGAAATTGGTGGTGTAAAAAATGCCGGTAAGGTTATACCTATTCCGGCGGAGTTTACAGTAAACCAGCTTGCCACTCGATTGGTGGATGCACAGTTTTTTGAGCTCCAGGGACTTAACGTAAGGCAAATCGCCAACGCTTTTGGTGTTAAAAGCTTTCAGCTTAACGATATGGAGAAATCAACCTTCAATAATGTAGAGCAGCAGAACAAGGCATTCTATACCGATACGTTGCAAAACGACCTTATCGCAACTGAGCAGGAAGTTGACTACAAGCTGTTGTTTTCTTTTGAACGTCAGCAAGGTATATTTAGCCAGTTTAATGCTGATGCGATACTTAGAAGCGACATTAAGACCCGATATGAGGCTTATAAAACAGGTATTACAGGCGGATTTATTATGCCTTCAGAGGTAAGAGAAACAGAAGACTTACCCTTTGTGGAAGGTTCGGACAAGCTTATTTACGGCAACGGAGCGGCAGTTCCGGTGTCAGATATAGGAATCCAGTATAAGTAAGGGGGTGTGAGTATGGTTTTAAACAAAGTTTACAATTTCACTAAGGGTAGTGAGAACAAAGGCTCAATGACCTTAAAGGGTAACGAAAAGAAAGCTGAACTCTATTTCTATGGTGATATTATCAGCGACGTCATAAGACAGTGTAATATGGCTACTCTCGATGATAAGTGCCCGAAAGATATTCGGGAATTTTTTGCAGACCTCGACGACTCTGCTGAGCTTGATGTTTATATCAATTCCGGCGGTGGTATGGTTTATGCAGGTCTTGCAATTTACAATATTATTAAACGTCATAGCGGTAAGGTCACTGTTTATGTCGATAGTTTAGCGGCTTCAATTGCTTCTGTAATCGCTTTTTCGGTTTCTTCAATCCGCTTATTCAAAACGTTGTATTCCAAAAGTGACATTTACTTCACCCCCTTATCATAAATATATTTTTTAAGTGAAGCACAATCCAGTTTGATAATGCCTTTAGGATTGTCTTGTCGATCAAATCCGAACTGACC
>SVOS01000022.1 GCA_015066245.1 Oscillospiraceae bacterium
AACCTGTGCACTCTAAAACTACGTCAACGCCGAGCTCACCCCAGGGGATGTTGTTTGCATCGGGCTCTTTGTAGATTGTGATTTCCTTGCCATCAACGATGATGGAGTTGTCTGTGCTCTGAACCTTGTCAGCGAGAGCGTATCTGCCCTGTGCAGAATCGTACTTGAGAAGATGAGCGAGCATCTTGGGAGCTGTAAGGTCGTTGATAGCTACAACCTCGTAGCCCTCAGCACCGAACATCTGTCTGAATGCAAGACGGCCGATACGACCGAAACCGTTAATACCAACTTTGATAGACATAATAGTTTGTCCTCCTCTTATTTTTTTGGTAACTATATTGTAATGCTTTTTGATAAAGATTTCAATACTTTGATAAAAATTTAACAGATTTTGTAAAAACTTAAGACATAAATGGCACTCTGTATATAAAATTTATGCAAAATTTATGCAAAAATCTGATTGCAATGAAAAATAATCTAAAATATATATATTAATTTGTGTAAAATATAGTAAATTATTCTTGACTTTTCTTTGTGTTTACTTTAGTATTATAAAGGACTTAGTATTAGCTGAGTTCAAATCAGTATTTTCTACTGAAAATCTTTTCTCAAGGCATTTTGCGACATATTTTATTTTATTGTCGCGTTTTTGCTCAGAAAAGTAACTGTTATTTTATTAGACTCTTAGTGAGCCGTTATATATAGATATCCATTTTTCTGATTAGACTTTTTGAAAATAGATTTATGACGGATATCTTTGCATGGTGCAGGTTCTGCTCTGTGCTTTTGTGATATTCCGTTTTTTTATTTTTCGGTATATTTAGGACATGTTTATCTCTATGTATTTAACGGCACCGCAAGTTGACTCTGATGAAAAGAATCAAATCAAGGAGGTGTCACAAAATGGAATTATGGTTAGCACTTGTACTAATCATAGTTGCGGCTGTTGTGTTTGCAGTTGTCGGTGTAGTTTTCGGTATTTCTTATCGTAAGAAGATTGCTGAGAAAGAAATCGGCAGTGCAGAGCAGGAAGCAAACAGAATTATCTCTGATGCAATGAAAACAGCCGAAGCAAAGAAAAAAGAAGCTGTTATTGAAGGCAAAGATGAAATTCATCGCTTAAGAAATGAAGCAGACAAAGACATTAACGAAAGACGCAAGGAGGTTCAGCGTCAGGAAAGACGTATCCAGCAGAAAGAGGAGTCTCTTGACAAAAAGATGGACCAGCTTGAGCGTAAGGAGGATAATGTCAACAAAAAACTCAAGGACGTCGACAACCGACTTCTTGAGGTAGAGCAGGTCAAGAAGAGCCAGTTTGAAATGCTTGAGCGTATTTCAGGCTACACTCAGGAGCAGGCAAAGACATACCTTCTCCAGCGTCTTGATGACGAGCTTGACCACGAAAAAGCTACAAAAATCATGGACTTTGAGCAGCAGCTCAAGGACGAGTCCGACAAAAAAGCCCGCAACATTATCTCTCTTGCTATCCAGCGTTTAGCAGCTGATCATGTTGCAGAGGCTACAGTTTCTGTTGTTCCTCTTCCTAATGATGAGATGAAGGGTCGAATCATCGGCAGAGAAGGCAGAAATATCCGTGCAATCGAAACTTTAACCGGCGTTGACCTTATTATTGACGATACTCCCGAGGCTATCACACTCTCATGCTTTGAGCCTGTACGACGTGAAATTGCCCGAGTATCTCTTGAAAAGCTTATCTCCGACGGCAGAATTCATCCTGCAAGAATCGAGGAGATGGTTGATAAGGCAAGACGCGAGGTAGAGGCTACTATCAAACAGTCAGGTGAGCATGCAGTTATCGAAGCAGGCGTAAACGGTGTACATCCCGAGCTCATTAAGCTTCTGGGTCGTCTTCGTTACCGCACAAGCTACGGTCAGAATGTACTCAACCACTCTCTTGAGGTTTCTTACCTTGCAGGCATTATGGCATCCGAGCTGGGAATGGACCCTGCTATCGCAAAGCGTGCAGGTCTTCTTCACGATATCGGTAAGGCTCTCGACCATGAGATGGAAGGAAGCCACATCGAGCTTGGTGTTGATGTTGCCAGAAAATATAAGGAAAGCGACGCAGTTATCCACGCTATCCACGCTCACCACGGTGATATTGAAGCAAAGACTGTTGTGGCTTGTCTTGTACAGGCTGCCGATGCTATCTCTGCTGCTCGTCCTGGTGCCAGACGTGAGAATCTTGAGAACTACATCAAGCGTCTTGAGAAGCTGGAGGCTGTTGCATCAGGCTTTGAGGGTGTTGAGTCATCCTTTGCTATCCAGGCTGGTCGTGAGATCAGAATTATGGTTAAGCCTGAGGTTGTTTCAGACGAGAAAATGATTCCCCTTGCACGTGAGATTTGTCAGAAAATCGAGGCTGATCTGGAGTATCCCGGTCAGATTAAGGTTAACATTATCCGCGAGGCAAGAGCAGTCGATTTTGCAAAATAAGCAAAGGAAACCCGTGCCTTTTGTTGGCACGGGTTTTTTAATTTTGTGCTATCCGCATTATTATGCGTTAGCTATATATACTTAATAGAGGTGGGATATGAAGATTTAGTTACTTGGCTTCATAGTCCCAGTCGGGGATGTATTCTTCTGTTGCTGATTTTAGCTCCTGAGAATATCCGTCTATTTCCAGCTTCATAAGGTGGTCTAAGACCTTCCCGTACTCTCTTTTGGTGATTTTCCTACTTAGTTTAATGTGCTGTGTTGCTTTTGAGCAGGGTGTGTACTGACCCATTAAGCTTAAGGTAAGCAAATCTCCAAAATTCTCTTTGAGAATATTAAGTGCTTCTATGCTGTTTCTTGTGTGATTAGGAAGCACCAGATGGCGAACGAGGACGCCTTTCTCGGCAATTCCGTTATCATCAAGGATAAGCTTTCCTTTCTGCCTTATCATCTCACTAATGGCAGCAAGGGCAGTCTCTACATAATTTTCGGCACCCGAATATTCAAGAGCAAGTTTATTGTCCGAATATTTGAAGTCAGGAAGGTAGATATCTACAATACCCTCAAGGACTCTTAGTGTCTCAACCCTTTCAAAACCGCCCGTGTTGTAAACAACAGGGATAGAGGGTTTGTAAATTTCAAAGCTTTTAATTATTTCGGGCAGGAATTGTGTGGCACTGACTAAATTTATGTTGTGCACACCTTTTTCTTCAAGGCGTTTGAATTCTTCCGAGAGCTTCTCAGCCGTGACAGGAGCTCCAAAGTTTTCTGCTGAAATTTTGTAGTTCTGACAAAAAATACAACTTAAGGTGCAACCGCTGAAAAACACGGTTCCGCTGCCTTTTGAGCCGCTTATGGGGGGTTCCTCCCACATGTGGGGGGATATTCTTGCGACTCTCAGCTCAGTAGTCAGCCCGCATTTTCCGCCTTTTGTATCTTTTGTTCTTAAATCTCCGCATTTGTGCGGACACAGTTTGCAATTCATAAAATCACCTTTATTATTGTAGCATAAATCTTTCGGCAAATAAAGAGTGATAATTAGTTTACTCTGCTTTTTTAGCAAGAGGAGGTATGCGATTATATGGAAAATAATTCGATGATACATGTAGAAAACCTGCATAAACATTTTAAAAAGGCTATCAAAGAGCCCGGACTCAAAGGCAGTATCAAAGCACTTTTTAAGCCTAAGTATGACGTAGTCAAGGCTGTTGACGGAATTGACTTTGACGTAGAGGCAGGCGAGATTATCGGCTTTATAGGCCCTAACGGTGCAGGCAAATCTACAGTTATAAAAATGCTTACAGGTATTCTTACTCCCTCAGAGGGCTTTTGCCGCATTAACGGCCATATTCCTACAGAAAGCCGAAAGGCATACGTTAAGGAAATTGGTGTAGTGTTTGGTCAGCGTACTCAGCTCTGGTGGGATCTGGCTCTTCGTGAGACTTATATGGTGTTGAAGGAGATTTACGATATCAGCGACGAGGACTACACTAAGAGAATGGCTTTTCTCAACGAAGTACTGGACCTTGAGGATTTTATCACAAGTCCTGTCCGTACACTCTCTCTTGGTCAGCGAATGCGTGCTGATATTGCCGCAGCGCTTCTTCATAATCCCAAGGTACTTTTCCTTGACGAGCCTACTGTTGGTCTTGATGTGGTTGTAAAGGATAATATCCGCAAAGCTATCCTGCGTATTAATGAAGAAAGCGGTACTACAGTTATCCTTACGACCCATGACCTTGAGGATATCGAGCTGCTTTGCAAGCGTATTGTTATGGTTGATAAGGGCAAAAAAGTATTTGACGGCGAGCTTTCTACCCTCAGAGAGCTTTACGGTCAGATGCGTGAGCTTACCTTTGAGCTTGCAAGCGAGAAGGATATCGACAAGCTTACATATAGCGAAAAATTCAACTTTGCTGAGGATGACTTCAGCATAGATGCAAAGGGCGCGGAGGTTAAAGTCCGCTTTAACACCGATGTTGCATCTGTGGAGGATATGCTCAGCTTCACACTCTCCAAAGTTCATGTAAAGGACATCAGCGTCAAAGATGCTGATATTGAGGAGATTATCCGCAGGCTTTACAAGGGAGGAGGGGAGATAAGTTGACAAAAATCCGTAAATATACTCCCTTTACCCGAGCAGGTATTATGGAAAGCGTAACTTACAGGGCAAACTTCTTGTTCTTCCTTTTAGGCGAGATTATGAAGTGCTTTGTAATGTTCTTTGTCTGGAAGGCGGTTTTTGACAGCTCTGACTCCGAGACGGTCTACGGCTTTTCCTATGATAATATGGTGGTGTACCTTTTTATCTCCTTTTTGTCGGGATACCTCACATATTCTGACGGCTCTTACGCCATAGGTAAAGAAATTCTGGACGGCTCTGTAGTTATGCGAATGATAAAGCCTATCGACTTTGATAT
This sequence comes from Oscillospiraceae bacterium, assembly GCA_015066245.1. Lineage (GTDB taxonomy): Bacteria > Bacillota > Clostridia > Oscillospirales > Acutalibacteraceae > Ruminococcoides. Next base: position 4,878 of record SVOS01000022.1, read on the forward strand.
GTGCTTTTTGTTTCAGGAGCTTGGTAATAAGATTATAAGCTTTTCGCTTATCTTCCTGCCTATTACTGCAGGTGTTGAGGTTTACCGTTTTGTAGTAAACGGAAGGCTGATGCTTGATGTTCCTATGCTTTTACTGTTTCTTCTGAGCATGGTTCTGGCATACGGTATCAACTTCTTCTTTAATCTTTCCTACGGCTTTCTTGCGTTTTTCCTCAAGAATCTCTGGGGAACAGACATCATCAAAGGTGCGGTAGTTGATTTTCTCTCCGGTGCTACTGTTCCTCTGGCGTTTATGGGCGGTTTCGGATATGTGCTTCAGTTTTTGCCCTTTGCGTCTCTTTCGTACACTCCCGTTATGATTTACATGGGCATGTACGGTGTTTGGGAGATTGTGTTCTATCTTGGTCTGCAGGTGTTCTGGCTTGTTATTTTTGCTTTGATTTCTAAGCTTGTGCTGAAGCTTGCCATGAAACGCCTTGTGGTGCACGGAGGTTGAGAATATGAGAAAATATTTAAGACTTCATCGCATTTTCATTGCACAGGATCTCAAAAAACTTATGGAATACAAGGTGGACTTCCTTATGGGTGCCATCGGCTTTGTACTTGTTCAGGCAGTAAAGATTTTCACATTAGGAATAATGTTCTCGGCAATTCCTGCACTTTTTTATAAAGAAAACGGAACAATAGTTGACGCATGGACCTTTAACGAAGTATTATTTATCTATGGTTTCTCTCTTATTCCAAAGGGTATAGACCACCTATTATTTGATAATTTGTGGGGTATCGGTTACTGGACGGTTGCCAAGGGCGATTTTGACAAGTATCTCACAAGACCCGTCAACAGCTGGTTCTATGTTCTTACCGAAAAATTCTGTGTAGATGCCTTCGGTGACCTTTTTGTAGGTATTGTACTGGTAGTTTACAGTGTTATTTCGATGCCTGCTGAAATTGCTGCAAATATAGATTGGCTCCGACTTATCCCCGTAGCCTTTGTTATTCCTTTCGCGGTTATGATTTATACATCAGTCAAAACCGCTACTGCGGCGATTTCTTTCTGGACAAAACGCAGCGGCCATATCACACACATGTGCTATATGACAAACGAGTTTTCAAGCTATCCTGCAAAGATATATAATAATGTTGTAAAAACCATCATAACATATATATTGCCCTTTGCACTTACTGCGTATTATCCTGCTATTTACCTCTTAAGAGGCGAATATCCATTCCATTTACTTCTGACTGTAGGTGTTTCTATTGTTCTTTTTATTATTTCTCAGTTAGTGTGGAAGCTGGGTGTCAGAAGCTACGAATCAGCAGGCAGCTAAATAAAGTCTCGGAGTTTTTATATGAAAAATCCATTTGTATCTTTAAGCACGGATTCCAAAAATGAATATGTTACATCTCTTTGCTCTGTTAACCGCGGAATAATCTCTTATATTCCCGTCAAAGGTATTGCAGACGATATAGTTGGCAAAAGTGGCAATCAGATTTTTTCAGCAGGCCTTATTTCCAAAGAAATCCGTGAGCTTGCAGCAAAACGGGGAGTGGATATTTCGGAATACAGCGACCACAACCTACCTAAATTTCTGGATGATGCCACCTATAGCGAAAATATTATGGAGAAATCTATTTCAGATGCAGTAATCAGAAAGTTTGGCAACCGTCTCGGAGTGATACTTCTTACATTAAAGCAGGGTCACCCCAAAAATCGTGCATCAAGATACGATTGGAAAGATGAACATTGGGATTACTGGGCAAATTTAAAGACTGTTATCCTCACGGGAGGTCTCTCGGGAGGACTTCTGGGCAGAAGGCTCAAGGAGCAGATACTGTATGTATTTGATATGGCAGGGGAGAATCCCTACAACATCATGCTCTTTGACAACGGCTCCCACATCGGCACAATGGGCTGTGCAAAGCTTCTGCCCTATAATTGCGGCAGTGCGGCAGTCCTTGATTTTGGTCAGACCAACTTAAAGCGGTGTATTATTAAGAAGAAAAACGGAGATATCTCTGAGTTTCAGAAGCTAAGGACTCTGCCGTCAATGCACATGGAGCTGGATACTTCCGACAGTCCCGCAAACTGTGCAAGAGCTATAGAGCTTCACAGATATCTGACAAAAGCGGTTACGGATACCTGCAAAGAAGCAATTGCCACAGGTACATTTTGTGATGAGGTGATTATCAGCATTGCAAACTACACTGTTGACAACAAGCTCTACAGAGACAGGGGAGGATATGCCAAACTCTTTAATTTAAGCGAAGACTACGGCAACCTTCTGTCTCATGATATTTCGTCGGAGCTTCATCGTCAGGTCAATGTTCGGCTTGTCCATGACGGCACGGCAATCGGGCTTTATTTTGCTGATGTACCTGACAGTATATGCCTTTCTCTGGGAACTGCCTTCGGAGTGGGCTTTACAGACCTTAATATCCAATAATTTTGTATACCCCTTTGCGATTATCACTATATTCGCAGAGGGGTATTGTGCATTATAGACAAAAGGAATAACCAATTCTTGTTAATTAAGCGAGCAAAAAAAGATAAGAAAAGTATTTATTTGTGTAAAAAATTATGCTACAATTCTAATGAGTAAATTGCACTGCTATGTGCATTATAAAGGAGAGGATTTAATGAAACTCAAAAGATTGATTTCTCTTGTACTTACAGTTCTTATGATTGCAAGCGTTGCTTCAATCGCTATGACTGCAAATGCGGCTGAAATCGAAACCGTTTCAACCGGTGCTTATAACGAGCATAACGGCTACGGTAAGTATTACAACGCTACATACCTTGAAAATAAGGCATACAGCGGCTCAGACCTTGGTGCTAACTATACACCCTCCAAGACTACTTGGAAAGTATGGTCTCCCGAGGCCAAGAAGGTTACACTTAACCTTTACGCTACAGGTTCTGACCTTGAGGTTGGTGCTGAGAATCTCGGCAACTACGCACTCAAGCTTGATTCTGCAACAGGCGTATGGTCTGTAGCTCTCGAAGGCGACTATAAGAACGTTTACTACACATACACAGTAGATGCATCTAAGGGCGCAAACGAGACTTACGACATTTACGCAAAGGCTTGCGGTGTTAACGGCAACCGTTCAATGGTTGTTGACCTTGACTCCACAGACCCCGAAGGCTGGGAAAATGACAAGCATGTATTCCAGGATCAGTTTACTGATGAGGCTATCTGGGAAGTTCACATTGCTGACCTTACATCCAACGACAACTCTGGTGTTTCTCCCGAATACCAGGGCAAATACCTCGGTTTTGTAGAAGGTGGTCTCACATACAACGGCAAGAGCGTTGGTGTTGACTATCTCGTAGAGCAGGGTATCAAGGTTGTTCACATTCAGTGTCCCTTCGACTTTGCTTCCGGTGACGAAAGAAATGAAGAGTCTTACAACTGGGGTTATGATCCCAAGAACTACAACGTACCCGAGGGTCTTTACTCCACAAACCCCTATGACGGTAACGTTAGAATCAAAGAGTTCAAGCAGCTTATTCAGGCTCTCCATGACAGAGGCATCACAGTTGTAATGGGCGTTGTTTACAACCACACATTCGGTTCTGACCAGTCTCCCTTTACATACACAGTTCCCGGTTACTACTACAGAATGGAAGAAGTAACTCAGGGCACAAAGAAGTTCATCGACTACATCAACTGTACTGCTTGCGGTAACACTCTTGCTTCCGATAAGAAGATGTTCAGAAGCTACATGAAGGACTCCCTCAAGTACTGGGCAGAAGAGTACCACATTGACGGCTTCCGTTTTGACCTTATGGCAGCTCACGACTACCAGATTATGAACGAAATCCGTGCAATGTTCAACGGCATGTACAATGGCGACGGCAAGAAGATCATCATGTACGGTGAGCCCTGGACAGGTACAGGCGGCTGGACAGGTCTTGATGCAGGCAACACTGCTTCTATCTCCAATGTTTCCAAGCTTCAGGAAAACATCGGTGCTTTCAATGAATCAACAAGAAACGCTATCCAGGATTGGTTCAAGGGCGGCACAGGCAGCACTGAAACTGTAAAGAAGGGTATCACATCCTCATCTTCAACAGGCTACAAGCCCAACAAGTCCCTCACATATTTTGACTGTCATGACGGTGTTACATGGTGGGATAATATCATGTCCAAGAATGGCAACAACTATGATTCTAAGGCTAACTCCCATAAGATCAGACTCAGAACATCTATGGCATATCTCCTTACATCCCAGGGCGTTCCCTTCCTGCTTGCAGGTACAGAGTTTGCTCGTACAAAGTACGGCGAGGGTAACTCCTACAACTTAGGCGATGTAAACGCATTTGACTGGAAGCGTATCGAGACATACGCTACTGAAGTTGCATACTTCAAGGGTCTCAGCGAAATCAGAGGTGCTTTCTCACCCTTCCGTTCTACTACACCTATTAATCCCACATACACTTCTGCAGGCAATAACGTTATTGCTTATACTCTTAACAACAATAAAGCAGGCGAGTGGTCAAAGGCATTCGTTATCTTTAATAACGGCAGCTCTACATCCGTATCACTTCCTGCAGGCACATGGACTGTTGTAGCTGACGGCACAAAGGCAGGTCTCACATCCCTCGGCACAGCTACAGGTTCCTACAGCATTCCCACAAACGGCTCTGCAATCCTTGTTCAGGGCGAAACAACTGCTAAACCTGCAACATACGAGAAGGTTACAATCAAGCACGTTGCAGACGGCAAGACAATTAAGACTTCTGAAGTTCTTTATGCAGTAGGCGATACATGGCGTGCAGTTCCCGATAACTACACAATGTTCAACCATACTGTAGAGTCTATCGAAGCTAACGCAGGTACAAAGCTCGGCAACACATACTACGGCACAGTAGAGGCTGGCAAGGATGTTGTTGTTACAATCAACTACAAGAGCTTCAACAAAGACGGCTACCTCACAATCAAGTATGTTGACGAGAAGGGCGCATCCATCTCCAGCGACATCACATTCCGTATGCTTGATGGCGAAGAGTTCGACCTTCCTTTCTCCAACGTAAACGGTTACGAGCTTGTTTCTTCCAAGTATCCCTCTAACTTCAAGGGTACATTTGATGCTGATAATCCTGAGGTTATCACATTTGTTTACAAGCAGCTCGATTTCGATGCTATCACAGTTTACTACTACAACCACAGAAACTGGTCTCAGGTAAGTATGTATGCTTACACAGACGCAGAGGACAAGCCCTTTGGTGCATGGGGTACAAAGGCTCAGCTTATGAAGAAGGTTACAGACCTTAAGGAGCTTCCCGCAGGTGAGACTTCAACTACTAACTGGTACAAGCACTCCATCACAGATGCAAACAGCCAGCTTTCTTACCACATCACAAGCTGTAACGTAATGTTCCACAACAACGGCGGCGGTAAGCAGGAGCCCCTCAACGGTGAGCCCGGCTATGTTGCATCCGGTACAATGTATGTTAAGGAGAAGAAGTTAAGCTTCAACACAGATGTTGTAGTATCTCATATCGATGCTAAGACAGGTGAGAAGCTTGCTGAGGATGAGCGTACAACATACTCCAAGGTTTCCAACACCGACACATACACAACAAAGGCTAAAGAAGGTCTTGGTGAGGTTATCACTCCTGTTAACGCAAGCGGCAACCTCTATGCAGGTTCTATCTGCGTAGTTTACCTCTACAACAGAGAGGCAGAGCAGCCCACTGAGAAGCCCACAACTCCCGTGGATCCTTCTGAGGTTCCCACAACAGCACCTGTTGATGGTCCTACAGAGCCCTCTGAGGTTCCCTCAACTGCTCCCACAACAGCTCCCACAAAGCCTTCTGAGGTTCCCACAACTGCTCCCGTATATATTGATCCTCTCTACCTCGGCGATGCTGACGTAAACGGCACAATCAACATCAAGGACGTATCTGCTATCCAGAAGTACGCTGCTTACATCGTAGCATTCTTCGACGATAACATGATCTGTGCTGATGTAAATGCTGACGAGAAGGTTAACATCAAGGACGCAACTCTTATCCAGAAGTATCTTGCTAACATGGATATCGAGTTTGCAGTAGGCGAGCTTATCCCCGGCACAGGCACAATCGTTACACAGCCTGTTGTAACTCAGCCTGAGACTCAGGCTACAACTGCTACTGCTTTAGCAACAGAGCCTTCTGAAGCTCCCTCTACTCAGGCAACTACTGTTGCTCCTACACAGGAGCCCACTGAGGAGCCTACAGAAGAACCCACTGAGGAGCCCACAGAAGAGCCTACAGAGGAACCTACTGAGGAGCCCACAGAAGAGCCCACAGAACCTCCTGTTGAAGATCCCACAGATGCTCCCGTATACGGTGAGTCAAGAGTTGTTTATTTCTCCAACAACAAGCGTTGGGACGGCACGATTTCTTGTCACTACTGGAACCTTGCTGGTGAATCAACAGAATGGCCCGGCCTTGAGATGACATGGGTAAAGACTAACGACTACGGTGAAGATATCTATATGATTGAAATTCCCGCAGGTATTACACACGTCATCTTCACAAACGGCTCAGGTAAGACAAACGATATCGAGCTTGAGCTCTATCCTGACGATGGCTTCTATTGCACAGACCAGGCAGGCGAAGGCTTTGACATTGGTACTTATGTATTCTCATAATCATTGATTTGATTATAATGCCCGGATGCTTCTGCATCCGGGCATTTATTTATATGTTGCTGAGATATTTTCAAAATTGCGAAGTTTCCGCTTGTTATTTTATAAACAGAAGAATATCGCAAAGTATGAAATTTTATATAGAACTGTAATAAAACACTTGAAAAATCGAAACATACAGTGTATAATCAACTTACAATTTAACAAACGGGAGCTTGTATACAGGCTGAGAGGAAGGTGTGACCTTCGACCGAGAACCTGATTTGGATAATGCCAACGTAGGGATGCCTGATACAATGATATTAGGAATAACGAGGAATTTTAGGAAGTTACCAAATCGGTAACTTCCTTTTTGTTTTTCAGGAGGTTTTTATGGTAAAGATCAATGGAAAGGACTTGAATATTGCGGGCAAGAGTATTGCTGAATACCTTGCAGCCACAAATTATGACACCAAAAGAATTGCAGTTGAACGCAACGGCGACATCGTATTTAAGGCTCAGTATGAAGAAACTGTCCTTTGTGACGGCGATAGCGTAGAAATTGTCAGCTTTGTGGGAGGTGGCTGAGTGTATCCAACAAAAGAACAATGGCTCAGAGCCTTGTGCGAAAGACACGGCTGTGAAATACAAGATAATTTCACATCTGCCACAGTTGCTATATGCGGACTTGGAGGGCTGGGCTCAAACATAGCCTTTGCTCTTGCTCGCGCTGGTGTTGGAAAGCTGGTGCTTATCGATTTCGATAGGGTTGATATCACAAATCTTCATCGTCAGCAATATAAAGCAGACCAAATCGCCAGATATAAAACAGAAGCATTGGCAGAGAATCTGAAAGAAGTATCACCATACACAGAAATCGCTTTACATACTGTCAAATTAACAGAAAATAATGCCGTGGATTTACTCCGAGATGCAGATATAGTCTGCGAAGCTTTTGACGATGCAAGATGTAAGGCGCAGCTTGTGAATACCGTCCTTGAGAAGATGCCTGATAAATTTGTTGTGGCGGCTTCGGGTATGGCAGGACTTTCAAGTGCCAATAGCATACGAACACGAAAAATTACCAGTAAATTCTATCTGTGCGGTGATGAGACAAGTGATGTAATGGATGGTGTTGGTCTTGTGTCGACTCGCGTAATGCTTTGTGCCGCACACCAGGCACATACGGTTCTTAGAATTTTATCAAACGAATTTGAAGTTTAAGAAAGAAGGTTTAAAAATGAATAACGATAAACTTATAATTGGCGGTCACGAGTTTAATTCTCGCTTTATTCTCGGATCAGGCAAGTATTCTATGAAGCTTATTGAAGCCGCTGTAAAAGACGCAGGTGCTGAGATTATCACTTTGGCGGTGCGTAGAGCAAACACTAAAGATGCCGAGAATATCCTCGACTATATACCCGAGGGTGTTACCTTGCTTCCCAATACATCAGGTGCAAGAAATGCAGAGGAAGCTGTGCGAATTGCAAGGCTTGCCAGAGAGCTTGGCTGCGGTAACTTTGTAAAAATTGAAATTATGCGTGATTCAAAGTATCTTTTGCCAGATAATCAGGAAACCATAAAGGCAACCGAGATTCTCGCCAAAGAAGGTTTTGTTGTTATGCCTTATATGTACCCTGATTTAAATGTAGCGAGAGATTTAGTAAACGCAGGTGCGGCTTCTGTTATGCCTTTAGCATCTCCTATCGGTTCTAACAAGGGACTTTCTACAAAGGATTTTATTCAGATACTGATTGATGAAATAGATGTGCCGATTATTGTGGATGCAGGCATAGGCAGACCTTCTCAGGCGTGTGAAGCCATGGAGATGGGCGCTTCTGCTATAATGGCTAACACGGCTCTTGCTACGGCAGGGGATTTGCCGTTGATGGCTTCTGCTTTTAAAAACGCAATTGAAGCTGGCAGAAAAGCCTATCTTGCAGGCCTTGGCAGGGTGCTTACCCGCGGAGCATCTGCCTCTGACCCTCTCACAGGCTTTTTGAGAGATTAAGGTGGTATTATGGAAAATCAGTTTTTTGTAGATTCTGAGCATTTGTCAGCAGAAGCACTGGATAAAAAACATAGACTCGAGAATGAGCCTTCTTTTCGCACCAATCACATGGAGTATATGGAAGGAATGGAGATTATTGAGTCTGACGTTTGCAAATGTGTTATCAGTCAGATGAAGACTTATGATTACACTAAATACTCCGCGGCTGATGTAAAGGCTGCACTTGAGCATGATGTGTGCAGTATAGAGGACTTCAAGGCTCTTTTGTCTCCTGCAGCTAAGCCCTTTCTTGAGGAGATGGCGCAACGCGCAAGGCTTGAAACAAGCAAGCATTTTGGCAACACAGTGTATCTGTTCACACCTCTTTACATAGCAAATTACTGCGAGAATTACTGTGTTTACTGCGGATTCAACTGCTATAATCATATAAAGCGGATGAAGCTGAATATGGAGCAGATTGAAAAAGAAATGAAGGTTATTGCAGACAGCGGTATGGAAGAAATTCTGATTCTAACTGGGGAGAGCAGAGCTAAAAGCGATGTAGCGTATATCGGTAAAGCTTGCAAATTGGCACGAAAGTATTTTCGTATGGTAGGGCTTGAGATATACCCAGTCAACACCGATGAGTATAAGTATTTGCATGAGTGCGGTGCTGATTACATAACCGTATTTCAGGAGACTTACGATTCCGATAAATACGAGACTCTTCATCTTCTGGGCCATAAACGTATATGGCCATACCGTTTTGATGCACAGGAAAGGGCTCTCATGGGTGGAATGAGGGGCGTTGCTTTTTCTGCTCTTTTAGGTCTTTCGGACTTTCGCAAGGATGCTCTCGCAAGTGCGTTGCATGTGTATTACTTGCAAAGAAAGTACCCTCACGCAGAAATGTCACTGTCTTGTCCAAGGCTCAGACCTATTATCAATAACGATAAAATAAATCCTCTTGATGTAGGTGAAAGCGAGCTTTGTCAGGTGCTTTGTGCATACAGAATTTTCCTTCCTTTTGTTGGCATCACCGTGTCTTCTCGTGAAAGTGCTGAGTTCAGAAACGGCATTGTGAAAATTGCCGCAACAAAGGTTTCGGCCGGTGTTTCAACCGGAATAGGGGATCACGAAAGTAAATATACAGGAAAAGAAACCGATAATGTTCAGGGAGACGAGCAGTTTGAGATAGACGATAACCGAAGCCTTGATAAAATGTATCGTGATATGGCAGATGAAGGTTTGCAACCTGTTTTAAACGATTATTTATATGTGTGAGGTAGGTATGAAAAATTTTGATTCAAGTTTATATTTTATAACTGATAGCTCAGGATTTGACGAAGAGGAATTTCTTTTTCGTATAGAGCTTGCTCTCAAAGGTGGCGTAACACTTTTACAGCTTCGTGAAAAGGAGAAATCAACCCGTGAGTATATTGAGCTCGCTCAGAAAGTGCATAATATTACACAAAAGTACAATGTCCCTCTGATAATTGATGACAGAGTCGATGTTGCACTTGCTATTGATGCTGAGGGCGTTCACGTTGGACAAAGCGACATGCCCGTGGGTCTGGCAAGAAGGCTTATGGGCGAAAACAAGATTGTAGGTGCAACCACTAAGACAGTGGAGCAGGCAAAAGAAGCATTCGAGCAAGGAGCTGATTATCTGGGGGTTGGTGCAATTTATCCTACTACCACAAAGGTAAAAACTGTGCTGACGTCTACCGATACTCTCAGAGATATCTGCAATTCTGTGTCGATACCCGTTAACGCAATCGGGGGACTTAATAAAGTTAACATCCAAGTTCTTGAGGGTATTCCGATATCGGGTATTTGTGTTGTTTCGGCAATAATGAAAGCCGAAGACACTAAGAAAGCCGCAGAAGAACTCAAATCACGAGCAAAGGATCTGAACTTATGTTAAAGGGTGCAATTTTCGATTTTGACGGAACACTTGTGGATTCAATGTTTATCTGGGAGACTTTTGGCGAGGATTATTTGAGAAGTCTTGGCAAAGAGCCAAAAGAAAATCTCTGTGATACTTTTTCCACCTTTACACTTGAGCAAGCGGCAGAATATTATCAAAAGCATTACGATGTATCCCTTTCTGTAAAGGAAATAGTAGATGGCATAAACAATATGGTGGCAAAAATCTATAAAGAAAAAGTAGGCTTAAAGCAGGGTGTGGCTGAGTTTTTACAAAAGCTTTATTCAAAAGGTGTAAAAATGTGCGTTGCAACCCTGACGGACAAACACTTGGTTGATGAAGTTCTTGAGAGATTAGGTATCCGAGATTACTTTGCCGAAGTATTCACAACTTCTGAGATAGGACACAGCAAAAAAGAGCCTCACATATATCGCAAGGCTCTTGAGTTTCTGGGAACCAATAGGGAAGATACTCTTGTTTTTGAAGATGCTTTTTACGCACTTATGACCGCTAAAAAAGATGGCTTTAAGGTAGCGGCAGTGTATGACAGATATGAAGATAACCGAGTGATGATGAAAGCAAATGCCGATTATTATATTTCAGATTACAACAGTTTTATCTTTACTAAACAAATGAAAACCGTTCTCACTATTGCAGGGTCAGATTCAAGCGGTGGAGCGGGTATTCAGGCAGACATCAAAACCATGACAATGAATGGTGTTTATGCCATGAGTGCCATTACCGCCCTGACCGCACAGAACACAACAGGTGTCAGAGCGATTGTTGAGTCTTCTCCTGAGTTTCTGAGAGAACAACTGGACTCAGTGTTTGAGGACATATATCCCAATGCAGTGAAAATAGGCATGGTATCTTCTTCAGAGCTTATAAGAGTTATTGCAGACAGGCTAAGCTTTTACAAAGCAGATAATGTGGTTTTGGATCCTGTTATGGTGGCAACATCAGGCTCTGCTTTGATGAAAACTGAGGCAGTTGAAACTCTTATAGAGAAGCTTCTTCCACTGGCAACCCTTGTAACTCCAAACATACCAGAGGCAGAGGTGTTGTCGGGCATCAATATCAGAAGTAAAGAAGATATGATGAGTGCTGCAAAATATATAGGGGACAAGTTTAGTTGTTCCGTTCTCCTCAAAGGCGGTCACAGCGTCAATGATGCCAACGATCTGCTTTATGCAAAGGGTGAGATGATGTGGTTTGAGGGCAAGCGTATCCCTAACTCCAACACCCACGGCACAGGATGCACGTTGTCGTCGGCAATTGCGTCAAACCTTGCAAAAGGCTTTGACCTTGCTACTTCTGTGCAAAGAGCAAAAGACTATATCTCGGGTGCTTTGTCCGCTCAGCTTGACTTAGGTCAAGGCTCAGGTCCGATGAAACATAATTTTGACTTGAAATCATCTTTTGCAGAAGAAAAAATCTGATTTAAAGGAAGATAGATAATGAGAACTTACACAACACAAATGGATGCCGCAAAACGTGGTATCATCACCCCGCAAATGAAGGCAGTTGCCGAGAAGGAATACAGAACAGAAGAAGAAATCCGTGACCTTGTTGCCAAGGGACAAGTTGTTATTTGTGCTAATAAATTACATACCTGTATTGATCCCAACGGTGTCGGCTCAATGCTTCGCACAAAGATAAATGTCAACCTCGGTGTTTCCCGTGACTGCAAGGATTATGATGTTGAGATGCAAAAGGTTATGGCAGCCGTTAATATGGGAGCTGAGGCAATTATGGATCTTTCCTCTCACGGTAATACTCAGCCCTTCCGCAGAAAGCTGACTTCAGAGTGTCCTGCGATGATAGGTACTGTCCCTGTCTATGATAGCGTTATCCACTATCAGAGAGACCTGGCAACTCTGACTGCAAAGGACTTTATCGACGTAGTTCGTCTCCATGCTGAGGATGGAGTGGATTTTGTAACACTTCATTGTGGTATTACCCGCAAGACTATTGAGCAGATCAAAAAGCATAAGAGAAAAATGAACATCGTTTCTCGTGGAGGTTCGCTTGTTTTCGCTTGGATGTGTATGACAGGTGAGGAAAACCCGTTCTATGAGTATTACGACGAAATTCTTGATATATGCCGTGAGTATGATGTTACCATTTCTTTGGGCGATGCCTGTCGTTCCGGTTGTCTTGCCGATGGTAGCGATGTGTGTCAGATTGAAGAGCTTGTACGTCTTGGCGAGTTAACAAAGCGGGCTTGGGAGAAAGATGTTCAGGTTATGGTAGAAGGCCCGGGACATATGCCTATGGATCAGATTGAAGCCAATATGAAATTGCAGCAGAGTATCTGCATGGGTGCACCTTTCTATGTGTTGGGCCCCATTGTTACAGATATCGCACCGGGGTATGACCATATAACTTCCGCTATTGGCGGAGCTATTGCCGCGGCAAGTGGTGCGGCTTTCCTTTGCTATGTTACCCCTGCCGAGCATCTTGCACTACCTAATGTAGACGATGTTAAGCAAGGTATTGTCGCATCCAAGATTGCCGCTCATGCTGCAGATATTGCAAAGAAAGTACCTCATGCAAGGGATATTGATGACCGCATGGGAGATGCTCGTCGTAATTTGGATTGGGATGAGCAGTGGGCATGTTCACTTGATCCCGAAACAGCAAAGGCTATCCGTGATGAGCGTAAGCCTGAGCATGACGATACCTGTTCTATGTGCGGCAAGTTTTGTGCAGTCAGAAGTATGAACAAGGCATTGAATGGAGAATACATTGATATTTTGTAAATCAGTGCTTGAATCTGAGCAGAACTTGAAAAAACATGAAAATCTGATGTTTTATATATAAATCTCAGACATAAGTAAAAGGCTGATGCAAACCTTCGAGATTGCATCAGCCTGGTTTTATTTGTGGCTAATTTTAAAATTTGATAATTGTCTTTACTGTTTTCATTAGATCTTCAATTTGTTGGTTTGATTTTAACTATTGCTTCGGTAACATCCGTAAGTACAAGCTCGCCGTTTTGATTATAAGCTTCAATGGTTATCTCAACAAGCCCGTTTCTCCGGTTGCGTTTTTCTTTTCTTGTGACCACTGCTTTGCCCTTTAGTACATCATCGGCAAATACAGGCTTTAACCATTCTATTTTTGTGGATTTGCCTGCAATAAGCTCTTCGCCAAATAAATCGACCTCAAGGTACTTTGCCCATACCGCCATAAAAGACATAACACCGGGTGCAATAAGCCTTCCGAAAGGGGTTTTTTTGGCATATTCCTCATCGGTGTGCAGAGGAATATTATCATAAAGCCGTGCAAAGTCCATCATTTTGTCTTTTTCGATTAAAGCAGGTGCAATATCTATGTGTGTGCCAAGTTTGATATCGTCAAAATACATTTTTTACCTCTTAGTAGTTTAGTTAGTCGAAAGCATAACCTTATCACTGGTGAACTGGCTGCCGCTTGATGCCTCGAACATCTGAAGAAGCTGGTCAATAGTAAGCTTTTTCTTTTCTTCGCCCTTGACATCAACCACAATTCTGCCTTCGTGCATCATTCTTCATAATTATTTCTCCTTAAATTCAGCTTAGAATCATAGAATGATTATTGCTATGACCTTGCATTTTTCTTGTGTTCATTATATAATATATCAAACATTAGTCAAACAAATGATATTGATAATAACTATCGAAATACTAGATGCAGAAGGTGGCACAATGGAACTGAGAAATCTGATAACATTTATTAACGTAGCAGAGGTTGGCAGTTTTACAAAAGCTGCAGACGTTCTTGGTTATTCACAATCTACGGTGTCATTTCAGATAAAACAGCTTGAAGACGAACTGGGCTGTCTTTTGTTTGAAAGAATAAATCACACCATAACCCTTACCGAGCGTGGTCATGAGCTTATTTCTTATGCTCATCAGATATGTGCGTTAGAAGAGGAGTTTAAAGAAAATCTTAAAGAGGACAAAACTTACAGCGGGCATATTCACGTGGTTACACCCGACTCTGTTTGTGAAGAAATGCTTACAGCTCATTATCTGGATTTTCACAGAAAGTACCCCGATATTTCTATTCGTTTTACCACAGGTGACTCGGGCGTTATGCTTGATATGCTTGATCACAATGAAGCGGATGTTATTATGACGCTTGATCACCGTTTGTACAATAAAGACTACATTATTGCAAAAGAACAGCAACTTCCAATGCACTTTGTTGCAGCTTCGGAATCAAAGTTTGAGGGATTGCGAAAACTGTCAATTAAAGATATTATTAACGAGCCTTTTGTATTAACCGAATGTGGTCAAGGTTATCGTCGCGTATTTGACAGAGAGCTTGCTAAAAAATCCTTAGAGATAACTCCTGTCCTTGAAATTGGTCGTACAGACATTATTACGTCCTTGGTGGCTGAGAGCAATCTGATCTCTTACCTTCCCGATTTTGTAACAAAACCACTGATTAAGTCGGGTAAACTTTGCTATCTTGATGTGTGTGATATGAATATTGAGATATGGAAGCAGCTTATTTATCATAAAAATAAATGGATGTCAAAAAGTCTTCGGACCTTTATTGAGTATGTTAAAAGAGAAGAGTTTTCAAACTAAACATAAAACGAGAGATTCATTATTGAACCTCTCGTTTTATTTAGTTGAGTATAGCTCCCTTGGCTCCGCCCGAAACAAGAGCTGCGTATCTTTTTAAGTAGCCTGAAAGTTCCTTTTTCTTTGGGACAAAATTTTTCATACGTTCATTAAGCTCGGCTGCATCAACCTTAAGCTCAATGGTGTTTTCGGGGATATTTATGCTGATAATATCGCCATCCTTTACAATACCTATTGCTCCGCCTGAAGCCGCCTCAGGAGTTACGTGGCCAATGCAAGCACCTCTTGTGGCACCCGAAAATCTTCCGTCGGTAATAAGTGCAACACTTTCTCCTAAGCCCATACCCATAATGGCGGATGTAGGGCTGAGCATTTCTCTCATACCGGGGCCGCCTTTAGGACCTTCGTAGCGGAT
>SVOS01000023.1 GCA_015066245.1 Oscillospiraceae bacterium
TCTGCTCATTCTTAAACACTTGCGTGTTCTTTCTTCAAATCTCTTTCGAGATCCGGATTTGTAGTGTTTTTCTCACTGTAATTAGTTGAGTACTAATTTTACTCAAATTCATTACGGGTTCTCATTTTCTTTGTTGTTTAATTTTCAAGGTCCTTGCCGATTTTGAAGAAGTTACACCACTGTAACTGTTCGTTACCGTTTTGTTTCTCTTCGTCAGCGGCAAGAGTTATTCTACATCAAGTAACCGAAAAAGTCAAGCCTTTTTTTCAAAAAATTTCAAATTTTTTTTGATTTTTTTAAAAACCTCGATTTCATGCGTGTTTCGGGACGCAACTTTTTTTGAAAAACTTCAGATAAATGCTTTTTTAGTTATTATATTGTATAATATAAAGGGCTTTGATTTATTTATTTTTTACAAAGTTAAAGTTTAAGACTAAAAAATAGTGATTTTTATTTTTATCTATGTTATTATATATAAATAGAATATCTGTCCACGGAGGTATACTTATGGATAACAAATATATTATAACAATTGCCAGACAGTTCGGAAGCGGTGGCCGCGAAATTGGCGAAAAGCTTTCTAAGGCTTTGGGAATTCCTTTTTATGACAAGGAGCTTATCTCTATGGCCGCTAAGGAAAGCGGAATCGACAGTGAAGTATTTGAGAACGTAGACGAGAAAGCAACCAACAGTCTGCTTTACTCTCTTTCTATGGGTCTTTACTCTTACGGCAACAGTTTTTCCGCTATGGGTGATTTGCCTGTAAATGACAGACTTTATATTCTGCAGCACAAAATCATCAAGAAGCTTGCCGAGCAGGGACCTTGTGTTATTGTTGGCAGATGTGCCGACTATGTGCTTAAGGAAAGAAACGATGTTGTCAACATCTTCATCCACGCAAATATGGATTACAGAAAAGAGCGTGCCATCAACGTACGCGGTGTTGACAAAGCAAGAGCCGAGCAGGTTATCAACAAGACAGACAAAGTGAGAGCTAACTACTACAGCTTCTACTCAGGTCAGAAATGGGGCTTCGCTCAGAATTACAACCTTTGCATCGACAGTTCCAAGATGACTACTGACCAGGCAGTTAATCTTATCGTTGAATATTTAAAAATCAAAAATCAGTAATTTTAGCATTTTTCTCACCTATCCTGAATATAATATATAAGTTATGTCAGGAGGTGCTAAAATGGATTTTGATAACAAACCCGTTCAGAACGGAGATATCGATGATATGATTTTCAGTGATGAGCAGTGGCATATCAGTGAAAGATAATATTTATATACAGTAAAGCAGCCGCCTTTTTTTTAGAGACGGCTGCTTTTTCTGTTATCTGTCGTTTGCGATTACTGTCATGGGGTCAATAAGGTTACCACCGACACGGATTTCTAAATGAATGTGAGTATCTTCTTTTTCAGAGGGTATTTCCCCTACCTGGGCGATTACCTGGCCCTGGGTTACCACGTCGCCTTCTGATACACCTACATCAGAATTAACTCCGCAATAATAAACACTGTAGGAGCCATTGGTGATTTTTATAACATTGCCAAACATATCATCCTCGTAAATCACGTCCACAATGCCATCCGAAACTGAAAAAACCGCTTCTCCTTTGTCTGCTGCAAAGTCCGCTCCTGTGTGTGCACGATAATCTTTCATTGTATCGTTATACACAATCTGCTCGGAATACTCCTTCACAAGCCGTTTTGAGTTTACAGGATAAATTAGGCTTGACTCTACCTGAAGAATGGTCTGAAGCTTGTCTTTTTCGTCAAGAACCACGTTCTCAGATGCAGTTGGGTCAGTGGCAGCTTCATCGTCACTTTCTACCTGAAGGCTTGTGTCACCTTTCGGGGATACACTGTCTGTAGCCTCTTCGCCGCTACCCTCTCTGCCTTCGCCCTGAGAGCCGCTGCCGTCAGATTTTCCCGACACTATCATTCCTTTGACTTCGCTGTCTACAGCCTCGTTTGGTGCGGTTGCAGTAGCGAAATCCACGGTGTTGTCGTCATCTACATTGCCGTCAAGTCCTCCGATGCTCAGATATGTTGACCACAAGCCAAGACAAATTGCGATTATGCACACCGAAAAAGCAGTGAAGAACCCGATTCTTTCGCTGCTGAACTTTTTCGACTTGCTTTTGTTTCTGTATCTTTTCATAAAGAAAACACCTCCGCATCTATTATTAGCGGAGGTGCTGACATTATACAGATTTTTCTTCTTTAGTTTTTTTAATAATCAACTTGCATGCACAGTATGTGATTACTATGCCCAAAAGGATAACGCTGATAAACTGAGATGTGGAAAGCCCGAAAATAAATCCTCGGATAGTATCTCCTCGGAAGAATTCGAGAACAAATCTCATAGGCGCATACAAGAACACATAAACAACCAGAAGTTTGCCGGTAAACTTGTTCTTTCTAAAAAGAGTCATAATAACAAAGAATATAGCAAGGTTGCCCAAAGCCTCTACAAGCTGGACAGGAAAACGGTTGATGCCGTAAAGAGGGAATCCGAAATCAGACACCACACCATAGCAACAACCTGTAAGGAAACAACCTACTCTGCCGAATACGTGGAAAAGCGGAACACAAACACTTAGCAAGTCCATTGCATCCTGCCTTGCGACAACTTTTGAAAAACGGGAATATATGGCAACCGCTGCCACGGCACCGAAAAATCCGCCATAAAAGACCATTCCGCCAACATAGGCACCTAAAGCAGTGAAGAAATCAGAGAAGGTTATGGAGCCGATTTTCGAAAAGAGGTCGATAATCTGAGGCAGATTAGTAAATGCGAATACAATATGGGCACCTATAAACATACCTGCGGCAACTGCAAGTATCATAAAAATGACACTTTCGTACTCTACTCCTCGTTTTTTGCCAAGGAAGGATGCCACAAAACCACAGGTAAGCAAACCTGCGATAACCAGAAGGGCGTATGTGCTTATCTGGCGTCCGAACAAATCAATATATGGATACATAAATACAAATTCCTTTCAAGAGTCAGCTAAACGCACCCTATAGATACGCTTAGGTGGCCTTAAACAGAAACAGTCAGCCACAAGGGCTGACTGTTTTGTATTTGGTTTAGAAATTAATAGTAGTAGGAAAGTGAGTTGAGGCTGTTAACTGCTTCATTGTAAGCAGAAGCAACACAAGCTACGCAAGCGATAGCGATGATTGTTGCGAGACCTGCGAGACATGTACCAACGATGGAGCAAACGAGACCTGCAACAGCAAGACCCTTAGGCTCGTTGTTAGCCTTAGCAGCTGCGCTACCCTTTGCAGAGAGAGCGATACCTACGATACCAGCAGCTAAGCATACAAATACCATCCACCATGTGCTATAGTTTCCACAGAAGAAGAAACCGCAAACAGCAAATACACCGAGAGCTAAACCAGCAATTGATAAACCTTTGGAATTCATGAAGATAACCTCCTTAAATTTGTTGACATAATTATACATCTTTATTTTTTATCTGTCAATAAATTATTAACAAATTGTTAATCATAAATAAAATTGTAATAAATGTGTAAACAAATTTTATCTGTGTATCCGTAACAATATATACATATGAAATTATTAATCATATTATTACATAACAACGATTATCCACATACTATTGTCTAAATGAAAACTCCGCTGACTCTGAAAATCAGCGGAGTTTGTTGTTATTTTTTCTTATTGATAAGGTGAGAAATCAGCTTTGAGATTTCCATGATAACAATGGGAACAACAATAAGACCTGCGGCAATAAGATACTTTACGGGCTCAAGGATTACAAGGCCGAAAGCAGAGTTAACGCCGGGGATAAAGAGCACGCAAGCAACCATCAAGAGAGATGCAAGGGATGCAAGATTAAGATTCTTGTTGGAGAATGGTCCTATTCTGAAAAGTGAAAGGTCGCTACGCATATTATATGCCTGAAGCACCTGGCTGAATGCAAGCACCATAAACGCCATGGTTCTGCCCTTTTCGATATCGGCAAACTGCCATGTAGCAAAGTCAAAACCGCCACCGATTACAAAGCCTATAAGAGAGAGAATCGCAAACATAAAGCCCTGGAGTACAACCTTTACACCTAAGCCGTTAGCGAAGATTCCTTCGTTCTTGGGTTTGGGAGGTTTGGTCATGATATCCTTGTCAACGGGCTCCATACCCAAAGCAATGGCAGGAAGTGAATCTGTTACAAGGTTAATCCACAGAAGCTGCATAGAAAGGAAAGGCGAAACGTGGAATGCAATCATAGAAACAAACACTGCCACAACCTCACCGATATTGGTACCCAGAAGGAAACCTACAACCTTCTTGATGTTGGCATAAATGCCTCTGCCCTCACGCACTGCCTCAACGATAGTTGCAAAGTTGTCGTCTGTCAATGTCATATCGGCAGAGCCCTTGGCAACGTCTGTGCCTGTAATACCCATAGCACAGCCGATATCAGCTGCCTTGAGTGCAGGTGCGTCGTTAACGCCGTCACCTGTCATGGATACAACCTGACCTTTTTTCTGCCAGGCTTTAACGATTCTGATTTTGTTTTCGGGAGAAACTCGTGCATATACAGAAATACTCTCAACATTTGCGTCAAGCTCTTCGTCGCTCATAGCATCAAGCTCAGCACCTGTGATGGCTCTGTCGCCCTCAACAAGAATACCAAGCTCCTTAGCGATGGCAGAAGCAGTCACAACGTGGTCGCCTGTAATCATAATAGGCTTGATGCCTGCCTCGCGGCAAACTGCAACAGCAGCCTTTGCCTCGGGACGAGGAGGATCGATCATGCCCACAAGTCCCAAGAATGTAAGCCCCTGCTCAAGCTCCTCGCTTGTGGCAGTTTCGGGAACTTCGTCAACATATTTATATGCAATGGCAAGAACTCTGAGAGCATCCTCGCTCATTTCGTTAACCATTGTCTTTGCTTTTTCCATATCGCCCTTAACGCATCTGGGGAGCATCATATCAAATGCACCCTTGACGATAACAACATTTTTACCGTCAATAGCGTTAATTGTGCTCATAAGCTTACGGTCAGAATCAAAGGGAAGCTCGAAAAGTCTGGGGTAAGCTTTGTTGAGCTCATCCTTGGGCATGCCGTTTTTGTGTGCGGCAAGTACAATGGCGGTTTCTGTGGGGTCGCCGATGTGCTTTTCTTTGCCATCCTCAAAAGAAACTGCACCGTCGCAACAAAGGGTTGCGAGCTTTAAAAGATTCTTGATTTCATGGCTGTTATTCTCGGTAACATCCTCAAAAACACCGCCGTCAAGATATGCTTTCTTCAGTGTCATTCTGTTCTGAGTAAGTGTACCTGTTTTATCTGAACAAATAATAGAAGCGCTGCCTAAAGTTTCTACGGCAGGAAGTCGACGGATAAGAGCACCGCGCTTAACCATTCGCTGAACACCGATAGAAAGAACAATTGTAACAATAGCGGGAAGTCCCTCGGGAATAGCAGAAACCGCAAGAGATACCGCAGTCATAAAGATATCAATAACCTCGATACCGTTGAGAAGTCCTACCACAAAAATAACCGCACAAGCACCAAGAGCCACAAAGCCCAGGTATTTGCCAAGCTGTGCAAGCTTCTGCTGGAGAGGTGTCTGGCTCTCGCCTTCGGAATCAAGAAGATTTGCGATTTTACCCATTTCGGTATTCATGCCTGTAGCAGTAACCACCGCCAGAGCCGTACCGTAAGTAATGCTGCAGCCTGAGAACACCATATTGCTTCTGTCGCCGAGAGGAGCTTTCTCATCAACAACCACAGATGCATCTTTTTCTGTAGGCACAGACTCACCTGTCAAAGCAGATTCCTCGCTTTTGAGGCTTACGGAGTGGATAAGTCTTGCATCAGCAGGAACAAAGTCACCTGCTTCAAGCTTGATGATATCTCCGGGCACAAGCAAGGATGCATCTATAATCTTTTCTTCTCCGTTTCTGATGACTCTGGCATGAGGTGCCGACATATTCTTAAGTGCATCAAGAGCTTTCTCAGCCTTGCTCTCCTGCATAACACCCATAATGGCATTAAGAATAACAATCAGCAGAATCAGACCCGGCTCAAAGAATTCTTTGGGATTGCCTTCGACGCAAGCAATAACAAACGAAATCACCGCAGCAATAATCAGTATAAGAATCATAACATCCTTAAACTGATCAAAGAATCTCTGAAGTGTAGTTTTCTTTTTCTTTTCTTTCAGCTTATTAGGGCCAAACTCAGCGCTAAGCTTTTCAACACTTGCCGAGTCAAGTCCCTTTTCTTTGTCTGCAGAGAGAGATTTCAGGGTTTCTTCTGCGGACATATTGTGAAAAGTCATATACTCTCCTCCATTATTTTAATAAACGCAAAATAGTATACCATAATTATTATAATTAGTCATTGGGCAAAAATTCCAAACTGTGAAAAACAAATAAGGTAATTTATGCATTTTTTAGCTTAGATTTGTTAATCCTATGTAAATTTTCTTGATTTTAATAAAAATAGTGCTATAATATAAAGTAAATAAGGGAGTAGTCAACACAACATGTGTGATGATGTCAACAATCGCGGTTTTTTACCTGGCATTTTCTTAAATGGCGAGACTTATCTGTATCAAGGCAGATATAGTCCCGTCTTTTTTTATATCTGCCGTAAAAAAGGAGTGCTTTATATGTCAGATTCACTGTCTACCAAGAAAGCTTTGGCAGATGCCCTTAAAGAACAACTCAAAATCGAGCCGCTGGACAAAATCTGTATCGCTGAAATCTGCGACAGATGTGAGCTTAACCGAAAAAGCTTTTACTATCACTTTGAGGATAAGTTCGATTTGATAAACTGGATTTTCGACAACGAGTATTTAAGCGAAGCGTCAAAGAAAACCTACACAGACCACTGGGAGTCCATCAATTCACTGTGCAGGTATCTTTATCTTAACAAATGCTTTTACAAAAAAGTGCTGAAATCCCAGGACTCGGCTTTCTTCACAAGCCACATAAAGCTTATTATTGAGCCCATAATCAAAACCGCCCTGGAAAACCCAGATAACACAAAGGACATAAGCCGATTCAAGCTCAGCTTTTATACCGATGCAATTCTGCTCTCGCTTCACAACTGGTTGACTCATAACACAGATATGAATTGGGTAGATTTTTCTCAGGAGCTTAAACTATGCCTTACCCCATAACAACGCATAAGAAAATCCTCGTTCCTAAGAACGAGGATTTTGTATTTTAAGGGTTATGCATAAGCTAAACCGATTTATTAAATTCAATTCTCAACATACTTAAGAAACTTGCTGAACTCTCTCATCAAAAAGCTGAAATCATCCGAGTCATAATAATAATGGCCGCTGTTTTTTAGTTTGTTAAGGTAAATATGAGGATTTGCCTCAAGATATTTTACACTTCTTAAAGAAACCATTTCATCATTTTCTGATTGATATACAAAGCAGCTTGTATTGAGAGCACTCACAACTTTTCGTGTTTGGCGAATTTTTCTGAAAAGGTCAAAAAATCTTGGTATCCAGCCGATATAACGAAAAATATTCTTGTCCTTCTCTACGCCATAGCACTCTTTCGCTGCCAAAGCCTCATAATCATCATGACGGATTTTATCAAAAAACACCTTCATGGAATTTTTCGCCATTTTAGGTTTTAGGAACAATTTTAAAGGCACCGCAAGCAAAAACAACCCGAAAACCTTGCTATTCTCCAAAGCCTCATCAATAGCAAAAAGCGTACCCATAGAGTGAGCAACAATATATATTCTATCATGGGTTGAGGATAGCTTATCCACCAAAGCACCTACCTGTGCTTCCCACTTTTTCATGGATGTTTTTGAGAAATCCCTGACTCCTTTTCCATGTCCGTCCAAAAGCATATTATAAACAGACACAGAATCCGAAACCTCACAAACAAATTTATCAAAATGATTCGGTGTTCCCAGGATTCCGTGAATAAACAGTATAGCGGTATCTGAATTTTCGTTTATTCTTACATATTCCTTATGTTTCATACCATCACCGCCTCAAGATAGTGTAGCACAAAAACACAAACAAATCAACGCGAAGCATTGTATATAATCAATTCCGCGAGAAATTATATATCATCATTGCGAAAGATTATTTCATACACACCTACAGTGCGACGAGATACAACACGCTACTGCCGTGTTGATGATATACACGCTAACGCGTGATGATATACCATTGCTTTCGCAATAGATAAAAAAGCTCTCGTTCAAATGAACGAGAGCTTTTTGGGCTTACACTACGAAAATGAACCTAAATAAAATGAATGATAGAATCATATTATCATTCAAGCCATTGAATAAATGCTGTCTTATCTGCACTATTATAGCCTGCATTATTATAAAAACTCAAAGTCTTATCGTCTTTTGAACCTGTAAGTAACATCATTTTATAGCAATTTTCTTTTATCGCTATTTCCTTTGCGTAATTTAAGCATTGCGTTGCATATCCGTAACCACGATAATCTTTGTGCGTGACAACATTTTCAATTAATGCATAGGGCCTTACGTCTCTTGTTAAATTAGGAATAATTACACAGACACAAGAAGAAACAATTTTGCCGTTCACTTCATTTACAATGATATGATGATTTTTATCTTGAACAATGGTATTCCATGCGTTATTTAGTATTTCAGTAGTGTCAGGAACAGTATTCTCGTGTAAATGCAAATATAATTCTAAAAGTTCCGTTAGCTCATTACAATCAATTTCTCTGACCATTTCAAAACCTCATTTAACAACCTTACTTTTCGCCGTGTTTATAGAAGCAATCAGTAATTTCTTGACTTCAATACACTTATCTAAAATATCGTTATTTTCGTAATAACCACTTTCAATTAAAAGTTCAAGCCAATACTCACTTTCGGAACACTCTTTAAGCGCAATTTGCAGTTTGGCAATAAAATCAGCCGTTCCGTGACCATAAAACGCCTCTCGAATATTTGCACCGACACTTGTTCCGCTACGGATAAGTTGGTTTGTAAGCACACTTTCACGTTTTGTTTGCTTCACAAAATTGCAAACTTTAATTATCTGCAAAGCAAACTCTTTTGATTTTATAATTAACGGACTATCAGCCATAATATTACCGCCTTTCTCAGTGCAAGTATAACATGTAGGCGGTGCAAGCGCAATACTTATTACTTCTTACCTATTACTTCTTACTTTCCAAAGCCCCAAGGACTTTTTTAAGGTAAGAGTGAAGAGGTAATAGGTAAGAAGTAAGCCCCAAGAACTTTCGTCCTTGGGGCTTTGGAGGCGTCACCCGGATTTGAACCGGGGAATCAGAGTTTTGCAGACTCGTGCCTTACCACTTGGCTATGACGCCTTATTTGCAAAAAGCACTTAATTTTCATTAAGTGCCTTTTGTTTACTGGAGCGGATGACGAGGCTCGAACTCGCTACCTCCACCTTGGCAAGGTGGCGCTCTACCAGATGAGCTACATCCGCATTTTGGTGCCTCCGGACGGAATCGAACCATCGACACGGGGATTTTCAGTCCCCTGCTCTACCAACTGAGCTACAGAGGCAAAAAAAATGGCGACCCGGAACGGGCTCGAACCGTCGACCTCTAGCGTGACAGGCTAGCGTTCTAACCAACTGAACTACCGGGCCACTTTATGGTGGGAACAACAGGGCTCGAACCTGTGACCCTCTGCTTGTAAGGCAGATGCTCTCCCAGCTGAGCTATGCTCCCATAAGAGTGGTGCCATTTTTTGTCCGTCACTTTTCGTGACGCGTATTATAATACCTCACTCAGATGAAAAAGTCAAGCGTTTTTTTGAATTTTTTTTAAAAATTTTTCAGCTTATCCGTTTTTCTTGTCTGCAATCAGCTTTTCCAGCTCTTCTTTAGTAAAAACATATTTGCGATTGCAGAAGTAACACTTAGCCTCTGCAAATCCGAACTCAGAATAAAGGTCGCGGATTTCTTCCTCAGAAAAGCCTGCGATAGTATTCTCCAGTGCTTCTTTTGAGCAGGAGCATGCATATTTTACGGGCATTTCGTCCAAAACCTCTACCTCAAAGCCCTCCAAAAGCTTATGGCACATATCAAGAGGAGTCATACCTTTGGCAAGCATGGTTGTAACGGGCTCCAGAGCATATGCATTTTTCTCCAGAAGGTCAATATCCTCGTCAAACGCACCGGGCAGAAGCTGAGCAAGCAATCCGCCTGCAAGAAGCACCTCGCCTGTGCCTTTTTCTACCAACACACCCAAAACACATACTGTGGGAATCTGCTCGCTAACTGCGAAATAGGTTGCGATATCCTCGGCAATTTCTCCGCTCTTAAGCTCTACCTGTCCTGTATAAGGCTCGCCTGTACCGTAGTCTCTGGTAACAGTAAGGGTACCGTTGTTGCCAACACAAGCAGCAACATTTATTTTGCCGTTTTCGTAATGCTCGGTTACACAGTCGGGCTTGCCTACGTAGCCTCTCACGTTACCCGCACTGTCAGCAGCAGCAAACACAACACCGATTTCACCGCCACCCTGAACCCTCAGGCTCAGAGACGCATTCTTCTGCTTAAGCTGGGCACCCATAAGGGATGCACCGGTTAAGAGTCTGCCAAAGGCAGCAGTAGCAGAGGCTGATGTGTGATGCAAAGCCTTTGCCTTATATACAATATCTGTAGAATCAATAGCAGAAACCATTACTGCGCCATTGGAAGTTATGCATCTGATTATCTTATCCATAATATATTCACCTTTAATTAAAATTATTACACTTTCTGAGCAACAAAATAAAGTCTTTGCTCTTTCTCATCAGGAGTTTCAAAGCTCATATCGCCAAATACGGATTTCACTTCAAAGCCTGACGACCTGAGCATTTCTTTGATTTCTTCGGTTTCGTAGGCCCTTTCTCTGAAGCACTCTCGCTCTCTTATGTATCCGCCATTTGGATGAGGAATAAAAAAGTCAAGAGAAATCTCCTCAACATAAGAGTCAACGGGAGTATTCTGCCACACGCAGTAAACCTCATCCGTATCAAAAACAAATACGTTGTCCTTAAGAATTTCTCTGTGCTTGTAAACAGTATTGACATCAAACACAAAAAGTCCGCCCTTGTTCATAAAAAGAGATAACCTCTCAAATGTTTTCTCAACGTCCTCTTTTTTTACCATGTGGTTTATACTGTCAAGGGTACAGAAGCAGGTGTCAATTGTGCCGTACAAATCTATACTCTGCATCTTCTGGCAGAGAAAAAGAACCTCAAGTTCTTCTTCAAAAGCTTTCATCGAAGCTTCACTGAGCATCTCCTGAGAGCCGTCTATACCGTACACATCCACTCCCCTGCGTTTTAGCTCTAAAGTGAGTGTACCTGTGCCGCAGGCAAGGTCGAGGGTTATACCTGTGTCATGATTAAATCTTTTGCAAAGCTCAAGCAGATAATCTGCTCGCTCTTTATAGTGTACGTTGCCTGTGAGTTTGTCGTAAAACTCAGCAAACACACCGTATGCCACAACCCTCACCTCCGAGTAATTCTTATACAAGTGATAATATACAACATTTATAAATTTTTGGCAAGTCCCCGTTAGCCGCGGGAGGGCATTTCCGCCTTCAGACAAGTTACAGATAAAAGCAACCTGTCTGAAGGCGGCGGATTGGTTCAATTGATACGATGTTGCCGAAAAGCCGGTAGGCACAGGTACCCCCCGACTGCCCTTACTGAGATTATATTAAGCTAAGATAAATATTATCAGAATATATTTTCGTCTATATACTTAATAAGCGGCTTTCTACGGACTGCGTCTTTATTTTCTGTATACCACACATACTCCTCCTTAAGCCCCTCTGATAACGGCTTTGTATCGGGCATTAACTGAAGCATCTTAGCAACATCCAGTATGTAGTCATAATCATGGAAAGGAAAGTAATCTCGCTGAGCGTATCTCTCGCTTACATATATTTTTTCTATCGCTTTGCCTACGGCAATATAACAAAGCTCAGCCCAGTTTTCTATGGTAATACTATCTTTATTTCCTACATTGAAGATTCTGTTTTCGGGGTGCTTATCAACAAGGATTTCTATAAATCGGCACATATCCTCAACATGGAAAAACTGCAAACTCATTTTGCCGTCTTTTGGAATACAGAACGGTCTGTTTTTGTCTGCACATTCAAAAACAAAAGGCTCTCGATAAAGATTCTGCATAGGGCCGTAAAGATAAGGCGGTCTCAGTATATAGGCATGCGGCACCCTTTTTAAAAGCTCTTTCTCAGCCTCAAGCTTGTTTGAGCCATACATACCCCAGACAGAGTTTTCTCCACACTCCATTTCCTCATTAAATGGCTGAGGCAAAGTTTCGGGGTAAACCGCACTGGAGCTTATAAACACGTAATCTTTAAACGCCCCCAGAGCATCGGTCAGGTTGACAATGTCATTTTTAGTATATGCACATACATCAATCACCAAATCAAAACTGTAGAATTTAAGCTTATCACCTAAATCATTCCTGTCAGCTTCAATAAGCGTGACTCCTTCGACCTGCTTTTTGGTGTTACGGTTGAGGACATATACCTCATCGCCTTTATCCGCAAAATACGAAGCGGTGTATTTGCTTACAAAGGTTGTACCACCTGTTACTAAGATTTTTCTCATAATTTCCTCCTGAGATAAAATGATATACAAAAAACCTCACCGAACAGTTGGTGAGGTTTAAAGTTACAGTAAAGGAATATTATTTTCTTCGCAGATGCGTACTGTCTCTGCGTCCCAGATGCTAGACTGCACTTCGCCTATGTGAGCAGAGCCGAGCATAAGCATACAAAGACGTGACTGACCGATACCACCGCCGATAGTAAGGGGCAGTTCGTCATTAAGGAGCATCTTGTGGAAGGGAAGCTCGCGTCTGTCGTCACAGCCTGAAATAGTAAGCTGGCGGTCTAAAGCTTCTGCATCAACTCTGATACCCATTGAGGAAATCTCAAAGGCACGCTCTAAAGTTTCATTCCAGAATAAAATATCGCCGTTCAAAGCCCAGTCATCATAGTCGGGAGCACGGTTTGAGTGAGGCTTGCCTGACTTTAAGGCACCGCCAATCTGCATAATGAATGCTGTCTTATGCTCTTTGAGGTACTCGTTCTCACGCTCGTCTCCTGTAAGGTCGGGATACATATCCTCAAGCTCCTGAGTGGTTACGAAAGAAACCTCTCGGCAAAGCTTGGTGGTTAGCTGAGGAAAACGCACCTGAAGTCTGTCGTTAGTATGGCAGATTGCATCCACAATAGCAGAAACAATCAGCTTTAAGTAATCCATGTTGCGGGTTTCTCTTGTAATAACCTTCTCCCAGTCCCACTGGTCAACGTAAATTGAGTGTATATTGTCAAGCTCCTCGTCACGTCTGATAGCGTTCATATCGGTATAAAGACCGCCGCCAACAGTAAAGCCGTAACGCTTTAAAGCCAGTCGCTTCCACTTTGCAAGAGAGTGCACAACCTCGGCATCAAGACCTACTGCAGGCACATCAAAAGAAACAGGGCGCTCCACGCCGCTTAAGTTATCGTTGAGACCACTTTCCTCTGTAACAAACAAAGGTGCAGAAACTCGCTTTAAATGCAAAGCCGAAGAAAACTCCGCCTGAAAAGTACGTCTTATGTACTCGATAGCTCGCTGGGTGCTATAGGCATCAAGCTGAGGCTTGTAACCCTTTGGCACATAAACTTTGTTCATATATATCTTCCTTTCGGTATAAAGACAAATAAATACATGGCTAATTATAGCACCAACATAAAGACTATGTCAATTAATTCGGGTTGAGTTTTAATAAAAATAGTTATATAATAGTTAACAACTTAAATTTCAAGGTGATTTTATGAACTACCGCAATGATAAATACGGGAATAAACTGTCAACTCTCGGATTCGGATGTATGAGATTTCAGACCAAAATGGGCAAAATTGATTATGGTGAGGCTGAAAAAGAGGTTATGTATGCCATCGAAAACGGTGTAAACTACTTCGACACCGCTTACATCTACCCCGGAAGTGAAGCTGTTTTAGGCGAAATTCTCGAAAAGAGCAATGTAAGAGATAAAGTAAAAATTGCTACGAAGCTCCCCCACTATCTGGTCAAAAACCGTGAGGCTCTGGACAAAATATTTGACGAAGAATTAAAAAGGCTCAGGACAGATTATATCGACTACTATTTTATGCACATGCTCACAGATATAGACGCGTGGAATCGTATGATTGACCTTGGAATCCTTGAGTGGATTGAGGAGAAAAAGAAAAGCGGTGCAATACGTCAGGTTGGATTTTCTTATCACGGAAATACAGATATGTTCATAAAGCTAATAGACGCCTATGACTGGGAATTCTGCATGATTCAGTACAACTACATGGACGAACATTCCCAAGCAGGCAGACGCGGCCTTGAATATGCCCACTCAAAAGGACTACCTGTTATGATTATGGAGCCCTTGAGAGGCGGCAGGCTTGTTAATCGTTTGCCCGAGGATGCCAAAAAGATTTTTAAAGCTTACGAAAAGCAGCACACCCCTGCCCAATGGGCGTTCAAGTGGCTCTGGAGCCAGAAAGAAGTCACTGTTGTGCTCTCGGGTATGAACAGTATGGAAATGGTAGAGGACAACATCCGTACCGCATCCACCACATCCGTAGGGGATTTAAGCGAAAAAGACAACGAAACGCTTGAGAAGGTTGTAAATGCCATCAACTCAAAAATGAAGGTTGGCTGCACCGGCTGCGGCTACTGTATGCCTTGTCCGAAAAACGTGGACATTCCGGGGTCTTTCGCCCATTATAACCGCAAGTATGCCGAGGGATGGTTCCCTGCTATGAAGGAGCATATTATGTGCACTGCGTTGAGAAAAACTCCTACATCTATCACAAACTGCATCGGCTGCGGCAAATGCGAGAAGCACTGTCCCCAGAACATCCCCATCAGAGAAAAGCTCATGGAAGCAAAAAAAGAGCTTGAAACCCCAATTTACAGAATTGCCAGAAAAATCGCCCCTAAGTTTGTAAAATTTTAAAATAAAAAAACCGCCCCGAAGGCGGCAGACAAAAAACTCATATAAAAGAGAAATAACCCTTGACCGTGTTTCTTTACACATCAGTCAAGGGTTATTTCTGTGAACTCTTGTTATCTAACATCATATTATCCTCTCTTTCCTATACTCGACATTTCCTTTACTTTCAATCGTTTCATTCTACCTTTTTAACTTTTTTCTCTTAAGTGAGATTACTTTTGATGAATTGATTTTTAGCTTTGGTTATGTCTGTGTTTTGAGGTCGTTCAAAATGTCGGTAATTTTAGTTTTAAGCTTTTAGTGTTGCAGTTTATTCTTTGTCAGGAGAATATCACTTTTGCTTAATTACCTTATTAAGAACTGTGTGTTCAAATTCTCATTGGACTCACCCTTCCTCTTTCTGTCTATAATATAACATATAAATAACCACTTTGCAAGATGGGATTTTGTACAAATTATACATAAGTTTTCCATACATTAAGTAGATTTTATGTCATTTGTATCTGTTTTGCTTGACATTTAAGGCTATAATATGTTAAAATAATAATGTTGGCGGTCCTTTTGGACCGCCTTTTTGTTTTTTGTTGCAAATAATCAACTGTTCAAAACACCTACATTATTAACATTGCACTCGTTGTATTTATCTCGCTTGCCTCTATTGCACTCTTTACATAAAGTCTGAAGATTACTCATTGTCGTTTTTCCACCTTTTGATATAGGTACTATATGGTCAACTTCCAATTTAACTCCATCATTCGCTTCACGTCCACACAATTTGCACCTAAAACCATCCCTTGTCAAAACATCATATCTCAGCGAATCAGTCACTTTGCCTCGTTCGAATTTTCTACGATATGCTTCTGAATTTTTCTCAGCAGTTTCTAATATTATCGTGTCACGAAAACTAATCAATTCCTGTAAAGTATAAGTTTTTTCATTCTCATAGTGGTTTCTACCCTGTGGACTGGCATAGCTCACAAAACAAGTGAATAATGGTGTTTTTGACACTGAATCTCTATGCTCCAATAACAACTTCTTTTCCATGTCATAATATTCGACTTCTCTTTTATCTGTACCAGCAGTAACTGAATTGTAAACATCATTGAAAATCTCTTGGTATTCACTAAACTTTTCTATATTTTGCTTTACCTTAGTAATTACTTCTTCCATTTTATCAAGCTCAGCAGAAATTTTAGATTTAAAAAACGAGTCAAAGTTAAATCTATCAAATTTTGACTTTGACTTTACATTTTCGCTAAATCGATAGTCAATCATCACGTCCTTATGAAATCCGATTTCGTCAATACTCTTAACAAGCTTTTTATATCTTTCACTTGTTGCAATTACATCATTACGTAATCTAAGAAGACGATGTTTTTTTAATTTACCAGGCAAAAAGACAATCGCAATCAATCCAACTATAGCTATAAGTATAGTCATGAACAACCAAAAAACAAACATAACACGTAGCATCTCCTAAAATTCATTAACATAAATCAACTATCTGGATAATGATATTATAAACCATATTTTTACAATAGTAAAGTTTCATTAAAAAACCTTTCGATATATTAAACCTGTAAAACATAACAAACACAGAGCAAAAATCTGCTAATCTGCTAACAGACCTTTGCTCTGTGTTCTTGCTTCATATAAAAAATTAACCCTTGACTGTGTTTTTCATCAACTCAGTCAAGGGTTATTTCTGTGAACTCTTATTATCTAACATCATATTATCCTCTCTTTCTATTGATTGACCTAAGACATTACCTTTGATATTTCATAAATCCTGTCGCACGCTATTTCTTTTTGTCCCGTATGCGGGCTTACTGTGGTGCCGTTATTTTTACTCTACATTGGTTTTGTCTTTTTATACAAACTTTTGAAAGTGTTTTTATTTTAAGTTTTAAGCTATCTATGTAAATAGCGAATTTCGTTCGACGCTGTTGGGTTTATTTCCTGCGGTTTGAGAAAGTTTTTATATAATGGCTTAAAACTTATTCACTTTTTAAATTTGTATCTCGTTCAGATCATTGGACTCACTCCTTTCTCTTTCTGTCTATAATATACCATAGGTACACCCTTTTTTCAAGATGGAATTTTATACAAATTATACATTAGTTTTCCATACATTACGGAGAAAGTGTATATTATGATGTATATTTTAAGAGAATCGTATTGACTTTTAACTCTTTTGTGTGATATTATTAAAATGTTGGCGGTCCTTATTACCGCTTTATTTTTTTGTGAGCATTATCTCAATAGGTATTATTTTGTTGCATCGCTAAAATCTGCTTAATAATACTTGATTTTTCATCCTCTAACATATATAATATAGCAAGCTGATTAAAAATGCGGGTGTGGCGGAATTGGCAGACGCGCCAGATTTAGGTTACACTACCTTGAGGAAACTGACCTAATGAGCAACAGTATTCGTATGGCATACGCATAACCATAGGTTCTGTTACCCCCACAACACATATCAACTTCCAATCTTCTATATTGTCGCAAAAATTTTTGCGATTTCATCGCACTAGGTTTTTTCTTTATTTGTTTCAGTAATATTTTGTTATAAACCAAGCCTTGCTTGTTTTATATATTGTGAGTGTTTCTCGACTACAACTACTCACAACTCTCCTTAGTTCTCTGTATTCACAACGAAATTTCTTCCCTTTCAAAAGAGAAAAAAGAGGCTAAGATTCAACCAAAATCCACACTTGCGGGCGTGGCGAAATTGGCACACGCACAAGATTTAGGTTCTTGCGGAGAGATCCTTGCAGGTTCAAGTCCTGTCGCCCGCACCAAAAAACAAATCCGAACCATCTCATTATTATAGATAGGTTCGGATTTGTTTTTTACTTTTATGTAGTACTACTTATTCGTTTATGTTTTTCAATTAATGCATCAATTATTCCTGTGGGATCCTTTGCAACTTCTGTAACAATCAAGTCTATCACTTTGCTTGAATACAAATACACATCAGTCGTAAATGTATATTTTTGGCAATAGGCATCATAGTCATATCTTGCGTGGAGAGTTCCGTCTGCGTTGTAAATTACCTCTATATCTCCGCGAGAGTTGGTGCCATAGTAATAATCTTTGTCAAGTGTCGCTTTTTTCACATGGAAGCTTACGGGTACTCCGTTAGCATCGTAGCTGAACGTAAGGACATAGTTATCGTATGTCATCTGCAGGAGCTTGTCGCCCTCGTAGATATAGTTTACGTCAACTGTGGTGTTGCCCGATGTTATAGACTTCTTTGTTCTAAGCCCATCGTGAGCATAGGTGAAGTTGTAGGTTTTGCCGTTTTGGGTGATGCTCTCGAGCTGTCTGCCTGCTTGCCAAGACATAGTCATACCATTACGATAATTTATGGGGTTACCTATTTCATCATAAGTAATTGTCTGACCATTGTACTGGGTGAGTAAATCGCCCCAACCCTGTGTATCGGCATAGGTGTAGGCTTACCAAGGGCTTTGTTTTGGCAAAGCCCTTGGATTTAGGTTATAACTTATGACACACTATTCTCAACACACAGAACCATCCCCTGTATCCACTTTATTGTATTCAATAGCTTTGCAAGCTACGATAAGCTCATCTCCAGATGTAAAAATAATCTTCGTTTCTATATATTCATCTATTGCAAATGATTCAAAAGCATAATCAAAAAATTTATTCTCCATAAGTCTTGGAATTATTGTGTATTCTTCTGATTTTATTGAAACAAAGCTATAAACATGTGGCGACCATCCCCAAAAATCACACGACGTCATTTCAAATCCGAGCACATCAATAAAATTAATTTCGTAGGTAGATGTTTCGTCCTCTGTAGCAAACAGCAAACACAATCTGTGTTTATCACGAACAAATCTTAAATCAAGAAAAATATCATCGTGGATATATACATCTTTTGTATTAATAATATCCTTATTTATTTTATCTATTATCATTATTACCCTCCAAAATATGTAGATTGCCATGGTTCAGGGATAATATCGCCAGCTTCATAATGTGTTTTATCTATGTGTTTGTTTTCCCATTCAATTTTCATTACATGATAATGAGGTCCATAAATAAAATCTTCGTCCCATTCAAATATTGAAATCTTTGTTCCTGGAATGTTCCACTTATAGATTGCTCCATTTGGCAACCCACCTAGCTCTATATGAACCTTCATTACTAGTCCTTTAGGATTAAAATCAGATGGATCATCAGGAAACACTTTTTGATGCTTAGAATCATTTTGCTTATTATAAGTAGCTTCTCTTTCTCTGGCTTTGGCAGCTGCCTTCTCCTGGCGTGCACACTCATAAGAAAGTGCAATTGCGGTGCCCACTATTCCAATGCCGGTTCGAACATAATTATTAATCTGTATGTATTTTACATGAATAGAACTACCGCAAGTGCCTCCGCCACCACCGCCATTGCTATAACCATAACCGTACGGTAAAGCCATAGATGTGCCGTCTTGCTCAACACACATACATCCTGCAGGATCAGAATAATTTACAGGATTATTGTTGCAATACGCGAACATATTGTTGCCGGTTATGCCTTGACCAGTGGACATATAAGCGTCAGCATTTATGAATCTGCAAGTAACAGGGTCATAATATCTTGACTGGAGATAATAGAGACCAGTCTCCTTGTCATAGACATAGCTACGGTATCTTAAGGGGTTAAGGTTTGCAATAGCATAAGGTGCAGTAATGTTTGTACCGTCTGGAGCAGTGACACTGAGGATTTTTCCGTAGGCGTCATAGTCATATCTTGCGTGGAGAGTTCCGTCTGCGTTGTAAATTACCTCTATATCTCCGCGAGAGTTGGTGCCATAGTAATAATCTTTGTCAAGTGTCGCGTTTTTCACATG
>SVOS01000005.1 GCA_015066245.1 Oscillospiraceae bacterium
TTGTAATGCGTTGTCAAACTTCAATACCCCTGCTGCAGGGGTTAAGCCTGTAAAAACCCCTTATAGGGGTTGTTCAAACCACCCGTTCAACGGGTGGTTTTGATTTTTGGTTTGGTCTTTTTAGTGGTGATGGTGGTGATGATGGCCGTGAGAAACGGCGTTTGAAAATTCTATATGACAGTGGTGGCTTTCGCAGATTTCGTCCTCCTGCTCCAGCTCTAAAGTTGCATGAAAAATGCCGTGTTCCTTAAGCTCCTCACGGACTTTGTCTTTGATTTCTTTGCCGTTTTCGTTTGTTACAATGTGCATTGTGGCAAAAGCTATATTTCCGTCAAGGCTTCTTACGTGGATGTGATGAACACCATTGATGCCATTTATATTTTCTATATGTTTCGCAATCTCGGATATATCAATGTTTTCGGGAGTTTTCTCAAGGAAAATCTCTGTGATTTCCTTCAGATTTTTAAGGGAATTTATAAGAATAAATATGGCAACACAAATACTCATTATGGGGTCAATAAGAGTAAAACCTGTGAATCGGATAACAACTGAGCCTACAAGTACAACTGCCCAGCCCAAAACGTCCTCCAGCATATGGAGGTTTACGGCTTTCTGATTAAGGGAATCACCTTTGTGAGTGAAAAGTGCTGCCAAAAAATTCACCAACACACCGATAATTGCAAAAATTATCATACCGTTTGCATTGATTTCTGAGGGGTTAATAATCTTGTGGATACTGTTTGTAATTACGAGGATAGAGCCTGTTAAAAGAATTACGGTGGTGATTAATCCGCCCAGCACAGAGTATCGTCTGTAGCCATAGGTGTACTTTATGTCGGGATGTTTGCTGCTTTTTTTCTCCAGAAAATAGGCGATACCGATGCTCAACGCATCACCTGTGTCGTGCAGTGCATCAGACATAATTGCCACGCTGCCCGTAAAAACTGAGCCGAAAAACTCAAATATGGAAAATCCAAAGTTAAGTATAAATGCCAGTAAAATATTTTTCTCGGTTTTCATAAAGTCCTCCTGTTGACTTGGAAGTTTTGTAGTGATACAATAAATTCATTACTGAACACATTGTTCAATTGTTATTTTATGAAAGTATCAGAAAAAATCAACAGTCAGAATTTTTTAATAGTACGATACCGAACAAAGGAGAGAAAATGTATGGATAGAAGGCAGAGAAAATCCAGAGAGGCTATATTCAGGGCCTTTGAGGAGCTTCTTAAAAAAAGGGACTTCGCTCACATTACCGTTGGCGAGATTATAGAAAAAGCAGACGTAGGCAGAGCTACCTTTTACGCACATTTTGAGACAAAGGAGTTTTTGCTCAAAGAGCTTTGCGAGGAGCTTTTTTGTCATATTTTTGATGCAGAGGGAGAGGACCATCACCACAAGCATATTTTTGAATGTGATGAACATGGTTCGGCATTTTTCCATCTTTTTTCTCATATAAAGAAAAATGACAACAATCTTTTGTCATTGTTATCCTCAAGCAATAATGAGATTTTTCTGGGATATTTTAAGGAGAATCTATTGCATCTTTCAAAAAGTCAGCTTGATTTGCTTAAGGGCAGAGAAGTCGAAAAGCTTCCCGAGGATTTTAAGGTAAATCATATTGCTTCGGTGTTTGTTGAGGTTTTAAAATGGTGGATAAATACAGGTCTTAAGGAGTCGGAAGAGACTATTACAGAGTATTTTTATATGGCATTATAAGAAAAGGTGAGAGCCGACAGCAATCGGTCCTCACCTTTTCTTATGTATCCATCATCATGCTGAGAATTTCAGCGTCGGTAGTTTTCATGCCTGTTTTGCCAAGTCTGCCGATGTTTTTGACGTTTGCCTCAAAGCCTTTTGCCACAATGCCGTCACCGCTTACAAACTGCTTACCTTGTCGGTACATGTCAAAGCCTAAAATTCCTGCATCAACCGAGGCGGCAATTTTTGCGGCACAGCTTGCTTTAGCTCCGTCGCAAATAATACCCGATACAATGCCCAGAGCGTTTACAACTGTGTGCATTACTGTTTTGTAGTCCTCGGTGTAAAGGTAGGCGATACCGCCACCTGCGGCAGCTCCGGCACTTACAGCGCCGCAATAAGCCGACAGTCTGCCTATGCCCGACTTTATGTGTATTGCAATAAGATTTGAAAGTGCCAAGGCACGATAAAGCTTGTCGTCATCTGACTTAAGCTCCTTTGCATATTCAAGAACCGGCAGTGAGCAGGTCATACCCTGATTACCTGAGCCCGAATTAATTATTACAGGCAGCTCACATCCGTTCATCCTTGCATCAGAGCCTGCTGCTGCCATAGCTTTTGCACGGTCTCTGACATTGTCGCCGTAGGCACTGAGAATTACCTTGCCGATTGATGCACCGTAATCATTTTTGAGACCTTCTTCGGCAATGGCTTTGTTATATTCAATCTGCCTTTTAAGAATAGGCTTGATATCTTCAATATCAACTTCGGTTATATATTTCCATATTGCCTCTCCCGAAAGTACGCTTCGGTCAGTAAAACCCTCGTCACTTTCGCAACGGATTTTTGTTTCAAAAAGTTTTTCACCGTCTTTTTCTATGAGGGTGATATTGGTGTGAGCATTGGTAATACGGATTTTTGCATAATTTCCGCCTTTGTGAGCACTGAGGATAATGTCAAAGTTAAATCCGCTTTTCAGATGCTTTACTTCAATTTCGGTTTTTTCCAAAAATTCGCTGATTTTTGGGATTTCGTTTTCTTTTATGTCAGAGAGTACCTCCAGCTTTTTGTCGGCGTTACCTAAGGCAATACCTGCACAAACCGCCGCAGGAATGCCTTTGAGGTTGCCTGTGTTGGGCACAACAACGCTTTTTACGTTTTTGATGATACTTCCGCTGGCCTCGATAATAACCTTATCGGGAAGTGTGCCGAGTATCTCTCTGGCTTTGGCTCCTGCAAAAGCCAGTGCAATAGGCTCGGTGCACCCCATAGCAGGCACAAGCTCTTCTCTGAGAATCTGAGTAAAAATATTAAGGTCAAAACAAGCGTTATCCATAATCCCACGTCCTCTCACAAGACTATATTATTACATTTTTCCGTGTATTTCAAGGTAAAGTTTGATTTAATAAGTTTGTCGTGATATACTGAAAATAAAGTATCAGAAAATCCGTTTAAAGGAGCATTTTTATGAATGTTTTTCTCAAGAAAACTCTGGCAGTGATTTTTGCAGTTTTAATAGCAATTTCTGCTTGCGTGCTGGTGTCTGCTGAAAGCAATAAAGAAGTAACGGTTTTGTTTACTCATGACCTGCACTCTCATTTTCTGCCCTCAAAAGATGAGGACGGCGGCGAGTTTGGCGGTTATGCACGTCTTATGACTGCTATCAATGAGCAAAAGAAAAAATACCCCGATGCAATTCTGGTGGACGGTGGAGATTTTTCTATGGGCTCGCTTTTCCAGACCTGCTTCTCTACCGATGCTCTGGAGCTGAGGATGATGGGACTTATGGGTTATGATGTGACGGTTTTCGGCAACCACGAATTTGACTATCTGCCCGAAGGACTTGCATCTATGCTTAACTCAGCAGTAGAAAGCAAGGACCCCCTTCCTCAGATTGTAAACGCAAACTATCTGCCACCCAAAGAAGGTGAAGACGGATATAATGCGGAGATTACAAAAGCTTTTGAAAACTACGGAGTTAAGAGATATATACTTGTAGAACGTGGCGGAGTGTGCTTTGCGATTTTCGGCCTTTTCGGCACCGATTCTGACGATTGTGCTCCTAATTCGGGAATGAAGTTTGAAAGCCCTGCTGAAATTTCCAAAGAAGTCATTGCTGAGGCAACTGCCGAGAGCAAAGAAAAATACGGCAAGGAGCCTGTGGTGATCTGCCTTTCTCACTCGGGCACAAAGGATGGTCAAGGCGAGGACTATGACCTTGCTCAGAATGTGGACGGCATCGACCTGATTGTATCAGGTCACACCCACACATCCCTTGAGGAGCCTATTGAAGTAAATGACACACATATAGTATCTGCCGCCGAATACGGCAAATATCTCGGAGTTGTCAATATGAGCTTTGACGGAAGTTCTGCGGACGTTGTGGACTATGAGCTTATAAAAATCGACGAAAATGTGGCAGAGGATAAACAGATTGCGTCAAAGGTAGCCGAATAC
Source organism: Oscillospiraceae bacterium (assembly GCA_015066245.1). Lineage (GTDB taxonomy): Bacteria > Bacillota > Clostridia > Oscillospirales > Acutalibacteraceae > Ruminococcoides. The sequence continues at coordinate 4,159 of SVOS01000005.1, forward strand.
AAGGCTTATGTTGACGAAAATTACCTTGCACAGTATGGTGCGTCTTTTGACGAGGTGCTTCTGGATAACCCCTATAAATTCGACTCTGTCGATGAGGTTTATGCAACCCAGCACGATTCAACCTTAGGCAACCTTTTTGCAGATGCTTACAAATGGGCGGCTGAAAAAGCCACAGGCGAGACTATAGATGTTGCACTTACTGCAACAGGTGTTATAAGAGAAACCATACCTCTGGGCAATGTGACAGTCAGTGATGTTTTTAACGCGGCTTCTCTGGGAGTAGGTACAGAGGGTGAGCTTGTCAGAGTATACCTCACAGGCAAAGACCTCAGAACCGCTCTTGAGGTAGATGCCTCAGTTCAGCCTTTGATGAAGGCGGCACAGTTGTTTTTCTCGGGAGCGGACTACAGCTTCAACACCTACCGAATGATTTTCAACAAGGTTGACAGTGCATATATTCTGCGTGCTGACGGTACTAAAGAAGCCATAGACGACAACAAGGTTTATTCTGTTGTTACGGGTATGTATGTAGGCCAGATGTTAGGCTCTGTCAAGGAAAAATCCTTCGGGCTTCTTACAATCACACCTATGGACAAGGACGGCAACGCCCTTGAGGCAGATGAGCTTGTAAATCATGTAATTAAAGACAAAAACGGCAGACCGCTAAAGGAGTGGAATGCCATCAGCGAGTACCTCAAGACCATGAACGGAGAAATGGACAAAAAGTACAGTGAGCCTGACGGCAGAAAAACTGTGTACTCAAGCCTTGCTCCCTGGGATATGCTGAGAAATCCTAACCTTTTCACATTTATCGCCTTGGCGGTTATTCTTGTGATAATTCTTATTATTGTTCTTGTAGTGCGTGCAATTGTGCGAAAAATCAAGAGAAAAAAGGGTTTACTCCCTCCAAAGAAAAGTAAAAAAGCTAAAAAGAATCAGGATTGATTTATGACAAAAACTAAGAAAAACGGATTTTCAAAAGCCTTGTTTCTGTCCATTGTAGCTCTTGCGTGGCCCACTATGCTTCAGGAGCTTTTGCAGACGGCAGTGCAGTATATAGATACAGCTATGGTAGGTACACTGGGCACTGCTGCCACGGCAGCGGTTGGGGCTACAACAACCATTAACTGGCTTGTAAATTCTACAATTTCAGCAATAGGCATAGGTTTTCTTGCTTTTATTTCTCAGGCATTCGGAGCAGGAAACAGAAATCTTGCCAAAAAAGCAAGCTCTCAGGCAGTGTTGCTGACAATTATCAGCGGACTTGTGTTTACTGCTTTGTGTCTGGGACTCAGCTCCTTTGTGCCGAAGTGGATGCAGGTAGAAAGCGGAATCCGGGATATGGCGGCGATGTACTTTTTTGTACTTTATTCCCCTATGCTTTTCCGTGCAGCCATAATTATTTTTGGCACCGTCTTAAGGTCGGTGGGCGACACAAAAACCCCTATGATTGTGGGGCTGATTGTTAATATTATTAATGTAATTCTCAATTTCCTGCTTATATATCCCACAAGGATAGTGGAAATTTTCGGGCTTAGGCTGACTGTTTTCGGAGCGGACTGGGGAGTTTTGGGAGCAGGTGCGGCAAGTGCCATAGCTTTTGTAATAGGCGGTGTGATAATTACCGTTGTATTCTGGTGCCATCCTGAGGTAAGCCCAAAAGGTCAGAGCTTTAAGTTTAATAAGGATATTTTAAAGCCTTGTTTTAAAGTAGCTTTGCCCAATGCACTTCAGCGCTTCGGCACCTGTATGGGATATGTAGCCTTTGCGGCTATGGTCAACTCTTTGGGCGAGGTTTCTACTGCGGCACATACAATAGCCAACACAGTTGAGTCAGCTTTCTATATTCCGGGCTATGGTATGCAGGCAGCCGCCGCAACCTTGGCAGGCAATGCCCTGGGAGCAAAAGACGGGGACAAAATCAGAGCTCTCTGCAAAATGCTCATAATTATAGAAGTGGTGCTGATGATAATTTCCGGCGGACTTCTCTTTATATTTGCACCGAATATGATGACGATTTTCTCCAAAGACAGCTCGGTTATCCTTTTAGGTACAATTGTGCTGAGGATGGTGGCACTGTCAGAGCCTTTTTACGGTGTTTCTATAATAGTTGAGGGTATGATGCAGGGAATGGGAAAAACCCTGATGCCCTTTGTCGCCAATATCCTCGGTATGTGGGGCATAAGAATCGTTGGTACGTTTATATGTACTCAGATTTTCGGATTGGGACTTGTTTCTGCATGGGGATGTATGATTCTTCATAATCTGCTTTTATTTGTGACGTTTGCGGTTTATCTTATATCCGGACGATACAATCCTTTAGGGAAAAATCAATCAAAATTACATAAAAACTGATTGACTTATTTATTAGGCTGAGTTATTATGATATTGTACACAAAATATTATTAACTTAGGAGGAATTTTTGTGAAACGTATATTATGTGTTCTTTTGTCGATTTTACTTATCGCATCTGCTTTTGCAATTGTTGTAAATGCAGTAGGCGAAAGCGATGTAACCGATATTTCAACACTTCCTGCAAAGGCAGATGGTACAAACAGATACTTTTTCTATTTGCCGTCTTATTGGGCTGAGGCAAATCCCAATGACGATGATGCATACATTTATTGGTGGCTCGGTACCGATTATTGCAATTCTTTGCCCGGATACAAAGCTAATTCAACCGGTACAGAGGGAATTTATTACTATGATGTTCCCGAAGATGTAGGTAATGTTGTCTGGAGTAACGGTTTGGTTGAATCTACTAATGATGAAGTTGCTTACAGAACATTTAATTTCGGCACAGAGTATTATGAGCCCGGTGAAAGTCCCTTTTACCCTGAGGGTACAATCAACTTTGACGGTATGATTTATGTTGTTGACCCAAACAGACCCGTGGGAAGTAGTCCTGTAGAAGCTTTCTATGGTGAGTGGTTCTACTATTACGGCAACGGTGAGTATGGCTTGACTCCCAACAAAGCAGACGCCCCCGGTGTTTTAAAGGATGATACGGTTGATCTTGATGCAATTGCAAGAGGAGAGTATCCCACAGAGCCAGGTCCCGAGCCTGTTGACACAAACAGATACTATTTCTATATGCCCAAGGAGTGGGAAGACGAGTATTCCGGCAGCGAAGGATTGTATATTTATTGGTGGGGCGCAGTATCTGAGTGCGGCAACTTCCCCGGATTCAAGTGTACGCCTGCTGACGTTGAGGGCGTTTACTATTATGATACTCCTGTTGATGTAACTGCGGTTGTATGGAGCAACGGAGCACAGGCATCTTCAGGCGATGAAGTGGCACACAGAACCGAAGCAATCCCAACAGAGTATTATGATCCCGGTGAAAGCCCCTTCTATCCCGACGGCACAGAAAGCTTTGACTCAATGATTTATGTTATTGATACAAATACACGTCACGAAGGCAGTGTTGCTGATTCTTTCACAGGTGAGTGGTTCTACTATTACGGCAACGGTGAGTATGGCGTAACTCCCGACAAAGCAGATGCCCCCGGTGTTTTAGATGACGAAACAGTTGACCTTAGTGCACTTTTAAGAGGCGAATATCCCACTGAGCCTACAGAGCCCACAGAGCCTGAGGAGCAGCCTATATTCCCCTCAGAGCCCAAGCCGGACGGCACAAACAGATATTACTTCTATCTGCCCGACCAGTGGATTAACGAATATGCATACACCGCAGGCATCTATTGGTGGGAAGGTTCCATCAGCGGCGAATACTGGCCCGGTAATATGGCAAACAGCGCAGGTGTTGACGGTGTTTACTATTACGACGTAGCTACAGATACTCCCACAATTATCTGGAACAACTATCTGGACGGCACAACAGACACAACTTCTGATATTTATAAGAAAGCATTACAGACAATTGATATTCCTGTTTCCGGCGGCAATTATGACGGAATGATTTTCGTTGTTGACCTTAGTCAGGAAAATATCAACTCCTATAACGGCAAGGTTACATACGGTGGCGAGTGGTTCTACTACTACGGTTCAGGTCAGTATGGCAATGCTCCCACAAAGGCAGAGGCTGACGAAATCTTTACAGACAAGAGCTTTGGTGAGTGGGCAACTCCCGACGAAGCCCCTACAGACCCCACAGAGCCTGAGATTCCCACAGAACCCATTGTAACAGAGCCCTCTGAAATCCCCACAGAGCCCGTTGTGACAGAGCCCTCTGAAACTCCCACAGAAATCCCCTCAGAGCCTGCTACAAGTGAGCCTGCAGAGGATCCTTCTGAGCCTTCCTCAACTGCTCCTTCAACAGATGATGAAGACCCCACAACAGTTCCTGTTAACAAGGTAAGTTATCTTGCAGGTGATGTTGACGGCAACGGCAAGGTAAACGTTAAGGATGTTACAACAATCCAGAAGTTTGTTGCAATGATTATTGAGCTGGATGCAGAAAATGCTGAGCTTGCAGCAGATGTAAATCTTGACACAAAGATTAACATCAAGGACGCAACCATGATTCAGAAATATCTTGCAAAAATCGAGATTGAATTTGTAATCGGTGAGATTATCGAAAAAGTAGTTTAAAAATATGCGGCACACTTTTATGGTGTGCCGCAGTTTTTATGAAAAGAAAACGGAGGCGTTTTATACACCTCCGTTATTTTTTATTTATCGTTGTTTTCTGCCTTGACTTCAGCGACTTCAGGCGGAATAAGTCCTTTTTTCTTCTCGCGTTTTTCGGTTGCTTCTCTGATAAGCACATAGGCAGTTGATGCCAGCGGAATTCCCAGTAGTATACCCAGAGGGCCTGCTACTGCGGCACCTACCGTAACAGATGCCAGTACCCATATTGCAGGGAGGTTAATTCGGCTGCCCATTACTCGGGGGTAGATAAGGTTTCCTTCAAGCTGCTGAAGGATAATAAGGAAGATAATAAAAATCAAAGCCTTAAAGGGGGATTCCGTGCAGATAAGGAAAGCACCAACACCGCCTGCAATAAAAGCACCCACAACGGGAATCAACGCACACACACCAACCAGTGCACCTACCATGGGTGCATAGGGAATCTGAAGAATCAGCATACCCAAAGCACACAGAACACCAAGGATAATTGCCTCGATGGTCTGGCCTGAAATAAAGTTTCGGAATACCTCACTTCCCACAGAAGAAGCATGAACAATGTAATTGCCGACTTTTTTGGGAAGCCATGCTCTTATAAGGCGTTTTGCCTGAGCTTTCAGGGTTTCTTTGCTGAAAAGAATGTAGATTGAGAAGATAGTAGCAAAAATACCGTCAATAACACCGCCTACAAAAGCGATAATTGTATCCATAGCACCGCCAACAATGGTGCCGCTCTGGTCTCTGAGCCAATTTTCGGCAGAAGCACCGATTTCTTTCCAGTTGATTTTTATAAGCAAGGAGCCAAAGGGCAGGTTCTCAAGGTCTGGTTCGTTCTGCATATAGTTGATGATATTCATAACATTCTTGACAACAATCTGAATAGCATCCGCAAGCTCAGGAATAACAAGAATAATAACACCTGCAATAATTCCTAAGATTACAACCAGCGACATCAGAAACGCCAGAGGTCGTCTGAGGTTTTTGGCGGCTTTTTTGGTGGCTTTCGGCCACAGATGCTTCTCAAAAAACCTCATGGGCACATTGAGAATAAGGGCAATAAAAAATCCTATAATCAAAGGTGTGAAAAGCCTTGTGATTGCATTAAATGCAGCGGACACAGCACCCAAATTTGCAATAGTAAGATAAATTACTATACAAACCGCCGCAATTCCGATTATCCACTTGGAAAGCGGCTTCATATTTTCTCTGAATTTTTTCATATACACTCTCCTTTCCGATGAAAAGAAAAACCTTTCTACAAAGTATGTTACTTTATAGAAAGGCTAAAGTCAAGGAGAAAAAGGTTAAATTTTAAGCATTATATCCACAAAAAATGTGCGATCGTCATTGTAAAAGTTTGAGTAACCGTTGTATCTTCTGACGGTGGATTTTACCGACTCGATACCTATACCGCTGCCAAAGGATTTTGTGGAGAGATATTTGTCCTTGTGTTTTTCAATATGTCCCGAAAAACCATTGGTGGATACAATATATATTTCGCCGTTATCCTCCATATCGGCCTTGAAATTTATGTATTTGTTGTCGTCTTTTGCTTCTGTGGCAGCATGGATTGCATTCTCCAGCAGGTTGCCAACAATGGTGCAGAGGTCAACATCGGAGATACCGGGCTTTTCGGGCAGCCGAATCTGCCAGTCGCAGTTGATGTTGTGCTGAATGGCGTTTTCGTAGCAGAAGCACATAAGGGCGTTGAGGGCACTGTTTTTTGTAAATACCATTCTGCTGTGAGCAGAATCTACAAGCTCGCCGTAACCGCCCAGAAGCTCCACAAGTGCTTCGGTGTTGCCTTCTTTTGCAAGGGTAGAGGCAGTGTGTGCCATGTGCTTGAAGTCATGTCTGAGCTTTGATGTGGTTTCGATATGCTTTTGAAGCTTCTGATATTGAGAAGCCTGCATCGAAAGGAGTCTTGCCTCTTCGTTGATTCTGACTTTATCCGCAAGATTTTTGGCAATGGTATAAAGCATTGCATGAAAAACAAGCTGCATGATAACCAGAGTTGTAACGATGGTTGTGTAGATTTGACCTACTCTGCCTAATCTCATAAGAGAGAAATCATGGGGTACGGTCATCATATTTGCAACATCAAAAATCAGCGGCACCAGCCACAAAACCTTCCAGAGATTGTCGATATCGCTTTCATACATAAGCCAGCGGATTTTTTTGATCATCAGAGCAAATAATACGATAAATGCTGCAGTAATTACCCATCTGAGCAAAAGTCCCCAGCCGAGATTGTCTACAAACGTTTTGTTGCTGTTAAGATAAGCCTCCAGAAGATATCCGTAAAGTCTCAGGGACGACGACACTGCACCGCCTGAGGTGAAGATGTAGAGGATTTTGAGTTTTGCGGTTTTAAGCATAAGCAGTACATAAGCAATCGTTGCAAAGGTTACTGCAAGTATAATCATGTTTACGTTAAACTTAAATAAAACCCTGAGGTATCCGCCTATTGCAGAAAGAGACAGAAAAATTCCCGAATAAAGCCACAAAGACCAGGGCTTTGGGATTACGGAATCTCTGTCAAATATCAGAAGGCAGAAAAAGCCTATGGGGACAATGGCGGCTATTTCTAAAATGGACAGTATCAAAGCAGAAAAATCCATTTTATTTACCTGCCTTTCGTCTTACTTCAAAACGCCTGTCTATAAGTGCCTGAGAGACTTCATTCTTTTTCTTTTTGCTGACCAGTAGAGTTTCGCCATTTGAAAGTGTGCAGTCGCAGTCTGTGATATCCGTTACATTGTCAAGGTTAACGGCAACACCTCGGTTAATAACGCAGAACTCGGGAAAGTCGCTTAGGGTTTCCATAAATTTGCTGAACTGAGAGCGGATGCGGTATTCGTTACGCTTTGTATGAACCAGGCAATAGTTAAGGTCTGACAAAACATACACAATATCAGACACCAGAAGGTTTATGTCCTGCTTGTCGCAATTTATGGTTATGTAGGGCATATTCTCGGGCAGAAGCTTTACAGCTTGGTCCAATGCCTTGAAAAGCCTGTCTTCGTCCACGGGCTTCATAATATAGTCAAAAGCTCTGCAGGGAAAAGCATCAGCCATGTGGTCCATACTTGTGGTCATAAAAATAAGCAAAGTGTCAAGGCTTATCTCTCTAAGCTTTGCGGCGGCTTCGATACCTGTGAGGCCGTCCATATAGATGTCCATAAACACAATGTCAAAGCTTTCTTCCTCTAAAGCTCTGAGAAAACTTTCACCGCTTTTGTAGCCCTTTATAACAACTGCTTCATGGCGGTCCTTTGCCCATTTGTATGCAAGTTTACCCGATGTTTCGCGGTATTCCTTGATGTCGTCAACAACTGCGATTTTCATTTTGTCATCTCCCTGCTACGTATATATATTTTAATTATACTATATTTTTTATGGATTTCCACTGTTTTACGATTAATTTGCGGTTTTTTGAAGGAAAAATTTTATATGTTGCAATATATTTAATAAATGATATAATTGCAGGTAAAGGAAAAGAAAAGGGAGTAATTAAATGGGTAGAATTATTACTTTTTTCCGACGTGTGGCATCAGGCAGTTTCAAGAGATTTTTCAGAAATCTTAATATAGTCCACAAAGAGTCGGGCAAAAACAGATTGTGGCTGTTTTTCAGTATGATTTTTTCTATGTTCAGATACGGCATAGGTTACCTTGATTATATGACATTCGGTTTTGCCTACATCAAAAAGGATAAGCGAAAGACCTTTATGACAATGGACGATAACTTGAGTCTTGCAAGAAGGCTCAACAATCCTGAGGCAAACCCTACATTTACGGACAAACTCAACTTTAACCGCACTTTTAATGAATATCTCAAAAGAGATTTTGTTGACCTTAAGGATGGCTTTGATGCTTTTGAAAAGTTCTTGGAGGGCAAGACCTGCTTTTTTGCAAAAGAGCCTGCGTCTTTCGGCGGCTTGGGAGTTATGAAAGTAGAGCTTGAGGGCAAAGACCTCAGAGAGCTTTATGACGATTTGATGGAAAAGAAGCTTTTCTTAGCAGAGGAAGCAATTACTCAGCATGAGGAAATGAACAAGCTCTGCGCTCGTTCTGTTAACACAATTCGTATAGTTACACTTCTTTCTGACAAAGGAAATGCTAATTTTGTATATGCACTTATTCGTGTGGGCAGCGGCAAAAATGATGTGGATAATGTAACCAGCGGCGGTATGTATACCCTGCTTTCGAAGGAGGGTGTAATTACTCATCCCATGTTCTGTGACAAAACTGTGTCATATTACACCGAGCACCCCAATAACGGCTTTGATTTTATGGGCTTTAAGGTGCCGTATTTTGATGAGGCTCTGAAGCTTTGTCAAAAAGCCGCAAAGGTAGAAAAGCGAATGCGTTATGTGGGTTGGGACGTAGCTATTACCCCCACAGGTCCCGTACTTGTAGAGGGCAATAACCTTCCCGGTTACGATATGTGTCAGAATCATCGTTTCCACGATTCAAACGAAGGTATGAAAGCCGCCTTTGAATATGCAGAAAAAAACTAAAATTCCTGCCGTCTGTTAATCAGGCGGCAGTTTTTGTTGTCAATTGTGAAAATTAGTGGTATAATTAATCTGTTATGCAATTCATTGAAAAGGAAAATTTTTATGGACTTTATTCAGAAATTATCGCAGGAATTTACTATCAAGCCTGAATATGCAGGCAATATTATCACTCTTTTGGATGAGGGCAACACAATTCCCTTTATCGCACGATATCGTAAAGAACTTCACGGCTCCATGGATGACCAGCTAATCCGTGAGGTTTCCGAGCGACTTGATTATCTGAGAAATTTTGAGGCAAGAGCCAAAGAAATCACAGAGCTTATCGATGCTCAGGGAAAATTGACCGAGGAGATTACTGCCGCAATTGAAAAAGCAGAAACCATGGCAGATTTGGAGAATATATACCGTCCCTACAGACCTAAGAGAAAAACAAGAGCATCAATTGCCAAAGAAAAGGGTCTGGAGCCTTTGGCAGAATATGTCCTCAACCAGGAGGACGAAAAATCCTTCCCAATAGATTTGGCACAAAATTATGTTGATAGCGAGAAAGGCGTAGAAACTGCTGAGGATGCCCTGCAGGGTGCTTTGGACATTATTGCCGAAATCTGCTCTGATAATGCAGACATCAGAAAGCGTCTCTTTAACCTTGTCTGGCTTAACGGCACCGTTACAAGTGTGGCAGTAGACGAAGAGGCTGACTCTGTTTACACAGGTTACTATAAATTCTCTGAGGCGGTTAAAAAGATAAGCGGTCACAGAGTTCTTGCCATTAACCGTGGCGAGAGGGAGAAGTTCTTGAAAGTGAGTGTAGAGGTTGACTCGGAAAGACCTCTTAATATGATAAGAAAGCTTATGGTTAAGGGGGACTCTCCTTGCTCTGAGGCAGTAATGACAGCCTGTGAGGATGCTTATACAAGACTTCTTCTGCCTTCAATCGAGCGAGAGGTCAGAGCGGCCCTTACAGAAAACGCAGACGTTGCAGCTATGAAGCTTTTTGCTACAAATCTGCACCAGCTTCTGATGCAGCCTCCCGTAAAGGACAGGGTTGTTATCGGTCTTGACCCCGGTTATCGAACAGGCTGCAAGGTAGCAGTGGTTGACGGTACAGGCAGAGTTCTTGACACAACAGTAATTTATCCCACTCACAGTGAGGCAAAAATTAGAGAGAGCAAAGAAAAATTAAAGGCTCTTATTTTAAAGCATGATGCAACGGTGCTTTCTATCGGCAACGGTACCGCCAGCAAAGAAACTGAAATTTTTGCCGCTGAAGTTATTGCCGAGCTTAAAAAGGGCGACCTTGCATATATGATGGTAAGTGAGGCAGGTGCATCTATTTATTCAGCATCAAAGCTTGCGGCGGATGAGCTGCCTGAGCTTGACCTTACTTTAAGAAGTGCGGTGTCTATTGCAAGACGTCTGCAGGACCCCCTTGCAGAGCTTGTAAAAATCGACCCCAAGTCTATTGGTATCGGTCAGTATCAGCACGATATGCCCCAGAAGCGTCTGGGTGAGACTCTTGACGGCGTTGTAGAGGACTGCGTAAACTCTGTTGGTGCAGACCTTAACACCGCATCTCCTGCACTTCTCTCCAGAATAGCAGGCTTAAGCAGCACAGTATCAAAAAACATTGTTGCCTACAGAGAAGAAAACGGAAAATTCGAAAGCCGCAGCGAGCTTAAAAAAGTTCCCAAATTAGGTCCCAAAGCCTTTGAGCAGTGTGCAGGCTTTTTACGTGTTGCCGACGGAAAAGAAGCTCTTGACAATACAGCAGTGCATCCCGAATCCTACAAAGCTGCAAAAGAGCTTTTGAAGCTTCTGGGATTTACCTCAAAAGACATTAAAAACGGCGGTATCAAAGGCGTCAAAGAAAAGGCAACCAACAAAAAAGAGCTTGCCGAAACTCTTGGAATCGGTATGCCTACTTTAGAGGATATTTTAGACGAGCTTGCTCAGCCCGGCAGAGACCCCCGAGAGAGCCTTCCTCAGCCTCAGCTCAGAACAGACGTTATGGGTATAGAGGACCTTAAAGAGGGCATGGAGCTTACAGGCACAGTGCGAAATGTAATCGACTTTGGTGCCTTTGTTGACATTGGTGTGCATCAGGACGGCTTGGTGCATATTTCTCAGATCAGCGATAAATTTATCAAGCATCCTTCTGAAGCCCTCAAGGTAGGCGACATCGTTAAGGTCAAGGTAATCGGACTGGATGTTAAAAAACAGAGAATTTCCCTTACTATGAAAGGTTTCTGAGAATTTTTTGTTGACAAAGATATATTGTTGTAGTAATATAAATTATAATTTAAAAGTTAAACCGTTGACGCGGAGATAAAGGCAATTATGACTTTACAGAGAGTTCGGGCAGCTGAAAGCCGAATAAGACACAGATTGTCAAATGGACCGCTGAGGGTGCAGTCAAATGAGTTTTTCTCAGAGTATTCTGCAACGTGTGACATACGTCAGTTGTCGGGGATATGATAGTATTCCTTAAAGTGTACGGCTTGCCCGTAAATCAAGGTGGCACCGCGGATAATCAGTTTATTCGTCCTTGACAGAAATTTTCTCTGTCAAGGACTGATTTTTTATATGGCACTGCTTACCAGACGATGGCGAAACTAAAAATAAGATAATAAACTAACACACAACTTATTTTATATATAACGGAGGAATTTATTATGAATTTCAGCGGCGTAGATTTTGATACCTATTTCAGACATTACCCCAACAAAGACGGTTACTTCGGCAAATACGGCGGAGTGTATATTGAGGATAAATTAAAGGATGCAATGGCGGAGATTACAGAGGCTTACTTCTCTATCTGTCAGTCCAGAAAGTTTATTGCAGAATTAAGACGAATCAGAAAAGAATTTCAGGGCAGACCTACTCCCGTATCCCATCTTGAGCGTCTTTCAGATGCATTGGGCGGCAGAGTTCAGCTTTATGCAAAGCGTGAGGATTTGAACCACTCAGGTGCTCACAAGCTTAACCACTGTATGGGTGAGGCACTTCTTGCAAAGTATATGGGCAAAAAGAAGGTTATAGCAGAGACAGGTGCAGGTCAGCACGGCGTAGCACTTGCTACTGCTGCGGCTTACTTCGGTCTTGAGTGCGACATCTATATGGGCTCTGTTGATATCAAAAAGCAGGCACCCAATGTTGCAAGAATGAAGATTTTAGGCGCAAATGTTGTTGAGGTTACTCACGGTCTCAAAACTCTTAAAGAGGCAGTAGACGCAGCATTTGATGCTTATTCAAAGGAATATAAGGACTCTATCTACTGCATCGGCTCTGTTTTAGGTCCTCATCCTTTCCCCATGATGGTTAGAGACTTCCAGTCTGTTATCGGAATTGAAGCAAGAGAGCAGTTCGTTGAGATGACAGGTCACCTTCCCGATGCTATTGTAGCTTGTGTTGGCGGTGGTTCTAATGCGGCAGGTCTTTTCTCTGGATTTTTAAATGACCCTGTTGACATTTACGGTATCGAGCCTCTGGGCAAAGGTCCTGCACTTGGCGATCATGCTGCTTCTCTTAAGTACGGCACAGAGGGCATTATGCACGGCTTCAACTCAATTATGCTCAAGGATGAAAACGGCGAGCCTGCTCCTGTTTACTCAGTAGCATCCGGTCTTGACTATCCTTCCTCGGGCCCGGAGCATGCATTCCTTCAGGAAATCGGCAGAGTTAAATACGATGTAATTGATGACGAAGAGACTATTGATGCTTTCTATAAGCTTTCTCGTCTTGAGGGTATCATTCCCGCTATCGAAAGCTCTCATGCTGTTGCATACGGTATGAAGCTTGCAAAGACCATGGAGCACGGCTCTGTTCTTATTAACCTTTCGGGCAGAGGCGACAAGGACATGGATTATATTATCGAAAAATACGGCATCAGATAATATGCAGAACTGAACCCCCCGTTTTACGCAAAACGGGGGTTTCTTTGCATATTTAATGCATATTTATCATTTCTATTGCAAAAGACAATAATATGTTGTATAATTCATTTGAGGTGATGCTCTGTGTTCAGATTGTTTTCTGCAATTCTTGATAAAATGGGCAGCTGGTTCGGGGTAATTTTCAAAATTATCATACCTGTTCTTGTGATGTTTCTGCCCACAAAGCTGGCAGTATATTCCATATATATATTCGGTGTAACCTTAGGGGGAGAGTATTATTCCCTCAGCGGTTTCTGTGAGGTTGCTTTTTATCTTATTTATGCATTTTTCATTCTTATGGCGATTTTGTTCCCGAGAGTTGCAACAGTGATGGAGTTTATTATAATTCCTTACTATCTGCTGACACTTATACTTTCGTCAACATTGAACCCTATTGTATTAATGCTCACAAGCCTTGAGGAGCAATTGACCTCATATTGGTATGTTTTGCCCTTTGTACTTGTGTTTGTAGCTTTTAAAATTGCTTTTCACTTTTTTATCAGCTCAAACCGCGATGCGTTTCAAAAAGAAAAAGAAGAAAAATACGAAAAGAATAACGATTATTATGCATGAAAAAAGCCACAGTCCTGAGACTGTGGCTTTGATTTTTATATATTGCTGAACATGTCTTTGCCTACACCGCAAAGAGGACATTCAAAATCGTCGGGTAAATCCTCAAACTTTGTGCCGGGAGCAATTCCTTTTTCGGGAAGTCCCTGCTCCTCGTCATATACCCAACCGCAAACATCACATTCAAAATGCATGTCGATTACCTCGCTTTCTGATTAAACATCAGCTTTCCACAAGCCGTGAAGATTGCAGTATTCAAACACTGCCACAGGTTTTTCGTCGCAAAGAGCAAACTTAACCTCAGGTTTATCACCGGGATTAAGGCACTTACGCTGTCCGCCGCGGTCTGTCTGCAGATATACCCACTGGATAAAGTGCTCCTCTACCATAGGATGCTCTACTTCGCCAACCTTAACGGTTACGATGTTGCCGTCAATGCTTACAACGGGCACGTGCTTTTCAACAGCGGCGTCAACTGTGCCGGGAATAAGCTCCTGCATTTTCTCACCGCAGCACATCATAGGCACACCGGCGTTGTGAATAACACCGATAATATTACCGCAATGCATACATTTGTAAAATCTGATTCCACACATAATAATACCTCCGAATAAAAAATTTATATATTATTTAATTTCTTCAAAGTCGGCTGCTCCGTGTTTGCACAAGGGGCAGATGTAGTCGTCGGGGAGAGTGTCGCCCTCATAGATATAGCCGCAGATTTTGCAGACATAACCCTTCTTGCCCTCAGTTTCTGGCTTGGGCTTGACATTTTCGTGATAATAGGCGTAGGTCATGGTCTCTTTGTCGGAAATTACTCTGGACTCGGTAATTGAGCAGATGAACATTCCGTGAGTATCCAGATCTACATATTGCTCAACTTTAAGTGACATAAAGGAGTTGATGTATCTGGGCAGGAACACAAGCCCGTTATCGCTTCTTAAAGGTTCGCAATCCTTAAACTTATCTTCATTTCTGCCGCTTACAAAGCCGAATTTCTCGAAAACTGCAAAAGGAGCGTCTGTGCTGAGACAGTTGATGTTCATTATTCCTGTTTGCTTGATAATATGATGAGAATAATTCTCTTTGTTGATTGTTACGGCAATGCGGTTGGGAGTGTTTGTAACCTGTGTAACTGTGTTAACAATAAGGCCGTTGTCCTTTTTGCCGTCGTTTGAGGTCACAACATAAAGACCGTAGCCGATGTTAAAGAGAGCATTAAGGTCGTTTTTGTTGGCAGTAGAGTCCTGCTGGGCAAGATACTCCTTGCAAAGCTCCTCTGATAAAGATTCGAGTGCGTTTCTGCTGTCTTCGTTTAAGGCAGAGCGTATTGTAACATTGTTCTCAGCGAAAGTAAGGTTTTTGCTCTTTTCAAACATACCCTTCATAACCTTGTTTGCCATAGGTGCCCAGCTGCCGTTTTCAATAAAAGCAACTGTGCGGTTAGAGAAGTTACGCTCTGTCAGATGATTTATAAATTCTCTCATAAAGGGGAAAATTTCGGAGTTGTAGGTAGTAGTTGCCAAAACGATTTTGCCGTATCTGAAGGCATCCTCAACAGCTTCTGCCATATCGCATCTTGCCAGGTCATTAACCACAACTTTTGGACAGCCCTTTGCCTTGAGCATTTCCTTAAGCTCCATAACAGCTTTCTTTGTGTTACCATAAACAGATGTGTATGCTATTACGATACCCTCGCTCTCGATACCATAGCTTGACCATGTGTTGTAAAGGTTCAGATAGTAGCCCAAATTCTCGGTAAGGATAGGACCGTGTAAGGGACATATTTTCTCAATCTCAAGACCTGCGGCTTTTTTGAGAAGATTCTGAACCTGTACGCCGTATTTGCCTACGATACCGATGTAGTATCTTCTTGCTTCGCAAGCCCAATCTTCTTCTACATCAAGAGCACCAAATTTACCAAAACCGTCAGCAGAGAAGAGAACCTTATCGTAACTGTCGTAAGTAACAATAACCTCAGGCCAGTGTACCATAGGAGCAGTTACAAAAGTAAGTGTGTGTTTGCCAAGATTCAGTGTATCGCCTTCGCTTACAACGATCTGCTTGTCCTCAAAATCTGTGCCGAAGAAATTCTTCATCATTACAAAAGCTTTCTGAGATGCAACAATGTTTGCACCGGGGTATGCTTTCATAAAATTGAAGATATTTGCAGAGTGGTCAGGCTCCATGTGCTGAACAATGAGGTAATCGGGTTTTCTGCCGCCCAGTGCATTCTGAAGATTATCAAGCCACTCGTGAGTAAAGCCGGCATCAACGGTATCCATAACTGCGACTTTTTCATCCATAATTACGTATGAGTTATATGCCATACCGTTTGGCACAATATATTGTCCTTCAAAGAGGTCGACCTTGTGGTCGTTTACGCCTATGTATTTAATATCGTTTGTAATGTTCATTTTATACACCTCGATTAATTATCTTAACTTAATTATATCACTTTTTTCAGAGAAATAAACACCAATGTAAAAATTATTCCAAAATTTTTCCGTCAGTAGAGATGGTTACAACCTGCCATGGAATAAATTTGCCGCTTTGCATCAGAGCTTTTTTGACAGCGTTTTCTATTCCGCCGCAACACGGTACTTCCATTCTTACTATTTTAACGCTTTTGATGTTGTTGTTTGTAATAATCTGAGTCAGTTTTTCGGAATAATCGCCCTCGTCAAGCTTGGGACAACCGATAAGAGTGATGTGATTACGGATAAAGTCCTGATGGAAGTTTCCGTAAGCAAACGCTGTGCAGTCAGCGGCAATAAGAAGGTTTGCGTTATCAAAATAAGGAGCATTTACAGGCACTAATTTAATCTGGCAAGGCCACTGAGTCAGCTGACTCTGTAAATTTGCAGATTTTACAGAAGGAACAGAATCCCTTTTGAAACTTTTGAGGTTGGTGCCCGGACAACCGCAGGGCAGAGGTGCGTTTTTCAGAGCTTTAGCCTTTAAAACTGCTTCTTCGTTGTAAGCAGGTGCTTCTCTTTCCTCAAAGCTTATAGCATTTACAGGACAGGCAGGAAGACAATCTCCCAGGCCGTCACAGTAATCTTCTCGGGTAAGCACAGCCTTGCCGTTTATCATCTCAATTGCACCTTCGTGGCAAGCTTTTGCACAAAGAGAGCAACCATTGCATTTTTCTTCATCTATTTTAATGATTTTTCTCAGCATTTTTACTTCCTCCTTGATTTTATGGGTTTATTATAATATAATGCAGAGAGAAAGTATGTTGAAATTTCAACAAAAGGTGAGGAAATGAATAAATATATTGATGTTCTCAGAATATGCCCTCTTTTCAGAGATATTGCAGACGAAAATCTTTTGAGGATGCTTACCTGCCTTGGGGCGAGGGTGGAGTTTTTTGATAAAAAATACACTATAATGGCAGAGGGTAACCCTGCAAAGTTTATTGGCATAGTGCTTTCGGGCTCGGTGCAGATGATTAATACGGATTTTTACGGTAATCGCAGTATTGTGGCGGTATCTGAGAAAGGCGAGATGTTTTGCGAGGCTTTTGCCTGTGCAGAAGATAAAAGTATTCCTCTCAGCGTGATAGCTTCGGAGCCTTCTGAAATTATGCTTATAAATGTCAGCCATATTCTGCATACCTGCGAAAACAACTGTGGTTTTCATCAACAACTGATTTTCAATCTTATGAAAAACCTTGCAATTAAAAATATTCAGTTTCATCAGAAAATTGAGGTAACATCCAAAAGAAGCACCAGAGAAAAGCTTCTTGCATATCTTATGATTTGCGAGCAAAAAGCAGGAAAAAACAGCTTTGAAATTCCCTTTGACCGGCAGGAGCTGGCGGATTATTTGGGGGTAGAGCGAAGCGGGCTTAGTGCGGAAATCGGCAAGCTAAAAAAAGAGGGAATTATTTATACTGATAAAAAGTTTTTTGAGATATTATAAAAGTTATAAAAGAGAGGCACAAAGCCTCTCTTTTTTTACTCCGTAATATCATTCAGTTCAAAGGAGATTATCTTTTTTAGCTCGTCAAGGTTGGTTTCTAACTGATAGCCGATTTTTCCTGCACTGAAATAAATTGTGTCAAAATTTTCAGCGGTTTTGTGGATAGTGGTTTTAAACTGTTTCTTCATACCAACAGGAGAGCAGCCACCGTGAATATAGCCTGTAAGGGGCAGAAGGTCTTTTGACTTTATCATAGCGATGCTTTTTTCATTTACGGATTTTGCTGCTTTTTTAAGGTCCAGCTCCTTCAAAACAGGTATCATAAACACATAGTAATTCTTGCTTGCACCCTGAGTGATGAGAGTCTTGAAAACCTTGTCGGGATTCTCGTTTAATACCTCAGCCACTTCTTTACCGCTTAGTGCGTCTGTATCTGCATAGCAGTGACTTTTGTACTGTGCTTTCTTTTGCTCAAAAATTCGCATAACGTTGGTTTTGAATTCTTTTTTTGCCATAGTTTCACTTCCCTAAGTATATAATGTATATTATAAAATCAAACCCGAATTTAATCAATAATAAAATTATTTGTAGCAAAGTTTCGTCAATTTTTCATTGCATAATGGATTAATTTGTGTTATATTATACAATGTATAGGTTTAATTATTATTGTTACATAGCAGATTGTTATGTTTTTACTCTCTGCGAAAGGAATTGATATTATGTGCGGAATTTGCGGATTTACCGGCGAGGTAAAGGACAGAAGCAAAACCATTAAAAATATGACAGATGTAATCACTCACAGAGGCCCTGATTCTGAAGGCTTTTTCAGTGATGATTTTATTGATATGGGCTTCAGACGCCTTAGCATTATTGATGTTGCGGAAGGTCATCAGCCTATTTATAACGAGGACAAAACTTTAGTTCTTACCTTTAACGGTGAGATTTATAACTATCGCGAGCTTAAGGCTGAGCTTATTGAAGCAGGACATACTTTTTATACCGAAACAGACTCCGAGGTTCTGATTCACGGCTTTGAGCAGTGGAAAGAAGACATGCTCATGAAGCTCAGGGGTATGTTCGGCTTTGCAATTTACAACACAAAGGACAAGTCTGTATTTATTGCCCGTGATTTCTTCGGTATCAAGCCTATGCATTACACCCTTATCGATGGCGATTTGGTGTACGCATCTGAGATTAAGAGTATCTTAAAGCATCCCAAATTCAAAAAAGAATTTAACGAAAAAGCTCTGGACAGCTATCTTTCTTTCCAGTATGCAGTTCCACCCGAGACTTTCTTCAAGAATGTATATTGTCTTATGCCCGGCCATTTTTTGTGGTACAAAAACGGCGAGGTTATGACAGAGAGATACTTTGAGCCTACCTTCAAGCCCGACGAAAAGCTTACAGAAGAAGATGCAGTAAATAAGATTGACAAGGTTTTCGAGAATTCTGTAAATGCTCACAAAATTGCTGACGTTGAGGTTGGATGCTTCCTGTCCAGCGGTGTTGACTCCAGCTATGTTTCAACATATTTTGCTGACCAGAAGACATTTACCGTTGGATTTGATTTTGGCGAAAAGTATAACGAAATAAACTTTGCTAAGAATCTTTCGGAGAAAATCGGTGTTGACCATTACACAAAGATTATTACAAGCGAGGAGTTCTGGGCAGCGGTACCTGATGTTCAGTATTTTATGGACCAGCCTCTGGCAGACCCCAGCTGTGTTGCACTTTACTTTGTATCTCAGCTTGCAAGCAAATATGTAAAGGTTGTGCTTTCGGGTGAAGGTGCCGACGAGCTTTTCGGCGGTTATCAGGTTTACAGAAGTCCCATGCACTCAAAGCTCTATCAGACTATTGTACCTTATCCTATCAGAAAGCTTCTCTGCAAAATTGCTATGAAGATGCCTGATATCAAAGGCAGAGATTATATTATTCGTTCTACCCATCCTCTTGAGGAGCGTTTTATCGGCAACGCATATATGTACGAGTACGAGGAGAAAAAAGCTCTCCTTAAGGACCCCTCAATTGCCACACGTCCTCAGGATTACACCAAAAAATACTATCACCGTGCCAGAAAGTACGATGATGTTACAAAGATGCAGTATCTTGACATCAACCTCTGGATGGTAGGCGATATTCTTCTTAAGGCTGACAGAATGAGTATGGCAAACTCTCTGGAGCTTCGTGTTCCTTTCCTTGACAAAGAGGTATTCAAGGTTGCGTCCACACTTCCCACAAGGCTGAGAGTAAACAAGCACAACACAAAATATGCATTAAGACAGAGCGCTATGCGTCACATGCCTGAGTTCAGTGCTCAGAAAGAAAAGCTTGGTTTCCCTGTACCTACCCGTGTATGGCTTAAGGATGAAAAGTACTATAATATTGTAAAGAAGGAATTTACATCTCCCACTGCACAGAAGTTCTTTAACATAGATGTTCTTACCCAGTGGCTTGACGACCATTTTGAGGGCAAGGCTGATACATCCCGTCAGGTATGGACTGTTTATGTGTTCCTTATCTGGTACAAGATGTACTTTGGTGAGGCAACTGCCGAGGAAATTACAGACGACGCAGTAGCAGAGGTTAAGGATGCAGTTGCTTTGGTAGAAGATACAGCCATCAACATCGGTGAAAAGCTTAACTCCGATGAGTTCGACGCTTTCTTTGGCATTGCCGAGGAAGAAGTTAACGAGGAAACAGCTTCTGAAAATACAGAAGAATAATAAATTAAGGATTTTTTTGAAATGCATCATAAGTGAAAAAAGGAGGTATACAAAGTGATACATTTTGACAAGGTAGTTCCTACCACAAGTCCCACAGCTGTTGCTCTGGGCTGTTTTGACGGTATTCATCTCGCTCATCGTCAGGTTATAGATGCCGTTATGAATTGTGTTGACGAAGGTTTGATGCCTGCGATGTTTACTTTTGCGGATTACGCTAACAAGGGTGTGTCCAAGAGGATTTACACACAGCAGGAAAAGCTCAACGAGCTTGAAAAATTAGGTATCGAGCTTGTTTACTGTGTGCCATTTCCCGAGGTTTGCCTTATGTCGGCATCTGACTTTGTAACTGATGTTCTTAAAAATAGCCTTAACGCCAAAAAGGTGTTCTGCGGCTTTAACTATAAATTTGGCAGAGGCGGCAATGCTGATGTTGCTACTCTTAAGTATCTCTGCGAAAAGGAAGATATCGAGGTTATAGTTATTCCCGAGGTTACAATGGACGGAGTTACGGTTTCTTCTTCCGAAATCCGACGTCTTCTGGACGAGGGTGACATCCGTACTGCAGCAAAGATGCTCAACAAGCCCTTTGCACTTTTTGGCGAGGTTGTCCACGGCAATGCTCTCGGCAGAAAAATGGGTATTCCCACCATTAACGTCGGCACAGACGCCACCAAGCTTCTGCCCAAATACGGCGTATACGCCGCAAATGTTTATCTGAGCGACAATGAGACGCCCCTTAAAGCTGCACTTAATATCGGTATGAGACCTACTGTAGGCGGCGAAAATCCCACAGTAGAAGCCTTTATTATCGATGCAGGCGGCGATTACTACGGCAAGCAGGTTAAGGTTGAGCTTGTGGAGTACATCCGCGAAGAAAAGAAGTTTGCAACCCTGCAGGATTTGCAGTTCGCAATCGAAAGCGACATAGAAAAAATCAGAAACATAAAAGAATAATAAAAAGCTCCGCTGATAATGCGGAGCTTTTGCTTTGTGGATATTTTCTCCAAAGGAATACCCATAAATATTTAATGTTTGTCAAAATTTGCGTTATTGTAAAAATCTTATATTAGTGTATAATGAAGATAGAATTTTTATGAGGGTATCTGTATGAAAAAGCTGAATCTTTTTAATATGGCGTGGCCTATATTTGTAGAGACTTTGCTCTTTATGCTTTTGGGCTTTGTGGATGTATTTGTACTTAGCAAATACGACGACCTGGCGGCATCTTCTGTCAATACCGCAAACCAGGCTATTTCTATCACAACCATTGTTTTTACGGTTATTTCCACTGCTTCGGCGGTGCTTATCTCTCAGTATTTAGGCGCCAAGAAAAAAGAGAATGCATCGCGTATTGCGGCACTTTCCATGACTTTTCATCTTTTCTTCGGTCTGATAATCAGCACGGTCTATGTGCTTTTCAGCAAGGAGATTCTCTCGTTCATCGGTGCCGACAATAAGATTCTTGAGTATGCGTCACAGTATCTGAGTATAGTGGGTGGATTCATATTCTTTCAGGCATTGCTTTCTTCAATGTCTGTAATTGTCCGAAACCACGGAATGACTCAGATGTCCATGTATGTTACTATAGGTATGAATATTATGAACACGGCTCTGGACGTTGTGTTTGTTTTGGGACTTTTCGGTATGCCTAAACTTGGTGTTATGGGTGTTGCCATTGCTACAACATTTTCGCGATTTGTGGGTGTTGTGGTGCTGTCGGTTGTGCTTTTCAAAAAGGTAGAAAAGCCTTCTATCTTCAAGCTTCTGAAGCCCTTCCCGAAAGAGGATGTTTTAAATATCGCCAAAATCGGTATTCCGTCAGCATTTGAGACCTTCCTTTACAATGTATCTCAGGTTATTATCACCTCAATCGTGCTTAACTGCCTTACGGATGCAGAGCTTATTACAAAAACTTATGTGCAGAACATAACAATGTTTTTCTATATATTCGCGGTGGCAATTTCTCAGGCATCCCAGATTATTACAGGACATCTGGTAGGTGCGAAAAAGCTGGATGAGGTACGAAAGCGTGCTTATCGCTCGTATTTCTATGCACTGGCAATTACTATGGCCATCAGTGCTTTGGGTATAATCTTCGGAAAAAATCTTGTGGGTATTTTCACCAGCGACAAAGAAGTTATTGCTATGGGTGCCAATGTTCTGATAATCAACATCTTCCTCGAAGCAGGCAGAACCACAAATCTGGTTATTATCGGTTGCTTAAGGGGTGCAGGAGATGTATATTTCCCAACAATCTGCGCTGTATTTTCGATGATGCTTGTGAGTACTCTGGGCTCATATATCTTTGCGGTAGTTTTGGGTATGGGCATTTACGGCTTATGGATTGCCATAGCCGCAGACGAGATTGTAAGAGGAATACTGATGCTTTTCCGTTGGAAAAGCGGCAAATGGAAAACAAAAGCTATTACAAAATAAAGAACACCACAGACTTGTGAAAAATGAGTCTGTGGTGATTTTTTATGCTTGGTTCAGCGGAAGGTTTATGGTAAAAGATGTCTTTTCGTTTTCGCTTTTAACGGCAATATTGCCTTTGTGAAGCTCTACAATATGCTTTACCAGAGAAAGACCTACGCCGTAACCTTCGGTAGAGTGGGATTTGTCGGCCTGATAAAATTTATTGAATATCAGCTTAAGCTCGTCCTCTGTAAGTGTACGGCTGTCGTTGGTTATGGTGACTGATACCATACCGTTGAGTTCGCGGATTACAATATCAATGCGTCCTGCAAAGGGACAGAATTTAATAGCGTTGTCAATGAGATTGAGCCACACCTGCTTAAGAAGCTCCTCGTTTGCCGAAATTGTGTGCTCATCAAAATCTGCACAAAAGTCGATTTCTTTCTTGCTCCACTTGTCGGCAGTGATTACCGCACAGGTGCGGATTTGCTCCGAAAGGTTAAAGGATGATATATCCGAGAGGATGGACTGATTCTCTACTTTTGTAAGGTTAAGCACGTTGGTTGCCATTGAGGAAAGACGCAAAGATTCTTCCTCAATTATATCAAGATATTCTTTTTGCTGAGCTTCAGAAAGGTTGCCCTTTTTGAGAAGCTTTGCAAAGCCCGCAATTGAAACAATGGGGGTTTTGAACTCGTGAGAGAAGTTGTTGATAAAATCTGCTCTGAGCATTTCAGTATTGCCAAGTTCTTCTGCCATTTTGTTGAAGCTTTCGCAAAATTCCGACACAGAGGGGTGTTCGCCAAAGGGCTTTGAAATACTGAGCCTTGCGCTGAAATCGCCTTTTGACAATCTCTCCATCTGGCTTATTACTTTATTTATTGGATTTAAGGGGGTTTTGCTGGTTATGATTGAAATTCCAAAGCCGATAACAAGGCTCATACCCACCATTATCAGAATTACCAGATTGATGTCGTTAAGGCCGTTTTCACCTACGGAAATAACTCCCGCAGAAATTAATATCGACACAAAACCGAAGGAAATGCCAAGAGCCACTATCATAACCGCAAGAACAATCAGAGCAATGATAATAGTCAGTGTAAACCGACGGTTGCGTCTGTAGGATTTAGGTCTGAGTTTATTTTGTGTCATATATTTTTAACCGCCTTATATCCAAGTCCTCTGACGGATTCAATGCGGAATTCGTCCCAGTTTTCAAATCTTTTTCTAAGTTTTCCTATGTGAACTGTTACGGTTTCCCAGCCGGTTTCACTGTCAGTTCCCCAAATTTCGTCCATAAGCTGAATACGGGTGAAAATCTGATTGGGGTAGGAAAGCAGCTTATACAAAAGCATAAATTCCTTCTGGGGCAATTCCTGAACCTCGCCATTTTTGCTTACGGTCATTGAATTGTAGTCAATAACCGCTTCGCCTATGATAATCTGTTGTTCGCTGACGATTTTTGAGCGTCGCAGAAGTGCTTTGATTCTCAGTAACAGCTCCTGCTCATCAAAGGGCTTAGTGATGTAATCATCTGTACCTGCAAGAAATCCCATATGTTTGTCCGATGGGAGGTTTCGTGCAGATACCATCAGCACAGGCAGGTTTGAGTCCCCTTCGCGAAGTATACGAGTGAATTCATAGCCGTCGATTTTTGGCATCATTATGTCAAGAACCACCAGGTCGATATGTTCTTTGTCTATAACCTCAAGGGCTTCTTCGCCGTCTTTTGCAAGATATACGGTATATCCGTCGCTTTCAAGAATCGCTTTCATAAGAATTCTTGTGTGTTTGTCATCATCTGCAACAAGAATGTGAAACATCTCATCACCTCATTTAAATTTCAAAGGTTTTGTATATTTCTCCCTCAAGGTTTTTCCACACAAAGTTTTTGCCGTCAAAAACCATGTAGCTGTGAGGTGAGTTTTCTTTGGGGATAGATACGGAGCCGGGGTTTATGTATGTATGAGTATCATAAATCTCGCACACAGGCACATGGGTGTGTCCGTGGAGAAGAATATCCTTATTTGTAAGAGGAGGCAGAGCCGAGTTGTTGTGATTGTGGCCGTGGGTTGCATATATAAGTCTTTTACCTGCGGTGATTACGGCATAGTCGGCAAGTATGGGAAATTCAAGCACCATCTGGTCAACCTCGGTGTCGCAGTTGCCTCTTACGGCAAGGATAAAAGATTTGAGATTGTTAAGCATAGCAATAACTTTTTTAGGATTGTAGTCCTTGGGCAAGTCGTTTCTGGGACCGTGGTAAAGAATATCACCCAGCAAAAGTATTTTATCGGCTTTTTCTTTCTCAAAAGCCTCGATAAGCTTTTCACAGTAATATGCTGAGCCATGTATATCGGAAGCAATAAACCATTTCATAAATAACACTCCTTTGAAAATATTATATTATGTAATTCTGAATTAATCAATAAAGTATCTGTAAACAAAGTAAAACTCCCCTTGAGAATTTCAAGGGGAGTGATGTTTTATTGGTTTTTCTTAAAGGCAACGGCACCGATTGTAAGTAGCACAACACCTAAAATTCCTATAGCCATAAAGCCTGCGTAATAGCCGAGGCTATACATAAACATAGGGAAAGAAGATGTGTGAAACTCAGGCATAGGGCCCTTCATAAGTGTGCCTGCAATACTTATAAGCTGAAAAATTATCAGAATAAGACCAGCAATAATTCGTTTGGCACCTTTTTTGTTTAAGAAAGAGTATCTTTTTGAATCAGGCTTGCTCATTGTTCCTCCGGATTCTGCTGGTCAGCAGGATTGGACAGTTCAGAGTCAATGCTCGGAAGGTTTGCAAGCTCTTCTACAGATGCAAAAACGGGCATTTTCTTTTTCTTTACATCCGCCTTAAGGAAGTTCGTTGCAACTGCTTTGATTTTGTTGTCCTTCATATATTTTGAAGTTACAAACCAGCAGGCTGCAAGCATAAGAAGACCTGTGCAGAAGAGGATAACACCGGGTACAAAGCCGTGAGGAGTAAAGCTGAGGTTTACTGTATGCTCGCCCTTCTCAATGGGGAAGGCAACCATTGCATTGGCAACAGGAGTAACCTCCACTTCTTTGCCGTCAACATAAGCCTTCCAACCCTTTTCGTAGGGGATAGATGTGTAGAAAAGGCCGTCTCTGTCGGCAGTTACCTTGCCCTCGATATGAGTATCGCTGCTGCTTGTGGTGGTGATTCCGCCCTTTGAGAGAATCTCAAGACCCTTCTCAAATACTTCAGCATTCAGCATATAGCAGTAAACAACAATAGTGTTGGATTTGCCTGCGGTAAGGTCAGTGTAGATAGAAACCTTGTCGCCTGCCTTAACAGTACCTACAACGCCCATGTTGGGACGGCTCAGTGAGCGTGTGCCCTTGTCCTGGTCGTTAATCATGATCTTTGTGTTTTTGTTCTTAAGATTATCGCCCTTGAAGTAGAAAAGCACAGTGCCGCCTTCTTCGGGATAATAGTTGAACTTGGTGTGGATTTCTGCTGACTTATCTTTGGGAGTAGCGGTGTAATGACCTTCTCTGGGGTTGCCGTTGCTGTCCAAGGACTTGCCTACGGTAAGAATATCAGAAGAAGTATGGCCCTGGTCCTTAACATAAAGCTGAGTGTAAAGGGGTTCTTCGATACCTGTGGCAAGCTGCCAGAACTCAATCTGCTCTAAGAAGGGGTTGTCGTTGAGGCCGCTGCTGCCTGAGGGGCTGAATTCTTCGTCACCCCAGTTAATAAGCTCAGAATTTGCAACATAACCCATGGGAAGGTATGCTGTGTTTTCAAGGAGAGCTGTGCTGCCTGCCTTGTAAACCTCATCGGTATATTGAGTGTTGTAATATTTGCCGTCTCTTGCAATGAGATACTTGAGGTTGAGAAGTACATTGGTAACAGGTGAGCTTTCGTAGTAGGTGTAGCGGTTACCTGCCTGCCATGCACCAACGCCGATACGCTCAAGGAATTTTGTGATGTTAACATTTGCCATGGAGTTGAACATGGAAACACCGTTGTAGGTGTTGAGAGCACCGTCGTTCAGTGTCTGAGTTGAGAGAGTTTCAACTCTGTAGATGTCGGGTTCGGTTTCTGTACCTTCCAATGTATCGATATAGCTGAGGACAGAGTCCATATTCTTTTCGTCTCTGGGATAACCTGACATGGTTGTTGTGGTAACAGTGCCAACACCTGTTATGGATGTAGCAATCATTTCACCGGATACAACAAGACAGAGAATAATGGTCAGAACCTTAAAGTTAAGGAGCTTGAAGTTGTAAAGGAACAGAAGAACAACATACACACCTGCAAGGATACAGGATGCAATAAGAGGTGCATTTGACTCTGCATCTCTTGTAAAATATGTGAGCACAAGAAGTACAAACAAAAGCACAGAAACTATAATATCAAGGAAATGACAATGCTCTATCATTGTATATGCCCTGAACGCCATATAAATCAGCAGGAAGCTGAAGAGGAAGCTGAATCGTGCAGGAAGCATATTGGGATAGTGCAGACCGTGCCAGATAAAGTCAAGGTGACGGATAAAGAAGCTTGCGATAAGGAAAAGCATAGTAAAGGAGCAGAAAAGCTTTTCGCCCAGCTTGATTTTTTTGGAGCAAAGGAAAACTGCCAGAAGAACTATACATAAAATACCGCAGGCAATATTGGGCAGACCCTCTTTGTGAGAAGGGTTGAGGAACGAGAACATATTAGAGAAAATCTGTCCGATGATACCGAAGAGAGCCTCCATGTCGCTTTCGAGTCTCTCGGGGTTTTTAAAGAGAGTCTTGTAGGTGTTGGAGCCTGTTTCGGTGATTGTGTTGATGGTAAATCCCTTGGGGAATCCCATGGTCTGCTGATATGTGTTCTGAAGACCGAAGAATGTGGGGATTGTTATGGGGGCTGTCATCAGCACCGAAGTAACCGTAAAGAACAAAGTACGGACAAAGTCCTTGAGGGCTTTTCGTATGCCGCCCCAGCGGGAACATTCATAGCCTATGCAGGTAAAGAGAACGCCTGCACAGATAAATATACCGATGTAGTAGTTGAAAGCAACCGCCAAAGCAAGGGAAATTGTGAAAAGCTTGAATTTGCCGTCTCTCAGCAGAGAAACCGTACCGGCAACACAAAGGGGCAGAAGCGCCACAGAGTCAAGCCAGATAACGCACCAGTAATAGCCCATATTAAAGGCACAGAACGAGAACATCATCGAGAAAACAACCAATGAAAGGTCGTTTTTCTTGGTGATTATCCTGAATGCTATAGCAGTAAATCCGCCCATGCAAGCAATTTTTATTACTGTAGCAAGAGCAAGATATTCTACAAGCCATGACTCGGGGATTATGATAGACAGGAAGTTGAGGGGGCTTAAGAGGTAGTAGGACATAACAAGGATAAAGTTAGAGCCCATACCGATGCCCCAGGAATGGAGCAAACTGCCGCCTGACTGAATCTTGTCGTGAAGCTCTACCAGGAAGGGATAATACTGATGCCACAGGTCGATAACCAGCATCTGTCTGTCACCCCATGGGTTTGACCAGTCGGGAGCTTCCACGTTGATTCCCAAGAAGGGGAATATCTGACCCAGACCGTGAAGGAAAGAATCCACGAGAGTTTTAAATATACCGAAGGGTGCGACGTTGTAGCAGGCAAAGCCTACCGACATAATCACAAAGGGCACAACAAAAGACAAAATTATAAATTTGTTTTGCTGAAAAAAGCCCTGCTTTTCTGCCTTAGGAGCAAGCTTCTTGCCCGAGACAGACTTTTTTGGTTTTTTCTTAGCTATTGTCATAATATCTCCTTTTATCTGAAGAATAAATTACATACATATTAATAATAGCACTTTTCACACTTAGAGTAAATATGTTTTTTAAAAATATATCATATAAAAAACATAGACTTTTGACATATACTTTGTTATAATATACATTATTGAGGTGATGAAAAATGAAAACCGTTGATCTGGTAGTTCCTTGCTATAACGAGGAGGAGGTTCTGCCTACTTTTGTGGAAGAAACCAACAAGGTTATAGCTACTTTACCTGACTATAAATTCAGATATATTTTAGTAAATGACGGAAGCCGTGACAATACTTTACTTGTTATGACTCAGCTTGCAGAAAAGTTCGACAATGTAAAGTATATCTCTTTTTCCCGAAATTTCGGCAAAGAGAGTGCTATGTATGCAGGTCTTGAGCATACAACTGCAGATCTGGTGTTTGTAATGGACGCAGATTTACAGCATCCGCCTGCAATGTTTCCGGCTATGCTTAAAGAGATTGAGAACGGCCACGACTGCTGTGCTCTTTACAGAGAAAAGCAGAAGGGCGAGTCTTTCATCAGAAAGGCTATCTCCAAGATGTTCTTTGCCATGCAGAATGCAACAAGCAAGGTCAAGATGCCTAATGGTGCCGTTGACTACAGAGTAATGAAGCGTGAAATGGTGGACTCTATCCTGAGAATGGGTGAGGTTCAGCGTTTTTCAAAGGGTATTTTCTGCTGGATAGGCTTTGATACAAAGTGGCTGCCTTATGAGAATGTTGAGCGTACCATCGGCACATCAAGCTGGAGTTTCTGGGGGCTTTTCAAATATGCTTTTGACGGCTTTACCGCATTCTCCGTAACCCCCTTAAAGCTTCTTTATATTTTAGGCATACTTATGATGCTTGGCGGTTTCGGTACCTTGGTGGCACTTGTGGTTTTGCTGATTATGTACGGCAGTTGTGGTCTTTTGTTGCCCATACTTACGGCTATACTTTTTGCCGCAGGTATTCTTGAGGTGTCAATGGGTATTATCGGCGAATACTTGGGCAGAGTTTACTTTGAGGTTAAAGACCGTCCCATTTATATCGCAAAAGTTAAAAATATCGAGAAACCGGAGAGATAAATATGGCTAAAAACAAAAAGGAAAATCCCGAGTCCAAAGGCGGATTTAAGGAATTTATCAAAAAACACCGCGAGATTATTACTTACATAATTGTAGGCGGACTTACAACTCTGGTTCGTTGGGGTACTACATTTTTATTTGTAAGTGCTCTGACACCAATAGGCTTTACAAGCGATTCCTTCTTTACAACTCTGTTTTCGCTTATTGTAACAATTCTCTTTGCCTTTGTTCCCAACAAGCTTTATGTGTTTGAAAGCAAAAGCTTTGACAAGAGCATTGTGGCTAAAGAATTTGTTTCCTTTATTATCGCCAGAGCGGCAGCAAGCCTTTTTGAGCTTTTTGTTATTCCCCTTCTCACATGGCTTACAGGCTGGCACGTTATTATTCCCACAATCTTAGTAAGCATTGTGGTGCTTATCGTTAACTACCTCTTAAGCAAGCTGGTTATCTTCAAAAAGCGTGTTCCCGTGCAGGAAGAAGCTCTTACTGAAAAGCAGGCTAAAAAAGAGGAGAAGTCCAGAAACCGCAAGGACAAGCTCTTAGGTGGTGTGTGCACAGTAGTTTGTGCAGTTATAGCAATCGTTGCTATTGTAAGCTGTGCAATCAACGGCTGGAATATGTTTATGGGACTTTTTCCAAATGAAAGTGCAGAGCCTGACGCTCAGGTTGTAACAACAGTGCCCGAGGCTGAAAGCACTCCTGTACCAACAACTATCTCATAATAAGTAAAATTTATCATAACAGAAACTCCCTTGGTTTTCCCAAGGGAGTTTCTGTTTTAAGGGGTTACACGAATCACACATCTCTAACTATCAAAGAGGAGTTGTCATATAATCATTACTTGTTATCTGTATGGGGTCTTAAATATCTGTTCTGGTCTATAACCAGATTTTCAATGCCGTCTAAAAGGTCTTTGTCGATTTCAAGTACAACATTAAATACACCGATATCGTCTGTCACGGCACCGCCTGAAGGATGAGCCTCGCTGTATTTAACATAAAGGGTATCACCTTCGCGATAAACGCCCTCAACAGAGCCTTTTACCATACCTGTGTAATAGGTGCGGTAAATATGCACCAATGCATTTTCTTCGAAGAATTTTTCGGTATATTCGATGTTGTGGCTGTGGGGATATGCCTGCCACATGTTGATATCCGTTACCAGTCTGTCATTATATGCAAGGTCCAAGAAGTTATCTTCATACTCAACTTCCTTGTATTCTATGCTGTCGGCAGAAGCAGGAGTTTTGTCATAAACAGTGGGGGTGATAATTTTTGCCAACTGCTTCTGAATTAAGGTTGCGTCCTTGATGCTTATTTTGTGGTCAAAGTTTACATCACTCACCATATCGAAAAGTCTTGGATTTCCGTTTATATAGGGGTTGGAATTTCCGCATTCAATCATATTGGCAAGATACTGCTGGATGTAGGTTACATCGTGGATGTTCACCTTCATATCGCCGTTTGTATCGCCGATTTTACCTAAAGCAAGTGAGTAAATCTGAGCAAATGCTTCCTCTAAACCTTCAAGGCGGTTGCGGTATGCTTCTTCAAGGGTGTAGACAGTGTCATTTTCGGGAATGTAAATGAGGCATCTGTCGCCAAGTGTACGGTAATCGCAAACATACTCGCCGAAAGTGTATCTGTAGGCAAAGGGAGTGGTGTTGTAATAGTATGTTGCAGACACCAGAACAAAGTCGGGTGTGGCACCCTCGTATCCTGAGTAGTATCTGAACAGCTCGTCATAGTAGAAGTAGTCAACCATTGTAAAATCTTCGCCGTATTTCTCAGTCATCTCGTCTCGGTACTGACTTAACTTCTCCCAAAAGAAAGGCTCATAGTCCTGCATTTCGGCATTCTCTGCCGAAACTGAAATTGAGGCACTTAACATCATAGCTGTTGCAAGAATGAAAGCAAAAATAGAAAATATAGCTTTTTTCATATTACACACCTCCTTGAGGTATTAAATCAATCTTTGCTGCAGACTAAAACAATATAGTTGTAGCTGCCCGTAAAGTTTTTGGCAGTATAAATATTAGAGTAGCCTGACGGCAGATTGCTGATACTAACGTAGTTTCCTTCGTCTGCTCCGAATCCCAGATTAAGAGGATGGTCCTCAAAACCCGAAATGAAGTAATAACCGTTACTGTCGGTTATATAGGTGCCTGCAGATTCGCCGCCGCTGAATACCTTTACAACCGCACCCTTGACGGGGTTGCCGTACTGGTCGACTACCTTGCCTTCTACCATATTTCCTGCCGTGGGTGCGTCCGTCGCATCCATTGTAGGGTCTGTTGGTGGTGCCAAGTTTTCTGTAGGCTCAGTGCAACAAGGCTCAGTATAATAAGGCTCTGTGGCTGAAGGTATTTCTACAGAAGGAAGTGTTGGCTTCACAGGTCGACCATCACTTGTGGGAGGTACATCGGGTACTTGAGTGGGTGCCATAGTAGGCTCATCCCAGAAATCATTTTCTGTTGAATCCGTAACCGCGGTGGCATCTATATTGCCGCCTGTGGGACTCTCTGTCGCAGGCATTGTCTCAACGGGGTCAGAAACCACAGGGACAGTGGGACGAGTGACAGGTTTGGTTGAGGTTGCAGGCCTGTCAATTGCACTTGTGGCATCTGTAGGTTTTTCCACAGGGTCGGTAGCCTTTGATGGCTTTTCTACGGGGTCGGTTACTTTCGGGGGTTTTTCTGTATTTGATGTTGCGTTCTGGGTGGGGGTGGTTCCGTTTACATTTGTGGTGCCTGAGTTATGCTGAGTGTTTGGGGTAACTTGCTCAGCGGTGCTTCCTTGCTCGCCCTCAGAGGTTGCATGGGAGTTAAGGGTGTGGTTAACACTCTGCTCAGTGCTTTCTGTGAAGTAATCAGGTCTGGTGCCTATTATACTTGGGTCAGGCTCCACAATTCCTGTTTTCCATATACCGATTGCGCCTAACGTAGCCAAACAAATGGCGCATAGGGAAAGACCGGTGCTGAGGGCTATTTTCTTTTTTCGTTTTACGCCTGCAACGTATTCGTCACGACGTGCGAATACGGCATCAGCCATCTCCTTATAATTTTTCATAAACATAGCCTTCCTTGTCAAGTTCTGATTTCAGTGACTTTTTCGCTCTGTATAAAAGAGTTTCGGTGTTGTGGATTGATTTTTTGATAACTATGGCGGCTTCTTTGTTGCTGAAATTCTCAAAGTATACCAGCCACAAGATTTGTTTATACTGTGGATTCAGTCTTTCCATTGCACGATGCAAAATTATATGGTCCTCTTTTTTTATGTACTCTGCCTCTAAGGATTCTGTGTCCTTTTTCATTTCAGGAAGCTCATCAAAGGAAATTTCCTTTGCCTTATGCTTTCTGAGATAATCCAGCGCACAGTTTCTGCCTATGGCAAAAAGCCAGGTTTTAAATGAGGATTTGCCCGAGAAACGGGGTTTTTTGGTAATAATCTTAACGAAGGTATCCTCCGCTATATCCTCTGCAGTATAAATATTATCAGTGTAATTATTAAGGTAAAGTATCAATCCGTCCTTATAGTCTTTTATTATTTCGATAAAGCCTTTGTCATCACCATCAAGGAAACGGCGGTAGCTACTTGCACCGTTATCCATTGATATGCTCCTTTCCCCTTGTTTGGCTCTTTCACTTATTAGACGCAGTTTTTCAAAAAAACTCACACCTAAAATTATAAAAAATTTAAAAAATTTAACAACTCGCATTTTATACAAAATATAAATACAATTTTCTACATAATAATAGCGGTAGTTTTGGCGTATTTACGTAAAGCGGAGATATTGACAAACACAGTCAGAAATGAGATAATATACTGAATATTTATTGCGAAAGGGCGGTTTTTGCTATGGCAAAAGAGCTTGCTAAGTCCTACAACCCCAAAGAGGTTGAGGACAAAATATATGATTTCTGGCTTAAGGGCAGATATTTTCATGCAGAGGTAGATAAGGACAAGAAGCCTTATACTATTGTTATGCCACCCCCAAATATTACAGGTCAGCTTCACATCGGACACGCACTGGATAATACATTGCAGGACATCCTTATCAGATGGAGAAGAATGCAGGGTTACTCTGCACTCTGGCTTCCCGGCACTGACCACGCATCCATTGCTACAGAGGCTAAGATTGTTGAGGCTATGAAGGCTGAGGGACTTACCAAAGAAAGCATCGGCAGAGAGGCTTTCTTAGAGCGTGCATGGGATTGGAGACGCGAGTACGGCGGACGTATCTGCAACCAGCTCAAGAAGCTTGGTACAAGCTGCGACTGGGAGCGTGAGCGTTTCACAATGGACGAGGGCTGCAGTGATGCTGTTAAAGAGGTTTTCGTTCGCCTTTATGAAAAAGGTTTAATTTATCGCGGTGAGAGAATCATCAACTGGTGTCCTCATTGCTGCACATCTATCTCTGACGCAGAGGTTGAGTTTGAGGAGCAGGACGGCTTCTTCTGGCATCTTCGCTATCCTCTTACAGACGGCAGCGGTTTTGTAGAGCTTGCAACCACAAGACCCGAGACTTTACTTGGCGATACTGCTATTGCGGTTAATCCCGATGACGAAAGATATAAGGATTTTGTTGGCAAGACAGTAACTCTCCCCTTAGTAGGCAGAGAGATTCCCGTTGTTGCCGACAGTTATGTTGATATGGAGTTTGGTACAGGTGTTGTTAAGATTACTCCTGCCCATGACCCCAATGACTTTGAGGTTGGACTTCGTCACAACCTTCCCATTATTAACGTAATGGATGATACTGCTCACATGAATGAGTTTGCAGGCGAAAAATATCAGGGCATGGACCGTTACGAGTGCAGAAAAGCTATCGTAAAAGACCTTGAAGAAGGCGGTTTCCTTGTTAAGATTGAGCCTCATGCACACAATGTAGGCACCTGCTACCGTTGCGGTACAACTGTTGAGCCTCGTGTTTCTATGCAGTGGTTCGTTAAGATGGAGCCCCTTGCAGGCCCTGCAATCGATTGCGTTAAGAGCGGTAAGACAAAGTTTGTCCCCGAGAGATTTGAGAAGGTTTATTTCCACTGGATGGAGAATATCCGCGACTGGTGTATCTCCCGTCAGCTCTGGTGGGGCCACAGAATCCCTGCTTATTACTGTGCTGATTGCGGTGAAATGGTGGTTTCCAAAGAGGATGTTACAGTTTGTCCTAAGTGCGGAAAGAGTCACATGACTCAGGACCCCGATACTCTCGACACATGGTTTAGCTCTGCTCTCTGGCCTTTCTCTACATTAGGTTGGCCCGAAAAAACAGAGGAGCTTGAGTACTTCTATCCCACAAACACCCTTGTTACAGGTTATGATATTATCTTCTTCTGGGTTGCCAGAATGATTTTCAGCGGTTGTGAGCACATGAATGCTCAGCCTTTTGATACAGTTTTCATCCACGGTATTATCCGTGATGCTTTGGGCAGAAAGATGAGTAAGTCTCTCGGTAACGGCGTTGACCCCCTCGAGCTTATCGACAAATACGGCGCCGATGCTCTCAGATTCTTCTTGGCAACAGGTAACTCACCCGGAAACGATATGAGATTTTCTGAGGAGCGAGTTGAGTCTTGCCGTAACTTTGCTAATAAGCTTTACAACGCAAGCCGCTTTGTTCACATGAACATCGACGACTTTGAGGTTGAGTGCAAGCTCCCCGAGACTCTTACAACCGAGGACAAGTGGATTGTTTCTTCCGTAAATACTCTTGCAAAGGAAATCACAGACAATCTTGAAAAATTCGAGCTTGGTATTGCTGTTTCCAAGGTTTACGACTTTATCTGGAGCTGCTACTGCGACTGGTATATCGAGCTTGCAAAGCCCAGACTCCAGGCAGGCGGCGACACAGCTCAGAATGCAAGATGTGTTCTTGTATGGGTACTCGAGAGAATGCTCAGACTCTTGCATCCCTTTATGCCTTTTATTACTGAGGAAATCTGGCAGACCTTACCTCTTGAGGGTATGGGCGAGACCATTATGACTCAGAAATTCCCCGAGTATGATGATGCTCTCAACTTCCCCGAGGCAGAGGCTGAGATGGCAAAGGTTATGGAGGCTATTACTGCTATCCGTACAAGACGTAACGAGATGAACATTCCTCCCTCAAAGAAGGCTAAGGTTTATATCGCTACAAAATGTGCCGAAACATTCGAAGCAGGCAAAAAATTCTTCGAAAAGCTTGCATCTGCTTCCGAGGTTGAGATTGGCGAAAGCTTTGATGTTGAGGGTGCAGTAACTATTGTTACAGGCGACGCAAAAATCTACATCCCCATGAACGAGCTTGTTGATAAGGAAGCCGAGCTTAAGAGACTTAATAAGGAACTTCAGCAGGTTGAGAAGATGCTCGCTCAGGACGAGGGCAAACTTAATAATGAAGGCTTTATGGCAAAGGCTCCTGAGGCGGTTGTTGCAAAAATCCGTATGCAGGCAGAGAAAGAGAGAGAGAAAATCGCTCTCATCAAAAATGCTATCGAAGCTTTAGGCTAAAAAATTCTCCCCTTGATTTTTTCAAGGGGAGTTTTTGTTGGCTGTTTCATTACGTATGTTAATAGTGAAAAAACACATAAACAACTGTGATATCTCCAGAAAAATTATGCAAAATCAGCAAAAATATATTGACATGCATAAAATTCAGCTGTATTATTTAGGTAACAAATTAATAAAGGGGTAATAATATGTCAAGTAAATACTTTAGGATTCAAGGTACGATTGTTATTATAGTCGGTATAGTTTTAGGAATTATCCTTGGTAATTATTATAAAATTGATATAGACGATAGTTATTATCGTGAAACCTATGTGTTTAACTTTTGGATGTTTTTGTTGATTTCAGGCATCACAGATGTTCTGGGATCATTGCTTATTGGTGTAGCAACGATTATTGATAAATTGGACAATAACGTACCGCTGAAATCAAACACTGTTGGCAGTAACCCTGTTAATGGTGGCACTTCATCTGTAAGAATTTGCAGAAATTGTGGAGCAACTATTAGTCCATCGGCAACTGTTTGTACTACATGCGGAGCAAACCTTAAAGTTAGGGCAGCGGCTCCTAGCCAGAACGCTTGGATTTGTCCCAAATGTGGCAGAGAAAACCAGAACTATGTAGGCACTTGCGGTTGCGGAGAAATCAAACCTAAATAAGAAATACAGTTATAACAACGAGGACTGAACACGAAAAGTTCAGTCCTCATTTTTGTTTTTTATTTTGTATTTTAAGAAGTCGATATATTTGATTACATCAATAAAGTCATTGTCCGAAAAGTCAGAGGGAATCTGAACAATTCTGTTTTCTCGGTTAAAAGATAAAGGTTCGTCGATAAGACCAAGCATATAGTCCACAGAAACGTCAAAGAGTTTTGCTAAAATAACCTTGGATTTATCATCGGGGTCGCTTCTATTGCACTCATAAGAGGAAATCGTGTAATGAGAAACCCCCAAGATTTTTGCCAAATCTTCCTGAGATAGTCCGCGGTCTTTTCTCAGCTCCTGCAATCTCTCACCAATCACAAAATCATCTCCTTTAACCTTATAACTTAATTATAAGAATTTTGCGAATGTTTTCGCAAAATTATGCAAAATCTTAGAAAATCCATTGACAACTGTGAAAAATCGCAGTATTATTTAATAAAATAATGCGATTTTTGCAAAGGAGACTCAATTATGTTTAAAAATGTGGGCGAAAAAATTCGAATATCCGGCATTGTGGTTTTCTTTATTCTAACCATCGCCTCAATTGCAGGAGCAGTTGTTTACTGGTCAACAATAAAAACAGGAAGTGATAAAGAGTTTGCAATTGGCATGGGCATTATCGCAGGTGGAGTTTTTTTCGCTTTGTTATCCTCTCTATTAATTCAGGGTTTCAGTATTATCGTCAAAGCATGTGAAACATATTGTTTGACAAAAGAAACGAAATAAAGTGAATATTAGTGTAAAAGACAAATTGCAATCAAGCGTATGCGGATGCTGTGTTTTTGATTTGACTCTCACCCCCGAACATTCAACTGGTTCGGGGGATTTCTTTGCAAAAAACAGAGAAAATATTTGTGTAAATAATTGTAAAATCTGAATTTTTGTGATAAAATAAACTGAATATCTGTTTATATTTATTACGATAATCTATCTGAAAGGATTTGACAATATGAAAGTACGTACACGATATGCTCCCAGCCCCACAGGCTTTATGCATGTAGGAAATCTGAGAACAGCACTTTACGAGTATCTTATCGCCAAAAATCAAGGCGGCAGCTTTGTGCTGAGAATCGAAGATACCGACCAAGAGCGTCTGGTAGAAGGAGCAGTTGACGTAATTTACAACACTCTTAAGGTAGCAGGCTTAAAACACGACGAAGGTCCCGATATCGGCGGTGATTTTGGTCCCTATGTGCAGTCAGAGCGTAAAGATATGTATCTCCCCTTTGCTGAGCAGCTTATCAAAGAAGGCAAGGCTTACCGTTGTTTCTGCACAAAAGAGCGACTTGAGAGCATCCAGCAGGACAGTGAATTCGGCGGATACGACAGACACTGTCGCGACCTTTCACAAGAAGAAATCGACAAGTTGCTTGCCGAGGGCGTACCCTATGTAATCCGACAAAAAATGCCCTTGGAAGGCAGTACTACCTTTGTTGACGCAGTTTTCGGCGAAATTACAGTAGAAAACAGTGAGCTTCAGGACCAGATTCTGATTAAGTCCGACGGCTTTCCCACATATAACTTTGCAAATGTTATTGACGACCACACAATGGGTATTACTCACGTTGTACGCGGTTGTGAGTATCTTAGCTCTACTCCCAAGTACAACCTTCTTTATGATGCATTCGGCTGGGAAATTCCCACCTATGTTCACCTTCCCCTTATTATGGGCAAGGATGCAGAGGGCAATGTGTCAAAGCTCAGTAAGCGTCACGGCTCTACAGGCTTTGAGGATCTTATCAAAGAGGGTTACCTCCCCCAGGTTATCATCAACTACATTGCACTTTTAGGTTGGTGCCCCAAGGGCAACGAGGAGATTTTCTCTCTGAGTGAGCTTGAGAAAGAGTTCTGTGTAGAAAATATCAGCAAATCACCTGCAGTCTTTGACTATCAGAAGCTTCAGTGGTTTAACGCAGAGTATCTGAGAGCTATGTCTGATGAAGAGTTTACAGAGATTGCAAAGCCTTACTATGATTCTGTTTTCGGTGATACTCCTTATGACGGCAGTAAGCTTACAGCTATCTTGAAGGCTCGTACAACAAAGCTTACAGACATCCCCGACATGATTAAATTCTTCAAAGAGCTTCCCGATTATGACAAGGAGCTTTTTGTAAATAAAAAGAGCAAGACAAATCTTGAGAACTCACCCGCAATCTTAAAGACAGTTACAGAGCGTTTAGAGGCTCTTTCTGACTGGAGTTGCGATGCTATCAAGGAGCTTCTCATCAATCTTGCAACTGAGCTTGAGCTTAAGAACGGCACCGTAATGTGGCCTGCACGAATTGCGGCAAGCGGCCAGACTGTAACTCCCGGCGGTGCAGTAGAAATTCTTGATATTTTAGGCAAGGATGAGACCTTGAGAAGACTTTATATTGGTTTAGAGAAACTTTCCTGAAAGGAGATTTTTAGAAATGGCAGAGGATAAAAAGGTTTTAAATAATGAAGAAACAGAAGCTATGTCTTCTAACTTCATTCACGATTTTATAGACGAAGATATTGCCGAAGGCGGTCGTTATGAGGGTAAAAAGGTTCACACACGTTTTCCACCCGAGCCCAACGGCTATCTTCATATCGGACACGCAAAGGCTATCTGCATTGACTTTGGTACTGCAGAGAAATACGGCGGTCTTTGCAATCTGAGAATGGATGACACCAACCCCACAAAAGAGGATGTAGAGTACGTTGAGGCTATCAAAGAGGATATCAAGTGGTTAGGTTACGACTGGGACGACAGATTCTACTATGCATCCGACTACTTTGAAGATATGTACAAGTTCGCACTTGAGCTTATCGAAAAGGGCCTTGCTTATGTTTGCGAGCTTAACGCAGAGCAGATGAGAGAATACAGAGGCGACCTTTCTACTCCTGCAAAGAGTCCTTTCCGTGACAGACCCGTTGAGGAAAGCCTTGATTTATTCAAGAGAATGAGAGCAGGCGAATTTGAGGACGGCTCTATGACACTTCGCGCAAAGATTGACCTTGCATCCGGCAACTTCAATATGCGTGACCCTGTTATCTACAGAATTAACAGACTTCCTCATCACCGTCAGGGCACAAAATGGTGCATCTATCCCATGTACGATTTTGCTCATCCCATTGAGGACGCTATGGAGGGCATTACTCACAGCCTTTGCTCTCTTGAGTTTGAAGACCACAGACCCCTTTATGATTGGGTAATCAATAACGTTTCTGTTCCTGCAAAGCCCAGACAGATTGAGTTTGCTCGTCTTGGCATCAACAACACAGTTATGTCCAAGAGAAAGCTCAGAGCTCTTGTAGAAGAAGGCTATGTTCGCGGCTGGGATGACCCCAGAATGCCCACACTCTGCGGTTTAAGACGCAGAGGTTATACACCTCGTTCAATCCGCAACTTTACCGACAGAAACGGTGTTTCCAAGGTTAACTCTATTGTTGAGTACGCCTTCCTTGAGCATTGCCTGAGAGAAGACCTTAACGAAACTGCTCAGCGTGCAATGGCAGTGGTTCGTCCTGTTAAGCTTGTTATCGAAAACTATCCCGAAGGTCTTACAGAAGAATTTGAGGTTGAGAACAACCCAAACCGCGTTGAAGACGGTAACAGAGTAATCACATTCTCAAAAGAGTGCTTTATTGAGGCTGACGACTTTATGGAGGAGCCTATCAAGGGATATCAGAGACTTTTCCCCGGCAACGAAGTTCGCCTTAAGTCTGCATATATCGTAAAATGTACAGGTTGCAAAAAAGACGACGAGGGCAACGTGGTTGAGGTTTATGCAACATACGACCCCGAGACAAAGGGCGGCAATACCCCCGACGGCAGAAAGGTAAGAGGTACTATCCATTGGGTAGATGCCAACAATTGTGTTGATGCAGAGGTAAGACTTTACTCAAACCTCTTTACGGTTGCTGATCCCGACACAGGCGACAAAAACTTCCTTGATTATCTCAATCCCGACTCTCTTGAGGTTGTGGAGGGTGCAAAGCTTGAGAAATCTTTAGCTAATGCAAAGCTAGGCGACGGCTTCCAGTTTATGCGTTTAGGTTACTTCTGTGTAGATAAAGACAGCACACCCGACAAGCTTATTTTCAACCGCAGCGTGTCCCTCAAGGACGGATTCAAGAAGAAATAAGATATGAAGACAGCAGTTATTACAGGTGCCGCCAAAGGCATTGGTGCGGCAATTGCCGTAGCCTTTGCCAAGGCTGGCTACAAGGTAGTTATAAATTACAACAAAAGCGAAGAACGCGCCAGAACTCTGTGTCAGATTTTAAACGACACATATCCTACTGAGGCGGTGTGCATCAAAGGTGATGTGTCAACCCCCGACGGTGCCAAAAAGCTTATTTCTGAGGCAGTTACCGCTTTTGGTGACATTGATGTTCTGGTTAACAACGCAGGCATCGCCCAGCAGAAGCTTTTCACCGATATTACAGACGAAGATTGGGGTAAAATGATCAGCACCAATTTAAGCTCTGTGTTTTATGTAAGCCGCGAGGCACTGCCCTTTATGATTTCGAAGAAAAGTGGCAGTATCGTCAACATAAGCTCTATCTGGGGCGAGACAGGCGGCTCCTGCGAGGTACACTACAGTGCCGCAAAAGCAGGTGTTATCGGCTTGACCAAAGCTTTGGCAAAAGAGGTTGCACCCTCGGGTGTTACGGTTAACTGCGTGTGTCCCGGTGTTATCAAGACAGATATGCTTAATTCCTTTACCGAGGATGACCTTAAGGCACTGATCGACGAAACTCCAGTTATGAGGTTAGGCTCTCCCAAGGATGTTGCCGATGCGGTTTATTATCTTGCAACAAATTCGGGATTTGTGACCGGTCAGGTTTTGGGTGTTAACGGCGGAATGTATGTGTAAGAAGGTAATGTTATGAAAAAAACACTTAATATATTCTGGATAATTTCTGCGATTTTTCTTGCATTGGCAGCTTTGTGGGGTGTTGTAACAGGCCTTTCGGATGTTATGGCTCCCATTACAGTTGGCGGAATATCGCTGATTATTTTCGGAGTTATCAGCGTCCTTGCGGCTTTTACTGCAGGACTTAAGGCAAATGGCTCGGGCTGGCTTCTTTTTGACGGAGTAATTTCCTTTGTCTGCGGTTTAGCCTGTGTGTTCTGGTATGTGGATGCAACTCTGTTTATGGTGGAGCTTATCTATATTCTGGGTATCTGGCTTATGATGCTGGGAATTTCACAGATAAGCAGAGCAGGCAGACTTGGAAAATCCTCAGCAGGTAAAATTCTGATGAAGGTTACAGGCTACCTTGGAATTTTAGGCGGTATGACCTTGTTTGTACGCCCGATTTACGAGCTTATGCCTTTTTCTCAGTACGGAGTTTCATTCTTGCTTATTACATCGGCAATTATGGTGATTTTCCGTTGTTTTGCTCGTTAGCCACGAGAAGGCAATTCGCCTTTGGATAGGTTTCAAATTGAGGCAACCTGTCGTCAACGGCGGATTTGTTTAGAAACTAAACAACCATAATGCGGTTAAAAGAATTTCGGCACACTTCAAAAATGAGGTGTGCTTTTTATTTTCACTAAATGCTTAAATAACAAGTGTAGGGACAGGCGTCCCTGCGATAATATGAAATGCTTTCTGTCAAATGTTGAAATCGTTGATTTATTATGACAAGCTTGATATAATATTATCATACCTAAACCAGCGAAAGGAGTAAGCTATGTTTAAAGACAAGTTTTTTCTAAGAAACCTTATAGGCTTTACTGCTGCTTCTATTGCAATAATGTTTTTTGCTTTGTATAGTTTTGCTCCTCTCTCTAAAGACCAACTGATAAAGGTCGAAACTTCTATAAACTTGGTTCAAAAAAACAAAGAAATGCGTGTTGATTGGATAACATTTTATGATGAAAATGGTGGCAAGTACTACTGCCACGAAAATCTGCTGGAAAGTTAAGAAAGTACATCTGCTTTTGCTGATATCTTGAACAAAGAATATATAGGCGAAACTCTCCGCATTTACTACACCGACCACATAGATTTAATTCCCTTTAATATCCCGCGATTCTGGGGCTTCAACCGAGTAGCTGCTATTGAATGTGGTGACGAGATTTTAGTAAACCTTGATACTTATAATTCTGTAAACAAAGAACAGTTAATCGCTTGGACAGTTATTGCCGTCATTCTGCTTATATTTGCAACAGGACCGTTTGTTGCAGAAAGAATTTTTGAAATCTCTGCCGACAGAAAAAACAAAAAAGACCGCCCTTGAGTACAAAAAGCTCAAGGGTCTTTTGCTATAACCTACAAATCCAAGTATCAATATTTAGAACATCCGTTAATTGACATATTATTTATGAGTTGATAATATAGAATTAAAGAATATATGAGGAGGTTTTAAGCATGAAAAGATTTTTTGCGGTATTTCTGGCGGCAATTCTGATGCTTGGTCTTTGTGCTTGCGGTTCAGGCGGCAACACCACAGGCACAGGTGCAAACGAAGGCAACAAGGCGGTTATAGCCGAGGAACTTCAGGGCAAATGGTATGGCCCTAACTCAAAGCCTCAGCTTGATATTAACGCTGACGGCACCGGTAAAATCACCTTAAATGATGAAACCTTTGACGCAACCTTTACTGCTGAAAATAATGTTTTCACAGCCGTTTCTGATAGCTATTACCTCTCTGGAGATTACACCTTGGAAAGCGAAAAGCTTATTGTAAAGTTAAGCTTTGAAGACAAGGAGTACAAAGTTATTTTTACCCGAACACCCGTAGAGCTTCCCGATGACTCTTTCATTTACATCTTCGGCGACGAAACCTATGAGATTAACTTTAACGAGGGCGAAATCATCCTCTCTCAGTTCCCGCCTGAGGACGACCCGCCTATAATTGAGGTTTACTTTGAATACATTACCGAAACAATTATCCACGTACACCCACAGCCTCCGATTTTTGAGGATGAAGTTACAATTATTCAGCCGTCCAATACGGGCGGTTTCCCCCATCCTGAAGAAATTGATATAAGCGTAAAAGAAGAACCACAGATTATCATAAACGGCGACCCTACCCCGGGTTACATTTCAAACGACGATATCACCGGCACCTGGACAACTGTGCAGGACGGCACAGTTTCTATATTCGGAGTAACAAACTCTGCAACCGTTCCCATTACATACACTTTCAATGCCGACGGCACCGGCACCATACTTGCAATGGGCATTATCTCCGGAACTATGACCTACTCTGTTGAAAACGGCGTGCTTAACCTGACAGTTTCAATGCTTGGCGATACCGAATCAGGCACAGGATATGTAAAGCGTGCAGGCGACAAGCTTTTAATCAGGAATATAGACGACGAAATTGAGATTTTAACAAGACAATAATTACTCACCCTTAAGTAAAAACAAACCCAACAAACTAAAAAAGAGAAGTCCCTTATTTACTAAGAGGCTTCTCTTTAATTTTTTTGTAGTGATATGTTAACTTTGTCAGCGTGTTATTTTTGCTCTGCAAAAGTGATATTGAAACCAAGCGTTTTCAGTGGTATTTTATTCTGCTCGAAAACTCGCAAAGCGAATAACACTCGGCATCAGCCGAATACCACTGCTAAGCAATAAAACTCGCCATCAGCGAATAAAACTTATGCGAAATGCTCTAAGAACATTTCGCATATACTCAAGGGTTATTT
This sequence comes from Oscillospiraceae bacterium, assembly GCA_015066245.1. GTDB lineage: Bacteria > Bacillota > Clostridia > Oscillospirales > Acutalibacteraceae > Ruminococcoides. The sequence goes on from SVOS01000005.1 coordinate 48,546, forward strand.
TTATATTACGATATTAACTTTGAACTCCCCACGGCATTTGGGGCAGCGTACGGTGTGTTTGCCGCGTCTGCGCTTTAGCCTTAATGTAGCTTTGCAGTATTTGCACTTTCTGTAGCGGTGGGTTTTTATGTCGCGGATTTTGTTCTTCTGAAGTTTGAAGAAGTTTTTTACAGCGTTCCAGATTTTAAGATATCCTGCGTTTTCTCTCTGCCTTCTGTAGGTGTTTTTTGAGAGAATTCTGAAGAAAGCATAAATAAGTATAAGAAGCTGAAATATATAAAGTCCCAGCGACACCCAGTAGTGCCATACAAACATATTGGCAGTAGAAACAACAAGGGCAGATATAATGAGGAAAAACGAGAAAGAGTCCATTCCGTTTCTGCCGTACATAAATCGCTGAAGTTTAGCCATAAATCCCATTCTGTAATCTCCTAAATAATCTTATGAGTTAATTGTATCACTGAATTAAGTCGAAAACAACATTTTTTCGTAAACAATATATGAACTGAATATTTAAGACGAATTCTTTTATTGTTTATAATAATGTATACTTTGACATGTACCTCTATACTTGCTATAATTATATAATCGGAGGTGTTTTTATGAAGCTTAAAGAGCTTTTTTCTCTCACAAAACCTACGCTGAGCTTTGAGGTGTTTCCTCCCAAGGCTCAGGATTCTTTTGAAAAAGTAAAGGGAGCAGTAGGTGAGATTGCCGACCTTAAGCCCCACTATATGAGTGTTACCTATGGCGCAGGCGGTGGCACCAGCGATTTTACCGTAAAAATTGCTGAAGAAATCGAGAAAAATCACGGAGTTACGGCACTTGCACATCTTACCTGTGTTTCGTCAAGCAAAGAGCGTGTTAAGTCTCAGCTTTTGCAGATAAAAGAGGCAGGTATAGAGAATATATTGGCACTTCGTGGCGATATCCCAAAAGATGCCGAAAAAGGCGAGTGGGGCGCATACAGATATGCATCTGAGCTTATTGAGGAAATCAGAAAATACGGCGATTTCTGCATTGGCGGTGCTTGCTATCCCGAGGGCCACACAGAATGTGAAACTTTGGACGAAGATATCAAAAATATCGCAAAAAAGGTAGAGGCAGGCTGCGAGTTTCTGACTACTCAGATGTTTTTTGACAACGAGATTTTGTATTCATATATAGACAAGCTTCGTAAAAAAGGCATTTTTGTGCCCGTTGTGGCAGGAATTATGCCCATTACAAATGCAAAGCAGATTATGCGTGCCTGCGAGCTTTCGGGCACGGTTCTTCCCAAGAGATTCATAAAAATTGCCGAGCGATACGGCGACAAACCTGCGGCTATGGCACAGGCAGGTATTGCTTATGCTACGGAGCAGATTATCGACCTTTATGCGAATGGTATTAAAAATGTTCATGTTTACTCTATGAACAAGCCCGAAGTAGCACGAAAAATCCAGGAAAATCTTTCGGAGATTATAAATGATTAAAAAGATAGAAGTGCCTTTTTCTGAGCTTGAGATTTCACAGTCAGAGGCATTAAGATACGCAGGAGTAAAAGGAGAAGCCCACGAGAGCTTGCTGAAGCTTTATGACAAAGCTTATGCTCTTTTGGGTGAGTTTGCAAAGCCAAGAGCGGTGTATAAATGCATTGATGTCAGCTATTTTGAGGGTGGAGTTTATCTTGATAAGGACAAAATAGAAAGTCTGGGGCTCAAAAAGTTTCTTAAGGGTGCAGAGCGTTGTGCCTTGCTGGCGGCTACGGCTGGGTTGGAGGCAGACAGACTTATCACCAGATATTCTATGGTTGAGCCCTCTATGGCACTTATGATAGACGCCATTGCAGGAGCTACTGTAGAGGCACTTTGCAACAAATTGTGTGCAGGTTGCTTTGCAACCGAGCCTCAACGAAGATTTTCGCCAGGTTACGGAGATTTCCCCCTTGATTATCAGCGAAAAATTGTTGAGATTTTATCGGCACCTCTTAATATCGGAGTGAATCTTACAGCCTCTATAATGCTTACCCCTTCAAAATCCGTTACAGCGGTTGTACCTCTGAAAGGATGTAATTAAGATGAATATAAGAGAAAAACTTTTAAAGGAATTTATAATATTTGACGGTGCCATGGGCACCATGCTTCAGTCCAAAAACTTAAGCCGGGATGTATTGCCTGAAACATACAACATCACAAATCCTGATGTTATTATTGATATTCATAGAGAATATTTAAATGCAGGTGCGGATGTTGTTACCCTCAATACCTTTGGGGCAAATCTTCTGAAATTTTCAAAAGAAGAACTCAAAAAGGTAGTTGACGCCGCCATAGAGTGCGGTCAAAAGGCAAGAGAAGGCTTTGAAAATAAATATCTGGCTTTGGATATCGGTCCCTTAGGCAGACTTCTGGCTCCTTTTGGTGACTTAAGTTTTGATGAAGCTTATGAAATTTTTGCCGAAACAATAAAGCTAGCAGAAGACAAAACCGACCTTATTATCATAGAAACCATGAACGATTCCTATGAGACAAAGGCTGCAGTGTTGGCGGCAAAAGAAAACAGCAATCTGCCCATATTTGTGAGCAATGTTTTTGACGAGAATAAAAAGCTTATGACAGGTGCTGATGCCCTTGCTATGATAGCACTTCTTGAGGGCCTTGGAGCAGATGCAATAGGCATGAACTGCTCACTGGGACCTGATAAAATGCTAAAGGTTCTTGAAGAATACAGTGCTTGCAGCTCAACACCGTTGCTTATTCAGCCTAACGCAGGTCTTCCTGAGGTTAAAGACGGAAAAACGGTATATAATGTTAGTGCCGATGAATTTGCAGGCTATATGGCGAAGGCTGCCGATATGGGTGCCCGTGTTTTAGGCGGATGTTGCGGCACAAATCCCGAGTATATCCGCAAGCTTAAAGAAGCATTAAAAGAGAAAAAACCTAAAGTTTTAGAGGATAAAAATCTTACTTTGGTTAGCTCATACACTCACGCTGTAAAATGGGGAGAGGAGCCTGTGCTTGTTGGAGAGCGTATAAACCCCACAGGCAAAAGCAGGGTTAAGCAGGCTTTCAGAGACAATGACCTTTCCTTCATACTTTCCGAGGGTATCTATCAGCAGCAGGCAGGAGCAATGATGCTGGATGTCAACTGCGGATTGCCTGAGATTGATGAGGCAGAGGTGCTTTTATCTACCGTAAAAGCCTTGCAGGGAGTCAGCGACCTTCCTTTACAGATTGACACCGCTGACCCGAAGGCTCTGGAGAAAGCCTTGAGAATCTACAACGGCAAGGCGCTCATAAACTCTGTAAACGGTAAAAAAGAATCTATGGACGCGGTTTTTCCTTTGGCAAAGAAGTATGGTGCCGCTGTGGTGGCACTTACTCTTGATGAGCAGGGAATTCCCGAGACTTCTGAGGGTAGAGTGAAAATTGCCGAAAGTATAGCCTCTGAAGCCGCAAAATACGGCATCGCCAAAAAGGATATTATTGTTGATACTCTGACTATGGCAATAAGTGCAGACAAAAATGCCGCAAAGGTTACCCTTGATGCTATCAAGGGTGTTACTGCACTGGGGCTTAATACGGTCTTAGGTGTATCTAACGTGTCTTTCGGTCTGCCTTCAAGGGATAAGGTCAATAGCGAATTCTTTAAGCTGGCGATTGGTGCAGGACTTAAGGGTGCTATTATGAATCCTCATTCAAGCCTTATGATGCAGGCTTCAAAAAGTCCCGACTATAGTTCCTATGAGAATTTTGCTGAGAACATTATTGATAGAGTGATGAGCGAAGAAAATAGCACTACGGTGCAGGCTGTGGAAAAGTCTGATAATATCACCTTAAAAGAAGCCATAGAAAACGGTCTGGTAGAAAAAAGTGCGGCTCTTTCAAAGGCTTTACTTAAAGATACAGAGCCTCTGGAGCTTGTGAAATCAGAGATTATTCCTGCTCTTGATAAGGTGGGAGAAGGCTTGAAAAGGGCAAGGTGTATCTGCCTACACTGCTTATGAGTGCAGAGGCGGCTAAGGCGGCTTTTTACGAAGTCAAGGCAAAAATGAACGAAAAAGGTGCAAGAGCCACCAACGGCAGACGTATTGTAATCGCAACCGTAAAGGGAGATATCCACGATATCGGCAAGAATATAGTTAAGCTTTTGCTCGAAAATTACGGATATGAGGTTGTTGACCTGGGCAAAGATGTGGCAGTCGATACCATTGTCAAAGAAGCAGTAAAGAACGATGTCAAAATGGTACTTCTGTCAGCTTTGATGACCACGACGGTTGTATTTATGGAAGAAACCATAAAAGAAATAAAGAAAACTGCCCCTCACATAAAGACTATGGTTGGCGGAGCGGTGCTTTCGAAAGAATATGCAGAGATGATAAATGCAGATTTCTATGCGAAGGATGCAATGCAGAGCGTGCGGCTTTGCGATGAATATTTTGAAAACCTATAATAAAAACGCCCGAGCTTAATTGAAAGCTTGGGCGTTAGTTTTTAGTTTACAGGTTTATAGTAGATGTTAAGAATAAGCTCCAGAAGGCCTTGTTCGTCAACTACGTATTCGGCATACTCGCCATTGTGAATTACCTCGCCGGGTACTTTTGCAAATTCGCAACTTGCACCAGATGTGGCAATTGTGTAGCCGATTGCCGAAATTCTTGATGCGTTAAGGTTTGTAACCGAGTAGCTGCTGACAATGTTGTAGAGGTTGACGGGAGTTGAAAGGTCTTGCTTGGTCATATCAATAGCAGTGCTTGCAAAGCCCTCAAGATATGAAATCTGACGGTTCATTCTGTCAACACTGGAGTTAAGCTCATCGACATTTCTATACTGAAGAAAAGCTCTCGCTTCGTCGCCTACAAGTGTTACTCTGTCACCTGCGTGACCTAAGCGCATTACATGATAAAGGTATTCGTCTGTAAGCGTAACGGTTACACCGCCAACTGCATCGTTAAGGGGTCCGATTGCGTCAAGTTCCATAGCAAAGTAAGAATTAATAGGCAGATTATAGAAGAGTCTTTTGACTGCATCTACAGTGTTAACACAGCTTTTTTCTTTGCCGTCGCCGTATGCGTATGCAAGACAAAGCTGAGCATTTTCGGTGCCGGTATAGTTGCCGTCAGCAGAATAAACACCTATATCGCCGTAAATATCACGTGAAATTGCGATTATATCTGTTTTTCCTGTTGCAGTATCAAAAGCTACCATATACAGTGCGTCGGCCTGACCGCCTGTACCTACTACGTCATCAACAAGTCCCAGACCTTCACCGTTCCTTTTATCAATTCCCATACAGAGAATTGATGTCATATTGTTGTTGTATGCATAGGTTTTGCCTTGATATGTAATGGTGTTTTTGTTGTTGTCAACGGAAACGCCTGCGTTTTCAATAATAGGTGCGGTCATATTAACATCACCGCCTGTCAGCTCAGACATACCGATGCTTTTGAGGATGAAAAAGGTAACAATTGCTGCGATAATCAGTAAGAGAATAAAGCCTAAAAAGCAACCTAAAATTATCAGCAGCTTTTTCCACCAGGGCTTTTTCTTTTTTCTCTTGACATCCTTTACAAAATGGTTGTCCGAAGAGTATGAGTGAGTGGTGTTGTGATTGTCAGATGTGCCTTTTCTGCGTTTTCTGCCGTGATATTTTGTGAAGATAAAGTCAGAATACTCGTCTGTTGTAGGAGATTTTTCTGTGATTTCTTTGGGGATTTCCTCTTTCACAGGCAGAGCGTAGTCTATGATTTTCTCAGTTTCTTCTTTAACGGGCTCGGGGTCTACCTCGATAATTTCAATTTTAATATCATTGGGTTCGTTGGTCATCAATAAGCACCCCCTGTACTAAAAATCTGAGACTTGAGTTATAATCGTGACAAGTGCTCAGTGTTATGAGCTTGCTTTTTAAATTAAGCTCGACACCCTCTCGGACAATCGCATTGGCAGAATGAGGATTAAGACAGTCTTTGATATACTGAGAGTAAACCTCATCATCGTAAAATCTGAAGCTGTTCATCAGATGTCTGTCGTCATAATCATAAGCGGCAAAAATCTTGTAGGTCAGGATATGCCCCGGGATATAGATATAGAGGGTATCGTTTTCTTCGAAAAATTCGGGGTCCGAAAACTGGTGAAGCCCTGCAAACATAGAGCCGTCCAACATATTGTGACCGTAAAGCACAGTCATTCGCTCAAGAAAATATTTAGTGTTGTGACGCTGAGAGTAAATTGTGCCTGCGAACTCATAGTTGCCCATATAGTTGTGATGGAGATAGTAGTTGTCGTCATCAACACTGCTCTGGGCGACGGGATAGTCTATAACTGTGCCGGGAATTTTAATCCATGCATATAAATCGGGATTAATTGCAGTAAGCTCATCAAAATTTATTGGATTTACGGGAAGCTTTTCTTCAGTAGGAGCGGTGCTGTCACTGCTTTCGGTGGCGACAGTTGCCTCTGTGGCGGCGGTAGTATTATAGACATCAGGTGCTTTTGGGGTGCTTTGACAAGCAGAAAAAAGCCCTGCAAAAATCAAAGCAGACAATAAAAGACACAGAAAGTTTATTGGTTTTTTGAAAGATAAAGTCTTCATATAATCACTCTTTCAAACAAAATCATATATACAATAATTATATACGAATAAAACGCGGTAGTCAATGAGAATTCTGCAGCAAAAAACGGAAGTGACTTTATCACTTCCGTTTAAATCGTTATTAATACTGCTTGCCCCAGTAAACCATATGCTTTGCAGGCTTGCCGCAGCATACGCAGGTGTCAGAAAGGTGCTCCTCCTCAAAGGGAATACAGCGGCTCTTTACGCCACCTGTAACATCCTTAAGTTTTTCTTCGCACTCTTTCTCGCCGCACCACATAGCCTTGATGAAGCCGGGCTTGTTTTCAGCGATGTCAAGGAATTCCTCGTAGCTTGTAGCAACAGAGGTCTTCTCCTGCATGTTCTTGAGAGCCTTCTCGTACATTGCGTTGTGAACTGCATCCAAAGCCTTCTGAACTTCCTCAGCGAGGTTGTCGAGGGATACAAAAATCTTCTCACGGTTATCGCGTCTTACGATAACACACTGATTCTTCTCAATATCCTTGGGACCAAGCTCAACTCTTACGGGAACGCCCTTCATCTCGTACTCAGAGAACTTCCAGCCGGGAGCCTTGTCAGAAGCGTCAACCTTAACTCTGAAGTCCTTCTTGAGCACATCAGCAACCTCGTAAACCTTGTCAAGAACGCCCTCTTTATGCTGAGCAATAGGAATAAGAGCTACCTGAATGGGAGCAACTCTGGGGGGGAGCACAAGTCCGTCATCGTCGCCGTGAACCATGATGATTGCACCAATCATACGGGTTGAAACACCCCAGGATGTCTGGTGGGGGTAGTGGAGCTTGTTGTCTCTACCCTGATATGTAATGTCAAAGCTCTTTGCAAAGCCGTCGCCGAAGTAGTGGGTTGTACCACCCTGAAGGGCAACGCCGTTGTGCATCATAGGTTCGATTGTGTATGTAGCCTCAGCACCTGCAAACTTCTCTTTCTCTGTCTTTTTACCAACAACTGCAGGAATAGCCAGAGTCTCTCTGTAGAAGTCCTCATAAACCTTGAGCATCTTAAGTGTCTCGTCAATAGCTTCCTCAGCAGTTTCGTGCATTGTGTGGCCTTCCTGCCATAAGAACTCGGAAGTTCTGAGGAAGGGTCTTGTGGTTTTTTCCCAACGAACAACAGAGCACCACTGGTTGTAAAGCTTAGGTAAATCTCTGTACGTGTTGATGATTTTTGCGTAATGCTCGCAGAAAAGTGTCTCGGATGTAGGACGAACACAAAGCTTTTCTGTAAGCTTTTCGCTGCCGCCGATAGTTACCCATGCACACTCGGGAGCAAAGCCCTCAACGTGGTCCTTCTCTTTCTGAAGAAGGCTTTCGGGGATAAACATAGGCATATATACATTTTCTACGCCTGTTTCTTTAAAGCGGCGGTCAAGGTCTTTCTGGATATTTTCCCAGATGCCGTAGCCGTAAGGACGGATAACCATACAACCCTTAACGCCTGAATAGTCAACAAGCTCTGCCTTTTTAACAATGTCGGTATACCATTTTGCGAAATCCTCGTCACGGCTGGTAATAGCCTCTACCATTTTTTTATTCTCTGCCATAAATAGCACCTCACTTATCATATACCCTTTTATTATACATAAGTATTATGATAATTGCAAGCATAAAAAAGCTCCCCGATTTCGGGGAGCTTTGCAGGCATTTCCTATATACTGAAATCTATAATCATACGCACATATCTTATATTTTGGCAAGATGTTTCTGGATAGCGGTGACATCGCGGATGTCTATTTTGGTGTCGCGGTTAAAATCTTCAGCTTCTACCGCTAATTCGCCGAATTCATGAGTGGCGTGCAAATCGCTGTATTTTGCTAATGATTTTTGAATTCTTGTAGCATCTTTTATGTTGAGTGTAAAATTTGCATCAGAATCGCCAATAAGAGCTATAACGGTTCCGTTCAAGTATTTCAGAGCTTCTTCTAAACCATCTATTTCAGCATAATATGCTTCTTCCAGAGTATAAACCTTATCGTCAGCAGTGGTGTAAATATGATAAGCATGGTCATAAGGATGATAATATATACCTGTTACTATAACATATTCTCCAAAATCAGAAGAATGGAAGGCTTCACTGGCAATAGCCGTAGAAGCTTTTACAAGAACATAATCAGGTATGTCTTTGGTGTTGTCGGAATAATAGTAAAATACTTCTTCGTACCAATATACAAAACTACCGCCGGGACGTTCTTCGGCAATACCAAGACGTTCTACCAATAAATCCTCATACATATTTTCATTTGTTGCATTGGCAGAAAATATGGAAAATAAACATAAAATCAACAGTAAACTGATAACAATAGAAATTCTCTTTTTCATAAAAACACCTTCTTTATAGGGGTATTGGTTAATTTTTGTTTTCTTATGACTTAATACAAAATGTGCTGTATTCTTTCTGTGGTTTAATTATACAATACCTTTTGTGTCGGTTTCAATAAAAGCTCTGAATTTCGTATAGGTATACAAAGTTAAATAGCGTTGTCTGTACAGTTCGACGAAAGTGAAAAATTAAAACGAGACACATCCCGTAAACCTGTCTACAAACAGGTTTTTCGGGGATAAGAGCTGGTTTTGAAATTATAAAAACACAACCTTCCCAACTAATTTCGGGAAGGTTGTGTCAGTAGCTTAAGCTTCTTAGTTTTTCTTTGCAAGGTGGTCTTCGTAGTATTCTCTTGCCTTGTCGATAACCCTCAGGTCATTGTCATAAGTGCAGACTTTCTTGGCTTCGCTGAGCTTAACCCATGTGTAGCTCTCAATCTCTGACTCCTGAATTTTAACCTTGTTGGTTTTAGCTGCCGCAAGGAAGAAGACAACCCTCTTGCGGATTTTGCCAAAGGGGCAGTAGTCTGAGATTTCTCTGAAATTATCGAGGATTTCAACGTCAAGGTCGGTTTCCTCTTTGATTTCTCTGACTGCTGTTTCCTTTTCGTTTTCCCAAAGCTCAACATGGCCTTTGGGGAAGCTCCAGAATCTGCCTTTCTGGTTTTTTACCAGAAGGATGCTTGCCTCGTCCTCATTTTTGTCTTTATAGAGGATAACTGCACCGCAGCTTTTCTCGTAGAGGCAACTGATTTTTTCTATTTTAAGGGATTTAACAACCTTAAGCCTCTGGCGGATTTCGGGCTCGTACATAATGTCGCTTTTCTGGGTGACAACATACTTTTCGCTGCCGTCAGGCTGGGTGATAACGGCACTGATTATGCCGTAAACAAAGTCACCCACAGGCTTGCGTGAGATAACATACACGCTTGTGCCTGATGCTTCCTGAGAAGTTACATATCCCGAATATATACCGCTTTTTTCGTTTAAGGCACCGTAAATCTCTGCCTTAATTTCTTTGGATAACACCGTGAATCTCTCCTAACTCAAATTTCGTACCGTATTAACCGAACACGTTGGATATGGCATCAACCTGAGAGACGGTGTTTGCGGACATAGTATTGTTTAAAAACAGAACTTCTTTGATACCGTTATCTTTGCAGTATTTGTTAAGGTCACCGCTCCAGTATCTGTAGTCGATAAGGTGAACTTCGTCGTAGTTTGCAGAAAGATAAGGAGCAAAGGCATTGGCAAAGCTGTCTTTTACGAGAGCAATCTTTCTGCCGCTGCCGCAATCGGAGTGGATAACAAACTGAGCGGTATCGCCCCAACAGAATACACCGTAAGTAAGCTCACCGCCCACTGCGGCAGGATAGTATACATCAACGGTAAGGGTGTCGCTGTACATACTCTCGTTCATGTAAGCATAGGTATTGTTGGGAAGGCTATAGTAGTGAACTGTATCTGTGTTCTGGGCAAGTACACTGCTGCCTGTGGCAGTATAAAGAGAGCCTAAGAAACCGTCTACACTGTATTTTTCGGATTTTGTGATATCCATGGGGGTAAGTCCCAGAGTGTTACAGAAGGATTCATAGCCGTAATATGCACCTAAGGCAGTCCAGTGGTGGTCTGTACCGTAGAAAATATACTCGTTGCAGTGATTTGCAAGGTTATTATAGCAGTCAATGGGAGTAATTCTCTTATCCAGATTGCTGATGATATACTGTATATTCTCTGACTGTGAGTCGGTTTCTATACCATTTTTGATTAATCTCTGAGGAATACCGAACTCGGTATGATTGCCCACAACCATATTGTAGACCTTGATATCTTTGTCAAGCTTGGCTGTGTAGCCGTTGATAGCCTTTGCATAGTATTCGGCAGCTTTGTTGCCACTGTAGAAAAGGTTAAAGGCTTTGTTCTGCCAGATGCAGATGGTGTTTGTTGCCATTACTGCGTCAGAGCCGTCGTCAGCTATAGCAGGAGTAATGTGCTCGCCTATTTCTGCAGGCTTTGTCTCCTCAGGCACTGTGGTAGCAGGTACGGTGGTAGGTGCTACTGTGGTCTCGGGAACGGTGGTGGGAGCCTCGGTAGTCTCTGCTACAGTGGTCTCTACAATTGCAACCTGGTCTTTGGTAGCTTCGTCTTTGGTACTGCTTGTACCGAGAGAAGAGAAAAAGGGAATCAGCACAAAATATGTAAGTGCCGCAATACCTGCAACTACCAGCAGGCACAAGGCAACTATCAGTGCTCTGAATAAAAGCTTTTTCTGAACCCTCTTTTTTCTTTTTCTGTGTTTTCTGTTGACGGTGTAGCTGGAGCCCACCATGCCGATGAAAAATTCATCGTTTTGTCTTCGTTTTCTCATAAACTTCTCCTCAAAAAATCCTGTTTGCCGGTCTTATTCAAGACAAGCAAGCTTCCTGATAATTCTGCAACGCAGAATTTGACATTTATACAGTATAAATATACAATACTTTTATGTCAAAAGACAATAAAAGTAACCGAATTGTGATTATTTTTTAATTATCAAGGCGTGTTTGTAACTGTTTTGCCTTAAATTTCAAAAAAATTTGCACATTGAGGTTATATATGTTAAAATATAAGTTAAAGTTTTGTTGCAAAAATAATCAATGACAAGAGGCGTTATTATGAATTATACATTTTCAGACAGAGTGAATACTCTTAAGCCCAGCGCAATCCGTGAAATTTTTAAATATGCTGCTGACCCCGAGGTGGTGTCCCTTTCAGCAGGCAATCCTGCACCTGATGCTTTCCCAAAAGAAGCAGTAGCTGAGATTTCCGCGAAGCTCCTCAAAGAAAACCCCGTACTTGCTCTGCAGTATGGTCTTACAGAGGGTTATGTTCCCTTGAGAGAAACACTCAAGAAGTATATGACAGAGAAATACGGTGTAAATATGGAGGGTAACGACCTTATTATTACATCAGGTGCTCAGCAGGTTATGGACCTTGTTACAAAATCTCTTGTTAACGAAGGCGATGTTGTAATTACCGAGGCTCCTTCCTTTATCGGCTCTCTCAACACCTTCAGAAGCTACAATGCAAAGCTTGTAGGTGTGCCTATGGACGATGACGGAATGAATATGGAGGAGCTTGAGAAAGCCCTCAAAGAAAACGAGAATATCAGATTTATCTATACAATCCCCAACTTCCAGAATCCCTCAGGCATTACAATGAGCCTTGAGAAAAGAAAGAAGATGTACGAGCTTGCAAAGCAGTACGGTGTGCTTATTTTAGAGGACAACCCCTACGGAGAGCTGAGATACAAGGGTGAGGATTTGCCAAATATCAAATCCTTTGATACCGACGGAATTGTTATTTATGCGGGCTCATTCTCAAAGGTTATTTCTCCCGGTATGCGTGTAGGCTGGTGTGTGGCACCTGCTGAGATTATCCAGAAGATGGTAGTATGCAAGCAGGGCGAGGACGTACACACAAATATGTGGTCTCAGGTGGTTTGTAACGAGTTTATGACAAAGTACGATTTCGACGCTCACCTTGAGATGCTGAGAAAGCTCTACAGCGAAAAGCTTGAGTACACAATGACTCTCTTAAAAGAAAACCTTAGTGATAAAATCACATACGGTGAGGTTGAGGGCGGCCTTTTCATCTGGTGCACACTTCCCGAGGACGTGGATATGAACGCATTTTGTCTGGAGCTTGTAAAGAATAAGGTTTGTGTTGTACCCGGCAATGCATTCTTAACAGACGAAAAAGAGATTTCTCATAACTTCCGCATTAATTTCTCTACACCTTCTAACCAGCAGCTTAAGAAGGGTATCGAGATTTTAGGCAGAGTTTCAAAAACACTTTAATATAAAGAGGATATAAAAATGGAAAACACAACAGAGAAAAAGAAAATAGTATACAGTGCCATTCAGCCCTCAGGTACAATTACTCTGGGCAATTACCTCGGTGCACTTAAAAACTGGGTGGTTATGCAGGAGGAGGGTACTCATAACTGCATCTACACATTAGCAGACTTACATACAATTACTGTTCGTCAGGAGCCCGCAAAAATGCGTAAGAATGTTCTTGATGCTTATGCATCCATTCTTGCTTGCGGTGTTGACGTAGAAAAGAGCATCTTTTTTATCCAGAGCCACGTGCACCAGCACGCAGAATTAGCATGGATTTTAAACTGCTACACTCAGTTTGGTGAGCTTTCCAGAATGACACAGTTCAAGGACAAGTCCGCAAAGCATGCCGATAACATCAACGCAGGTCTTTTTACATACCCCTGCCTTATGGCTGCGGATATTCTCCTTTATCAGGCAGATTTGGTTCCTGTTGGAGCTGACCAGAAGCAGCATATTGAGCTTGCCCGTGATGTAGCCGGCAGATTCAATAGCCTTTATTCTCCCACATTTACTGTTCCCGAGGGCTTTATCCCCAAGAACGGTGCAAGAGTTATGAGCCTTCAGGACCCCACAAAGAAGATGAGCAAGTCCGATGAAAACGTTAACGCTTGTGTGTCTTTGCTGGATTCTCCCGACGTAATTCTCAAGAAGTTCAAGCGTGCTGTTACCGATAGCGAAGCTCGAGTAGCTTATGGCGAAGGCAAGGACGGCATCAACAACCTTATGGGTATTTACTCCGTTGTTACAGGCAAGTCTATGCAGGAGATTGAGGACGAGTTTGCAGGCAAGGGTTACGGCGACTTTAAGGTAGCAGTTGGCGAAGCGGTTATTGAGGAGCTCAGACCTATCCGCGAAAAATATGAAAAACTCATTGCCGACAAGGCATACCTTGAGGAAAGCTACCGCAAGGGTGCAGAAATTGCCGAGCGTATGGCTCAGCGTACACTTGACAAGGTAATGAAGAAGATTGGTTTTATTCATAAATAAAGCTTATGAACGCAGAAGAGTATAAAACTATTCGCCAAGCACACAAAAATGTGTTTGGCGATACCTTTGACAAAGCCTTTGGTTCAAATGCACAGGCACAGGAGCTTTTAACAGTTGCTCTCCTTTACCTTTCAAGGCAAGACCACGAAAAATCAAAACCTCTCCTTGATATGCTGGAGAGTATGGCTGAAAGTGCTTTTGACGAGGCGTCGGTGTGGTATTTCAAAGGTCTCAGCTATGAGCTTCTCGGAGACGAGGAGCAAATGGCAGAATATTATGAAAAGGTGCTTGACTCAGGTGTTGACCTTAGTGTGAGCCTTGTATACACCCCTTATTACCGCAGTGCAAAGCTCAATCAGAAAGCCTCCAAGCCTAAAAAAGCCGTGTATTACTTCAGCAAAGCTATGGAGTTTTTCGAGGGAAGAAATGTAACACCTGCAACTGCCAAAGCAGTAAGTCAGATGCTTTACGATGCAGCAACGGTGTACCTTTATATGCATGATTACGAAAACTGTGAGAAGTTTCTTAAGCTTTCACAGGATTTCAGCAAAGCTCAGAATCAGCAGCGAGATTATGTCGAGGCGATTTTAGCCGCAATCAACGGAAATGCACAGAAGTGCAAGGAGATTGTGGAAAAACTGAGCAACGATACGCTCAGGATAAGCTGCCTGAAGCTGACAGAGGCGATACTGAGCGGGAGTGATTTGCACTACTGTGAAGTCCCTCAAGACAGAGATAATTTTGAGGAATTTTTGGCAGGTTTTGCAGAAAGAGAAGAATTTCTGAGAAATCAGATTGTATTGAACAATGCAGAAACTGTCGAAAAAACTTTGTCAGGAGTTTTGTCTGCGGTTTTTGATTATGTCAACAGAGCTGTGGAATGTGAAATTCAAATGAACAACGATATAGTTATAGTCAAATGCAAAAACTATTATATACGGACTCTAAAAAAAGAGCAGGAGGCTTTGTTCTCGCAAATCTCCGAAAAATTCCCCAACTGGAAATTTATATCTGTAGACGAATAGCCTATAAACTAAACCCCACCGATTTAATTTCGGTGGGGTTTTTCTATATCTCAGTAAAATTTTCTATTTCTAAAATCGCTGTTTCGCTTTTTGCGCCAACTGCCACGAAAGCCATATTGGCGTTTTCAGCGGCTTTGAGTCCTGCAGGAGAGTCTTCGAAAACAAGGCATTTTTCGGGATTTACACCCAAAAGTTCTGCTGCTTTAAGAAAAATTGCAGGGTCGGGCTTTTTGGGAAGTCCCAAATTTCCATCTGCAACTACATCGAAATAGTTTGTGAGCTCTACCTTATTTAAAAGCTCGGTGGTGGTAGATGCGGAGGACGCAACGGCGATTTTCACACCCATGCTTTTAAGCCTTGCAAGGAAATCCTCAACACCGTTTATGAGCAGGCTCTTATCAATGCTTTTGCACAGATTCTTGAAATATTCATCCTTGATTCTGCAGATTTCAAGGCATTCTTCGTCGCTTATTTTTCTGCCGATTTTCTTTGCAAAGGTGTCTACAATGTGCTTTCTTCCTGTGCTTTTAAGGGGCAGATATTCTTCCTCGGTAAGAAAACCACCCAGTATCCCAAAGCCTTTGTTCCAAGCCTTGAAATGCAGGCTTTCGGTGTCAGCAACAACTCCGTCAAAGTCAAAAATATATGCATCAAAATCAAAAAGCATAGTAATCTCCCTTAATAAGTATTCGAAAAGCGAATGTAGCGAATAATCAATGTCTATTGCAGGGGAGGTTCACGAACCTCCCGAAACGCGATATATAAATCAAATATTTGAGGGGCGATTCGTGAATCGCCCCTACGATAAACATTACTTATATCTAACCTCTCTATCTTCTTTGAGAAAGAGGGGGTTTGAACATAACTTATTGGAATGTGAATTTTATCCGCCGTTGGGCATAGGTTTCAATTCCAATTTACCTATCCGTAGGCGAAATGCTCTCCCGTGGCTGACGAGTTATTCGTCTTTACCGCAGCACTTTTTGTACTTCTTACCGCTTCCGCAGGGACAGGGGTCATTTCTGCCGACTTTTTTGCCCTTGACAACTGTACGGTTGGTCGAAAGTGTGCCGTCGCCGGAAAACTCTGTGGGCTTTGCAACCTGCTCACGCTTGATAGCAACGGTTACGGGATTGATTTTTGGAGCGTCCTCCTTGTTGAGCACTACCTGATGAGCAGCGGCTGCTGCTTTTTCGGCGTCACGACGAAGACGAGCCATTTCCTCCTGCTTTTTCTGGATTTCGCGTACCTTCTTGGGAGCAACAATCATAAGCTTGACTGTGTCCTGACGGATAGACTCAATCATCTGGTCAAACATATCAAAGCCCTCAAGTCTGAACTCAACAACGGGGTCTTTCTGAGCATAGGCACGCATGCGAATGCCCTGCTTGAGCTCTTCCATATTGTCGATGTGGTCCATCCAGTAAGTATCAACGGATTTGAGGAGGTATACTCTCTCCATTTCTCTCATGGTTTCCTCGGCTACAAGCTCCTCGTTTTCTTTGTAAAGCTCAAGAGCGCGGTTAAGGAGAAGCTCCTTGACATCGTCTTTTCTCATCGACTTGATATCACCGCCGAAAAACTCAGGTGTGCCGTCTTCGGTAATGAGCCAGCCGTTGTAATATTCTTTAAGACCAACAATGTTCCAGTCCTTAGGCTCGCCTACCAAGTAAGTCTCAACCATATCGGAAACAGTCTGCTCCACCATCTTCATAATGGTATCGTGGATATCCTCGCCCTCTAAAACCTGATTACGCTGGCCGTAGATAATCTCTCTCTGACGGTTCATAACATCGTCAAACTGAAGAACATTTTTACGGATGCCGAAGTTACGCTGCTCTACCTTTTCCTGAGAGCCTTCGATGATATTGGAGAGCATCTTGTTCTCGATGGGCATATTCTCATCCACATTAAGACGCATCATTATCATCTTCATTCTCTCTCCGCCGAAAATACGCATAAGGTCATCTTCGGTAGAAAGGAAGAAACGGCTGTTACCGGGGTCGCCCTGACGGCCTGCACGACCTCTGAGCTGGTTGTCGATTCGACGGGATTCGTGACGCTCTGTACCGATAATGTAAAGACCGCCTGCGGCTCTTACTTTCTCGGCCTCGTCTTTGATTTCTTCCTTGTACTGAGCATTAAGCTCGGAGAATGTTTTTCTTGCCTCTAAAATTTCTTCGTTGTCTGTATCGGCAAAACCTGTAGCCTCGGCTAAAAGCTCGTCGCTGTAGCCCATTTTACGCATTTTGTTCTTTGCCATAAACTCAGCATTACCGCCAAGCATAATATCGGTGCCTCGACCTGCCATATTTGTAGCGATTGTAACAGCACCAAATTTACCTGCCTGAGCAACGATTTCAGCCTCTTTTTCGTGGTGCTTTGCATTAAGAACATTATGCTCAACACCGCGTTTTTTGAGAAGCTTTGAGAGAAACTCGGACTTTTCGATAGAAATGGTACCAACAAGAACGGGCTGACCTTTTTCGTGGCATTTGATGATGGTTTCGATAACTGCGTTAAACTTGCCCTGCTCGTTGAGGAAGATAGCGTCATTTTCGTCAACTCTTGCAAGAGGTTTGTTGGTGGGGATTTCTACAACGTCAAGCTTGTAAATTTCCTGGAACTCCTGCTCCTCGGTCATTGCGGTACCTGTCATACCCGAGAGCTTTTCGTAAAGACGGAAGTAATTCTGGAAGGTGATTGTAGCAAGAGTTTTGCTTTCGTTCTGAATCTTTACGCCTTCTTTTGCTTCAATCGCCTGATGCAAGCCCTCGTTATATCTTCTGCCGTACATAAGACGACCTGTAAACTCGTCAACAATAACGATTTCGCCGTCTTTGTTAACATAGTCGATATCAAGGTGCATAATACCATGGGCGCGGATTGCCTGATTGATATGATGCTGTAATGTTAAGTTTTCGGGGTCGGTAAGATTTTCAAGACCGAAGTAGCTTTCTGCCTTTTTAACACCAACCTGAGTTAATGTACAGGTCTTTGCTTTTTCGTCTACAATGTAGTCGATATCATTTTCGGAGAAAAAGTCCTCCATATTCTCCTTGTTGTCAACCTCAGTGAAGACATGCTTCTTAAGGCGTTTTGCAAAAGAGTCAGCTTTCTGATAGAGGTCGGTGGATTTGTCGCCTTTACCTGAAATAATAAGAGGAGTACGAGCTTCGTCTATGAGGATGGAGTCAACCTCGTCCACAATTGCAAAAATGTGCTTGCGCTGAACGCGGTGTTCTTTGTAAACTACCATGTTGTCTCTAAGGTAGTCAAAGCCAAGCTCATTGTTTGTGCCGTAGGTGATGTCTGCCTCGTACTGCTTTTTACGCATATCAGTAGGCATATCGTGAATGATAAGTCCAACTGTAAGGCCTAAGAAGCGATATAGCTTGCCCATCCACTCGGAGTCACGCTTTGCAAGGTAGTCGTTGACTGTAACAATGTGTACACCCTTGCCAGTAAGACCGTTTAGGTATGCAGGCAAAGTAGCAACCAAGGTTTTACCTTCACCTGTTTTCATTTCGGCAATTCTGCCCTGATGCAGAATGATACCGCCTAAAATCTGAACCGGGAAGTGTTTCATGCCAAGTACTCGCCAGGATGCCTCTCGGCAAACTGCAAAAGCCTCGGGAAGAAGCTGGTCTAAAGTTTCGCCATTATTAAGTCTCTCTCTGAAAAGTACAGTCTGATTCTTAAGCTCTGCGTCACTCATTTTGCTGTATGTATCCTCGTAGGATAATACTTTGTCGCAAAGAGGTCTGATACGTTTGATTTCCTTTTTGCTGTAATCGCCGAAAAGGGTTTTTAAAAGTCCCATAAATCATATTCCTTTCTATATTAACCGAATTTGGTGAACAACATATTAAGCCATTTTAATATATTTAATTAAGTATATCATACTTAAGTCAAAAAATAAAGGGAAATATAAAAAATCAAGGGATAACGCATAAGTCACGGTATCCCTTGAGTATTGCTTTGTTAGTTTCTCAGGCTTTCGGCACAGCCCATCATTGCAATTCTTGCAATAGGTCCTGCACTGTAAAAGCCGTAGTCGCCTTCTTCAACAACTACCGCAAAGGCGAGAGGAGCATCCTCGTCGGTGGAGTATCCCACCATCCAGCCGTTGGGAAGTTTGCCTTCGCCAACTTCGGCGGTACCTGTTTTTGCACAGACTGTAAGCCCCTCAAACATACTGTCGCCATAGTAGTCGGAGATGGTGTACCGCATCAGATTGCCAAGGTTTTTGGCAACCTCGCTGCTCATAAGTCTGCCGCTTTTGCCTGAGTTTTCACCCTTTACATAGTGGGGGAGTCTTACCTCGCCACCTTCGGCAATTGCACCGCAGAGAATTGCCATCTGTGCAGGATTTACTGTGTCGCTGTGTTGTCCGATACCTGCCCAGGCAGTAGAGATATCGTCAGCATTTTTTACATCAAAGTTGCCTTTGGCGGTATTTACCTTGCCGATAGGGAAGTTTCTGTTAATGCCCATATTGTCGGCAGTTTTCTGAAGATTAATCTTGCCTGCAAGAAGTGCAGTGTCTCCAAAAGCTATGTTGCAGGAGTAGGCAAATGCATTTTTAAGCTCAATATTGCCGTGCTCATCAAGACAAGTAACCTCATAATTTCCGATTTCTTTTTTGCTTTCGCACTCAAAGGTCATGGTTTCATAACCTTTTATGTGTTCAAATCCTGCCGCTGCAGTAATGATTTTGAATATAGAGCCTGGGGTGTAGGTAGAGGAAATGCAATTGTTGAGGTAAGAGCCGTCCTCAATATTTTCGGGAATATTCATAGGGTCATAGGTAGGAGCACTTACCATACAAAGGATTTCGCCTGTTTTGTAGTTGTAAACAAAGCAGGCACCTTTTCTGCCCTCAAAAGCCTCGTAAACCTCGGTGCAGACCTCACTGTCCGGTGTGATTTCGATATTTTGGTTACCTTTAAGACTTTCGGGCAATCCGTAGCCGAAAATCGTGCTATGCCCTGCAAGTCTTTCACGATAGGCGGTTTCTACAGCGGTTGCAATGTTGTAAGAACCGTCGCCGACAGTGTGGAGCATAGCTTTGCGGGTGTTTTCGTTTTCGTGATATACTCGGGTGTTGTTTTCGCTTTTTGCAAGCACAACGCCATTTCTGTCTACAATGGTGCCTGCATTTTCAAGTCCTTGTCCCGAAATCATATAGGGGTTGTAGCTCTGGCTTGCCCAAAGGGATGAGTCCAAAAAGTATTTTACACACAAGAAGCCAAGCCCCAGCAAAAATACTGCAGCCAAAATAATGGAAATGATGCTTCTTGTCATGGTTTTTTTCATGGTTTTCTCCTTTAATTTGCTCCGGTGAGCTTTCTGCCTGAATAGGTTCGCTCATCCGAAGCTTTGATAAATGCCAGAAGTCCCCAGCAGGAAATCATACTTGAACCGCCTGCACTGACAAAGGGCAGGGTAACACCTGTGAGAGGTAGAATATCCGTACAACCGAAAATGTTAAGGCTTGTCTGAACAAGTAGCAGTGTCGCTGCACAGGATGCAGAAATAGAATAGAAGGTGCTTCGGCTGCGGGTTGTCATAGCTCTTGTATAGAAAACAAGTCCGCAAATAGTAACAGCAATTGTAAGTGCGATTAAAAGCCCCAGTTCTTCTGAAATAATACCGAAAACCAGATCGGTTTCTGCGGCTCCGTAATATCTTAAGTTACCGCTTAAAGCACCTGTGCCGAAAAATCCACCTGAGGCAATGCTGGTTAGAGTACCTGCCTGCTGATATCCCAGGTCATAGGGGTCGCTGAGAGCGTGTCCCCATATGGAAAAACGCTCTGCAATGTAGGGTTTGAAATTAAGCACCAGTACCACCGCAAACACCGCACCTGCAAGGGCAAGAATTGCGGTTTTGTAGTCGCCCGAGCGGGTTATGGAAATAACGATAAAAGTGACAAAGAAAATCAGAGCTGTTCCGAAGTCTCCCATAAGTGCCAAAGCACCTACGCAAATTGCCGAAAAAATAATAAACTCAAGGAAATTGCGTCGTTTCTGAAGGTAGTCCAGAGAAGCTGCACCCACCAGAATATAAGCAATCTTAACGATTTCCGAAGGCTGAACAGAAACTCCGCCAATATAAATTCGGTTTGCTGCACCAAATTCAACTGTGCCGAAAGCAAGATTTATAGCAAGAAACAGAACTGCCGCAATCATAATGGGCCAGCGGAAGCTGAGAATTCTGTCAGGATTTTTTATGAACGCAAGAATCAGCATATAAAGAACTGCACCTGCTATGGCGGAGATTATCTGGACATAAGCGTCACTCATGTCATCACCAACCAGAAGCAAAGCACCAAGTCCCGTCAGCCACAAAGCTATGGTTTCGATTTCAAAGTTGTGGCGGGAGAATACCCCATAGGAAAACGCATACATAACCCATGAAAATATAGTTATTGCTCCGAAAACAACAAGTGCACCTGTGTTAAGGGTGTTTGTGCTGATGCAAATTTCTGCAGTCATAAAAAGATGGAACAGATTGACTAGTACCAGCAGCAAAGCAGAGGGAACAGCGGGCTTTCGGGATGAACGGGAGAAAAACCACGAAGGTCTCAGGTCTTCGTCATAATCCGTGCCCCTCATAAGAGTAAGGCTTGTACCGCCTACGGTGATTACGTCATTAATGTTTACTTTTTTTCTGCCGTTCTTTATAGTTTCGCCGTTTACTTTTGTGCCGGATTTAGAGTCGGAATCGCTTATAAACCAGCCCTCTTTGCGTCTTAAAAGTACGCAATGGCTGCGTGACACCGTAGGGTCTTCGATAACAATGTCGCATCCCTTAGCTCTGCCGATGGAATTTTCCCAGAAAAGAACAGGGATTTTAATGCCGAAACGCTGGTTAAAAAGCATCACAAGCGGTTTTTCGGGGCGTTTGTGACGGCGCATAGAGGCAAAGCAGTGAAATACAATAAATATGGCATATATGCCAAGCAGTATTCTTAATCCTATTATGGCTATGTCTGCCATACCTTGTACCATACAAATCGCCTCCTTTTATCAATCTATTATATTATAGTATTCCTTTTTTATGAAGTTTGTCAACATATAAAGTGTGAATTTTGTGTGGGGATACAGTGAGAAAAAAATATCCCCCTTAACCAAGGGGGATAGGATTATCTGATAACTTTGATTTTTGTAATGCCGTAATATCTGAAAGCGTCTATAGCGGATTTGTCGATGATTTCACCACAGATTGCTATAGGAACCGCAGGCGGACAACTGATACTGTAATCAGCAAGGATTCGTCCCTCTGAATTATCAACAGATATTTCTTCCCTTGTGCTGAATACGGCATCGCGGATATTCAGCACTCTTGTAAGTCGGTTTGTCACAGGAGGAGCCGCAGATATGGGTGACTTCTTCTCTATATCCGTGAGAGCTTTTCGCAGGCCCTCGATATCTTTGTCGGTATTGCTTGGAGAAAACATCAAGACAATATAATCATCATCGGCAAATTCACAGACGATGCTTGCTTTATAGAGGATATCGGCTATCTCGCAGCCTTTGTAGCCGTAGGGTTTTGTGCTTATGGTCAATTTGAGCTTTTCGTTTCCAACAAGAGCAAAGCCCAGTATTTTAAGGGCTGATTTAAGATTCTCGATGCTTTCAGAGATTTCTGCCAAGCTTTCTTTGTATCCTTCAGCCAGATATTTGTTAGCCATATCAAGAGACTGTAATATAAGGTAAGACGGGCTTGTGGATGCAAAAAGCGATATGCCGTTTTCAGCATTTTCGGACAGAAATTCTGGCGATTGCTTGTTTATATGCAAGTATCCTCCGCCGGTGATAACAGGCAGAGTTTTGTGGGCAGAATCGCAACACATATCAGCTCCAAGTGCTAAGGGATGCTGATTATCAGGCAGAAAATTTAGATAAGCTCCGTGGGCATTGTCCACAAGAAGCAGCATGCCGTTTGCTTTGCAAACCTCGGAAAGAGCCCTGATATCAAGGATATTTCCCAGATAGTCGGGACTTGTAACATAAAGAGCCACGGGCTTTTCATAAAAAGAGCCAAGATACGATTCGAGCTTTTGAGGTGTTATATCAAGGCTCAGAAGTCCCTCATCTTCATCGGGATAAATCCACTTTACCTCAATATCGTTAAGTGCGGCACCGCTCAGAAAAGCCTTGTGAGCGTTTCGACCGGCTAAAACTACGGGCTTTCTGCCCTCGGTTTTGGCATACATCGCTGCAAGATAAAGCATAGCACGGATAGAAAGCGACGACCCTTCTGTAGAATAAAGGGTTTTGGCAGAACCAAAAAGAGAAGATGCGTTTTTCATGCTTTCTTTTATAATGCCTTGAGCATTATAAAGTACATCGGCACCCTCTACTTCGGTTATGTCAAGGTATTCAAACCCTAAAAAGTCTTTGCCTTTATGCCCCGGCATGTGCAGACGGGAAGCATTTCTGTCTGCATATTCTTTGACAAAATCACAAATAGGTGTGTTCATATTATTCGTCAAGAGCCTTGGCAGCTTCAAGCATAATTGCACATTCCATACGCTTTTTAAAGAGCTTACAACCATCTTTGTAAATGCCCTTTACAGAGCCTGTGGAATGATATGCATTTGCGGCACATCCGCCCGAGCAATAAAGCTTTGCCCAGCAATCTCTGCATTCTTCGTGGGCATATACGTTGCAGGATGCAAAATCATCCTGAATTTCGGTGTTGGTAACGCCCTCAAAAACAGAGCCCAAGCGGAATTTCTCCTCGCCAACAAACTGGTGGCAGGGATAAAGGTCGCCCCAGGGAGTAACCGCCATATATTCGGTGCCCGAGCCGCAGCCCGAAAGTCGCTTGTAAATACAAGGGCCTGCCTTGAGGTCAATCATATAGTGATAGAAGGTAAAGGGGTCGCCCTGGCGGTGCTTTTTGAGCATAAGCTCGGCAAGCTCCTCATACTGTTTCATAACAATCTCAAGGTCAGCCTCTGTAAGGCGGCTGGGGTCATCCTCAGCACACACAACAGGTTCCATACTAAGCTCTTTGAATCCTAAATTGAGCATTTCTTTGATATCGTTAAGAAAATCGGGATTTGCATGAGTAAATGTGCCGCGCATATAGTAGTTTTTGCCGTTTCTTTGTTTAACGAAGTCCTGAAACTTGGGAACAATCTTCTCCCAGCTTCCGTTACCCTGATAGTCAACGCGGAATCGGTCGTGAACTTCTTTTCTGCCGTCAAGGCTTAAAACCACGTTACTGCATTCTTTATTTGCAAAGTCAATTACATCCTGGTCAACCAGCACACCGTTTGTGGTAAGTGTAAAGCGGAAATTTTTATTGTGTTCTTTCTCGATGCTTCTTGCGTAAGCTACAAGCTCTTTAACAACCTCAAAGTTCATCAAAGGCTCGCCGCCGAAGAAGTCAACCTCAAGGTTACGTCTTGTGCCGGAATTTTCAATAAGAAAATCAAGAGCACGCTTGCCTACCTCAAAGCTCATCATAGCTCGCTCGCCGTGATACTTGCCCTGAGAAGCAAAGCAGTATGAGCAGTTAAGGTTGCAAGTGTGGGCGATATGAAGACAAAGTGCCTTGATGATACCTTTGCTTTTCTCCTTAAGCTTGCCTGCCATACCCTCATATGTATCGGGAGCGAAGAGCTTGCCTGCATTTTTCAGAGCTTCAATCTGTTCAAAGAAATCCTTGATTTCGTTTTCATTTGCATCGGGATTATCGGGGTATTTTTCAAGTATGTAAGAAATAATCTCGTCATGAGACTTTTCTTCATACATACTGATTATATCAAAGGCTACTTCGTCCACCACATGAACCGAGCCCGAGTATATATCAAGGACTATGTTAAGTCCTCCTAATTTATAACAATGAATCATTTTGCCACTCCTACAAAAAATGCCGCCAAAAGGCGGCATTTGATTTGTGTAATTTAAAATTAATTACTTATTCTCTGTGTTCTCGCACTCCTGGTTAGCAACGCCGCAGCTTGTTTTGCAAGCAGACTGACAAGATGTCTGGCACTCGCCGCAACCGCCGCACTTAGCAGACTCACAAAGATTTTTGGTATCAAGAGTTTTGATTGTCATAGTAAATTCCTCCGAAATTATATTTCTGATAATATTTTAGCACCTATTAATCAATAAGTCAATGTTTTATATTGATGTACCCTCAAAAATCCTCTTTGCAATCACAGAATTTCTGTAATTCTTATCCTTTGAAACATCTTTGATTATTTTGATGAAAGAGGGAACAGGAGGCAGAACATCCTCTGACTCTACCTCAATTTCAAGAAACGCCTGTGTGTCCCAGAAGGGAAAAATGTCAATTTCGCAGGTATATCCCTCAAAAGAGAAAGTGTGACGCACCTTTTCAACCGGCGCAGTACCCTTTTTGATATACTCTGAAAGCTTCAGATATTCAGCCTCGTCAATTTCTTCTTCGATTTCAATTCTTGTCATCTCGGTGACGGCTTTTTTGAAGGTTTTGAAGTACGTTGCCTTGCCGTTTTCCTCTGATTTTCTGATTCGGCACCTTGTGCCGTGCTCAGACAAACCCGAGGGTAGCTCAAGGTACATCTGACAAAGCTTCTTTTCTCTGTAATCGGCTTGAGCACACAGAAGCTCGGAATCAGGCATTTCGATTAAGAATTTATATTCGATTTCCAAGGGGGTGTTATTCATAATCTACCTCAGGAGTAAGAGTTAAACACAGAATTTCCGGGGGATTGTTAAATCTGGGTGCTTTTTGCTTTGAGGAGCCTAAGCCACGGGTAATAACAAGGGTCATGTTTTCTTCGTAAAATACGCCGTAATCATACTTGGGCCACCAGCCCTGCTCAGGAGCAAAAACTCCGCCCGCAAAGGGCACTATAACCTGTCCGCCGTGAGTGTGTCCCGACACCATCAGGTCAATCTCAACTTCGTCAAGGCCCCAGATATAATACTCAGGATAGTGGCACAAAAGAAGCTTGAATTTGTCCGTATCAGCAAAATCAGCCACAAAAGCCTTGGCTTCTTCATTAGCGGGATGATACTGGGTAAGCCCTCCGAGGCGAACCTCTGTGCCGTTTAGCTCAAGCTCGATATACTCGTTATCAAGCAGAGTAGCGTGCTTATTGAGAATTTTCTTGATTTCCTCGCTTTCAGGATGAGAAAGCTCGTGATTGCCCAAAGAGCAGTACACAGGCGCAATCTGCGAAAGTCCCTCATAAAGCGTGTCCAGATAGGAGTAATCCTCAATATAATCACTTATCATATCCCCGACAGTAAAAATATAGTCAGGCTTTTGCTCCCTGACCTTCTCAATCAGCTCCGAATTCCCTTCACCAAAAGAAGAATCATGCAGGTCGGCAATAACTGCTAAGTTAATATTATTCTCAATGCTAGCATCTGAAAATCCATAGTTGCTTATTTGCAACATTTGGTAACTTATCAGAAAGTTAGCAAGGAGCAAAAAGAGTAGAATGAATATAAGCAATAAACATATGGTAAGTAACTTGTGTTTCTTTATAAATGTCATTTTTTTGCTCTATAAAAAACCGTTCTCATTTTATAAAAAATCTTTTCCATCCAAATTCTGTAACTGTGGAAATAAAGGTTTGGGATTTCTACTTTTGCATCAACAACATCTTTATTTTTATATTCCATTATTCTTTTGTGAACAGAATCAGATTTTCTTTCATCGTGCGGAAAAGAAAGGAATAATTCAAGGATTTTTCTGTTATTCATTGGCATTGTTGTTCGGTGATAAAGCTGTTGTGATGATACAACAGAAACGCCCCAACAACCCATTCGGATTTCCCAATAGAAAGAATCGGTGTGTTCAAAATTGTACAGTGGCTTTTCAAGTTTTATTTCTCTTAAAAAATTATAATAGGCTTTATCTGACCACCTTAAAAGTTTTGGATGACCGAAATATCTGGTTTGAAAAATACTGCAATGTCTTTCATTAAGAATTTTTGGTATTTTAGTCTGATATTTGCGTTCCAAGAAAACTCGGGCCACTTCAGAAGCCCATGATTTAAGCTCAATATCATACGCATTTATATCGTGCAAGTAGATATACTTGCGGATTTCGTTATCCGCGAGATTAACAAAATAATTTGTGTTGTGTTGCAATATTTTTTTGATAAAATCAAAATCCTTGATTTCGCTGTTTTCTTGTGGGATTTCATATAGAGTATGGGATAGATTCAGCTTATCACATATAGTTTTTGCACCCTTTGCGTCTACAAGTTCCTGAGGCTTTGAATAAAAACTAAAATATGTGAATTTGTCATATAACCCGTTGGCACATGCCAAAGTTGTTTTACTGTCGGTACCACCTGAAAGAGATATTGTGCATCTGTTCCATTTTTTGGAGCAGCATTCGATTCCGTTATGAATTAAATCGCCAATTCGTTTTACATTTTCAGATTTTTCTTCATCCGTAACAAACTCAGGATGAGGAGCAATGGGGTAGAATCGTTTAATTGTAAAATCTTTATTGTAGTCAAGATATGTGTTTGCACCGAGACGTTTGATTTCTTTATATGGAGAAAGATTGCCGGGAAGATGGCGGTTACCGATATTATAGCATTTGGATTCTACAAGCTTTTCTACCATCGGGTCGATTGTTAAATCATATAAATCGGCAATAAGCTGAGGATGCTCAGAAATATACATACTGTTTTTGACTTTACCAAAATAACATCCGGTAAGGGAGCATGCATCCTGACAAGCGATTATTTCATCACCGTCGATAATAATGATAATATGTAACCCTGTAAGCTCGGAAACCTTATCAAAATATGTATTAAGACCATTCTTATAAGATGTAATGAGCTCCTGACAAATTTCATTTTCATCATACATCATATTGAAGGGATTGTATGCGTGTCCGATTATTACAGAAGAAACATTACCTCTCGTTTGAACATAAAAGGTTTGCTCTTTTTGCACATATAAGTAAAAATTGTTGATGATAGTTTCGCTCCACAGACTATAAAAGGGATAGTTACTTATGTTTTCGAGTTTTGTATCTGTAAGAAGATAGCCCCTTCTGAAAAGCATTTCTCTGTATTTATCGTTTTTGTCAAGCTCACATTTGAGTTGACTTTTCAGTATTTCTATATTCATTATATCTATTCCCTTCGAATAACATCTGTATTGTACTTATTCGGGTATACCCAAATATTTTATCATATCTTTGTTTATTTTTCTTACATCGAAATTTTCTTTGCAGAAATTATAGCTTTCTTTGCCCATTTGGCTGATGAGCTCAGGATTTTCGATAAATTTTTCCATGGCTTCCGCAAGAGCTTTGCTATCGCCTGTGGGGACAAAGAAACCGGTTTTTCCGTCGACTACAGTTTGTCTGCAGCCGGGGGCATCGGTGGTGATAACAGGTCTGCCCATTGCCATGGCTTCCATTGTGGTGCGAGGAACACCTTCTCGATAAGAGGGAAGGACATAAACAGAACACTGCTTGTAGAAAAGTCTTACGTCGGGATGCTCTGGGTAGTATTCGATACTGCCCATCTCCACATATTTCTCTACTTCTTCTTTTTTAAGAGAGTCCTGCATCTTTTCGTCTATTTCTCCTAAGAGCATCATTCTGACATCAGGGTATTTTTTGCGGATGATTTCGGTAGCTTCAAGATAAACTCTGACGCCTTTCGCGATAAGTGCACGGGAGAGCATAAAGAATACAGGCTCTTTCGGCAGCGGTTCGGGAGCAAAATGCACAAGGTTAACGCCTGCGCCGTTAACAAGACGGCACTTGTTTTCTTTAAGCAGTTTCATTTTGAGGAAATCCTTACGATCATCAGGATTTATGAATATAACTGTGTTTGCACATTTGAATCCGATGCGATAAAGAGTTTTAACGATAGGACGCAAAATTCGTGCTTTGCGGGTATTGGCGGTAAAAATATATCCCAAGCCCTCAACCATAGAACAACGGTTTTTAACTTTTGCCATTTTGGCGGCAATCGCACCGTAAACCACAGGCTTGATAGTGTATCCGAAGGTGATATCGGGCTTTTCTTTCTTAAAAAGTTTTTTGAGAGCGAAAATATACTTGAGGTCGGATTTGGCATTTACGCCTGTTTTTTCCATGGGGATTTCGATAAATCTTGCACCGAGAGCCTCAATTTTGTCAACATCAATGTTATTAGGACCCGTAACCACTACTTCGTGACCTAAAGCAATAATTTCCTTAATAAGGTCACCGCGGAAGTTGTATACTGTACGGTTTTTTGGTGAAACAAAGATGATTTTCATAAATCCACTGCCTTTTAGTTATTTTGAAAGTCCTGCACCTTCGATAAGTTCTTCCATAAGTTTTTCGATGGGATATCCTATAGCGTCCATCATCATGGGATACATGCTGATTTCGGTAAATCCCGGGAGGGTGTTGATTTCGTTGAAGATAACGTTGCCTGATTTTTCCATAAAGAAGTCAACTCGGGAAAGGCCCGAGCATCCCAAAGCTCTGAAAATCTTTTCGGCATAATCTTTTACTTTATCGTTAACTCCCTCGGGAATATCGGGATTGAGAACGGTTTTTGAGTCTGCGTTATTGTATTTTGCCTCGTAGCTGTAAAATACATCGCCTGCTACCGCTTCGCCTGCGTTGGAGCAGATGATTTCGCCGTTTTTCTCGAATACGGCACACTCAAGCTCTCTGCCCTTGATGGTTTCTTCGATAAGCACCTTGGAGTCGTGCTTTAAAGCCAGATTTACGGCATTTACAAGCTCCTCGCGGTTTTCTGCTTTTGAAACACCCTGAGAAGAACCTGATTTGCAAGGCTTTACAAATACTGGATAGGTGAATTTTGATTCGGTTTCTTTTATGTAGTCGGAGGTTTCTCCCTGCTTGACAAGTACATAGTCAGCCTGAGGAATAGTGCCGATATTATCTACGATGATTTTGGTGTATGCTTTGTCCATTGATACGCCTGAGGCAACAACACCGCAACCAACGTAGGGAATAGAGCAAAGCTCAAAAAGTCCCTGAATTGTGCCGTCTTCGCCATTTTTGCCGTGAAGCACAGGTATAATTACATCTACATTGATAACTGTATTCTGACCATCAAGAAGTACAAGACCTTTGTTGGGACAAAGCATACAAACTGTGTTTGAGGCCTCACTGTCCCATTTGTTCTGAGGAATCAGAGCGGTATCAGAGGTGTAGTAAACCCAGTCTCCGCTTTTTTTGATGCCAACAAGGTGCTTTTGATATTTGTCGTCGGGAATGTTTTTGATAAAATTCATTACCGATTTGCAGGAAACCTCATGTTCGGTGGAGTTTCCGCCGAAAATAATAAGGACTGATTTCTTGTTCATAGTATACCTTCCGAAAATTAAT
Organism: Oscillospiraceae bacterium; assembly: GCA_015066245.1. Taxonomy (GTDB): domain Bacteria; phylum Bacillota; class Clostridia; order Oscillospirales; family Acutalibacteraceae; genus Ruminococcoides. The sequence goes on from SVOS01000005.1 coordinate 78,690, forward strand.
TTTTACCGTAGTCAAACTCGGTGAGATTTTTATATATAAGGTCAAAAAGCCTGCTGTTGACCGCATCGGACACAAAACTGTTGTGCGGGGTGATGTATACTCCCTTTGTGTTCCACAATGGATTTTTGGGACAAAGGGGTTCTTCTTCAAATACATCCAACGCCACGCTTAAATGCTTGTTACTGTTAAGTGTTTTGATAAGATCGGCTTCGTTTATGATTTTTCCTCTGGAAATGTTAATAAGCACTGCGTCGTTTTTGAAACAGTTCAGTATTTCTTCGTTGATTATATGCTCGGTTTTGTCTGTAAGAGGCAGGCACAAAACTGCGATATCGCAGAGTTTAACAGCTTTTTGCAGGTCGTCCATAAAGAAAAACTCATCCACGTACTTGCACTTACTGTCAAAAATATCTACTCCCAGCACCTTGGTCCCAAAAGCTTTGAAGCGTTTGGCACATTCTTGTCCGATGTTGCCGACACCGAGAATAAGAACATTCTTGCCATAAAGCTCGCGGAGATTGCGATTTTTCTCCCAGATTTTCTGTTCTTGATTCTTATAGAAGTAAGAAGACTCTTTGTAAATCTCAAGGGCTTTAAGTACCGCCCATTCTGCCATAGGTACATTGTATACACCCTTGGCGTTAAAAAGTGCAATGCCTCTTTGAGCAAAAAGGCTTACGGGGGTGCGGTCATATCCTGCACTGGTAAGCTGAACTACCTTCAGATTTTTGAAATCTTCAATATTGTTATATTGAAAAAGAGAGTTGCACACAACTGCATCGTAGTCCGAAACATTATCAGAGAGCTTTTCAAGCTCATTCTGAATATAAGTTATTTCAAAGCCTGCACTTTTAAGTGAGCAGAGCTGATCTTCTGTATAGTTAAAGGCTCCTGTGAGAAGCAGTTTCATAATATGTCCTCCCAAACCCCAAACACTAAGTAATCATTTATATGTAAAAGAAAATTATTTGTTGACAGTTTCTTTTTTCTCTGCCTGTGCTTTTGCAGCGGTTTCGGTGGTATTTTCATTATCTGCATTTTTAAGAACTTTAAAAATTGAGATAAAGAAAATCTTAAAGTCCAACACAAAAGAGATGTTTCTGGTATACCATACATTAAGCTCGATTCGTTTGTTCCACTCAACATCTTTTCTGCCGTTAATCTGTGCCCAGCCAGTAACACCGGGGCGTACATCAAACATATGTAATTGTTCTTCGGAATAATCATCAAGAGGCCAGGGGTGATATGTAAGAGGAGGACGAGGGCCGATTATGCTCATGTCGCCCTTAAGAATATTGACAAGCTGAGGAAGCTCGTCGATGCTTGTGGCACGGATAAACCTGCCTACCTTTGTAACCCTTGCGTCGCCTTTGCCCGAGTAAACACCTGATCCGGTTTTTTCGGCACCTACGCACATACTGCGGAATTTGAAGATGTTGAATTCTTTGCCTGATTTTCCAAGTCGCTTTTGCTTGAAAATCACAGGACCTTTAGAGTCGATCTTAATTGCGATGGCAGTTATTGCCAGTATTGGTGATAAAATAATAAGACCAAAAAAAGACACGAAGATATCAAAGGTTCTTTTAAAGAATCTGTACATAACCCATACCCCTCAGTGTATCCGAATAAACAAAATTTACACAGAATACACAATATTTCAATGTATATTATAACATATAAAACGAGAAAATCAACGAAAAATGTTTACAATTGACAATAAGACTTATAAGTTGTATAATTAATTTGTAAAATTGTGTGGATTTCATCTTTTCAGAGGTAGTAGGAATGAAAAAATTCAGCTTCCGCAAAGGATTTTTATTTATAATAGATATTTTAATAGTGGCAGTTTCAGGTACTTTTGCCAATCTTGCATTGATGTGGGTTGACATTTTACGAGAATCGGCTCCGAGCAATTGTGTCTCTATTCCTTGGTCTACGATGACGCTTGTAATTGCGGTTGTGGTTCTTATGACTATGCTGTTTTTGCTAAGTGTCGGTGCGTACTCCTTTTTTTGGCGTCTTTTCGGCAAAAAGGATTTTATCACCTGTTTTGTTGCGGTAACACTGGGCTTTGGTGTAAGCGGACTGTTTCTGCTTTACTTCAAAATATTTGATTATGGTTTCCCATTTATATATTTTGCGAGTTTTTATGTTGTTTCGCTTTTTGGTATGCTTTTGGCTCGATACGGCGTTAAAAAAGCTATTATAAAACTTACTGAAGCAGGCAGAGAAGAAAATTGCCGACGCACTTTGATTGTTGGTGCAGGACAGGCTGCAAAGCTTATACTTGCTGACATTGAAAGTGCCAAAAGCGACAGAAACAACCCGTCTCACGATATATTGCCTGTTTGTCTTGTTGATGATAACCGTGCAAAGTACGGTACAAAGATAAACGGTGTACCTGTACTGGGAAATACTCAGGATATTCCTCAGCTTTGCAAAGCAAGCAATATCTCTATGATTTTATTTGCTATTCCGTCCTGTACCGAGGAGGAAAGAAAGCAGATTCTTGAAATCTGTTCTCAGACACAGTGCAGCATTAAAATGGTGCCTTATTTAAGCGAACTTTATTTTGATGATACAAGCACCGGCAAAGGTCTTCTCAAGCAGGTTCAGGATATTAAAATCGAGGACCTTCTGGGCAGAGAACCTATTTCCTTTGATAAGGAAAGCATCCGCGAGTTTATCAAAAACAAAGTCTGTATGGTTACAGGCGGTGGCGGTTCCATCGGCTCCGAGCTTGTAAGGCAGATTGCCGGATACTCTCCCAAACAGATAATTATTGTAGATATCTACGAAAATAACGCTTATGATATTCAGCAGGAGCTTATTCTGGAGCATGATGAGGGGCTCAACCTTGTAACCCTTATTGCTTCTGTCAGAGATTACGAGAAAATGGACAGAATTTTCAGAGAGCATAAGCCTGATATTGTCTTCCACGCTGCTGCTCATAAGCATGTTCCTCTTATGGAAACTTCTCCTGAAGAAGCCGTCAAGAATAATATTTTCGGTACATATAATGTTGCAAAGCTTGCAAACAAGTATGAAATCGAAAAGTTTGTTATGATTTCTACCGACAAGGCGGTTAACCCCACAAATGTAATGGGAGCAACAAAGCGTTGTTGTGAGATGATAGCCCAGTATATGGCTCAGCATAGCACAAAAACCGACTTTGTCACTACACGTTTCGGTAACGTGCTTGGCTCCAACGGTTCGGTTATTCCCCTTTTCCGTCGACAGATTGAAAGCGGCAAACCCGTAACAGTTACTCACCCCGACATTATCCGCTACTTTATGACTATTCCCGAGGCAGTTTCCCTTGTTCTTCAGGCAGGTGCAATGGCACAGGGCGGCGAGATTTTTGTTCTTGATATGGGTGAGCCTGTAAAAATTACAACTCTTGCTGAAAATCTTATCAGAATGTACGGTAAGGTTCCCTATAGAGATGTAGAGATTAAGTTCACCGGTCTCAGACCCGGCGAGAAGCTTTTTGAGGAGCTTCTCATGAACGAAGAAGGACTAAAATCCACAGATAACAAAAAGATTTTCATCGGCAATCAGATTGCGATTGATGAAGAAGACCTGCTTTCAAAGCTTGATGAGCTTAAAAAATATGCAGACGACAATAACAGTGAGAAAGTTGTAGAAATGCTTTCTGCAATTGTTCCCACATTTAAACATAAGATAAACTAAGCAAACACACTCTAATTAAAGGAGACTTTCTCTATGTGCGGAATAGTCGGATATGTAGGCAAAAATGATTGTAGCGAGGTCCTTGTAAGTGCTCTCTCAAGACTTGAGTACCGAGGCTATGATTCTGCAGGTATAGCTGTTTTTGAAAATGGCAATATCAATGTAATCAAAGCCGAGGGCAGGCTGAAGAACCTTGAAAACAAAATGGAAAATGAGAATTTCCCCAAAGGTAGTGCCGGTATCGGTCACACCCGCTGGGCGACTCACGGCAAGCCTTCGGACATTAATTCTCATCCCCATATCGGTGGTGAGTATGTAACTCTGGTACATAACGGTATCATCGAAAACTACCGCGAACTCAAAGAAAAGCTTGAGGCTCAGGGCAGAGAGTTTTACAGCGAAACCGACACAGAGGTTGTTGCAAAGCTTCTTGACTTTAATTATGAAGGTGACCCCATAAAAGCAATAGAAAAGACTCTTGCTGAGGTTACAGGCTCCTTTGCACTGGGCATTCTTTTTAAAGATATTCCCAATGTTATCTATGCCGTAAGACGCGGAAGTCCTCTTATCGTAGGTGTTAAGGACGAAGAGGGCTTTATTGCATCCGATGTTCCTGCCATTATCAAATATACAAAAGATTACTATCTTTTAGAGCATGATGAAATTGCCAAGATTGCCGAGGGTAGCATTACTTTCACCGATTTAAAGGGTAATCCTATCGATAAAGAGCTTAAAACTGCTGACTGGGATATGGATGCGGCAGAAAAAGGCGGTTACGAGCATTATATGCTCAAGGAAATCAACGAGCAGCCGGATGCAGTAAGAAAAACAGTTGCTCCCAGAGTTTTCCATGGCATGCCAAGTCTTGAGGAGTGTTCCATCACTCTGGAAAACCTCAAAGACATCAAGCAGGTGTTTATTGTAGCTTGCGGTACTGCTATGCATGCAGGTATGGTTGGCAAATACGCCATCGAAAAGCTTGCTCGTGTTCCTGTTAATGTTGATATTGCTTCCGAGTTCAGATATCGCTCTCCCTTGGTAGGCGAGGGTGACCTGGTAATTATTATTTCTCAGTCAGGTGAAACCGCAGACAGCCTTGAAGCTTTAAGAGTGTCAAAAGCACTTGGCGCAAAGGTTATGGGTGTTGTTAATGCCAAGGGCAGCTCCATTGCACGTGAGTCTGATATGCTTGTGTATACACATGCAGGTCCTGAAATTGCAGTTGCATCCACAAAGGCTTATATGGTTCAGATTGCGGTTATGTATATGCTTTCTTTCGAGCTTGCCTTTGCTAAAGGCAGAATCGATGAGGGCGAGTGCAAGCGTCTTACTGCAGAACTTATGGCAATGCCTGAGAGAATTGCTGAGATTATTAAATCAACAGACGAGATTTCCCATGAGGCTGCTAAGTGCCTTATTGATGCCGAGAGCCTGCTTTATATCGGCAGAGGCTTTGATTATGCACTTTCTATGGAAGGTTCTCTGAAGCTTAAGGAAATCTCATATATCCATTCCGAGTGCTATGCAGCAGGTGAGCTTAAGCATGGTACAATTTCTCTTATTACCGATGGCATGCCCGTAATCGCAGTTGCTACCCAGTCTGACCTTTTTGACAAAACCATAAGCAACATCAAAGAGGTTAAGGCAAGAGGTGCAAAAGTTCTCTTGATTTGCGGCGACGGTTTCGAGGTAGGTGAGGATGTGGCCGATATGGTTATCCGAGTACCTATGTATGAAGAAATGCTTATGCCCATGGCTGCTATTGTTCCCTTGCAGCTGGTAGCATATTATTCATCTGTTCTTCGCGGTAATGATGTTGATAAGCCCAGAAACCTTGCAAAATCTGTTACAGTAGAATAAAAATACACTCAGCTCTCCTGTGTGTTCAGGGGAGCTGATTTTTTTGGATATATAAAAGAGCAACAAAAAATGCCTTGAGGAATTTCCTCAAGGCATTAAATGTTTAATATGAAATCAGGTTAATCAGCAAGCCTTTTTCTTAAGAACAACAACTGTGAAGCCAATCATAAGAACAACTGCAGCACCGATTGTGTAAAGAGCTGTTGTGTCGCCTGTGATAGGAGACTCGGTGCCGTCATCGGGGGGAGTAACAGGCTTTGAATCGGGGATAGTGGGCTCTGTTTCGCCATCTTTGATGAAGTTAGCCTCTGCACGGATGTTAGAGCTGCCGGGCTTGGGGAGAATTACGATAACGGGGCTTGTAAGAGAGCCTTCGATAATATCGAAATCACCTGTAATGAATTCCCAATGAGAGAACTTGAAGCCGTCCATAGAGCTTGCGGAAAGAGTAACCTTACCGTCGGAACCGATAATATACTCAAAGGGGTTTTCGATATCGGGAGTAACAGTACCTGCACCCTCAGGAACAACAACAGCATCGATGGAGATTTTGTTGTCTTCGATAGGAGCAGTGGGGCTTACTTCTGCAGATACAGAAACAACTGCACAAGCCATAACGAGAACTGCGATTAATAATGCGATAATCTTTTTCATTATATATATCCTCCTTGTTGATTGTGTTAATTACAACTAAAACAAGTATATCACTGAAAAATCAAAAAGTAAAGGATTTTTGAAAATAATAAAATATTTGTTTATTGTGCCTAATTTTGAGGGAGATTATTTGATGAAAACAAATAAAGAGAAAAACGAGACAAATATGCATTGTTTGTCTTTATTTATCCACCTTAAAATTTGCCATAGTTAATATTGCTAATTTTAATTTACAGCTTTTGTGCCACTCTACAAAGTTAAGTGAATGTATCTGAAAATCCTTAAAATCGGTTGAAAAGTTCGGTGCAAAATGTTACAATTCTGTAGTAAATAATTGACTGGGAGTATGCCTTTTTATATCTTTAGATAGTTTTTCTATACTATTTATAATGTAAGCCGATGGCGGTCAGACATTGGGGCGAAAGCCGTGGCAATAAATCTCCTCGTAATTACGATTTACATCATTAACTAAAATTTTATAGGAGGAATGACTAAATGAGTACAACTAAGCGTATGGCAAAGAGAATTCTCTCTGTTATACTCACAGTTATGATGCTCATGTCCATGGTAACAATCGGCATGACATCTATGTCGGCTGCAAGTGTTGAAGTTGTTGAGACAGGCGCAACCGGTACTATCAAGATTTATTTCGAGAATAACTGGAAATGGTCTGACGTTCGTATCCATTACTGGGGCGGTGCTACTAATTCCGGCGATTGGCCTGGTATCGCTCTTGCCAAGGACGGTATGAACGGCGACGGTACAAACGATGTATATCTCGCAGAGATCCCTGCAGATACAACAGGCGTAATTTTCAATGGTTTAAAGGACGACGGTTCAGGTAACCGCGACCAGACACCCAACATTGAGGGTGGCTGGTATGAGGGTATCTGCTACTACATGGTATGGGACAATGGTAACAAAGTAGGCACATATGACTACAAAGTTCCCGTAGTTACAGAAGCTCCTGCAACAACACAGGCTCCTGCAACAACACAGGCTCCTGCTACAACACAGGCTCCCGCTACAACAGAGGCTCCTGCAACAACAAAGACAGAGGATGCATCTGTAGATCAGCCTGTTACAGATCCCGTAGTTACAGATCCTGTTACTACAGAGCCTGACGAAGATGAGACAACAACTTTCTCCATTCCTTGGTCAGAGGCTGATGGCCTCTATGCTTATGCAGGCGTAACCGAGACAGTTGGTACAGATGCATGGCAGCGTTGGGATAACGTTTCCGGTAAGGATTATCGCTACTTCTATCTCCCCGCTTCTGCTTCTGACACAGAAGTTATCATCTACAACACATACGCAGAGGCTGTTACAATCAACGGTGTTGAGATCGCAGCAGGCGAGTATGAGACAGTTACATACAAGAACGGCGAAGTTTATGCTTGTACAGGTGCAACAACTCAGTCTGTAAAGATTATGAAGTCTGACGCTGAGGGTGCACTCTACATCAACTCCGCAGAGGGTATGACAACTAAGAACGATGCTGGCACAAAGAATACTGTAGACGCTACATATGACCTTTATGCTTTCATTACAAGCGGCTCCAAGAACCAGGAAGCAGCTTGGGCAGCAGGTGCTGTAGCTGATGCAGACGGTGTTTCTGAAATTGCTAACACTGTTAAGAAGATTAAGGGCCGCGGTAACTCCACATGGGAGCTTGCTAAGAAGCCTTTCAACATCACTTACGATACAAAGATTTCCGTTGACGGTATGTCCGGTAAGAAGTGGTCTCTCCTTGCAAACGCACAGGATCCTTCTCTCCTCAGAAACCGTCTTGTATATGACCTTGCTAATGAGGTTAATATGACATACGCTTGCGATTCCAGATTTGTTGACTGGTTCGTAAACGGTGACTATAAGGGTTCTTATCAGCTCACTCAGAAGATCGAGATGGGTAAGAACACCGTAATGCCCGACCTTGAAGAGCCCGAAGTTGAGGATATCATCGACGAAGAGACAGGCGAGACAATCCCCTATCCCAAGTCTGATTTCGACTTCATCCTTGAGCTTGATACAGAGAAAAACGCTAACAACGCAGGCGATAAGGGCGACACAACTACAAGAGGTCAGTGGATGACATTCAAGACTCCCGATGATCCTGCAGAGGAGCAGTGGGATTGGATGATGAGCAAGTATCAGGCAGTTGAAGATGCACTCTACACAGGTGACATCGCAGCTCTTGAGAAGCTCGTTGATCTTGATGACTTTGCAAGAGCATATCTTGTAAACGAAGTTTCCAAGAACCTCGACGCTGGTGTTACAAGCTGCTACTTCACTTACAACTCCGAGACAGGCAAGTTTACAACAGCTCCTGTTTGGGACTATGACAATGCTCTCGGTAACTCCATAAGCATCGCTGACAGACACGATGTTAACGGCAATATGCTCGACGTAACAGGCCCCACAGGCTGGTACGCAAGAGACCTCGCACACTATGACCTCGGTACACTCAACGTATTCGGTCAGGCTTGTGCAACAACAAGCAAGAACGCTGCTGGCGAGACATTCAACGATGTTGTTAAGAGAATCTGGAACGACGAGTTTATGCCCGCTCTTGCAGTTCTCGAAGGCACAACAACAGCTACAAACGGCAGACTTAACTCCGTTGCAGGTTACATGACAAACCTCAAGAATTCCGGTCAGTGGAACTACAACTATGCCGGTTGGGGTATGACAGTAAACAACGGTTGGGTAGCTGATCACAGCTCTCTCGTAGTTTATGATTTCGATGCAACTGCAAACACAGTTACAAAGACAACAAAGACATACGACCAGAATACACTTGAGGGTCAGGCTAACTATGCCGGCGACTGGATGATCTCCAGAATGAACTGGATGGCAGCTGAGTACGCAGAGGCAGAGACAGTTAAGCCCACAGGTTCAACAACAGTTTACTTCCAGAACAACTGGCTGTGGACAAATGTTAAGGCTTATTACTGGGATGAGTCCGGCACTGCTATCAGCGCAGCATGGCCCGGTGAGTCCATGGATGTGTACGAGAACGACGGTACATATGATTACTATGTACTTGAGCTCCCTGCAGACGCAACAGGCCTTATCTTCAACGGTACAAAGAATGATGGTTCCGGTGCTACAGACCAGTCTCCCAACATTGAGGGCGGTTGGTATGACGGCATCTGCTACTACATGGATTGGAAAGAGGGTAACGCAGTTGGTTCTTGGGCATACAATGTTCCCGAGGTAACAACATCTGCACCTGCAGACACTACACCTTCCACACCTGCAACAGGTGACGAAGTAACTTCTGATCCCGTTGAGACAACAACAGTTGTAAACACAACTTCCACACCTGCTGATACTACAGCATCCAAGCCTGTAGAAGAGGAAGAGGAAGATACATTCACAGTTTACTTCCGCAACAACTGGAAGTGGTCTGATGTTAAGATTTACTTCTGGGGCAGCTCAACTCATACAAATCCCGGTTGGTCCGGTAACGCAATGACAAAGGTTGACAACGACGGCACATATGATATCTATACATATGAAGTTCCTGCTGACGTTACAGGCTTTATCTTCAACGGTATCAAGGACGACGGTTCAGGTGCATTAGATCAGTCTCCCAACATTGAGAGCGGCTGGTACGATGGCATCTGCTATCAGATGAACTGGAAAGACGGCAACCTTGTTGAGGAGTACGAGTATACTCCCGTTGTAACAGAGTCTAAGCCCGCAGAGTCTGATCCTGTAGAGACAACAACTTCTAAACCCGCAGAAGAAGCTTCTTCTACACCTGCAACAGGCGACGAAGAGGAGTCCACACCCGTAGTTGAGACAACATCTACACCTGTTGACAATACTGTAACAGTATATGCTATCAACTCCGTTAAATGGGACACAGTTTCCGCTTACGCTTGGATTAACGGCGGCGAAATCGCATGGCCCGGCACAGCTATGACAAAGACAGGTGAGACAGTAAACGGCTTCGACGTATACACAATCACATTTGACACAGCTTATACAAAGGTTATTTTCAACAACAACGGCAATGGTTCTCAGACTGACAACCTCACACTTATGGATGGTCAGTACTATGACATCAAGGGTGGCGCATGGTATCCCACACTTGCAGACGTTCCCGGTGTTGACACACTCGCTACAGACAACTATCTCGTAGGTGAATTCAACTCCTGGAGCACAGTTGCTAATGAGTTCAAGCTCGCACATGAGGGCGGCAACACAGGTTATGTAACTCTCGAGCTTGAAGCAAACAAGACATATCAGTTCAAGATTGTTCGTGCAGGTGCATGGACAAGCTGCACAACAGCTATCACAGGCACAGTAGAGGGTCTCCAGTTCAGCTCCTCTAACGCTGACAATGCAACAATCACAACAACTTTGGCTGGTACATACACATTTGCATTTGGCACCAGCGATTCTAAGCTTTCCGTAACATATCCCACATCTACACCTTCCACAGGTGACGAGGATGTTACAACTCCTGATACAACACCCGATGATACAACTCCTTCTGATACAACACCTGTTGCTGATGTATACTACATCCACGGCGAGTTCAATGGTTGGAAAGATATCGCTCTCGAGGGTGAGGGTACAGTAATTACTGCAACAACAGAAATTGCTGCAGGCACATACAAGTTCAAGATCTATACAGGCGACACATGGTACGGCAACGATGGTACAATCGAAGACACATGTGAAGGCTGGACATTCAAGACTGAGGCTGGCGATGCAACACTCGTAGCAACAGGCGGCACATACACATTTACATTCGATACAACTACTAAGAAGCTTACAATCACAGCTGAGACTGTAACTCCTGTATACAATGTAACATGGACAGAGTCCGACAAGTACACAGTTAACGCTCCTGCAACAGTTGACGAGGGTGCAACTCTCGAGTTCACAGTAGACGCAGCTGAGGGCTACAAGGTAGCAGCAGTTATCGTTGACATGAACGTTCTCACAGCAGTTGACGGCGTTTACACAATCGCTGACGTTAAGGGCGATGTTGAAATTCTTGTTATCACAGCTGAGGATACAGTAGTTCCCGAGGTTATGAAGTTTACAGTAATCTTTGTTGACAAGGACGGCAACGAGCTCAAGAGTGAAGTAGTTGAGTACGGTAAGGCAGCAACAGCTCCCGAAGCACCCGCAGTAGACGGCTACACATTCACAGGTTGGTCTGATGATATCGACTATATCACAAAGGATATCACAGTAAAGGCAGAGTACAAGAAGAACGCAACACCTGCAGAGCCTGTAACAACAGGTA
>SVOS01000002.1 GCA_015066245.1 Oscillospiraceae bacterium
CTTGGAGGTTTTCTTTTGCTAAAGCTTTTTATTTTCCCCCGGTTGAACCGGGGGTTTATTTCCACACCTAAAGGCACCAAACACAACCGCCCGAACCTTTTGTGGTACGGGCGGTTGTTTGCTATAAATCTAATTTTCATCAAAATCTTTCGGCGTTACATAAACTGTTTTCTGTTCGGTATAGATTACCTTGCCGGGTTTGGCACCCTGGGGCTTATTTACGCGTTTTATGAGGGTATAGTCAACGGGTACCTGGGACGAATCCTTCGCTTTGCTGAAATAGGCGGCAATCTGAGCGGCTTCGAGGATTGCCTGCTCGGTTATCTCTTTGCCGTCGGTGAGGATAACAGTGTGACTGCCGGGGATGTCTTTGGTATGAAACCAAAGGTCGTTTTTATTTGCGGTTTTAAGAGTCAGCAGGTCGTTCTGGCGGTTGTTTCTGCCTACCAAAACTTTAAATCCGTCACTTGTTTCAAACTCACGGAAGTCGGGTTTGAGAGCTTTGGGCTTGCGGTTGTTCTTTTCGCTTTTATTCTCTTTAAGATAACCCTCAGAGATAAGCTCCTGACGGATTGAGCTTAAGTCCTGCTCATTTTCGGCGCGGCTTATTTCGTCGGCTACAGTTTCCAGGTAGCTCAGCTCTTCCTGAGCAGTCTCGATCTGCACCCTAAGCATTTTATCGGCAGTTTTAGCCTTTGCATAGTCCTTGTAATACTTCTGGGCATTCTGCTGAGGGGTTTTTGTAACGTCAAGGGCAATGCGGATTGTGGACGCATTTTCATCATAAAAGTTTATCACATCGGCATAAGGAGCACCCTTTTTGATAAGGTGCATATTAGCGCCAATCAGGTCGGCTTTCTGGCGAAGGATTTCGCGGTCTTTGCATTTTTCGAGCTCTACTTTCTGCACCGAGATTTTGCGGGCAAGTCGCTCGATATGATTGCTTACAAGCTTAGAGAGTGTGTGGGATTTCATCCTCATTCGCTCTAAGCTTTCTCTTGTATGATAGAAGGCATCCAGAGCTTTGCAGAAGCTCTGAAACTCGGTTTTTTTCACGCTGTTTTCGTACTGGTTAACAGGCATGAATGAAAAATCAAAAAGCTTGCCCTGAGTGTATTTGAGGGTGACTGCGTAGTCAGATGGAGAAACTACCTCAGTCTTAAGCTTATCCAAAGCGTCCTTAAGATTTTGCCATTCTCTTTGACTCATAAGGTCTTTGTCGGTGTCGGTTTCTCCCGTGGAGATATATGAGAGCTCTCGGCATACAATAGGGGACACACCTGTGAGGGTGTTGAGAATAGCTTTTGAAAGTGAGGTTTCGGGGTTGTGCTCAATGGCGTTTATAAGATTGTCGGTGTCTTCTTTTTCGATACTGAGCTTGTCCTGAGATGGGGGCATTTCGTAAATGAGAGAAGGCAGCACAAGTCGCTTTGAAGAAAGGGTAAGGTCCACTCTTTTGAGGGCATCAATGATGATTCCGTTTTCGTCAATCAGCACAATGTTGCTGTGCTTGCCCATAATCTCAACTGCTAAACTAAGCTTTACTTTGTCGCCTAATTCGTTTACGCAGTCAAAGTCGAAGAAAAGCATTCGCTCTAAATCCGGCTGGCGGATAGCGATGAGCTTTGCAGAGGTCAGTCGCTTTCTCAAGAGCATACAGAACATAGGGGGCTTGTCGGGGTTTTCTACCGAATATTCGGTGATGCCAACTCTGGGAGAATCGGCACGTGTGGAGATAAGAAGCCTTTTGTTTCCGTCAAATGTACGCAGATTTATTATAAGCTCGTCGCGGTTTGGCAGGTATACCTGGCTGACGCGGGCATCTGTAAGGATGCTTTCGAGCTCTGTTTTTATGTGTCGTAAAAATATACCGTCAAGTGCCAAATTAATCTCTCCCTTCTAAACTTGTATTAAGCCCGCCGTTAATGGAAGTTTTATTTTACAGAAATCTATCCAAAGGCGGAATTGCCCTCAAGGGGCTACCTTGTGGCTAACCTGCTACTTGTGATATTTGCCGCCTGTGCTAATCTGAAAAGCACGATAAACCTGCTCCAAAAGCATAACTCTGAAGAGCTGGTGGGGGAAGGTCATTGGGCTTACTGAAAGCTTTAAATCAGCTCTCTTTTTGACTTCATCAGAAAGGCCGAAAGAGCTGCCGATGATAATGTCAATACGGCTTTTTCCTTCGATGCTTACTCTGTCAAAAAGCTCAGAGAGCTTTTCGCTGCTCATCATTTTTCCTTCGATACACATGGCGATTACATAGGAATCCTTGCCGACTTTGGCGAGGATTTTTTCGCTTTCGCTTTTGAGGGCGTTGGAGATGTCGGTGTCGCTTGCTTTGTCAAAAAGCTTGGTTTCGTCAAGCTCAGTGACAGAAAGTTTGCAAAAGGCAGAAAGCCTTTTTGAGTATTCCTTTACAGCTTCGGTGAGAAATTTCTCCTTGAGCTTTCCCACACAGATTATGTTAACATTAAGCATATTTTACCTCAGAATAAAACGGCTTTGCCGTTGGTCTCTACAGGGGCAACCTCAAGGGTAAAGTCCACATTTGGCTTCATTCCTGCACTGATAAGGGACTGCAAAGAGGTGTTGTAGGCAAGGGCAGGAGTGTTGTTTTCTTTGCTTAAATGGCCCAGTACAAAGCGGGTAACACCGCTTCTGACAAGTTCGGGAAGTTCCTCGGCACAGGCTTTGTTTGAGAGGTGTCCTCTGTCGGATAAGATACGTTTTTTGAGCACATAGGGGTAGGGACCGCACCTGAGCATATCAATATCGTGGTTTGATTCGATAACCGCAAGATTTGATTTTTTGATAGCTTCGCGGACAGTGGGCAGCATTATTCCCATGTCTGTTGCAATGGTTGCACGGCTGCCGTCGGGAGTTGTGACAGAATAGGCACAGCTTTCGGCAGAATCGTGGGGAGTGTCGGTGCGCTCAATAAGCATATCACCGATGGATATTCTTTTTTCGATTACATCCGCCGTAAAACGAGAGCAGAGTTTGTCTGTTCGCTCAAGCTCTCTCAGGGTGCCTTCGCTGGCGTATACGGTAAAGCCGTAACGGCTTGCAAGCACCTTAAGCCCTTGACAATGGTCGCTATGCTCGTGGGTGATAAACACCGCTCTTATTGTGCGGATATCTATATTATTGCTTTGAAGTGCCAGCTCTATTTGCTTGCAACTTTTGCCTGCGTCAATAAGCACGCCCTGACCTGAGGAGCCTATGTAATAGCTGTTGCCACTGCTTGAGCTGAATAATGTCACTAACTTTGCCACTGTGATTACCTCTTTAATACAAAAACGGGAGTACAGATTGTACTCCCGATATTTTTATTGGATTTTATGCAGTAGTTGCAACTTCATCATCGGGAACATACTGCTTTTTGATGTCTGCACCTAAAGCTCTGAACTTGTCGATAATTTCCTCATAACCACGCTCAATATAATTGATTGAGCCGATTTCGGTTACGCCTGATGCCACAAGACCTGCAATGATAAGTGCGGCGCCTGCTCTAAGGTCGGTAGCCTTGACAGGAGCACCGTGAAGCTCACGCACACCTTCAATAACGGCAACTCTGCCTTCTACAGAAATCTTGGCACCCATAAGCAGAAGCTCACGGACATACTGATAGCGGTTGTCCCATACATTCTCGGTAACGATGCTGGTGCCCTCAAGAGTTGAAAGCATAGCAACGAACTGAGGCTGACAGTCTGTGGGGAAACCTGGATGGGGCATAGTCTTGATGTTACAGCTTCTTAAGGGACGCTGGGATGCATCAATACGTACCGCCTCGTCATATTCCTCAACCTCAACACCGATATCTGCAAGCTTTGCAGTAATGGAATCAAGGTGCTTGGGAGTAACATTCTTAACAAGGAGGCTGCCGCGTGTTGCAACGGCTGCAGCCATATATGTGCCTGCCTCAATCTGGTCAGGAATAATTGAGTAGGTTACGCCGTGAAGGTAATCTACGCCACGGATTTTGATAACGTCTGTACCTGCACCACGGATGTTTGCGCCCATGGAGTTGAGGAAGTTTGCAAGGTCAACGATATGAGGCTCCTTAGCCGCATTTTCGATGATTGTCTGACCCTCAGCCTTAACTGCAGCAAGCATAATGTTCATTGTAGAGCCAACGGAAACCGTGTCAAAATAAACATTGCCGCCGTGAAGTTTTGTGTCGCTTGTAGCCTCTACAATACCGCCGCCCTTAAGCTCGCAGTTTGCGCCTAAAGCCGCAAATCCCTTTAAGTGCTGGTCAATGGGACGGATACCGAAGTTACATCCACCGGGAAGAGCAACGCGGGCGTTGTGGAATCTTCCTAAAAGAGCACCGATAAGGTAGTAGGAAGCTCTCATACCTCTGACAGAATCGTCGACAGCCGAAAATGTATGAATAGGACGAGAATCGATCTCAAGAGTGTTTTTGTTGACTCTCTTGACGATTGCGCCTAAGCCTCTGAGAATATTTGCAATCAGCGAAACGTCGCTGATGTTGGGAACGTTTTCAATACGGCAAGGCTCATCACAAAGGATAGCCGCAGGAATAACAGCTACTGCTGCGTTTTTTGCACCGCTGATAGTAACTTCACCGTGTAAGGGCTTGCCGCCGTTAATAATATATTTATCCAAATCTGCACACTCCGATAACTTAGTATTATGGGTTTATGCTTATTGTGTTAATAACAAGCTGAATGAGAAAAGCCTTGACGAATAAAAAGAAGCTTGAAAATGATTAATTTATTGGCTTTTCTTCTTTGTAAGAATTATACAAATAATGTAGACGCTAATTGGTCAGTCTAACCATTTTACCTTAACAAAATAATAATATATCTTGGGGTCAATGTCAACCGATATTTTAATTTGTAATACTTTTTGGTAAACTTGCCTTTAATTATTTTTTTACGGCAGAAATTTATGTTAAATTGCCAAGTCGCTGTAATTCTTTTGACATATTTTTCTATGAAAGAATATTATTCTGTGTCCCAGTATTTCTTGTCCAGGGCTCTGTATTGGACTGCCTCAAGTATATGGGGTGCTTCAATAGTTTCGCTTTTGTCAAGGTCAGCAATTGTGCGGGCTACTTTAAGCACTCTGTCGTAAGCACGTGCTGAAAGATTAAGCTTTTCAAAGGCTTTTTTGAGAACATCCTCGGCATCGCTGCTCATAACGCATACCTTGTGAAGATATGCCGAGGTGATGCGTGCGTTGCAGGTGATATCAGTGCTTTCAAATCGCTTGCGCTGAATTTCTCTTGCTTCGTTTACTCTGGCTTTGATAACCTCAGATGGCTCGCCATCCTGTACTTTTCCGCTGAGCTCGTCATATTCTACGGGAGGTACTTCGATATGAATATCAATACGGTCAAGCAAAGGCCCTGACACCTTGCTAAGGTAGCGGTGAATAGACTTCTGATTGCAGCTGCATTTGCGTGCAGGGTGGTTGTAGTAGCCACAGGGGCAGGGGTTCATAGCCGCAATAAGCATAACCGAGCAGGGGTAGCTTACGGTAGCGTGAACACGGGACACCGTAACAACGCTATCTTCAATAGGCTGACGCAGAACTTCCAGAGCTTGTCTTGAAAATTCGGGCAGCTCATCTAAAAACAGAACTCCTTCGTGGGCAAGAGAAACCTCACCGGGTCTGGGGATTGTGCCGCCGCCCGAAAGTCCCACCGGCGAAACCGTGTGGTGTGGACTTCTGAAGGGTCTTGTCCTGACAAGAGAGCCGCCCTCAGGCAGGATTCCTGCCACAGAGTGGATTTTTGATGTTTCTATCATTTCTTCAAAAGTCATATCGGGAAGGATAGAGGGCATACGCTTTGCAAGCATACTTTTGCCTGCACCGGGCGGGCCGATAAGGAGCACGTTGTGACCTCCTGCTGCGGCGATTTCCAGTGCTCGCTTGGCTTCGTACTGACCCTTTACCTCGGAAAAATCGGGCATATATGAGAAAATAATTTCTTCATTTCCTGCCACGGCTTTGTCTATGATGTCGATTCCCTTGAGGTGGTTTATAAGCTCTCTGACATCTTTGACGGGATAAACGTCTATGCCGTCTACAACGGCGCCCTCGCCACCGTTTGCAAAAGGCACAAATACAGACTCAAATCCTGCTTCTTTGGCTTTGATAACCATTGGCAGAACACCGTTTAAGCTTCGCACCTCACCGCTTAAAGAAAGCTCGCCGATAAAAGCACATCGGGAAATATCGGCACTGAGCTGGTCGGTAGCCTTGAGCATTGCAATGAGTATGGGCAAATCGTAAAGAGGGCCTTCTTTGCGGATATCTGCAGGTGCCAGATTGACGGTTATGCGGGTAATGGGAAAACCAAAACCGCAATTCTTCATGGCGGCACGGACGCGGTCTCGGCTTTCTCTGACGGCAGTGTCGGGAAGTCCCACAATGTCAAAGGCAGGTATACCGCCCGAGACGTCTGCCTCTACCTCTACGATGTAACTGTCCATTCCGAAAAGTCCCATACTGTTACATTTTACAACCAAAACACTCACCTCAAGAAACGAAAAAAAGCAAAAATATAGTTAATATATTAATTATATCATTGTATAGACTGTATTACTAACCAAATTTTATCTTTTTCGACTAAAATCGCCATAACATTTATTAAATTACAATATATTTTTTAAAATTTTCATTGACTTATTGTATATTTTGCGTTATTATAGATATGGTATAAAATATGTATGAGGTAAAGGTGTATCTATGCACGACCAAAGGTCGGATTTTTCTCTATTTGATGACGAAACATTATGTCAGATGGTTTGTCAAGGTTCTGACCCTGCCTTTGAAGAAATCAGCCGTCGCTACAGCGGACTTATCCGTATGATTGCTAAGGAATTTTCTTATCCCGGCTTTGATTCGGGAGATTTTATGCAGGTGGGCCTTATGGGGCTTTTCGGTGCCTGCAAAAATTACAGAAACAGTTTCGGTATAAGCTTCAGAAATTTTGCGGTGGTGTGCATAAAACGCAGGTATTACTCACTGGTAAGGTCTCTCTCGGCACAGAAGAATATTCCGGCGGATGCGATGGTTTCTATAGATGACTCTGACCTCAGCTCCCAAAGCTCAGACCCCGGTGTTATGGTCTCGGACAAAGAAAGCGATGTTGCTTTCTTTGCACTTGTTAAAAAGCGTTTGTCTGACCTTGAGTTTTGTGTGCTTCAAGGTTACCTTCAGGGGGCATCCTACAAAAGAATTGCAGAGAACCTGGGTGTTGACGAAAAGTGTGTGGACAATGCACTTTCGCGTGTGCGTAAAAAACTTTTAAACAGATATCTGTCCCGATAAGATTTGGCGGTGCAATTCCGTCGCGGGATAAAAATATTTATTTTCCAAAAGCGAGGTAAATCAAATGTACGAAGACAAGACAC
Organism: Oscillospiraceae bacterium; assembly: GCA_015066245.1. Lineage (GTDB taxonomy): Bacteria > Bacillota > Clostridia > Oscillospirales > Acutalibacteraceae > Ruminococcoides. The sequence continues at coordinate 7,395 of SVOS01000002.1, forward strand.
TCACTTGCAAAGAATGCGGTAACGAATTTATTTTCTCCGCAGGAGAACAGGAATTCTACGCAGAAAAAGGCTTTGTAAATGAGCCCCAGCGTTGCAAGGAATGCAGAATTGCACGCAAGAACGCAACAAGACCTGCAAGAGAGATGTTCACTACCGTTTGCGCTGAGTGCGGTGGCGAGGCAACAATTCCCTTCAGACCTATGGAGGGTAAGGACTACTATTGCAGCGAGTGCTTTGCTAAGAAAAAGGAAGCAGAGGCAGCAGACGCAGAATAATTTTTTTCGGACATTGATTCGAACATATATTATTTGTGAACAGGCACCTTGAGGCAACTCAGGGTGCTTTCTGCATTTGTTACCATAAAAAATATGTAGCATTCCCAAAAAGAATGTGATATAATGTATTTATTAAACAAAGGAAGGATGTTTGTTATGGCAAAGGTAACTAAAGATTCTATTATTGGCGATGTTCTGGATATGTATCCTGATACAGCCGAGTATTTTTTTGAGATTGGCATGCATTGCTTAGGCTGTCCCTCTGCAAGAGGCGAGTCTATCGAGATGGCTTGTGCAGTTCATGGCACAGACCCCGACGCATTAATCGCAAAAATCAATGCCGCAATCGGTGAGTAATGAGACCTCTCTTTACTCTTAATAACCGTTTGCAGCTTTGTGCCGAAATGGTTCGAAAAGGCAGCCGTATTGCCGATATCGGTACCGATCATGCATATCTGCCCGTATGGCTTGTCCGTGCGGGCTTTGTGTCATTTGCACTTGCTTGTGACATTAAGGCAGAGCCTCTTAAGGCAGGCAGGCTTACCATCAGCAAATACCACGCAGAGGATAAAGTAGAGACCAGACTTTGCGATGGACTCAGGGACGTAAGGCCCCAAGAGGTTGACGACATTGTTATTGCGGGTATGGGTGGTGAGACCATTGTCCATATTTTAAGCGAGGCAAGCTGGCTTAAAGACAAATCAAAGCGGCTTGTGCTTCAGCCTATGTCAAAGCATGAGCTTGTGATAGCTTATCTTTATGAGCAGGGCTTTGAACTTACAGAGCACAGATGCACTGTTGCCGACGGCAAGATATACACCGCTTTTTCTGCACAGTATACGGGTGCTGAAAAAGCGGTGGACGAGGTCTTCTGTTATGTCGGACTTTTGAAAGCTGAGGACGAAAACGACAGAAGGTTTATTTTGTCAACTCTTAATCATCTTGACAAAAAGAGCAAGGCAGACCCGCATTTCGGTGAAATTGCAGAAATAATCAGAGAGAGGTTTTCGCTATGACCTTAATTAGAGATATTGTTGATTTTTCAGAGAGCTTTGCTCCCTTTGACACTGCCGCAAGTTTTGATAACGTAGGACTTTTGGTAGGCAGTGAAAACACAGAGGTCAAGAAAGCTTTGCTGGCTTTGGATATTACAAAAGAGGTGGTGGATGAGGCGGTCGCTCTGGGTGCGGAGCTTATCATCAGCCATCATCCTGTAATTTTTAATCCTCTTAAAAATCTTGACGGCCAAAGTGTGCCTTATCTGCTGGCGAAAAATTCTCTTTCGGCACTTTGTCTTCATACAAATCTTGATATAGCAATCAACACAGGCGTCAACCTTTGTCTTGCAAATACTCTCGGCCTTGAGAATATTACATTTTACGAGGGTGAGTTTGTGGTTTCGGGAACCCTTAAGGAAGAAATGAGTGCTGAGGATTTTGCAAAGCTTGCCAAAGAAAAGCTCTCGGCAAAGGCGGTGTCCTGCACACTTAAGGACAAGAAAGTCAGAACTGTTTTTATGTGCTCGGGTGCAGGCGGCAGCGAGTTCATGAAGGCGGTTTCTCTCGGTGCGGATTGCTTCATTACAGGCGAGGCACATCACCATAATTATCTTGAGAGCATCCATGAGGGTGTGTCTCTTGTGGTGGCAGGTCATTTTGAAACCGAAGACGTTGTCATAAATCCCCTTAAAGAAAAGCTCAGTGCAGAGTTTGAGGATGTAGAATTTATTAAATCCGAAGCTCTTTCTTCGCCTCTTTACTTTGTATGATGAGTGCGGGTAATAGTTTATAGAAAGATTATCATTTACAGTCTCCTTTTTTTGAGGGGACTGTTTTTTTGAATATTTTGACCAAAAAGTCTGTAAATGCCAAGGTTTTCGGCTTAACTTTGGCTTTTCTGACAAAAGCTTTTTGACTATAAACCCTTGATTTTTCGGGGGTTTGGTGGTATAATCTAATCAAGTTAATATCCTTAAGGTTAAGGAGTGGGTCTTGTGACCCGCTCCTAAGTTTTTTATCAGGAGGTTTTTTATGGCTCAGAGCAAAGGTGCAAATATCGCAGAAAGCGTAAAAGCTATAGCCGAGCCTATCGCCGAAAGCTTCGGCGTAAGGATCTGGGATGTGCGTTTTCTAAAGGAAGGCGCCGAGTGGTATCTGCGTATTTTTATCGACAAAGATGGTGGCGTTGACATCAACGACTGCGAAAATGTGTCAAGAGGCGTTGACCCCTTGCTGGACGAAAAAGACTTCATAAGTCAGAACTACATTCTTGAAGTAAGCTCTCCCGGACTTGAGCGTGAGCTTGTCCGCGACGAACATTTTGAGGAATATGTAGGCAAAGATATCAAGGTAAGACTCATAAGGCCTATTGAGGGTCTGGGCAAGGAATTCTGCGGTGTTTTAAAGGCTTTTGCAGATGGCGAGCTTACAGTTGAGGATTACAGTGGCGAAAATCAGGTGACAGTAAGCAAAAAAGACACTGCCTGGGTTAAGGCAGACGACTTTGATATATAATTTTGCAAATTAAGGAAAGGAATGGTTATAAAAAATGAACAACAAGGAATTATTCGAGGCTTTAATGCTCCTTGAAAAGGAAAAAGGTATCCCCGTAGACTATATGATTGAGCAGATCAAGCGTGCAATCGTTGTTGCTTGCAAAAACCTCTACGGCAACGAGAATATCGACATCGCAATGGATGCCGAGAAAAACACCTTTAATGTTAAGATGATCAAGACAGTTGTTGAGGAAATCGAAGACGAGGCTAACGAGATCCTTCTGGAAGACGCAAAGCAGATTTCAAAGCGTGCAGCAGTAGGCAAAGAAATCGGTATTCCTCTTGATCCCAAAAAGTTCGGCAGAATTGCAGTTTCTGCTTCCAAAAACGTAATCCACGGCGGTATCCGTGACGGTGAAAAGGGTCAGGTGCTCAGAGAGTTCCAGTCAAAGCTCAAGGAAATCGTTACTGCTACAGTTGAGAGAATCGATCCCAAAACAGGTAACGCAACCATCCGCTTCGGCAAGGCTGAGGCTGTGCTTCCCGTAAGCGAGCAGGTTGGCGAGGAAAACCTCAAGGAAGGCGATTCCGTTAAGATTTATGTTGTTGACGTAAAAGTTGGCGACAGAGGCCCCAAGGCTATTATTTCTCGTACACATCCCGACTTCGTAAGAAAAATGTTCGAAAAAGAAGTACCCGAGATTTTTGACGGTATTGTTGAGATCAAGTCCATCTCCCGTGAGGCAGGCTCCAGAACAAAGATGGCTGTTATTTCAAGCGACCCTGCAGTAGATGCAGTTGGTGCTTGTATCGGTAACCGCGGTGCTCGTGTTGGCACAATCGTTGAGGAGCTTGGCGGCGAGAAGATTGACATTATCGTATATGACGAAGACCCCGCAAAGTTTATTGCGGCTGCTCTTGCTCCTGCAAGCGTTGTTTCTGTTGCTATTGCTGATGACGGCACAAAGAGCTGCAAGGTAACTGTTCCTGATTCTCAGCTTTCTCTTGCTATCGGCAACAAGGGTCAGAATGCCCGTCTTGCTGCAAAGCTTACAGGCTGGAAGATTGATATCCGTCCCGAAAGCGGCTTCTACGGTGAAGACGAGGACGAGGCTCCTGCTGCAGCAGAGGAAACAGAAGAATAATTTTTGGAGGGATACTTTTGAAGCAGAAAAAGATACCCCTTCGCAAATGCACAGGCTGTAATGAAATGAAACCCAAGCGTGAGCTTGTGAGAGTTGTTAGACTTCCCGACAAAGTTGACGAAAACGGTGAAGTTCTGGAAAAAGGCAACATCGAGCTTGACTTTACAGGCAAAAAGCCCGGCAGAGGCGCATATATCTGCAATTGTGAGGACTGTCTCAATAAAGCTATAAAAGGCAGACGCATTGAAAAAGCCTTCTCAAGTCAGATTCCCTCTGAGGTTTATGAAAAACTCAAAGAGGAGATGGCGAAAGGTGAATGACAGACTTCTTAATTTTCTTGGACTCTGCCGCAGAGCAGGCAAAATGAAAATCGGCTGCGACACGGTTATTGAGTCTGTTGAACTTAAAAATGCAAAGCTTGTGCTTTTAGCAAATGATATATCTGAAAACACCAAGAAAAAAGTTATCTCAGCCATTTCAGGCACTACTTACGAGATTTTAGATTACTCTAAAGACGAGCTTAGTTTTGCACTTGGCAAAACCTGTGCAGTGCTCTCGGTAGAAGACGAGGGCTTTGCCAAAAAGCTTTCTGAGCTTATCAGTAATAAGGGAGGAACATTGAATGATTAAATACAAAATTCACGAGGTCGCAAAAGACCTGAATGTTTCAAGTAAAGAGGTTATCGAGGTTGTCAGCAAATACTGCGGTACAACCAAAAAATCAATGACAACTCTTGAAGAAAACGAGCTGGATATAGTTTTTGACTATTTTACCCAGAAAAATAGCATGGAGAACTTAAACGCTTACTTTGCAGTAAGAGACAAGGCTATTGAGGCTAAGGAAGAAGCAGAGGAGAAGCGTAAGGAGCAGGAGCGCGAGAAGAAGGCTCAGGCAAAGAAAGAGCTTGAGGCTACAATCAAGGGCGACAAGGCTCCCAAGACTGAGGAGAAAAAGCCTGCAGAAGCTATGGCAAAGCCTCAGGAGAAAAAGGTTAAGAACCCCAAGAACTATGACGATGTTGATACTACATCTGAGATTAAGTCAAAGCGTGCTCAGGGCAAAATCGTTAACACACGTACTGTTGATGTTAATGTAGAGCGTTACAACGAAAAGTACGACAATCTTGCTTACGATAAGGTTAGATCAGACAGCAACATGTCCAAGGCAAAGCAGAAGATCAACCAGCGTTCTCAGCAGAAGGGTAAGCCCAAGAATTCCAGAAAAGAGACAGAGGCAGAGCGTCTCAAGAGAATCGCTCAGGAGCGTAAGGCTAAGCCCATTACTGTTAAGATTCCTGAGGAAATCACAATCACAGAGCTTGCATTAAGACTCAAGGCAACTGCTGCCGAGGTTATCAAGAAGGCTTTTCTTATGGGTACAATGGTTACTCAGAATGATACAGTTGACTTCGACACAGCTTCTCTTATTGCTATGGAGTTCCACGCAAAGGTAGAGAAGGAAGTTGTTGTTACAATCGAGGAGAGAATCATTGACGATACAGTGGATGATGAGGAGAACCTCAAGGACCGTGCACCCGTAGTTGTTGTTATGGGTCATGTTGACCACGGTAAGACATCACTTCTTGACTATATCCGCCACGCAAATGTTACTGCAGGTGAGGCAGGCGGTATTACTCAGCACATCGGTGCTTACAGAGTAAACGTAAATGATAGGGATATCACATTCCTCGATACACCCGGTCACGAAGCTTTCACAACCATGAGAGCAAGAGGTGCTCAGGTTACAGATATTGCTATCCTTGTTGTTGCTGCTGATGACGGTATCATGCCCCAGACAATTGAGGCAATTAACCACGCAAAGGCAGCGGGCGTTTCTGTAATTGTTGCTATCAATAAGATGGATAAGATTGCCGCAAACCCCGACAGAGTTATGCAGCAGCTTACAGAGCACGAGATTATCCCCGAGGCATGGGGCGGTGACACACCCTGTATGCCTATTTCTGCTAAGACAGGTATGGGTATTGATGACCTTCTTGAGATGGTAATTCTCGTTGCAGATATGAAAGAGCTTAAGGCTAACCCTGACCGTGCCGCAAAGGGTACTGTTATCGAAGCTCGTCTTGACAAGGGCAGAGGTCCTATTGCTACTATCCTTGTTCAGAACGGTACACTTCATCAGGGCGATATTGTTGTTGCAGGTACAGCTGTAGGCCGTGTCCGTGCAATGACAAACGAGCACGGCGAGAAGGTTAAGGTTGCAGGTCCTTCTGTTCCTGTTGAGATTACAGGTCTTGCAGAGGTCCCCACAGGCGGTGACACCTTTGACGCAGTTAGTGATGAGCGTCTTGCTCGTGAGCTTGTTGAGCAGAGAAAAGAAGCTAAGAAGGAAGAGCTCTTTAAGTCTCAGACAAAGGTAAGCCTTGATAACCTCTTTGACCAGATGAAGCTTGGCGAGGTTAAGGAGCTTAAGATTGTTGTTAAGGCAGACGTTCAGGGCTCTGTAGAGGCAGTAAGACAGTCTCTTGAGAAGCTTTCCAATGACGAGGTTCGAGTTCACGTAATTCACCAGGGTGTTGGTGCTGTTAACGAAAGCGACGTTATGCTTGCAAACGCATCAAATGCAATTATCGTAGGCTTTAATGTTCGTCCCGACGCAGTAGCCGCAGTTAACGCAGAGCGTGACGGTGTAGATATGCGTATGTACACAATTATCTACGATTGTATCGAGGAGATCGAGTCTGCTATGAAGGGTATGCTTGCTCCCAAGACAAGAGAGGTTATCCTTGGTACTGCTGAGTGCCGTAACGTTATCAAGATTAAGTCTGTGGGCACTATTGCAGGTTGCTATGTTAAGAGCGGCAAGCTTGCAAGAAATGCAAAGATCAGAGTTGTAAGAGACGGTATCATCATTGCAGAGGACGCTGTTTCATCACTCCAGAGATTCAAGGACGCAGTTAAAGAAGTTGCAGAAGGCTACGAGTGCGGTCTTGGTCTTGAGAGATTTAACGATATTAAAGAAGGCGACGTATTCGAGGCATTCATCATTGAGGAATACCGCGAGGACTAAGCCGGAGGTAAAATATTTATGGCAAGTCATAAAATTTCAAGAACAACCGAAGATATCAAGCGTGAGCTTACCGCAATTCTCAGAGAGGTCAAAGACCCCAGAGTTGCAGGTTCCTTTGTATCCATTATCAGAGTTGAGGTCACCAATGACCTCAGCTACTGTACGGTTTATATAAGTGCACTTGAGGGTATGGCAAAGGCTCTGGAAGCTGTTAAGGGCCTTAAATCCGCCGCAGGTTTTATCCGTCGCGAGTTAGGACTGAGGCTTTCTATCCGCCACGTGCCTACACTTATCTTCAAGGCTACAGATTCTATCGAGTACAGTGCTAATATTTCCAGAATTCTCAACAATCTCGATATTAAGAGAGAGGACGAGGAAAATGAATAATCTTAAGGCTATAGCCGATAAGCTTATGACAATGGATAATATCCATATCCTCACTCATCGCTATCCCGACGGCGATACCTTAGGCTCTGCCTATGCTCTTTGCGGTGCTTTGCAGCAGCTTGGCAAAAATGCTAAGGTTATCACATCGGGTGAGCCTGCAAAAAAATACGCCTTTCTAAAAAAAGGCGTAAAGGAGCAGGACTTTAAGCGAGAGTATGTGGTCAGCGTAGATGTTGCCGCAACCTCGCTTTTGGGAGATAACGAGGAAGAATACAAGGATATTATTGATATCTGTATCGACCACCACGGCACAAATTCTATTGAGGCTAAGATGAAGTATGTGGATGCAACATCCGCTTCTGCTGCCGAGGTAGTGTTTGAGCTTATGGGTTTGATGACAGGCGTTATTTTGGACGAGCATATTGCATCCTGCATTTACACAGGACTTTCCACTGATACGGGCTGTTTCAGATACACAAACACAACTCCCAAAACCCACCTTATCGCCGCCAAAACCATGGCGGCAGGTGCGCCTTGGGAAAAAATAAATGCCGAAATGTTCGAGATTATGTCCCCTGCAAGAATTGAGCTTCAGAAGCTTGTGTATAACACTCTGGAGCTTCACCTTGAGGGTAAGGTAGCACTTATTGTCGTTACCCTTGATATGCTGAAAAAAGCAGGAGTAGGGGACGACGAGGTAGAGGGTCTTGCATCTATTCCCAGACGTGTTGAGGGTGTGCTGATGGGTATTACCATCCGCGAAAAAGAGAACGGTATTTTCAAAATTTCCGTTCGCACCAACGAGGGCGTTGACGCATCGGCTTATTGTGGCAAATTCGGCGGCGGCGGTCATGTGGCTGCTTCTGGTTGTACTGTGGAAGGCACTCTCCAGAGTGTAAAAGAGGCTCTCTTAAGCGAGGCAGAAAGAACATTATGAACGGTGTCCTTGTAATAAACAAACCAATGGACTTCACGTCCTTTGATGCAGTAGCCGTAACGCGAAAAATGTCAGGCCAGCGAAAGCTTGGCCACACAGGCACCCTTGACCCCAACGCAACGGGGGTTTTGCCTGTGCTTTTAGGTGTGGCTACAAAGGCTCAGGATATTCTGCCAAACCACGATAAAGAGTATGTGGCATCTCTTAAATTCGGCATAGAAACCGACACCCTCGATATCTGGGGCGAAGTAACAAAAGAGGAAAAAGCTCAGGTTTCTGAGGAAGCTTTTGATAAAATTCTCCAAAACTTCCGCGGTGATATTATGCAGGTGCCGCCTATGTATTCTGCTTTGAAGCAGAACGGCAAAAGGCTCTACGATTTGGCTCGTCAAGGTATTGAGGTCAAGCGTGAAGCTCGCCCTGTGACTATCTACAGTCTTGAGAAGCTTTCCTTTGATACGGAAAACCAGTGTGCAACCATAAAGGTCGCTTGCTCAAAGGGTACTTACATCCGCTCCCTGATTGATGATATTGGCAAGGCTCTGGGTAGCTGTGCGGTAATGACCGCTCTTGAACGTACATCCGCCTGCGGTTTTTCCCTTGAAGATGCATTGACCATTGAGGAGATTAAGAATATGAATCCCGCAGAGATTAAGTCAAAGCTTCTGCCTGTAGAAAGCCTTTTTGTAAGCTACAGAGAGGTTAACGTCTCCGAGGCTCAGAGTGTCCGCTTTAAAAATGGCGGAGCTTTAGGACTTGAGCGACTGAGAAATCTCCCCAAAGATACCCAAGAGGGCGAAATCTTTCGAGTAAAATTCAGTGAAAGCTTCTTAGGTTTAGGTATCATAAAAGATAAAGAGCTTAAAATACACAAACTATTCCCGTCGCCAAATTAACGACGGGAATTTTTGTTTTTATATGTACTTTTCTTTATATTGTAGGGGTGGATTGTGAATTTACGTTGCAAATTCAGTGATATATTGCTACGCAATGCGATATATTTACTGCGTAAATGCGATATACCGACTTCGTCGGCGCGATATATTTGCTTTCGCAAATGCTTTGGTGGCACACTGCGTGTGCGATTATAATGAAGTTTAAAATAGAGATAGTAGGGACAGGCGTCCCCGACTTTCCGAAAGAAATTTCATATTGCAATCAGCTTTAATCAATGTTGGTGTAAAAAATTTATGAAACATCTACCGTAGGGGCGATTCACGAATCGCCCGTCACGTTTCATTAATGTCCAGGTTTTCGGGCGAATCATGATTCGCCCCTACGATGAAGTTGTATTTAATATCAGACTTTTATTGTAGGGGAGGGTCCATCCCCTCCCGCAAACATTTTCTCAATAATAAAAGGTGCTGAAGTTTAACCTTCAGCACCTTAATTTTATCTGTTATTTAATCAATGGTTGTTTCTTCTGCCGCGGAAGTTGCCGCCGTTTCTGCCGCCCTCACGACGAGGTCTGTCGGCAGCGGGGTCGTTCTCGGGTGTTAAGCCGTCAACCTCAATAAGAACAGCTCTTCTGGAGAGGTTAAGTCTGCCCTTATCGTCGATTTCCATTACCTTAACGCGGATAACATCGCCAACGTTAACAACGTCTGATACCTTCTCGGTACGCTTAACGTCAAGCTGAGAAACATGCACAAGACCCTCTTTGCCGGGAGCAATCTCAACAAATGCACCAAACTCCATAAGTCTTGTAACCTTACCGAGGAACATTGCACCGGGCTCGGGGTCAACTGCGATTGTCTCAACGATGCTTAAAGCACGCTTACAATTCTCAGCGTCAACACCGCTTACGAATACGTGACCGAACTCGCCGTCTTCTTCGATGTCAATCTTAACCTGGCACTCTGCCTGAATCTCCTTGATTACCTTGCCGCCCTTGCCGATAACCTCAGAAATCTTATCAGCAGGAATAGTTGTGGTAAGCATCTTGGGAGCATATTTGGAAAGCTCTGCTCTGGGCTCAGGAATAGCCTTGAGCATGATTTCGTCTAAGATATAATTTCTTGCCTCGTGAGTTTTCTCAAGTGCTTCTTTGATGATTTCGGGAGTAAGACCTGAGATTTTGAGGTCCATCTGGATAGCTGTTATACCGTCTCTTGTACCTGCTACCTTAAAGTCCATATCGCCGAAGAAGTCCTCAACGCCCTGGATGTCAACCATTGTCATCCAACGCTCGCCCTCGGTAATAAGACCGCAGGAGATACCTGCAACGGGAGCCTTGATGGGAACACCTGCATCCATAAGAGCAAGTGTAGAACCGCAAACGGAACCCTGAGAAGTAGAACCGTTGGAAGAAAGAATCTCGGATACGAGACGGATAGCATAGGGGAATTCCTCAACAGAGGGAATTACGGGAGCAAGAGCTCTCTCTGCAAGAGCACCATGGCCGATTTCACGTCTGCCGGGACCGCGGCTAGGCTTTGTCTCACCAACAGAGTAGCTGGGGAAGTTGTAGTGGTGCATATAGCGCTTGTACTCTTCCTCGTCGATACCGTCTAAAAGCTGCTGGTCGGATACAGGGCCAAGTGTAGCAATTGTAAGAACCTGTGTCTGACCTCTTGTAAAGAGACCTGAACCGTGAACTCTGGGAAGAACGCCTACCTCAGATGCGAGAGGACGGATGTCGTTCATACCTCTGCCGTCAACACGCTTCTGCTCGTCAAGGAGCCAGCGGCGAACGATAAACTTCTGAGTTTTGTAGAGGCACTCGTCGATTTTAGCCTCACACTCGGGATAAAGCTCGTCGAACTTCTCGTGAACTGCCTCGTAAATGGGCTTGAGTCTTTCGTCACGAACTGTTTTGTCGTCTGTGTCAAGAGCGTACTTGATATCTTCCTCAGCGAAAGCCTTGATAGCCTCGAACATGTCGTGGTCGGGCTCGTTTGAGGGGTAGCTGAATTTTTCTTTGCCGATTTCAGCCTGGATGCCCTTGATAAACTCGATAATGGGCTGGTTAGCCTCGTGGCCTGCCATAATAGCATTGTACATAACTTCGTCGCTTACGCAGTCAGCACCTGCCTCAATCATGGCAACTCTGCTGTCTGTGGATGCAACGGTTGTAGCCATCTTGGAGCGTTCTCTCTGCTCTGCAGTGGGGTTGATAACGATTTCGCCGTCAACATAGCCTACAGAAACGCTGCTGATAGGACCGTTCCAGGGAATGTCAGAGATAGAAAGCGCAAGAGATACACCAACCATAGCTGCAATCTCGGGAGCACAGTCGGAGTCAACGCTCATTACTGTACAAACGATGGAAACATCGTTTCTCATATCCTTGGGGAAAAGGGGACGGATGGGTCTGTCGATAACACGGCTTGTAAGGATAGCCTTCTCGGAAGGTCTGCCCTCACGCTTTAAGAAGCTGCCGGGAATCTTACCAACAGAATAGAGCTTCTCCTCAAAGTCAACGGAAAGAGGGAAGAAGTCGATGCCGTCTCTGGGCTTTGCAGCAGCAGTAACAGCAACGTGAACTACTGTTTCGCCGTAGCGAACAAAGCAAGCGCCGTTTGCAAGCTGAGTTGTCTTACCGGTTTCGATAACCAAAGGTCTGCCTGCAAATTCGGTTTCAAAAGTTCTGTACTTGTCAAATGTCATCATAGAATTTGCCATAATAAAATCCTCCTGTAAAAAATATATATTTCACAGGGTTTCAGTTACATTTAGCAATAAAACCAAGCCTTTAAGCCTTATAAAAGCTTCGTTTTACCGCTAATCTGCAACAAATAAAACCCTGCAATTAAAGAGCAATCAGATAAACCGAGTCACTCTCAAAAACGAAGTACAGGGCAAACGGCGTGAGCCGTCTGCCCTTTAAAGCGTAATTATTTACGGATACCGAGACGAGCGATAATAGAACGATATCTCTCAATGTCAACCTTTGTGAGGTAGTTGAGAAGAGCTCTTCTCTGACCAACTAACATAAGGAGACCGCGGCGGCTGTGGTGGTCCTTCTTGTGAACCTTGAGGTGCTCAGTAAGGTCAGAAATTCTCTTGGATAAGAGAGCAATCTGAACTTCAGGAGAACCTGTGTCGCCTTCGTGTGTTGCGTACTCGGCAATAATTGCCTGCTTTTCTTCTTTAAGCATTGTTATTCCACCTTTTTATAATATTACCCACAGTCATAGGTACGGGACGGTGAAGTGCCGAGTGTCGGCATACCCCGTATCCAAGAGAGGGGCTTAAGCCTTGATATTATATCATACCGATATTAAAATGTAAAGCTTTTTTTGCAAAAATCAGAATTATTTGTTGCCCTTAATGAAACTGTGCATATATTCGATTGTCTTTGCTTGTTGTTCTTCGCTCAAAAGTCTGAAGGCTGCGATGCACTTCTTCTCATCTGGATTCATGTTGTAGGTTTTGACACCCTTTATGTCAGACACCTTTACGGGAACATCGTTTGACGAAAGCAGGAAGTTCAGGTCAACACTGAAGACCTTTGCCAGCTTCTTGAGGGTTGAGACGTCCGGCTCGGTTACGGAGCGTTCGTAGTTTGAGTAAGTGCTTCGGTCCACACTCAGGAGTTTTCCGATGTTTTCCTGAGTAAAGCCTGAGAGCTCTCTGAGCTGTTTTAACTTTTCTCCTAATTCCTTTGCCATGGATAATCGCCTCGTTGTGATGTTTTATCACAGACATTATAGGTTGAAAATCATTCGCACGCATTATTGTGTGAAGTATATTCACAATTATGCGGGTGAAATTTTCTGTTGAAATCACAAAGCACCTATAGTATAATGAAAGAGACATATTTTTTCAGGCTGGTATAGCTCAGTCGGTAGAGCAGCTGATTCGTAATCAGCAGGTCGCGTGTTCAAGTCACGTTACCAGCTCCAAACAAAAACACCTCTCTTGTTTTGGCAAGAGAGGTGTTTTTGAATGATGTTTGCCTTTGGCAAATGATGTCACTTTGTTAATGATGTCGCCTGTGGCGATGATGTCGGCTTCGCCTAATGTAACAGGGCAAACATCGCACCATTGCGACCGACGGAAGCAACATCATTATGCGTAGCATAACATCATCTCGCCGTAGGCGATACATCATTGAAATGTTTTAAAATTTGCTATACAATAATACAAAAGGAGGCTATTTTATGAAAGAAAACAGACTCATAGAACTATCTATGGAATTTTCTGTTGATGTAATCAATCTTGTAAAGTATTTGAAATCCAAACATGAATCTATTATCTCCAATCAGATAGGACGAAGTGGAACAAGTATAGGCGCAAATATCCACGAGGCACAGTATGCACAAGGCAAGAAGGATTTTATCTCCAAACTAGAAATAGCCTTAAAAGAAGCCAGTGAAACCGGTTATTGGCTTGAATTACTACACAGAACTAAATATATTGATGCAGAATATTATAAAACGCTTTCTGCAAAATGTACTTCTCTGCGTGTAATGCTGATTGCTTCTTGCCGAACAGCAAAAGAGAATACAAAACATGACAAGACAAATAATGAAAATTCTTAACATTATACAATACACATACATTTCTCAAACAGAAAAACACCTCTCTTGTTTTGGCAAGAGAGGTGTTTTCAGCTTATATGATTATTTAACTTTTATTTAACTTTTTTGAAAGTAAGAGAAATGTCGCCGATTTCTGCGTTGTCTATTTCGATTGTCGTTGACATTGTATCGCCCTTAAGCTCTGTTTCACGATAGTCCTCAGACTTTTCAAGCTCCTCTTTTGTATCTTCGATATAGAGCTTGTTGCCGTCTAACTTGTAGTAGCCTTCTTTCTCAACGCTGCTTGCCATCTGCTCAACAAGAGTATATCTGCTTCCGCCGAGAGCGGAGTCAATGAAGGTGTCTACTGTCATACCGCTTGCAGTTACGATTTCTTCAAAGCTCATACCGCCTGTGAGGTCGGGGTTAGCATCAAAATATGCTGAGAATCTGTCAATCATGTTGTCAGCAAGTGCATCTGCACAGCTGTCAATTGTGCTTTCGTCAGCATAAAGCTTAGCTTTGCCCTCTTTGTCAAACTCAAAAATAAGGTCAAGAGTAATGCCACTGAATACAAAGTAGTCTTCCATACCTGAGCCGTCTAAGTATTCGCCGAGATACTCATTGAGGTAATCGCTCACATTCCAAGTGCCTTTCCATGTGCCCTCGATAGAAGGTTTGCTGTCGCCACCGCATGCAGACATGCAAAGTGCAATTCCAAGTACCATTACAAGGCAAAGAATAGCAGATAATGTTCTTTTCATAATTTTTCTCCTTACATTATAAAATTAAGCAAAGAGTTTTTTGCTCAAAACCCATGCTTATTAATGTAATTGTAACTCTAATACAGTAAAAAGTCAACTTTTGTCAATTATTGTAAAGGAATATTTGTTGCAATTGAGGTTTAACACTTGCAATTTTTATAAATATTAAGTAGAATTAAATCAGATTAAGTGTGGAGGTATATTGTTATGATAAAAAAGATAATGGCGGCGATTCTCAGCGTAATGCTGGCGGTATCCGGTATAGCAGCCGTTTGTGCTACAGGAGACGATTTGCCGATTTTGCCCGTAGTTTTGTATAAGCAGGGCGACGTTAACCGTGATTCTAAGGTGAACATCAAAGATGCAACCCAGATTCAGAAGTATCTTGCACTTATGGTGGAGTTTGACAAAAAGCAGACAAAGCTCGCAGATGTTGACGGCAAAGAGGGCATAAGTATCAAGGATGTTACACACATCCAGAAGTGGATTGTAGGTCTTGTGGATGAGCTTTTCGGCGGTGAGGTTGCTACCCTTCCCGAGATAAATGCAACAACAATGCCCCAAGACCATAACACTGCAACTGCTCCTAATTATTCAAGTACACTCACAACAGAAGAAATCCCGAGCTCTGCAGACGCAACCTCAGAGGCAACTGAGAGCACTTCCGAAAATTCTCAGCCTACCCACAAGCCCGAAGTGACAGAGAATACTGAAAATTCATCTGTACCTCAGGAAAACACAGAGGAAAGCTCGTCATCACTTGTGACAGACCCTGTGGAATCTTCCACATTCTCAGTACCTTCGACAGATAATTCAGAGCCCCAGGATACAACACCCTCTGAGCCTGTATCATCTGAGATTGTTACCGACCCTGAGGAGTCCTCGGTTGCTACGGAGCCTTCCAGCGAAGCTGTTACAGAGCCTGTGTCCACCGAGGCTACGCAAACCACTACAAGAGACCCCAACAAGCCCATTGAGCTTCCTTTTGTTCCTGCAAGTTAATTCTTAAAATCTGAGGTATATATATGAAAATGAGAAAATCCATAATTTTTTTAATGTTGGTTTTGATTTTTGCGTTGATGATTTGCGGTTGCAACAGTGAGCAGAGCACAAATGAGTCAACGGATAAAGCCGATATAATGGTTACTTCTTCTGAATCACAAACAACAGAGGCAGTTGTAACAGAAGAAAAAGCCACAGATGCTGAAATTTCCGGAAATTCTGATTCTGTGGGGATAATTCCTGATGAAGATGATTTGGAGATTATGACAGTTCCGCACTCGGAGCCTTCTGAGCAAAAGGATAAAACCGAGCCTGCAAGTAACGCTCCCGATTTCACCGAAACCGAACCCGTGCATCAGAACACACAACCTACAGAAAAAACAACTTACATAGAGCTTCCTTTTATACCTGTGTAAAATAACGAAGACAAACTCCTGCTTTTTGGCAGGAGTTTTTTATGCAACCAAAATTAACATAATTTGTGAAAAATGATTGGTTGAGTATAGTAAACATCAGTGATATAATACTGTGTGAAAGGAATGAAAAATATGATTGGTATGAATATTAAGTATTTACGAAACAAACGGGGCTTTTCACAGGAGGACTTAGCCGAGAAAATCGGAGTGTCCCGTCAGAGCGTGGCAAAATGGGAAAATGGCGAGTCTTTGCCCGATATCCAGAAATGTGCAGATATGGCTATGCTCTTTGAGGTGTCGCTTGATGCACTTGTAATGAGTCCTATTGATGAGACTGTTGAGGTCAGCGAAGAGCCATCTGAGGGCAGATATGTCTTCGGTATGGTTAAGGTAGGCGAGCGTGGTCAGGTGGTCATCCCCAAACACGCCAGAAAAGTGTATGACATCAAGGCAGGGGATAAGCTGCTGGTAGTAGGAGACAAACGCGGTATGGCGTTTGCAAAAATCGGTAAAATGCCTATTTTTACATTCGGAGGTTAATATGTCGGCTATAAAAACCAATAACCTTACTAAAAAGTATAAGGACAAAACAGTTGTAAATGCACTTAACTTAGACATCAAAAAAGGTGAGATATATGCTCTTTTAGGTGTTAACGGTGCAGGCAAGTCAACCACAATCAAAATGCTTTCGTGCCTTATAAAGCCTACATCCGGTGATGCTGAGGTAATGGGCAAAAGCATTATTACGGATGAAAACAGTGTCAAGCAGATTCTCAGCGTTTCTCCTCAGGAGACATCTGTTGCTCCAAACCTGACCGTCCGCGAAAATCTTGAGTTTATTGCAGGTGTTTTCGGCTTTTCAAAGGCTGAATCTCGCGAAAAAGCTACAAAAATGATAGAAGACTTTGATATGGGCGATATCGAGAAAAACCGTGCAAAAACACTCTCGGGTGGCTGGCAGAGAAGACTCAGCATTGCTATGGCGCTTATCTCAAAGCCTCAGGTTATTTTTCTTGACGAGCCAACTTTAGGTCTGGACGTTTTGGCACGACGGGAGCTGTGGAAGCATATAAGCAAGCTTAAGGGAAAAATCACAATTATCCTTACAACCCACTATCTTGAGGAAGCAGAAGCTCTGTCGGACCGCATCGGTATTATGGCAGGCGGTGTGCTTAAGGCAGAGGGTACTGCATCTGAGCTTAAAGAAAAAGCAGGTACTGCTGATTTTGAAGAGGCATTCGTAAGAATCGCGGGAGTCGAGGTGTAAAATTATGAGAAGAACGTTGGTATTTGCAAGCCGAAACACTAAGGAGATACTCCGCGATATATTTACTCTTATCTTCGGAATTCTCTTTCCGTTGGTGCTTCTGGTGCTGCTTTCTGCAATTAATGCAAGCATTCCCAAAGAAGCTTCAATGACACTTTTTAACATCAAAAACCTTGTGCCCGGTGTGGCAGTTTTTGGTCTGAGCTTTATTTCGCTTTTTACTGCAACAATAGTCTCAAAGGACAGATGCACAAGCTTTATCTTAAGACTTTTTACATCACCTCTTAAGCCCTACCAATACATAATCGGTTACACACTTCCGCTGATTCCGATTTCACTTATGCAGACATTGGTGTGCTATATTGCATCATTTTTTATGGGACTTGAGTTTACGGTTTCCATTATTCCTGCAATTCTTGTAAATCTTCCTACTGCTTTGCTTTATATTGCAATGGGACTATTGTGTGGAACGATTTTTAATGATAAAATGGTAGGCGGAGTATGCGGTGCGCTGCTTACAAATCTTTCGGCATGGCTTTCAAGCACATGGTTTGACATCAGTCTTATCGGCGGTACTTTCGAGAAGATTGCAAATCTTCTTCCCTTTATCCACGCAGTAAAAGCAGGCAGATATGCCCTTATGGGCAACTACAGCGAGATTCTGCCTGAGCTTTTGTGGGTATTCGGCTATGCTTTTGTAATTGCGGTTGTTGCCGTTGTGCTTTTTAATTACAAAATGAAGCAGGACAAGTGATTTTGTATGGAGATTCTTCACTCTGACGAAAACATAATAGTAATCATAAAACCCGTCGGTCTTGATTCTGAGCATGATGTTCCCAAAGCTATTGCTGAGGATTATGAGGGCGAAATTTTTACTCTGCATCGTCTGGACAGAAATGTAGGGGGAGTTATGGTCTACGCAAGAGACAAGAAAACCGCCGCAATTATTTCCAAGGCTATTCAGGAAGGCAGGATGGTCAAGGAATATCTTGCGAAAGTCCACGGTACACCCGATAAGAGCGGAGTGCTTGAGGATTTGCTTTTTAAAGACTCAAGGAAAAACAAGGTTTTTGTGGTGAAAAGACAGAGAGCAGGGGTGAAGAAAGCAAAGCTTGAGTACAAACGTCTTTCAGAGGGCGAGGAGTCGCTTTTGCATATTCGTCTTTATACCGGCAGAAGCCACCAGATCAGAGTACAGTTTGCAAGCAGGGGTTATCCTCTGGTAGGAGACCACAAGTACGGCTCCAGAAGCAGTGTGAAGGAGCCCATGCTTTATTCTCACAGAATTACATTTCCATATAAAGGCAAAGATGTTTCTTTTGAAGCGACACCTAACTGGGCATAACAAAAGCCGTCAGCGTACAAATTACGCTGACGGCTTTGATGTTTTAATTTTACTTATCTGTAGAGTGTGTAGGTCTGATTGTTTGAGTAACTGTATATTCGGATTGTGTTGAAGTCGATGATAGATATATCATATACGTTGCCAAGTATTTTACTATCTTTGTCTTTGTGAACAAAAGTCATGTCGATAATATCAATATATTCAGTGTTGGCGTGGTCTGTGAAGGGAACATTGTAATGACAA
The DNA here is from genome assembly GCA_015066245.1 of Oscillospiraceae bacterium. GTDB lineage: Bacteria > Bacillota > Clostridia > Oscillospirales > Acutalibacteraceae > Ruminococcoides. Next base: position 26,163 of record SVOS01000002.1, read on the forward strand.
TAATAGCCCTCGTCACCGCGATCTTCAAACTTCAAATAATAATTACCGCTATAGGTAGACCAGTTGCCAACGAGGAAAGCCCATACACTATGGTCCTGCTGAGCAAGGCTCTGGACAAAATCAAGGCTCCAGCACTGCTTGGCAAGAGATGCTTTGTCTGTAAAGAGATAAGCCTCGCCATAATCATATAAAGTTGTAAAAAGCTTTGTATATGTGGCGGTATCTTCGTAGGATGCAGGCAGAAGTCCGAAAAGGTCCAGCATAACCTTATAGTTATCATCGGTCCAATCCTCTGCGGTATCGTGACCTGATATGTAAAGCTCAAGTGTTCCGTAGTAAAGCATATACTGGTCGCTTGTAAGGTTGACAGTTTCCTTGAATCTGTAAGATTGTGAAGTAGAGCCATCGGCCAGTACCTCTGCTTCCCACATAATCAGAGCAGCATCAAGCTGAGTTTTACTGTCTTTGTAATCTAAGATTTTCTCAAAGTATTTGTAAGCATATTCGTAGTTGCTTTCGTCTCTGTAATTATATGCTTTCTGATACTTTGACTCAAGGACCATCTCGGATGCGTTTTTATATTCACCTAACTGAGTGAATGTATCGATAGCATCGTCGTATTCTTTGTTTTCCAGAAGATGCTCGCCTTTTTTGTAGAGAGTTTCTTTTGCTTTTTCTTTACTGTCGCTGTATCCGCCCAGCTCAACAAACTGCTGGTAGGCAGCATCGAAATCTTTGTTCTCAAGAGCAGTGCAGGCGGTGTTGTATTTGTTCATAGGAATGAATAAGAATATAACAAGACACACAACGGCGGCAATTACAACTGCGGCTGCGGCACCGATAATAATAAAAAGCTTCTTGCTCTTCTTGGGCTTTGGAGCTATCTGACCTTCGACAAAAGGTGCAGTAATCTCGCCCTCAGCAAAGGGTACGGGTTCGGCTACGGGTGCAGGAATCTCGCCTTCGGTAAAGGGTGCGGGCTCGGCAACGGGAGCAGGAATCTCATCCTCGGTAAAGGTTGCGGGCTCGGTTGCTATAGCTTCAGCTTCGACAGGCACATCAGCAGGTGCTTCTACGGTTTCCTCTGCAGGTGTTTCTGTAGGCTCAACATCGGGTGCTTCTGCGGTTTCCTCTGCAGGTGTTTCTGTAGGCTCAACATCGGGTGCTTCTACGGTTTCCTCTGCAGGTGCCTCAGACTCCTGGGCGGGCTGGGGAACAACTGCTCCTGCAATAGATACCGTGGGATCGTCAGAAGAATAATCGGGTTCTATTATATCTTTGATTCTGCCCTGGCACCCCTCTGTGGTGCAGCCCATGTTCTTTTGCCAGCAGGTGATGTGCTGATATGCTCCGCAAGTATCGCAAACAGCAATGGTGTCCTGGGCAGTAAGCTCGGCTTTGCAAAACGGACAGGTTTTATTAGCAAAATTGTTTTCCATAAAAATAACCCCTCTTTGTATTTTTATTTCTGGCAAACATCGCAGGGCGAGTATTTACCGCTTTCAAAATCCTCTTTGGTGAGTCTGCGTATGTTGCTTTTGTTTTTGACATAGCTGCAGTCCTTCAGATGGTAGTTGTGACCTGCGGTTGTGGTTATGTAGTAATCGCCGTAATATTTGCTGTTTTCGGAGATGTTGGTGAGAATCACAGTGCCGGCAACCGCCAGAACAATAACCGATGCTGCGATTATTACTGCGGCTTTGTGTTTGCGGACGAAGGCCTTGCAGTTTTTGAGTCGGGATTTACAAAGAAGAAAATGCACAAACTCGTTTGCCTCGAATTCTTCTTTTACGTCCTTGCCCAAAACAGGTACGGTGTTAAGATGTCCCAGAAAAATATGTCCTGCCTCATGTGCAAGGACTATATTCTTTTCTTCATCAGACAAGTCTTCGTGTATAAACACCATCCGATAATTTTCGTTTGCGTATGTAAAGCCGCGGCTGTGCTTGATGCAATCATCAAGATTTAATGAGGTTATCAGTGTCTGCACATCTTTTTCGTTGAAAATGTGATTGAACTCAATAACAGTATATCCCATTTCTTCGCAGGCTTTACGCAGGGTGCGATAGTTTATTTCGGTTAGTTTGTATTCTTTTTGAAAACTTTGTACGTATTTTTTGATTTCTTTGTTAGTCATTGTTTTCCTGCCGTTTTTTTATTGATTTTAAAGCTTTTTTGCTTTCGATTTCTTCCGAAATCTTTTTAGAGAACACCTTTCCGTCAAAGGATTTGATTACTACATCGCCGGGTAGCTTTTTGCATCTTGCGTACTCAACCATAATCAGAGTTTTGATGGAGTGTATTGCCTGATCATCCAGATCCTTGAATAATGAGCTGACATCGTTGCCAAGTTCCGGCATAAGGTTTGTGCCTGAGGGTGCGCTGGATCTGTTTACATATTTGAGCACCGCATCGGGGAACAGGCCCATAGAGTGAAGGAAATGATGGGTTTTCTCGTTGTAGTCATAAAACATAATCAGTGCCAGATATGTATTCCATGTCATTTTTCGGATTTGTCTTTCAACAGCACCGTAGGTCTGTCTGGAAACACCGATGGTGTTTGCAAGCTCTCCCTGAGAGATGCCTGCTTTGATTCTCAGAGTGGCAAGCTCGGGCATAAGAAGGTCCATAAGCTCTTCTTTTTCTTTGTCGCTGAGCCACCAGTTGTCTTTATTTTTCATTTATTACACCTCCGATAGTTTAGATTTGTCGGATTTTGTCTAACTATCTTGGCTATAAGTTTACATTCTGATACTGGATTTGTCAATATTATATAGAAGTATATTAAAAATTTAATTAATCGGATGGTATTTTTTGCTTTAGTCAACAAATGTTAAAAAACGACAATGATTTATGCGTATATTGACATCAATTGGTAAAAATGATAAAATAATATTAACAATGTATAGGTGAGTATACATAAACTATATTATTTATGTGAGGTGCGTTTAATGTTAAAGAGAGTAACCAGTATTTTGCTTGTTGCTGTGCTTTTACTCAGCGTATTTACGGGGGTTTCCTTTGTAAAAACTCCTGTAAAAGCGTCTACAACAAGCCAGCTTAACATCGATGCCAGGGCGAATTACCTTTATAATATTAACTGGACCTGCCAGAAAACTGTAGCTGGTTGGAACGGTAATTATTATTTTTATCAGGGTAGTTCTTATAAGCTTCCTTACGGACAGCCTATTAACTCGGGTTATTATATCGGATATGGTGTTTCGGTGGATACTTTTATCCAAGGTGCGGCTAATGCAAGCTCAGCCTTCTATACCTATCAGTCAAGCTATGATGGCACATATTCTACATATTATGCTACTGACTGTTCAGCATTCGTATCCTGGTGCTGGGGTATTGACAGAAAGACAACATATTCTATTCCTCAGGTTTCTACAAACTTAGGATATTGTACTGCTTCAAATGCATACAATCTTCAGCTTGGTGACGCCCTTAACTCAAACAGTGTAGGTCATGTTGTACTTGTTACAGGTCTTACCTATGATTCAAGCGGTAATCTGACACAGATCGAGATTACAGAGCAGACACCTCCTCAGCTCAAGAGATCTTACTATACTCCCTCTACTCTTGGTTCTAAATACGGTGCTTACTATACAATTCAGAGATACACAGGCTCTGTTCCTGCTGCTCCCGATGGTTCAACAGGCAGTGATGTAAGCGGTGGTGCAGTTTCTACAAATTCCAAGTATTATCCTGCTTGTGATTCCAGCTATGGTTCTTTCTATCCTGCTATGGAGTCAATCGGTGTTACCTGTGACTGGGAGCTTCACCAGAGAATCGCAGAGTTCAACGGTATTGCTGATTTTGAGGGTACTGCAGAACAGAATACAACCCTTTTAAATCTTCTCAAATCGGGTAAGCTTCTGAATCCCGATTATGTAGAGCCTTCGTATTATCCTGCTTGCGATTCGTCGCAGACTACCTTCTACGGAGCTATGTCATCAATCGGTGTTACCTGTGACTGGGAGCTTCATCAGAAAATCGCTGCCGCCAACGGCATAACGGATTTTTCGGGTACTGCAGAGCAGAACGAACAGTTGCTCTCACTGCTTAAAGCAGGAAAACTCATAAATCCTGATGGCACCTCGTCGGGAGGCTCAACAGGTGATTCTTCGGGAGGAAGCTCGGGCGGTACCTCCTCGGGTACAGGCTATGAAAACGGTTATGATGGCGGTATGGCTGGTACCGGTACTATCCTGACAAAAGGACTTGACCTTTCTGCATGGCAGGAGGATAACGTAAACTTCTCGGCAATCAAAGCCGCAGGTTATAGCTTTGTTATCTTAAGGTGCGGTACCACCAACGGCAAAGATACATATTTTGAAACATACTACTCTCAGGCAAAGGCGGCAGGCCTTAACGTAGGTGCTTACTATTATGCATACTGTACGTCCGTTGCAGGAGCAACTGCCGACGTAGAGGACTGTATGTCCTACATTGAGGGTAAGAAGTTTGAATATCCCATTTACTTTGACTATGAGGATTCGTCCCAGAGCGGACTTTCTCAGTCTACTGCTATTGCAATCTGTGAAGAATTCATGGGCACTCTTGAAGAAAACGGCTATCTTGTAGGTATGTACAGTATGGCAAGCTGGATGGAGCAGGAGTGGATTACAACCGCAGGCCTCAGAGATTATTACGAGGGTTGGGTAGCTCACTATGCAGGCGATGGTACCTATGACGCTGGTTATTCTAAGTATGGTACCTACTACAGTACAAAGTATGGTATGTATCAGTGGACTGACAAGCACTACTTTACTTATGGCGGTGTTTCATACGGCCCTTATGATGCAGACCTTGCATACAAGGATTATCCCACAATCGTAAAGACTTACGGATTTAATGGTTATGAGGGCACCGTATCAGGCGGTGACTCGGGCTCAGACACCGGTGGAGATTCCGGCGATACAGGCGGCGATACTACCACAGATACAAGCAACATTGTGCTGAAATTCTATCCTAACGATGGTGAGGGCACAATGGCTGACCAGACTGTTACTTATGGTACATTGACCGCTATCAATACAAACCAGTTTACACGCACAGACTATACCTTCAAAGGCTGGAGAGCCTACAGACCTTCTACAAAAGAATGGTACTGCACAGACAGCTCAAGCTTCGGTTGGTATACAAAGGCGGATATTCCTGCCGGCTATAGCTACTATATCTTTGACGATGGCGAGCACGTCGCAAAAATAGGCTTGGACAACGGCGATACAATCAGAATGTATGCTGTCTGGGGTAAACACAACTATACAATTAAATATGATGCAAACGGCGGCTCAGGTACAATGGCCAACTCTACCCATATTTACGGTGTGCCTTCATGTATCAGCAAAAACACATTTACCAGAAGTGGCTATGAATTCGCAGGATGGTATGTAAATCGTGTTGAGCCCGGAACATTTATTTATTCCAATGGAACTGACAGCACAGGCTATGTTCCCGGTAATCAGCCCGACGGCTATAGTCTTGTGCTTTATAAAGACCAGTATATTACAACTTCTCTCTGTACTGCCAAATACGATGAGATCAGGTTGGTAGCTCAGTGGATTCCTAAAGATACAGATGCACAGACATATACTGTTGAGTACAACGGAAACGGCGCAGAAGGAACCATGGCAGCAACAGAGGTTACTTACGGAACATCAACCAAGCTCAGAACAAACACATTCACTAAGGATGGCTATAATTTTGCAGGTTGGCGTGCACATCGCAGAAGTGACGACAAGTGGCTCTTTAAAGATGCAAACGGCGACACAATCTGGCTTACTTGGGCGGAGTATTCCGAAGCTCCCGATTCATATACTTTCAGAGTTTATTCTGACGGTGGATCTGTATCAAAGCAGAGCTCAACAGACCGAGATGTTGTGACACTTTATGCAGTATGGGATTATGAGGAATATTTTATCTTCAAATTTGAACCCAACGGCGGCTCAGGCTCGATGTCTGACCAGAAGGTTATATACGGAGAATCTACACCCATCTCAAAGAACACATTTACAAGAGAAGGCTACAAGTTTGTAGGTTGGTCTTGTTACAGAGAGGCTACAGGACAGTATCGCTATACTAACGGTACAACAACAGGCTTCTATGCTCAGGGTGCACAGCCTGAGGGATATGACTATTATATCTATGCAGACGAGACCGCTGTTGCAAAGACAGGTCTCGGCTCAGGTGATACAGTTGTTCTCGGTGCAGTATGGGAAGCTGTTACATATACCGTTACATTCAAGGATTATGACGGTACAGTTCTCAGTACTCAGCAGGTTGCTGAGGGTGGCACTGCAACTGCTCCTGCAACTCCTGCCAGAAACGGATATACCTTCATAGGTTGGAGTGCTCCCATAAAGAATATTACAAGTGACATTACTATCACTGCAGTATATACTCAGGGTGTCAGTGTTGAGACTGCATCAAACAGCTATGTGTTTATAAGAGAGGATATTCCGGTTGTTAACAATCGTTACCTCATTATGAACGATAAGACAAAGAACATTATGTCTTATTCAGCAACCGATCCCAATACACCTGCAAGTTCTATTGTTTACAATCAGAGCGGAAATGCCGAGAATGTTTTCTACTTCGGTGAGAACAGCGACGGCTCTGTAAACGAGGACAATGTATATATCGGCCACAACAACCGTGATGATGGTCTGTGGATTATGAAACAGAAGTCTTCTGTAAACGGGGATGAGTTGACAACTGCAGATTCACCCGTTTTTGGTGGTACTACATCTTATTCTTATGTTCGTCTTTCTAAAGGTATAGGTCCTATATATGCTGATGATGGTACAATCAGCGAAGTGAAGAACGGAACTTATTGGTACTCTGTAACAGATGCTGATGCTGAGGGTACACAGGAGAGATTCTTGTGGATTCAGGACGATACACATGAAAATATGTATGGTATCAAGAATCCTACTCACTCTGTGGTGATTGAAAGCTTCGGTGATGGTACTTTCCTGATTTACTATGTTACAGACAGTACATATTATGTGTTGACTTGTGACGAATCTACAGGTCAGTGGTCATCTCCTGCATATACTGAAGCACAGGTTAAGTCTAATCTTGCTGCACTTAAGGTAAGATTATATGCGTATGCATCTGACTCAGCAATGAAGAGTGTCAAGACTCAGGGTACACAGACCTTCGATGTATTTGAGGGTACAGCACAGGCAGATGTAATTTCTGCGATTACTGATGGTTTCAAGGTTGTTGACGCTTCCAGAAAGAATATCCACATTCCTTCAAACGGAACCGAAGGCAAGATCGGCTATTACTGGCTTGATTTCAGTGATGATTTCAGCACATCAGATTCCAGAAGTGCTGACAGTTATACTGTAAATGCTTATTATCGCAATGATGATAATACTGATGTTTCAGTAGGCGAGATTGTTGTTAATGTTCTTGAAGACCAGTATATTTCAGGTTCGGCAAATGTAGCAGACAAGACCGGTACTGTATGGGTAAATGCTTCGTCAGATGCAGAGGTTAAGGCATCGGCTGATTCTTCTGCAACACGTACATTTACAGTTGACTACAGCACCGCCAACGGTATAATTACAAAGACAATTCCTGTAAGTCTTGATATGCTTCAGAATTCTGTGGGCGGAAAAGTCAATACTTCTGTTCCCGGCACATATAGCGGTCTTAGCCTTGTTTATAATGGCGAGGTTATCTGTACAAACTATACCGTAGTGGTTTATGCAGAGTATACAGTTAAGTTTGCTGATTATGACGGTACAGTTCTCAGTACACAGACTGTTGCCCACGGAACATCAGCAACCGCACCTGAAAATCCCACAAGAAACGGCTATACCTTTGTCGGCTGGGATAAAGCATTTACAAATATCACAGCAGATACAACCATTACTGCAGCATATTCAAAGGATATTGTTTATTACACAGTTACCTTTGTTAACTACGATGGTACAATTCTTTCGACTCAGAGCGTAGTAGAGGGAACATCAGCAACTGCTCCTTCTGCACCCTCAAGACCTGCAGATGTAAACTATGTATATAATTTTGCAGGCTGGGACAAAGCTTTCGGTGCTGTTTCGGAAGATACAACCATCACTGCACAATATACAAAAACTGACCAGGTTTACTATATCCGCGGTGATTTCAGCGATTGGTATCCCATTTACAATATGACAAAGGGCTCTAACGGCATCTATACCGCTGAGCTTACGCTGGAAGCAGGTACATACGAGTATAAAGCTGCTAACGAGGATTACTCGATGCAGTGGCCTGCAAACGGCAACCAGACCATTACTCTTAACAAAACAAGCATTGTAAAATTCACTCTTGATACAGTTAACCATACTCTTGTTGCAGAGTCTCAAGTGATTGCAAGCGAGTGCACTGTAATTTTCAGAGACTTTGACGGCAGAGTAATTTCTGAGCAGAAGGTTATGGAGGGCGAAGCAGCAACTGCACCCGAAGCACCCACAAGATCAGGTTATACCTTCGTTGGTTGGGACAAAGACTTCTCAAACGTTGTTAGCAACATGACAATTACTGCACAGTATGATAAAAACGCAGACCTCAGCAACTGTTACGTTGTTGTATTCCTCGGATTGGACGGAAAACACCTTGATTCTCAGATCATCATTGAGGGTGAAGCGGCTACTGCTCCTGCAGCTCCCGTTGTTAACGGCTACTCCTTCACCGGTTGGGATAAGGATTTCTCAAATATCACATCCAATCTTACAGTCAACGCTGTATATACAAAGGATACTGCAGTCTATAAGGTAACTTTTGCAGACTTTGACGGTGCTGTTATCAGAACTGTATCTGTAGAAGAAGGCAAGTCTGCTACTGCTCCCTCAGCTCCCTCAAGAGCTGCAGATGTTGAGTATGTATATAACTTCAGCGGCTGGGACAAGACATTTGACAATGTAACAAGCGACTTGACTGTGACCGCAGTCTATACAAAGACAGAGCAGGTTTATTACCTCCGCGGTGATTTCAACTCCTGGCAGACAACAGATGCTATGACTAAATCCGAAAAAGGCATCTATACAGCAGTGTTCACATTAGACAAGGGTACATATAATTATAAAGCAGCAAATTCTGATTATTCTATGGAGTGGCCCTTAGGCACAAACCAGACCATTACCCTGGACGAAAAGAGCATCGTAACCTTTACCCTTAATACAAACATCCACACACTTACTGCAAGTGTTGAGAGTGCATCTGCAAAATATACAGTTGTATTTATGGATTACGATGGTACAGTGCTCAATGAGCAGTATGTAAGTGCAGGTATGCCTGCTATTCCTCCTGCTTCTCCTCAGAGAACAGGTTATACCTTTACAGGATGGAACAAGAGCATTGATTCAATTGAGGCAGATACAATTCTTATTGCTCAGTACGAAAAGATCGTTGTAGATGTACCTGAATATATGGTTATCTTCATTGATTCTGATGGTAAGTTTATAAGCTCTCAGCTGGTAGCAAAAGGTTCAGCAGCCATTGCTCCCAAAGCACCGGAAAAGGCAGGTTACACCTTCAGCAAGTGGGACAAAGCATTTGACAACGTAACAACTGACTTGACAGTAACCGCAGTATATACCAAGAATTCAACCTCTACAGAAATTGTAACAACAGGTAAGCTTCAGGTAGAAGTATCCGGCGGCTCAGGCTTTACAGTATCAGTAAACGGCGGCAATGCACGTCCTCAGGGCTTAAGCTACCTCAATACACAGATGCCTATCGCAGCAACTGTAACAGTAGTAGCAAGCTCCACAAACGGTAATGAGTTCATCGGCTGGATGAACGCAACCACAGGTGCAATCGTATCCACAAGCGAAACATACACATTCGCAACAAGCGGTAACGATTTCATCAAGGCAATGTACAGCACAGAAGTAGCAGGTGTAAACCTTGTAACCTTCAAGAACGACAGAGCCGCAGGCGGACTTGGTCAGATTCTTGATATGCAGTATTATGCAGCAGATGACGAAATCGTATTCCCCGCAGATCCTACACTTACAGGCTACGACTTCGCAGGCTGGAACATGACAGCAGAAGAAATCGCAGCAGAGCTTGCAGCAGGCAAAGACGTAGTGGTATTACCCACATGGACAGCAAAGATAGTATATGTAAAGGTAAGCGTAAATGGCGGACAGATTACAAACGGCCTTACAGATGGTAACGGCGGATATCTGTACAACAGAAGCGTAACAGTAGTAGCAGATGCAGCAGAAAGCGGCAAGAAGTTTGCATACTGGGCAGACCAGAACGGTAATGTGAGAAGCTACCAGTCCACATATACATTCAATGCATACTTTGATGTAGAGCTCACAGCAGTATATGTAGATGAAGCAGCAGAGATCGACTACGAGGTAATCGTAGGAATTTCAGCAGATCCTACAGCAGATACAATCAAGATCGGTTACTCTTTATTCTGGGAAGTACCCGAGGAGCTTGGCACATTCGTACAGGGCGGTATCCTTATTGTAGAGCAGAAGAACTACAACGAGGCAAACTTCGTAGTAGGCGGTAACGCACAGGATACAAACATTACTCAGGCAGCACCCGGTGCAGCACAGAGCAATCCCCAGCCCGGCTACACAGTAAACAAGACAAACAGCTTTATCGGCACAAGCTGGTACGCAAAGGCATTTGTACAGTACAGAGATGCAAACGGCGACATCCAGACAGCATACTCCGATATGGTTGCAGTTGATAAGATTTAAGAGTTAAGATTTTATCAAAGCTAAGAAGCATTAAAGAACTTCAAAAGCACGACTTGAATCATATTCTTAAAGACGAAATCTAAGTCTTAATACAAAAACCAACCCCAAAAACTCAATAAATATCCCCCCGTAAAACGGGGGGTATTTCATTTTCGGGCATAGCCCTAGTATTACTGGCTACGCACAAGTGCGTTTTTTGTTGGCCTGCCAGCCATGCAACTGTTACTTACTACCCATAAATGGGTCCCGTGGGTCAAACATACTTAATTGATCACTTTCCTGATCTCTTTTCAACTGATCTGCTATATATGTTTTTATCGCTTTAGTATTTTTACCCACGGTATCTACGTAATATCCCTTGCACCAAAATTCGCGATTTCTGTATGCAAATTTCATATTTCCCCATTTCTGAAATATCAACAATGCACTTTTTCCTTTAAGATATCCCATAAAACCCGAAACACTCATTTTGGGCGGGATGCTCACCAACATATGTATGTGGTCGGGGCACACTTCTCCCTCTATTATTTCTACGCCTTTCCATTGGCATAACTGCCGCAGCATCTCTCTTATCTCATACCTTTTTTCTGCGTAAAACACCTTTCTTCTATACTTTGGGGCGAAGACTATGTGATACTTGCAATTCCATTTTGTGTGTGCTAAACTACTTGTTGTATTTATACTTTCTTTTTTCATTTAAAAATCCTCCGTTTGTTTTCTTTGAAGTCGACTGGCAGGTCACTTCAATTCTATCACAAGCGGAGATTTTTGTTTATCGGTTAACCTTTTTTCAACCACGCGACTATCGCGTGGTTTTCACTATACAACAACCCCCGACAGAAAATTCTCTGTCGGGGGTTTTGGTTAATTATAAAAGTGTATTGATTTGTTAAGTATTTGGTTGTTTTGACTTTAATTTTCTTATCAACTTGTTTGAGAGCTTTGTCGCTTTATTAATACTGAAGTAAAAGACTAATCCAAAAACGAAGGAAGCAACAACAACTAATATCGCGGTTGTGCGGAATGAGTGGATTCTGATGTTAAGTTTATAGGAAATAAGGAGCATATAGTCAGATGCTAAAAGTATTTCCAGAGAGGCTCTTCCAAGAAGTGAAAGAAGGGCTGTTAATGGTTTAATGAATCTGTGCAGTTTATCAAAGACTTTGGTAAGTAGCAATGAAAAGGTGGGGGCGACGATAATATACGGATACCACCACAAGCCGTAATCCCATAAATAGTCGTATGCGTATGTGCAGAGAAGGTAAAGTGCAGATATGCCTGCTACAAAAGATACAAATATTACTAACCAGTGGATTTTCCTAAGCTGAACATTTTTGAGCACCGGGGGAACGCTCATGCCGATAATATAAAGAGGAAGCCTTGAAATCGCTATGAGTCTGGGGTTATCCATAAACGCGAAGGAGATTGCCAAAGAAACTCCAAGGAGAACAACAGCGGTCAACAATTTGTGTTTGCTGTTTTTAATTAAAGCGTGTATAACCGGTGACACAAGATAGAACAGCATTATAGTATAAATGTACCAGTTGCCTTGATTTGACAAGCCGAGCCAGAATCCGGTGTATGTTAAAAATCCGAATATTTCTGTTTTAGTGAAATAAATCCGGAATACAAATTGTCCCAACAGGATACATATTATAAGATATGTCCACCAGGTAGGTGTTATTCTTTTGATTCGGTTTTTGATGTATTGAGAGGTACTGTGGTTTTCCAATGATATATATATTCCGAATCCGCTGACAAAGAAGAATATATCTACTCCTCCGTAGCCTATGCTTTTGATAAATTCAAATGTTTTATTAATAAATTCCAGGGGGAAGAAATCAAGATACACCGAAGAATGATACCAGACAACCCATATAAGTGCTAAGCCCATCAAAGCAGACCTGTATTTGGAAATATAATAAAAGGCGGACTTGTCGGCGGATTGTTTGTCATTACAGAGTTGTTCATGCATACGAATCACCTCGACTTAATTATACATTTAACGATAATTCAAATCAATGGTTATGACGATTACTTGTTATAAAAGCTTTCAATTATATCCTCAAGATGAATAAGTGCGGGTTGGTGGGTATTGCAAAGCTCTACAAACTTATGAGCTTTGCACGGGTGAGTAAAGACATCGGGAATATAACAAAGAGTCTCTTCGCTTTTGCTGTCCATAACCCAGATACTGTATGATTCGTAAGCACCTGCCTCGGTGTTGGTGAAATTTTCTTTTGCACATTTAAAAATAAACAAAATATCGCCTCTGTATTTCGTTGTGGTGTGAAGAAAATGCACGGGAATATACAAATAAAAATACCCTCGTTGCGGGTACATGCTATATTATAGAAAATAGAGCAAAGCATTTCAAGTAATGTTACATGATTTATAACTGGTAAAACAAAATTGTAACAAACGGCAAATTTGGCTTTTTTGTCTCGTTTTTTAAAAAATGTGTGAAATCAGAAATAAAAACAGGTGTTGATTATTAACCAACACCTGATTCTTTAAACGCCTATTCTGATTAGCCGATGAAGAAAACATCCATTTCCTTCTCAACGCCGTCAGCAACATAATAAGCCTTGCTCTCTTCGGGCTTGAGATAGATTGTGTAGTTCTTTGCATCTTCGCCGTTAGCCTTCTTAACGTTAGCGATAACCTCGTCGATTGCTACCTGTGCGCCTGCGAACTCAACAAAAACCTCAACCTTAGCAGCTGCCTTCTTGGTTGTTGTCTTCTTAGTTGTTGTCTTCTTAGCTGCGGGCTTCTTCTCAGCCTTAACCTCAACTGCCTCTGTAGCTGCCTTTGTCTCTACAGCTGCTGCCTTTGTCTCAGACTTCTTTGTTGTTGCCTTCTTAGCAGTTGTTTTCTTTGTCTCTGCCTGAGCAGTTGTTTCTGCCTTAGCTGTTGTCTTCTTTGTTGCCATAATAAAATATCCTTTCTGAAAGTAAAGTAAAACGCATGAATAACTAATAGAGGACCTTTTCCTCTATACGATATTATATATTTATGTTTTTTCAATGTCAAAGGAGTTTTATGATTTTCTACTTTTGCCATAAAAAAACCGACAGATATCGCTTGTATATGGTAATAGCCAACATAAAAAAGCGTCGGAATTTGTATATATTACAAGTGGTTTTGTAATATTAACCATACTAAATGATGCTTGATTGTCGCATTATAACAAATATTTCCATAAGCCTTTTCAGTTGCTTTGACTTGTTGCAAAACTCCTGCGGAATTGGTATACTTATTATATATGCATAGTAGGTGATAAAAATGGCAAAGGGAGCTAATCAGAAGCTTAAGCTGCTTGTGCTTAAAGATATATTAATGAAGCACAGCGACGAGCAACACGGACTTACGGTAAATGAAATAATTGAAAAGCTTGCAGCTTACGGCATAAATGCCGAACGAAAAAGTATCTATGATGATTTGAGATTGCTTGAGAATTATGGTTTGGATATTTGCAGCGAAAGAACCAAAACCGTGAGGTATTACATAGGTGAACGTGATTTTGAGTTGCCGGAGCTCAAGCTTTTGGTAGATGCGGTGCAGAGTTCTAAGTTTATCACCGAGAAAAAATCCAGAGAGCTTATCAAAAAGGTAGGTGCTCTTGCATCGGACTATGACGCCAGCAAGCTCTCAAGACAGGTTTTTGTTCATAACCGAGTTAAGAACCCCAACGAAAAGATATATTATGCAGTCGATACAATCCACGAGGCTATTTCAAGCAAGCGGCAGATTACGTTCTGCTATTATGAATGGGTGCTTGAAAAGGACAAGACTTCAAAAATAACAAAACAACCTCGCCATGGAGGAAAAGTATATAAGGTTTCGCCATTTTCCCTTACTTGGGACGATGAGAATTATTATCTTATCGCTTTTGACAGTGAGGCCGCTGAAATCCGCCATTATCGCGTTGATAAAATGGATAAAGTTAAGCTTACCAAAGAGCTTTGTGAAGGCAAGGCATTGTTTAAGGACTTTGATATGGCATCTTATTCCAAAAGCGTTTTCGGTATGTTTGGCGGTGAGATGACAGATGTAAAAATCCGTATCAAAAACTACCTTGTTGGCGTTGTAGCAGACAGATTCGGCAAGGATGTATTTGTGATAGCTGACGGAGAGGATTACTTTATTTTTTCTGCAAAGGTTGTATTAAGCCCTCAGTTTTTTGGCTGGCTATTTGCATTGGGGGACGGTGCAGAGCTTATCTATCCCCAAAAAGCAATTAGCGAATATAAAGGGTATCTTAAAAAAGCCGTTTCTGTATATGAATAGTTCATAAAATCAGTGTACTGATTTTTGGACACCTCCTTCTTTATAATAGTAGATAAAGGAGGAGTTAATAATGCTTAATTTTTGTATTTTTGTTTTTACACTCTATGCTTTGGGTAACATCGTTTCCATGCTTTTAAAGACACCCTATACCAAAGGCAGGAGAAGTAAAAAACGCTGAAAGGACAGTTGCCTTTGAAGCTTATATTAGCATCGGCATCTCCACGCCGACAGGAGCTTATTTCTCTTATTACAAATGAATATGTGTGCAATCCGTCAGGAGTAGAAGAGGTTATTCCCGACGGCATTGCTGTGTCCCAGATTCCTCTGTGCCTTGCATTGCAAAAGGCAAAAGCGGTGGCAAAGGATTTTCCCGACGATATTGTTGTGGGATGCGACACCGCGGTTATACTTAAAGATGAGGTCTTGGGAAAACCAAAGGACAAAGAAGACGCCAGAAGGATGATGAAAGTCTTAAGTGGAAAAGTTCATCAGGTTATTACGGGATGTGCCCTTGTAAAAGATGAAAAATCCTTAGGCTTTTCAAATGTAACCGAGGTTGAATTTTTTGAGCTCTCGGACGAAGAGATTGAGGAATATATAAACACGTCAGAGCCCTATGATAAAGCCGGCGGATATGGCATCCAAGGCAAAGCGAGTCTTTTTGTCAAGGGTATCAAGGGCGACTACTTCAATGTGGTGGGCTTGCCTGTGGCAGAGCTTAAAAGACAGATAAGTAAATTTGTAGCGGAGTGTAAGTGATATGGAGCATTTGTTTATAATAAATCCTGCAGCAGGCAAAGTTGACAGAAGAAAAGAACTCACCGAAAAAATCGAAAGTGTAAAGACCGATGATAAGGTAACCGTTATGTTTACCGAAAAGCCCGGCGATGCAACAGAATTTGTAAAGAGTTATCTTTCCAAAGCCGATGATTTCGTAAGGGTGTATTCCTGTGGTGGCGATGGCACTGCCAATGAGGTGCTCAAGGGCATAATAGGATTTGAAAATTGTGCTTTGGGCGTTGTGCCGGTGGGCTCGGGCAACGACTTTGTGCGTTCTTTCGAGAAATTCACAAAGGATGATTTTGTCAATATCGAAGCTATGATGTTTGGCGAGGATAAGCTTATTGATATTATGGAGTGTCAAGGCAGATATTCTATGAATAATATGTCTGTAGGCTTTGATGCGGCGGTGGCAAAGAATGTGGATAAATTCAAGCGTATTCCTCTGGTGTCTGGCAGCCTTGCATACAAAATTTCTATTGTTTATTGCCTTTTATCAAAGCGTAAGCACAGATACAGAATGTTAACCGACGGCAAAGAGTATGTAGGAAAAAACATCAAGACTCTGCTTGCGGTTGCAGGTAACGGAAAATTTTACGGTGGCGGTATCAAGGCTACTCCACTTGCAGATTTTAACGATGGCAAAATCGAGTTTATGCACATCAAAACCATCAATGCCCTGAAGTTTATTTTTCTTATCAATACCTACATAAAAGGTGACCATATCGACAATCCCAAATTCCCCTTTGTAAAGCATACAAAGTGCGAGAGTGTTTCCTTTGAAAGCGACAAGGATATTGATATCGGCTTTGACGGAGAGATTATCTCTCTCAAAAATCCCACTGTAAGAATCGTCCCCAACGCAGTGAGGGTAATTGTTCCTAAAGTAAAGGAAAGAGTTGCGGTTGGTAAATAATTAGTATTGTATTAATATCTGGATGAATAAATAAAAGCCACCTTCAAGGTGGCTTTTTCTCATTTGTCTGATAATTTGAGGAGATAGTCTGTGGTCACGCCATAGAATTTTGCGAGTTTTACAAGTATTTCATCTGTAAGTTGTTGGGTGCCTGTTTCTATATAGCTGTATTTTCTTTGAGTAATGCCGATAGCCTCAGCAACCTGTGTCTGAGTGAGGTCTCGGTCTTCTCTAAGGTCTTTAATTCTGTTATCCATATAATCACCATTTGTATTATATGATAGATAAAATTTATCTATTGACATTTAGATAGATATTATCTAAACTAATATGTGGTGATGATATGATTATTGATGTTACAGGAATAGAACTGACTCCAGGAAACAACGGAATAGACTGCAAAGGCAACGGAAAACACTTGGACGAAAACGGAAATCTAATCGAGTGCTGTTGTGATGAATGTAACTACCTGCTCTGCTGTACGTCGGATGGTGTTAATTGTGGCGAGTGTACAGACATCAATTGCCCAAGGAAACATAATAAAAACAAGAGTGTTAATTGAATAGCACAACATGAACTATTATTGAGCTTTTTCCACATTTATGCTATAATATATTTGTAAGTGATTTTTACTTTTAAAATGTTTGAGGTGACAACATGAGTGAAGTCAAATACAAATACTATCTTTTGAAAAATTGTTGTCTTGCTCGTTTGGAGAAAGATCGCTATGGTTTAGAGGACAAGGAATTTTTCAAAGACGGTGTGTGGCAGTATGATGACGATCTCAATCTTAAACTTAATAATTGTATGATGGATCATGGCGATTCATCTGTACTCGATTTTGATGAGATTTCCGAGGAGGAAGCGCTCAGGCAAATCGCCTTGTCAAACAAAATTCTTTCTGAACAACAGATTTTAGATGTCAAAGAGTGTTATCTGTTTGGCGATAAAATACTTTACATAATAGTCGATAAAGACACCGATGTGTTTGTCTTCAATCTCGAAAGCAAAAATTGGAGCAAACGAAGTTCAGATAGCTTTTGGGATTCGTGGGATTTTGAGCCCGATTTGTTTCTTCGGGTTAGTTCTATCGAAGCGATAATGTTGATTTGTGGAGATAAGATATATTAAGTAGATCAGATGGCACTATGTTATATATTTTTGGTATAGTGGGAGTCATACCAATGAATTCATAGAAGTAACGTAATAGTTTGAGTTAAGACAAAACCCCCGACAGATATATAAACTGTCGGGGGTTGGTGTTTATAAGGGATTATTTGGTTCTGATAATTGCAAAAGAAGAAGCTGAGATTCTTGCGGTTTTGCCGTCAAATGATGCTTTGCCGATGGTATAAACTCTTTCGAGCTCTTTTTCGGCAAAGGGGATAGAGGTATCCTTTGCACTGGGGTTAACAAAGATTGCGTAGTCGCCGCGGCGGTATGCAAAGGGGTATTTTTCTTTCTCGCCGTAAATAACCTCGAATGAGCTTTCGTTGCCAAGCTGAGGAATTTCGTGACGAAGTTTGATGATGTTTGTAACATTGGTGTAGATGCTATCGGGGTCGTCTTTCTGATTTTCAACAGTAGGTGCGTCCTCTTTGCTGTCTACGGGGAGATAGAGCTTGTCGGCACTTGCTTTGGAGAAGCCTAAGTTTTCGCTGGAGTCCCACTGCATGGGAGTACGGGAGCCTGTGCGGGAGAAGCCGCCCTCCTTGCTTACCAGCTCTGTCTGATATCTCATGCCGAGCTCATCACCGTAGTAAAGGAAAGGAACACCGGGCATGGTGAACATCATAGCGTGGCTGAGCTTGATGGTGTCGTTATCCATATAGAAAGGAGCACGAGGCATATCGTGGTTATTGGTCATAATGGAGATATAGCCAATGTCCTTTGTCATCTCATAACGGGGAATATACTCGTCGAGGAAGAACTTAACGTCGCCCTTGCCGTTTTTGGAGAAGAAGCTCATATTCTCGCCGTTTTCAAGAAGTCTGAAAAGACGAGCGTAGCCGTTTCTGGGGTGGTCAAGATAGAAATCCATGTGGAAACCGCCGTTTTTGATGGCTCTCTCGGGATGGCACCACTCAGCAACAAGAGCGGCATTTGGATAATCCTTGTCCATCATTTTTCTTATATCTTTCCAGATAGCGGAAGTAGCGATTTTCTCGTCATCATTTTTTACAAGGGAGTCAGCCATGTCAACTCTGAATCCGTCAACACCAAAGTCAAGCCAATGACGCATTACGTCCTTGAGAGCCTCAGCAGTAGCCTTTGCACCCTCAGAGTCATGAGCAAGCTGCCACTGAGGATGGGTAACGTTGTAGAAGCCGTAGTTAAGAGCAGGCTGGGATGAGAAGTAGTTAACTAAGTAGTTGCCGTCTCTCTCGCAGATACCGCACATAAGTCTGTACTCAGAAGGTGCCTCCCAAACGCAGTTTGTGAAGATGTATCTGTCGGAGAATTCGCTCTTTTTAGCTTTTTTAGCTTCCTGGAACCAAGGGTGTGTGTCGGATGTGTGGCCGGGTACAAGGTCAAGAAGAATGTGCATGTCCATAGAGTGAGCTTTGTCTAAAAGCTCCCTAAGGTCAGCATCGGTTCCGTAGCGCTGGGCAATTTTCTTGTGGTCTCTTACGTCGTAGCCTGCATCCATAAAGGGAGAATCGTAAATGGGGTTGAGCCAGATTGCGTTGCAGCCTAAGCCTTTTACATACTCAAGCTTTTCAGTAACGCCCTTAAGGTCGCCGATACCGTCACCGTTTGTATCGTAAAAACTCTGGGGATATATTTCGTAAAAAACTGCATTTTTAAGCCAATTTGGCATAAGTGTAGCCTCCTTAAATTTTATACATTCAATATACCATTTTAAGCTTTGTTTTGCAATAGATTTTCTCAAGTTAGAATTATTTAACATCCAAAAAAAATCACTTGCATCAGAGCCCTGAGTTTCATACTATGGTAGTATGTATGGAAAAGGAGGATGCTGATGACAATTGATAAGCTTGATAAATACAGGATGCTTATTTCTCTTAAAGAAGATGATATGAAGTATTATGACATTTCCATAGATAAGCTTAATTTTAAAGATGAAAAGTGTAGGGCATCCCTCATGAATCTGCTGAGAATTGCTTGTGAAAATTCGGGGGTGGAATTTGTCGGCAGGGCTGTGCTCATGGAGGCAATGCCTCACAAAGAGGGAATGCTGATTCTCGTAACTCTGGATTTTGTCCGTAAAGTTTATAAGGTAAAAAGACAGAAGATGATGACTGCTTGTCGTTTTGATGATACTGAGAGGTTGATGGACTGTGTGATAAAGCTTAAAACAGAAAATGCCGGTGTTGCGGCAAATTCTCTGTGGCAATACAAAGAAAAGCTATATTTGCTTCTTGAGTTTTCGGCAGCATCCCCGAAAGCCAAAGCGGTTTTAAGCGAGTATTCGGTATGTTTAAGTCTCAGTTTGCTTGGAGTTGCCCGAATCAAAGAGGCAGGCAGAGAGCTTATCGGCTCAAACGCAACCAACACAATCGCAAAGTCAATGGGGCTTTGCTGAGCACAGATTTACGAAGGTCCAAAAGTTGAGTTTACGTCATACTCCGCAAATTTGCACGCAGCAGTTTGCTGCTTTTTGCAAATTCGACGCTCGTATGTGTCAATCGAAGGGCTTCGACCCTAGGCGCACTAATAAAATCTCGTCATTTTTTATAAAAAAAATAAAAAAATTTCCGAAAAAGCTTGCAATCTTTTTTATTTTTGTGTAAAATGTATATGAACATACTCGGTTTTTGGTATCATTTTTCCAAATGGTTCGGGATTTTCACTATATTTTGCAAATTGTAAAAGATTACGGAGGCGGTTATTATGTCAAACAGATTATTTCAGGGTATTATTCACCAGATGAAGGACGCTATTGACAGGACTATCGGCGTTGTGGATGAGACTTCGGTTGTTATTGCTTGCTCAGAGCTGGGCAGAATAGGCGAGGTCAACGAGAGTATTACTTCTGAAACTCTCAGCGCTACCGTTCCTTTTGTTATTAACGGATATACCTACAAGGCTTTCGGCAACTCTGCCAGAGCTGAGTATGCTGTTTTTGTTTCCGGTTCTGATGAGCTTGCTCAGAAGTATGTTCAGCTTCTTTCTGTATCTCTTGCCAGCATCAAGCAGTACTATGACGAGAAATATGACAGAAGCAACTTTATCAAGAATGTTATTCTTGACAATATCCTCCCCGGTGACATTTATCTTAAAGCAAGAGAGCTTCGTTTCAACAACGAGGTTCACCGTGTATGTCTATTAATCAAGATTACCTCCAAGACAGATATCTCTGCTTACGATATCGTTCAGAATCTTTTCCCCGACAAAAACAAAGACTTTGTTATCAATATCAACGAAACCGACATCGTTCTTGTTAAGGAGCTTAAGTCCGGCATCGAAAGCAAAGACCTTGAGAAGCTTGCAAGCTCTATCGTAGACACACTCTCCAGTGAGTTCTACACACATTGTCTCGTTGGTATCGGTACTCCTGTTATGGGCATCAAGGACCTTGCTCTTTCATTCAAAGAGGCTCAGGTTGCTCTTGATGTTGGTAAGGTGTTCGACACAGAAAAGACAATCGTAAGCTACGATAATTTAGGTATCGCAAGACTTGTTTATCAGCTTCCCACAACTCTTTGCGATATGTTCCTTAAGGAAGTTTTCAAGCGTGGCTCTATCGAATCTCTGGACCAGGAGACTCTCTTTACTATCCAAAAATTCTTCGAGAACAACTTAAACGTTTCCGAAACTTCCAGAAAGCTCTTTGTTCACAGAAATACTCTTGTGTACAGACTTGAGAAAATCAAGAAGCTCACAGGCCTTGATTTGAGAGAGTTCGAGGATGCTATCGTATTTAAGGTAGCATTAATGGTTAAGAAGTATCTCTCATCCTCTCCCGCAAAATTTTAAATAAAAATTAAAAGTCGCTTTGTACGCAGTGTTTTGCGGCGTACAAGGCGATTTACGGCATTTAGAAGGTATTTCCATTTTTTGGAAGTGTGTTATTTTAAGAAAGCAGGCTAATATGATAGAATTCCGAAATGTATCTAAGGTTTACCCCTCGGGTACTCACGCACTTAACAAAGCCAGCCTTACCATTGAAAAAGGCGAGTTTGTTTTTATCGTGGGTTCTTCGGGTGCAGGTAAAAGTACCTTTTTGAAACTTATAATGCATGAGGAAACTCCTACCTCCGGCTCTATTTTTGTCAACGGCATGCGTGTTGACAAAATGAAAAGACGCAGAGTTCCTATGCTCAGACGTACAATGGGCATAGTTTTTCAGGATTTCCGACTTATAGATAAAATGACAGTGTACGACAATGTTGCTTTTGCTATGCGTGCTATCGGCGCACGTCCCAGAGCCATCAAGAAAAGAGTACCCTATATTCTTGAGCTTGTAGGTCTTGAGAGCAAGGCGAAGCGCTACCCCTCCGAGCTTTCGGGCGGTGAGCAGCAGCGTGTAGGTCTGGCAAGAGCTCTGGTTAACAATCCAATGATGATTATTGCCGACGAGCCTACAGGTAATATCGACCCTGAGATGAGCTATGAGATTATGGAGCTTCTCTCTGAGATTAACAAACGCGGTACAACAATTCTGATTGTTACCCACGAGCATGATTTGGTGCACAGCTTCGGCAGACGAGTAATCACCATTGACAAGGGTGTTGTGGTTGAGGATACCGTTAACCTCCCGGAAAATGCAGAAGGAGGTAGCGAAGAATGAGACTTAGCGGACTCGGATATCTTCTGAAAGAAGGTATAAAAAGTGTATGGTCAAACAGAATGATGAGCATTGCCTCTATCGGTGTGCTTGTATCTTGTTTGCTTTTGACAGGTGCGGCAGAGCTTATCACCCTTAATGTTTCTTCTGTTGTGGATGAAATCGGCGGTGAGAATGTTACAAGAGTGTTTCTGGAGCAGGAGGTTACCGACCTTGAGGCTGTATACATACAGAACGAAATCGGTAAGCTTGACAATATTGCCAATACATCCTTTGTGCCAAAGGATGAGGCTATTAAAGAGTACGAGGATTCTCTGAGAGAAGATATTTTCTCCCAGATGCAGGGCAAAGGCAATCCTCTGCCAAATGCGGTTGATGTAACCCTCGCGGATCTGGCACTTTATGACGAAACTATTGAGGAAATTACGGCACTTGAGGGGGTTGACTCCATACGAGACACCCGTGAGATTGCCGAGAAGCTTACTTCTTTAAGCACTTTGGTGTCTTATATGAGCCTTGCCATTGTGCTTGCACTTTCTCTTATTTCTGTGTTTATTATTTCAAACACCATCCGAATGACAATGTATGCTCGTCGTTTTGAGATAAGCATTATGAAGTCTGTAGGTGCAACCAATACATTTATCCGTATTCCATTCGTGTTTGAGGGTATGATTATCGGACTTTTGTCGGGCGTTATTGCATCTGTGCTTCTTACATTTGTTTATGATGCGGTAATGAACGGAGTTAAGAGCATTATCCACATTGATTTTATCCCCTATTCTCAGCTTGCTTTCTGGGTATGGATAATATTTATTGCAGCAGGTATGCTTATCGGTATGCTGGGCAGTGTTATTTCCATCGGCAGATACCTGAAAAAAGAAGGCAACGAGCTTTTGGGTTGGTAAAGGAGCAATAAATGTTAAAGCGAATTTTTTGTGCTTTGCTGGCTGTGACTATGGTATTCTCTGCGGTTATTTTTACAAGCGCTGATACAATCTCAGAGCTTGAAGACCAGCAGGCAGCTCTTGAGCAAGAGGCTGCAGAATACGAGGCAATAATCAGCGACAAGCAGAATGAAATTGACAAACAACAGGAATATGTTGATGCCTTGACTGCAAAAATTGCTACTGTCAACGAAGAAATTTCTGTTATCAGAGAAAAGATTGATGTATATAACGATAAAATTGCCGAAAAGGCAGAAACTATCAACTCGTTAAACGTTCAGTCTGAAGAAAACATGGACCTTTTAAGACAGCGTTTGCGTTCAATCTACCTTGCAGGTAATGCATCGTCCATAGAGATTATTATGGGTGCCAAGGATTTCACCGACTTTGTGGACAAGCTCCAGCTGGTTGAAAGTCTTTCTGACTATGACGCAAAGCTTATGGACCAGATAGAGTCTCAGCTTGACGGCATCAGTGACGAGATTAAGGAGCTTAATGAGGCAAAGGAAGCTCTGGAAAAGGAAACAGAAGAAATCACCAAGAAGCAGGAGGAGCTTAACGGGCTTCTTTCTGAGAACAAAACTCTCCTGGCAAACCTCTTTACCGAGAGAGAAGAGCTTGGTGCACTTCTTGATTCCAACGAGGCTTCCCAGAACGAAGTTGAGCAGCAGATTCAGGCTTATTACGAGGAGCAGAAGCGTCTTGAGCAGGAACGCCTTGAACAGGAAAGCGGCGGTTCCTCAGATGGCGACGGCAGTACGCCTATCATTGGTAACGGCGACTGGGTATGGCCTACTCCCGGCTATTATGACCTGTCTTCCGGCTGGGCAGAGGACAGAGGCTACTCTCACGGCGGTATTGATATAGCAGGCCCCGGTATTATGGGTTCAACCATTGTTGCGGCACACTCCGGCACAGTAATTGATGTTTGCAATTATTGCGAGCATAACTGGGGTAAATACGGCAGCTGCGGTTGCGGCGGCGGATACGGCAACTACGTGTGGATTGACCACGGCGACGGTAAGGCCACAATCTATGCTCATATGACAGAGGCTGTGGCTTATGTTGGCCAGACAGTTTCGGCAGGCGAGCTTATCGGTTATGTTGGCTCTACAGGATATTCCACAGGTCCTCACCTTCATTTTGAGGCAAGATACTATGGTGAGCGATACGACCCCATGACCGAGTACCCGTAATCGGACGTTGATTAACAGTAAAGGAAAGGAGCGGTGATTATGAATAAAAAGGTTTCTTTGGGAATTGTGGTGGCAGCATGTCTCTTGGCAGCGGCTATTGCATTTTCGGCTGCCTTTCTGATATCACGTTCTATATTTAATTCCAAGCTTAAGGACTTGAGTCAGAAGCAAGAAATGTTCTCCCGACTTTCTGATATTGATAACTTTGTCCGTCAGCATTATGATGGAGTAATCGACGAGGGAAAACTACACGACGCTATGAAAAAAGCGTACTCCGAGGCACTTTCGGGAGATGTTATTTTCATGACAGCAGACGAATTCAAGGGAAGTGTTTACGAGTTGGAGGGTTGCAGCTTCCAGTTGCTTTCTGACGGTACCTATATGGTAATGGTAGAAGGAGTTACTGAAGGTGCGACAGAGTCCGAGACCACAGCTCCGCAGTAAAACTTAATAAAGTATTAACCTCCTGCATATTTATAAGTGCAGGAGGTTTTTGTATGCTGACAATCTTGAGCGTTGACAGAGCGGATAAAAATAAATTGTTTCCTATTTTCGGAAGGCTTAGAACAGAGCAGAAAAATCTGGCAGGTGAAGAGGTCAGATTCATAAATTTCACTCGTCGCAGAGGTAAAATCCATTGGAAGAAAATCGAGAGTGTTCTGGGTGATGATAAAACGGTTTTGTGTCGGGAGGGTCTTGAGATTCCCGAAAGTTCTCATATCAGGCGGTTTGATTGCAACGAGCTGAGAATAAGATTATGTCTAAATATGGCATTGGCGGCTATGGAAATGGTCAGAGACAAGGCAGGCAGAATCAAGGTGGGAATCTACGACCCTTGTGGCAAAATCGCCGACAGTACCGAGGCTTTCTTTAAATTTACTGATTCGGTGACAGTGGTCACCAAGGCGGTTGACCTGTATACAGTAGAGGCAGACAGAATTATGCAGGAGCAAGGAGCCCACCTGAGGGTTACCAAGAGACTTCTGAGCATTGAAAATGTACATCTGGTAATATCTCCTGATATCATTAAGTGCAGGCTGCCCCTTAAAAAGCAGTCGGTGATTCTTACAACCGATAAACCGATGGTTTCTCAGAATTGTACTTTGCTCAGCAAATATTACTTTGTGCTGGAAAACGGTGTGTCCGACTTACTGCCCGAAGGTATTGATACCGAGTATTTTGCCTCGGCACTATATACCCTTTGCAAGCGGTATTATCTGGGGTCTTTGGTGCCTATGGCGGCAAAGGGCACAGGGGCTGAGCATACTCTGGTGTCACTTTCAAAGTATCTTATTAATATTGCCTCAAACACTTGACATCTTTGATTTAAAATTCTATAATAAACTATTAGCAAATCCCCACAAAAAATCCGAAAGGACAGGAATATAATGGCTAAATCAGTTTTGCTTACTGCCGAAGGTCTTAAACAGCTCGAGGAGGAGCTTGACCTCTTAAAAGGCGAAAAACGTAAAGAAATCGCAGAAAAAATCAAGGTTGCACGTTCTTACGGTGACCTTTCTGAAAACTCAGAATATGATGATGCTAAAAACGAGCAGGCAATTCTTGAGGCAAGAATTGCTACAATCGAGGCTACACTTAAGGTAGCAGTTATTATTGACGAAAACGAGATTACCGACCAGACCGTCCATGTCGGTTCACTTGTTAAGGTTGAGAACATCAGCATGGGTAGAGTGGCTGAGTACCGTATTATCGGTTCCAACGAGTCTAACCCCAAGGAAAACAAAATCTCTGACGAGTCTCCCGTTGGCAGAGCATTGCTGGGCAAAAAGGTTGGCGACATGGTAGAGGTAGAGGTTCCTGCTGGTCTCATTACCTTTAAGATTCTTGACGTAGCTAAATAAAAACACGGGCGGAGAATATATCCGCCCTTTTTTACCGCAGTCACAAGCGGTTTAAATGTAAAAACTTCAGTGTCTTTGACATTGACCCGAGAGGAGATATAAAAATGAGCGAGCAGAACAAAATGAACAGCTCAAGCGAGGTTCAGGTAAGACGCGAAAAGCTTGCTAATATGCAGGCAAGCGGCCGTGACCCCTTTATGGTAAATACATCAAGCCGTGATACCTTCGCTAAGGATATTACAGATAATTTCGAAGTCCTCGATGGCAAGACCGTTACAGTTGCAGGTCGTATCAAATCCAAACGCGGCAAAGGTAAAGTTATGTTTATGGACCTTTGGGACGTAAGCGGTAAGATTCAGATTTTTGCAAAGTTCGACGATTTGGGCGAGGAGGTTTACTCCGACCTCAAGAAGTGGGACGTAGGCGATATTGCTGAGGTTAAAGGTTTTGTTTTCAGAACTCAGATGGGTGAGCCCAGCATTCACGCAACAGGTATCAAAATGCTTGCTAAGTCTCTTTTACCTCTTCCTGAGAAATTCCACGGTCTTAAGGACCCTGACCTCAGATACCGTCAGCGTTATATTGATATGATTATGAACCCTGAGGTTATGGAAACCTTCAAAAAGCGTACACGCATTGTGTCTGAAATCAGAAAGTATCTTGACGATGCAGGATATTTTGAGGTTGAGACACCTGTGCTTTCTACAATTGCAGGCGGCGCAAATGCACGTCCCTTTATTACACATCACAATACTCTCGACCTTGATATGTACTTAAGAATTGCTACCGAACTTTACCTCAAGCGTCTTATCGTTGGCGGTATGGAGAAAGTTTATGAAATCGGCAGACTTTTCAGAAACGAGGGTATGGACGTTAAGCACAATCCCGAGTTTACTACCATCGAGCTTTATGAGGCTTACACAGACCTCAGAGGCATGATGGACAGAACAGAGCAGATTGTTAACCGCTGCTCATTGGCTGCTAACGGTACTGACGAAATTGAGTACCAGGGCGAGAAAATAAGCCTCAAGCTTCCTTTTGCAAGAATGACAATGATGGATGCAGTAAAGCAGTATTCAGGCGTTGACTTCAGCACATTTATGGGCGACACAGAAAAGGCAAAAGAGGTAGCTAAGGAGCTTAACCTTGAGGTTAAGCCCACAGATACATGGGGCAATATCCTCAACACTGCTTTTGAAGAGTATGTTGAAGAAAACCTTGTTCAGCCTACATTTATTACAGAGTATCCCATTGAGGTTTCTCCTCTTACAAAGCGTCTTGAGGGCAATCCTCTCCTTGTTGATCGTTTCGAGCTTTTCGTAACTCGTCGAGAGCTTGCAAACGCATACACAGAGCTTAATGACCCCAATGACCAGAGAAGCCGTTTTGAGCACCAGATGATGCTCAGAGAAGCAGGTGACGATGAGGCAAACGAGATTGATGAGGACTTCCTCACAGCTCTCAACTATGGTATGGCTCCCACAGGCGGTATGGGTATGGGTATTGACAGACTTGTTATGCTCCTTACTGACTCTGCCTCCATCCGTGACGTTATCATCTTCCCCACAATGAAGCCCATTGAGGAAGGCAAGCGTGCAAACCGTGCTCCCAAGGCAGAAGCGCCTGAGGAAAAAGCAGAAGTTATCGACTTCTCCAAGGTTGAGATTGAGCCTCTCTTTGAGGAGTTTGTAGACTTCGAGACTTTCTCTAAGAGTGATTTCAGAGCAGTTAAGGTTATTGCTTGTGAAGCTGTGCCCAAGTCCAAAAAGCTCCTTAAGTTCACACTTAATGACGGCACAGACAAAGAGAGAGTAATCCTTAGCGGTATCCACGCATACTACGAGCCTGAGGAGCTTGTAGGCAAAACATTAATCGCTATCACAAATCTTCCTCCCAGAGCTATGATGGGCACCGAGAGTAACGGTATGCTCCTCTCAGCGGTTCACAACGAGGAAGGCGAGGAAAAGCTTAATCTCTTAATGGTTTCAAACAAAATCCCCGCTGGCGCAAAGCTTTATTAATAAAACCAATCCCCGCCCAAAAGTCGGGGATTTACTTTTTTAGCAAAGATGTGGTAGAATTAAGCAGGTGATGAAAATGGTAGAAAATTTATTTTTGGAACTTCAGAATATCCCCGAGGTAGAGGCAATTGCTCTTGGCGGCTCAAGGGCAGGAGTACATTTTGACGAGAAATCCGACTATGATGTGTATCTTTACTGCACAGGCAGTATTTCGGATGATGTGCGTAAAGAGATTCTGGAGAAATATTGCAGTTATATTGAGCTTTCCAATCATTTTTGGGAGCTTGAGGACAACTGCACTCTGAAAAACGGTATTGATATTGATATCCTTTACAGAAATCTTGACGATTTTACAAACGATGTAGCAGGTGTGGTTGAGGGCTTTAACGCTCGTACCGGCTACACTACCTGTATGTGGCACAACCTTCTGACCTGCAAAATAATTTATGATGAAAATGGAAATCTTCAGGCGATTAAGGACAGATTCAACGTGCCTTATCCAAAAGAACTTAAGAAAAACATCATTGAGAAGAATCTGAGCTTGCTTTCGGGAATGCTGCCCTCTTATGACGGACAGATTCTGAAGGCGGTTAATCGCGGAGATCTGGTTAGTATAAATCATCGCACCGCTGCATTCTTTGAGTCTTACTTTGACGTGATTTTCGCTTTGAATGAGAAAACCCACCCCGGAGAAAAGCGGCTTGTAAAACTTTGCAAAGAGCTTTCGTTGCTTCCTTTGAATTTTGAGGAGAATATCAGCAAGCTTTTTGCTGATTTGTATTCAGAGCCCTCTGAAATCGCTGAGGATTTAAAGGTTATACTGGAAGAACTTAAAAAAATTATATAAAAACAGAAACAGCGAGCTATTGCGGTTAGCTCGCTGTTTCTTTAGTCAAATGAGGGGTTAGTCACAAAAGTGACTGAGGAGGGGTAGAACATTAAACCCTTTATTCGGGTTCGATTTTATTATAGCGTGTATAAGTGTGAATAGTGTTAATTGAGTGTAAAGCTTAGATGAATGTTTTTTGTTGATTTTATGAATAAATTTTTATAAAAAACTTAAAACAAATGTTTGCAATTTGAGCGTATGTATGTTACTATATTATCAGAAAGTGAGGTTTTGTTATGAAGCCACTTACAAAAAGTCAGCAGAAAGTTTATGATTATATACGTGAATGTGCTCAGGAGAGCCGTGTACCCTCTGTGCGCGAGGTTTGTGCTGCCACAGGCCTTAAGTCTACATCCACAGTGCACCTGCACCTCAAAAGCCTTGAGGAAAAGGGCCTTATCGTAAGAGACAAGGGACTTAATCGTTGTATCCGACTTGCAGGTGCCGAAAAAAGCACACAGGTGCCTGTTATGGGCAGAGTTACTGCAGGTATGCCTATTCTGGCGGTAGAGGATATTGAGGGATATGTGCCCGTCAGCGAAAGTGTCCGCAGGGGACGCGAGCTTTTTGCTCTGCGTGTTTGCGGTGAAAGTATGATAAACGCAGGTATTCTGGATGGCGATATTGCAGTTGTCCACAGAACTCCCGTCGCCGAAAACGGCGATATCGTGGTTGCTCTTGTAGGCGAAGAAGCTACAGTGAAGCGTTTTTATAAAGAAAACGGCGTTTTCCGTCTTCAGCCCGAAAACGATGCTTTTGAGCCTATAATCGTAGATGAAGTTGTGCTTTTGGGCAAGCTTATTGCAATTTATCGGAATTTTGAATAACTTTTTATAGCCTTTCTGCAAAAAACAGAAAGGCTTTTCTTGTATATAAATGATTGATATGTTATGATAATAATATATTCATTAAGGAGTGAATAACGTGAAAAAATTACTTTCTTTGATGCTTGCGGTTTTGATTATACTCAGCAGCATTATGGTGCTTACTGCAGTTGATATTTTTGCTGCAGGTACAATAAGCTACAGCTTTTCAAACACAAACGCCGGCTATGCTCAGGGTACAATTACCCTTAAAGGCGACAACGGCAAATACTGGCTTTACTGGGCTGATAACACAAAGGCTCTGGCTGATTATGGCGAGATTACAAGTCTTACCGTGTCAGGCGGACAGGGCTCATTCGCTATGCCGAAATATACCGCTATTCCTGCGGATGCTACTAAGCTGGTGGCGTTTTTGGCAAGTGAGGAGCCTGCGATTGCCAATCGTACAGTAGCAAAGGCGAGTGCGGTTTATTCTATTCCTCAGAGCAAGCTGCTTTCTGCAGATACCAAGGATGCTCTCTATACCTTTGGTGCCATAAGCGACCCTCAGCTTGATAATCAGTCGACATCCCGATATCCTTATGATGAGGTTCACCTGCAAGCGGCACTGGAGACATTGGCTGAGCGTAAAGTTGACTTTACTGTTTCTTCAGGCGATACAGTAAACGACCAGGACGGCCCCAAGAGCTATGCATCTGAGTATAAAACTTATCAGCGTCTTATTGCGGATTCTTCTTATGATGCCCCTATTTATGAGGCACTTGGTAATCACGATGTTGGCTCGGATTGGTATAATTCCAGCACAAACAACAATGCTCCTTTTATCAAAGCAACAGGTCTTGACAGCGTTAAGTCTACCATTGATGCCGGCAAACCTTACTTTGAGGTAACAGAGCCAAAGACAGGCGACCACTTTATCTTTATGGCACTTGAGGGTGGTTTTTATACCAATAAAAACACCCAGTTTTCAAAAGCTCAGCTTGATTGGCTTGAGGGACTTCTTAAAAAATATAATAATGACGGCAAGAATATCTTTATTATAGAGCATGCCAATGTTGCAGGTTGGGGCTCCGGAGACAAGCCCGCGGCTCCGTATTACTATGACCTTGGACTTGTCAAAACCAATTCCGACGTGGCACATTTTATCAAGCTGATGGAAACCTACAAGGATTGTGTTATCATTACAGGTCATACACATCTTGAGCTTTCTGCTCAGTATAACTATTCAGATAACAACGGCACATCTGCGGTTATGATGCATAACTCCGCAATAGGCGGTGTAAGGTACATAAACAGCTCCGGCGATGTTCAGAGAGATCCTGCGATTTTAGGTCTTTCTGAGGGATATATTGTTGAGGTTTACGAGGATTTTATGCTCTTTAACGGTACAAATATGTACTATAACGAGACCATGCCTCAGTGCTGCTATATTATTCCCATGGGAACAAGTGCAAATGATAATCCTGTAGTAACAACCCCCACAGAGCCTAAGCCTATAGTTCCCGAAAACGATAATATTACAATTACACTTAAGGACGAAACAGGCAGCGGCTGGATGAAGAATAACGCTGCGCAGCGTGAAATTCAGCTTATTGACAATGACACAAACAAAAAGTACATAATGAAATCATCCGACGGCTACAAAACATGGACTGTTGAAGTTCCCAGAAGTGTTACTGACATTACATTCAAGCGTGTAAGAATGTCTGATAATGTTGACAGAAATATATGGTATGCAGGTGAGCGCGGCACTTCGGTTCAGTGGTGTGTTCTTGACCAGGTTGAAGAAGTAACAGGTATCGGATACTGGAATAAATCTGCGACTGAGCCACCTAAGCCTGTAGTAACAGAGCCAAAGGAGACAACTGCTCCAAAACCCGTGGTAACAGAGCCAAAGGAAACAACTGCTTCCAACCCCGTGGTAACAGAGCCCAAGGAAACAACTGCTCCCAAGCCCGTGGTAACAGAGCCCAAGGAAACAACTGCTCCAAAGCCTGTAGTAACAGAGCCAAAGGAGACAACCGCTACTGTTGCAGTTCCTACAGAAACAGTGACAGAAATAACCACAAACCCCGATGAAACAGAAAATACTGCAATTATAACTGAGCCTGCATCTACAACTTCGGATACTACCGAAAGTACCCCTGCAGCAACAGCTACGGTGCCCGGTTCTACTCCTGCAGAGAGCAAACCTGCGGACATTGAATATCTTTACGGCGATGCAGACCTTAACGGAAAGGTTAACATTAAGGATGCTACCCAGATTCAGAAATTTGCCGCAAAAATCCTGGATTTGGACGAGGTAGCGATGATTCAGGCTGACGTAACAGGTGATATTAAAGTCAACATCAAAGATGCCACCCAGATACAGAAGTGGGTAGCAAAGATAATTTCGGTATTTCCTGTGCAAGAATCTTCTCTTGTAAGTGTGGGTGCAACCTACACTGCAAAGCAGGATTTAGAGGATTACTACACATACAGCTCCTATAACCAGTATATGGCACTTAAAAAAGCTTACAGAACATCAGCTTCTCAAAGCACAATTACTTCTTGTCAGAATGCACTTTACAGTATCGCAGGAGCAAGGCCTGAAGCAGGCGGCGGTGAAATCACCGTGTATTTCTCTGATGCCAAAGGTTGGGGTAAGGTGTATGCTCACATCTGGGGCTCGGCAGGAGATAAAGCCTCCTGGCCCGGCACCCAAATGACCTATGTAAGAAATAACAGCAGCGGTCAGAGCATATATAAGATATCTCTTGATTTTGATTCTTATCAGAATATAATTTTCCACGATAACTCCGGCAGTACACAGACTGTTGATATTGCACTCAGCGGTGAGAATAATATCGGCTACTATGTAAGCGGCGGTTCAGGCAAAGCTCTTACAGTTTCAACCTATGCTTACAGCGAATAAAGTGTAAAAATGCAGCTTCATGTCCTTTAAAGGGATGTGAAGCTGCTTTGTTTTGTGCTTGTTGGAATATTTTGAAAAAATCATTTCCTGTTGTTGACAAATAATATAATACAAACTGTAAATTAAAAGTCGTAAAAATTCTAAAAAGGAATGAACAACGTGAAGGTCAATTTTAATTCAAAAAAGGAAATATTGAGAAAATTTAGTAAAAATCGGTGGTTAGCCCCCTTGGTATTCAACTTTTCCACAGAGTTTTCCACATTAATGTTGATAAAAACGAATAATACAATCTGTATAATTCTAATTACAAAAAATCTTATTTTTCGTGGTGGAATTTTAAATATGCTTCTGGAGAATATATAGCCCCGAAATCTTAATTTTTGTCCCTCGGGATTTTCAAGAACACAAAAAACCGACATAAAAAAGCTCTCTTTTAAATAAAAGAGAGCTTTTAATATCCTTCGATAGTTCGTGCGATGCTTTGCCTTATATCGGCTATTGAATTTTCGTTCTGGGGTAATTCGCCACTGCTGAGCATTACTGCACCTCCATAAATCAGAGAGCGTATAAGAAGCTCTCGCCGTGTGCGTTCAGAGGGGCTTATGTGGGGCAAAGCTTTTTCGAGTAATGGTTTTACGGTGTCTTTCAGTGGCAGGGTGTCTTCGGATAATGTCATAATCGCTCTGAAATGAGGATTTGCAAGACAGAACTTTATATATGAAATTCCGCTTTCCACCAGTTGCTTTTTGGGGTCGGCGCTGAAAATCTCAGCTACTTGCTCCAGCAGAAGATTAAGCTGACTGTCGATGTAGTTGAAAATCTCATTAATAAGGCCGTCTTTGTCAGAAAAATGCTTGTAAGGTGCAGCACAAGAAACATTGCAGGCAGCGGCAACACGTCTGAGAGAAAAGTCAGCGATTCCGTGGGTCTGAAGCTCATCTATGCCTGCAAGGATAAGCTGCTCCTTAACGGAAATATTGCTTTGTTCAATTTCCATTTTGCTGCCTCCTTTACATTAATTTTCAGAAAAAGCTTGTGATAAAAATCTCAAGTCCTATAAATATCAGTATGCAACCGCCAAGGATTGAGGCTTTGCCCGAAAGCTTTGTGCCAAACTTTTTGCCCAGTGTAATTCCTGCCATACATATTATAAATGTAGTAACGGCAATTAACAGGCAACATAAAAACGCACCCATGGGCGTGTAGTGGGATATAGTAAATCCAACGGATAAGGCATCGATAGATGTTGCAATTCCCTGCAGAATAAGTGCACCGAAACTCACAGCACTTAGGGGAGTGTCATTATCTTTGCTTTTAATGCCTTCAATCAGCATTTTTCCACCGATAAAACCTAAAAGCCCCAAAGCTATCCAAGGGATAAACTTTTCGAAAACACTGAAAAAGCTGGCAACTGTATGTACACAGAAAAAACCTGCTAATGGCATGATAAACTGGAAAAAAGCAAAAATGCCGGCAATATATATATGCCGTGTCTTTTTCATCTTGGGTTCATTCAGACCGTTGGCAAGGGATACCGAAAAAGCATCCATAGCAAGACCTACACCCAGAAGGATGCTTTGAAAGAAAAACATAAAATCGTAGGGCATACAAGCCTCCGTATAATTAATTACCTTTTAAATGATAAGCTTTCGTGCTGATTGTGTCAAGGATAATTTGCTGAGTTTTCTCTTGACATTTTTGTAAATCAGAGTATAATATGTAGCATAACACACAAGTTAACACTGTTAACTTGTCTTTGGGCAGGAGGATTTTTATGGATAGATTGCAAAGTGCGCGAAAGGCAATAAACGAAATTGATAAGGAGATGGCGGAGCTTTTTATAAAAAGAATGAAAGCATCTGCTGAGGTAGGCAGATATAAGCTGAGCCGAGGTCTTCCTGTATATGATGCACAACGAGAAGCAGAGGTTATCCACAACAATTCAAAACGAGTTGAGGATGAGGAGCTTAGAGAGTACTATGTCAACTTTCTGCAGACCTGTATGGATTTGTCCAAAAATTATCAAAGCAGGCTTCAGAAGGGTTTAAAGGTAGCTTATAGCGGTGTTGAAGGTGCTTTTGCTTTTATTGCCGCAAACAGAATTTTCCCCGACGGAAATCTTTGCTCATTTGGTGATTTCAAATCAGCATATAACGCAGTTGTAAGCGGTGAGTGCGATTGTTGTGTTCTTCCTATTGAAAACAGCTACGCAGGCGAGGTTTCGCAGGTTATTGATTTGATGTTCAAGGGTACCCTTTATATAAACGGTGTTTATGATTTGGAGATTACTCAGAATTTAATCGGTATTGAGGGTTCTTCAAGAAATGACATCAAAACCGTAGTAAGCCATCCTCAGGCATTGATGCAGTGTGCCGAGTATATTAAGAAGAGAGGCCTCAAGACAGTGGAAGCCAACAATACTGCTCTTGCGGCAAAATATGTGGCTGACCTGGGTGATAAGACTGTTGCGGCTATTGCAAGCGAGGATACAGCATCTTTGTACGGCCTTGAGATGCTTGAAAAGAGCATCAACGAAAATTCCAACAACACAACCCGATTTGCGGTATTCTCCAGAGCAGAGAAGAAATCTTCGGTTGATGATAGCAGTATGCAGTCAATTCTTGTGTTTACCGTTAAGAACGAGGCAGGTGCTCTGGCTAAGGCGGTTACAATTATCGGTAACAGCGGATTTAATATGCGAACCTTGAGAAGCCGCTCCATGAAAAAGCTTTTGTGGCAGTATTACTTCTATGTAGAAGTAGACGGTAATGCACATAGCAAGAAGGGCGAGGAGATGCTTAAGGCACTGTCAAGTTGTTGTGACAGGCTTAGAATTGTGGGCACCTTTGCTCACGAAACTGATTTGAAATGAGTGATAATATGATTATCAATGTGGATTTGAAGCATACAGATTACAATATATACATAGAAAGAGGTAACTTGGAGTGCGCAGGTGAGCTTCTTAACCTTAACCGGAAGGTGCTTGTTATCACAGATGACGGTGTGCCCTCTGAATATGCAAAGACTATTGCAAATCAGTGCAAAGAGGGATATATAGAGACAGTTGCCCAGGGCGAAAAAAGTAAGAGTATAGAAGTGTATGAAAAACTTCTTAAAAGAATGCTTGAGCTTCAGTTTACCCGCAAGGATGCAGTTGTTGCCGTAGGAGGCGGTGTGTGCGGAGATCTTGCCGGATTTGTGGCGGCAAGCTTTATGAGGGGAGTATGCTTTTACAATATCCCTACAACGGTGCTTTCTCAGGTGGATTCTTCCATAGGCGGCAAGGTGGCCGTAAATTTAGGCGGAATCAAAAATATAGTAGGCGCTTTCTATCAGCCTGAGGCGGTGCTTATAGACCCCGAAACCCTCAAGACCTTACCTTCTCGTCAGATTTCGGCAGGTCTTGCAGAGGCGGTCAAGATGGCGGTTAATTTTGACAAAGAGCTTTTTGAAAGAATCGAAGCAAGCGAAAATCCAATGGATATGATTGACGAGATTATCGCCGGTTCTTTGCTTATCAAAAAGAAGGTTGTGGAAGAAGACGAAAAGGAATCAGGCCTCAGAAAAGTCCTCAACTTTGGTCACACCATAGGTCATGCCATCGAGAGTGTTGCAGAAGGCTCTCTTTATCATGGAGAGTGTGTGGCTTTGGGAATTCTCGGCGTTTGCGGCTGCGATGTAAAAGAAAGAGTACAGAGCGTGCTTGAAAGGCTTAACCTGCCCACATCCTTCAAGGCGGATAAAACAAAACTTTTAGAGGCGATTTCTCACGATAAAAAAGCAAGTGCCAAAACCACAACAGTAATTATTGCAGAGGAAATCGGCACATATACAATGAAAGAAGAAACCACAGAAGAACTTTCTCGGAGAATGGAGCAGTTTTATTTATGAAATCCTCATTCGGACAAAGCGTAAATATATGTATAACAGGAGAGAGCCACGGCGAAGCTTTGGTGGCGGTTTTATCAGGTCTTACTCCCGGCATTAAAATCGACAGAGAATATATCCGACATTGTCTCTCTCAGCGAGCTCCGGTGGGAAACATCTCAACCCCAAGACATGAGGCTGATGAGTTTGAAATTCTGAGCGGAGTTTTTGAGGGTATGAGCACAGGAACTCCTATTACAATATTAATAAGAAACACCAACACAAAAAGCAAGGACTACTCAGAGATGGCTGTTACTCCTCGTCCGGGACATGCCGACTTTACTGCAGAAGCCAAGTATCACGGCTTTCAGGACTATCGCGGCGGAGGACATTTCAGCGGAAGAATCACGGCATCTCTTGTTGCTGCAGGAGCTATAGCACGACTTGCTCTTAAAAACAAGGGCATAGAAATCGGTACTCACATCTCTAAATGCGGTGGAGTGGCTGACAGGGAGTTTCAGAATGTGTCAGAGGATATTAAGTCTCTTGAGAATAAGTATTTTGCAGTTCTTGACGATGAAAGCTCTCAAAAAATGCAGGAAAGAATTTTAGAAGCATCTCAGCAGGGCGATAGTGTCGGTGGAATACTTGAAACAGCGGTATGTGGTCTTCCTGCGGGCTTGGGTGAGCCTTGGTTTGACAGTATGGAAAGTGTGCTTTCACACATGCTTTTCTCGATTCCCGGTGTCAAGGGTGTCGAGTTTGGTGCAGGCTTTTCTGTAGCAGATATGAGAGGCAGCGAAGTAAACGGTTCTCTTTGTGTGAATAACGGCAAAATCACTCCCGTAAATGATTTAAGCGGCGGTGTAAACGGAGGTATCACCAACGGAGATGCACTTAAATTCCGCTTGGCAGTACGTCCCACACCGACGATTTTCAAAGAGCAGAATACAGTAGATATGAAAAAGCTGGAAAACAAGACTCTTTCTGCAAAAGGCAGACACGACCCTGCCATTGTGCATAGGGTAAGAGCTGTGGTTGATGCCGCAACTGCTTTGGTGCTTTGTGATATGATGGCTCAGCGTTTCGGAACGGATTGGGCACTTTGATTTTTAATTTTGGAGGCATTAATATGGAATACGGACTTTTGGGCAAGGTGCTTGCACACTCTTTTTCTCCCGAAATTCACGCGCTTATAGGCGATTATGACTATAGATTGGTTGAGCTTGGCGAAGATAAGGTTGAGGGCTTTCTTGAGAAAAGAGACTTCAAAGCAATAAATGTAACCATCCCTTACAAACAGACTGTTATGCCTTTTCTGGATGAAATTAGCGAAAGCGCTAAGGCGATAGGAGCAGTAAATACTGTGGTAAACCGTCAGGGCAAGCTTTACGGATATAATACCGATTTTGACGGGCTTAAGGCTTTGATTGAAAAACTCATACCTTCTCTTTGCGGGCAAAAGGTGCTTATTTTAGGCTCAGGCGGCACAAGCCACACTGCTCAGGCAGTGGCAAAGGCTATGGGTGCAAAGGAAATTATTGTGGCAAGCATTATGGGCGAAGAGGGCACAGTTACTTATGACGAAGCAAAAGCTCTTCATAATGATGCTGATATTCTTATTAATACCACTCCCTGCGGAATGTATCCCAATATACATACAGTAGCTACTGACCTTGATGTTTTTTCTGACCTCAAGGCTTTGGCGGATGTTGTGTACAATCCCCTCAGAACAGAGCTTGTGCTCAGAGCAAGAGAAAAGGGTATTCCTGCTATGGGCGGGCTTTATATGCTTACTATGCAGGGAATTAAAGCGGCAGAGCATTTCTTCTCTGAAGAAATCGCAAAAGAAAAGGCTGACGAAATATTCAGCACTATTATCAACAGACGAGAGAACATAGTGCTTACAGGTATGCCTTCCTGCGGCAAGACTACAGTGGGTAACATCCTTTCCGCAGAAACAGGCAGACCAATTTATGATGTGGATGCTCTGATTGTGAAAAGAGCAGGCTGTGAAATCAGCGAGATTTTCGAAAAGCAGGGCGAACAGTATTTCCGTGACCTTGAAAGTGCCGTTATTGCAGAGGAGGTTGCTCCTCTTACAGGTGCGATTATCGCCACAGGCGGCGGTGCGGTGCTGAGAGCTGAGAACATCAAAAACCTCAGAAAAAACGGAAAGATAGTTTTTATCGACAGAGATTTGTCGCTTCTGACACCTACATCAGACAGACCCACCGCATCCGATTATGAGGCGATGAAAAAACGCTTTGAGCAGAGATACGACATTTACATAGGAACATCGGATATCAGGGTTGACGGCTCATTAAGTGCCGAAGAAGTAGCAAAGAGTGTAAAAGAGGAATTTTTAAAATGAAGATTTTAGTTATTAACGGACCTAATCTCAATATGCTGGGTATTCGTGAGCCTGCAATTTACGGCAGAGAAACTTACGATACTCTTTTGCAGAAGATTGTGGATTATGCCGATGAAAAGGATATAGAAGTAAAGGTTTTGCAGACAAATTATGAGGGCGAAATGGTGACATTTATCCAGCAGGCTTTGGGTGTTTATGATGGTATTGTTATTAACCCTGCCGCATATACCCACACAAGTGTTGCTATTCTCGATGCTGCAAAAGCGGTGGCTTTGCCTCTTGTAGAGGTGCACATTTCCGATGTGTCAAAGCGTGAGGATTTCAGACAGATAAGCTACATCCGACAGGCGGCAGTTGCTACTGTGTCGGGCAAGGGCACAGACGGGTATCTTGAGGCTATTGACATACTTATGAAGGAGTTATCATAATGAGAGCTTGTGTGAGTAAGTCAGAGATTAGAGGCAAGGTTTTGGCTCCGCCCTCAAAGAGCATGGCACACAGAATGCTTATTGGTGCAGGACTTTCCAATGGTACTAGTATTATCAAGGGTATCTCGGGTTCAGAAGATGTAAAGGCGACTCTTGATTGTCTCGAGGCTTTGGGTGCGAAGTGTGAGTTTGAGGGAGATGTAGTAAAGGTCACTGGAACGGATATTATGAATATCCCTGAAGATGCAGAGCTAAAATGCAGAGAAAGCGGCTCTACCCTAAGATTTTTTATTCCTCTTTGCCTTTTGAGCGGCAAAAACGTAACACTTACAGGCAGTGAGTATCTTTTCTCACGCCCTTTAAGCGTATATGAGGAAATTTGTCGAAGGCAAGGCGTTGGATATGATCTCAGCGGTGCAAAGCTTAAGGTTTGCGGAAGACTTCAAAGCGGGGATTTTCGCATAAAGGGAAACATTAGCTCTCAGTTTATTACAGGACTTCTCTATGCGCTGCCCTTGCTTGATAAAGACAGTACGATTACTCTTATTCCTCCTGTAGAAAGCCTTTCCTATATCAACCTTACTGTGCAGGCACTTAAGGTTTTTGGTGTTGAGGTTAAATGGCAGGATGAAAGAACTATATATATTAAGGGAAATCAGCGCTATGAAGCAGTAGAAGCAACTGTTGAGGGCGACTATTCAAACGCTGCTTTTTTTGAAGCCATGAACTATCTCGGTTCAGAGGTTGAGGTTTTGGGACTTGACCCCGAGAGTCTTCAGGGCGACAAAGTGTACGAAAAGCACTTTCCTTCACTTGCAAAAGGGATGCCTACTATTAATATTTCTGACTGTCCGGATCTGGGACCTGTGCTTTTTGCTGTAGCTGCTGCAAAGCATGGTGCGGTATTTACAGGTACAAGAAGACTCAGACTCAAAGAGTGCGACAGAGCCGAGGCGATGTCTCAGGAACTTTCAAAATTCGGTGTGGCAGTTTCTGTCAAAGAGGACAGTGTGGTGGTTTATCCCCATGATTTCCATGCTCCCCAAGAGATAATTTCAGGTCATAATGACCATCGTATTGTTATGGCTATGGCGGTGCTTATGACGCTGACAGGGGGCGAGATTGAAGGGGCAGAGGCAGTACGCAAAAGTATGCCCGACTTCTTCGAAAAATTAATTTCTGTTGGTGCAGAGGTGACGCTTTATGATGCTTAATACAAATAAAAATATACTCATTGTAGGCTTGGGCCTTATGGGCGGCAGCTATGCAATGGGATTTAAAAAACTTGGATTTAAGATTTCTGCTATTGCAAGACGTCAGGAAACAATAGATTATGCTATTGAAAATAATATTATTGACGAAGGCTTTACGGGCCCCGATCCCGAGGTTCTGGGCAAGGCAGACATAATTGTCTTTGGTCTTTATCCTCAGATTTTTATAGATTGGATTAAGGACAACCAGCAACACTTTAAAAAAGGTGCATTGCTTACAGATGTAACCGGTGTTAAAGGATCTGTTGTTTACGAGGTACAGAGTGCACTGAGAGATGATGTGGAGTTTATAGCCGCACATCCTATGGCGGGTAAAGAGGTTTATGGCGTTGAAAATGCTGATGACAGAATTTTTCACGGTGCTAACTATATTGTAACACCTACCTCAAAAAACACCCCCGAAGCAATTGAAGATTGTCTTGAAATAGGCAGGCTTTTAGGTTTTGCAAATGTAAGTGTTCTTACTCCCGAAAAGCACGACGAGATGATAGGTTTTGTTTCTCAGCTGACTCACTGTATTGCAGTTACACTTATGAACTGTTGCGATGACGAAAACCTAAAGAATTATACAGGTGACTCTTTCAGGGACTTGACCAGAATTGCACGAATAAATGACAAAATGTGGAGCGAGCTTTTTATTATGAACAAGCCGGCACTCCTTCATCAGATGCACAGATTTGAAGACCAGTTTGACAGACTCAAGGCGGCACTTTTAAACGGTGACGAGCAGACTATGCGTGAAATGATGCAGATATCCACCACACGCAGAGCATTATTTGATAAGAAATAAGGAGCGAAATAACTATGAATATGAATTTTATCCGCAAGCTTCCTATTCCAAAGGATGTTAAAGAGCAGTTTCCTTTGTCTGATGACCTTGCAAAAATCAAAGAAGAAAGAGACGTGGAAATTGCAAAGATTTTCACAGGAGAAAGCGACAAGTTTCTGCTTGTAATCGGTCCTTGCTCGGCAGACAGGGAAGATGCTGTTTTGGAGTATATTTCAAAGCTGAGGGGTTTGCAGGAAAAAGTACAAGATAAGATTCTCATAATTCCCCGAATCTATACAGGAAAACCCAGAACCACAGGCGCCGGCTACAAGGGCCTTCTCCATCAGCCCGACCCTAACGAAAAGCCCGACCTTTTCAAGGGCATTGTTGCTATCCGTGAGCTTCACATGAGAGCACTTAAAGAAACAGGCTTTACCTGTGCGGATGAGATGCTTTATCCCGAAAACCACCGTTACCTTTCGGATATTATTGCTTATGTTGCAGTTGGTGCACGTTCTGTTGAGAACCAGCAGCACCGTCTTACTGCATCAGGTCTTAAGGTGCCCGTAGGTATGAAGAATCCTACATCCGGTGACCTTACTGTTATGATGAACTCTATCACCGCTGCCCAGAGCAAGCATACATTCATCTACAGAGGTTGGGAGGCAGAAAGCCAGGGAAATCCTCTTGCTCATGCAATTTTAAGAGGCTATGTCAACAAGCACGGCCAGTGTCAGCCTAACTATCACTATGAGGACTTGATTCTTACCCACGAAATGTACGAGAAACACGGACTTAAGAATCCTGCGGTAATTGTTGATACAAATCACTCCAACTCCAACAAGCAGTATCTTGAGCAGATTCGTATTGCAAAAGAGGTGCTTTACAGCAAGCGTCATAATGCGGATATCGGCAAGATGGTAAAGGGTCTTATGATTGAAAGCTATCTTGAAGACGGAACTCAGAAAATCGGCGACTGCGTTTACGGCAAGTCCATTACAGACCCCTGCCTCGGTTGGGAAAAGACCGAGCGACTTGTGCTTGATATGGCAGATTATCTGTAATTTTCAGATTGTTTATTGTTTGCATCTATATATTGTGTTTTATAAGGCAAAAAATCTTTTATAAATTAAACCACCACAATATATTGTGGTATGGTTACAAATTGACACAAGAGGCTAAAATACCCCCAAACCCAGGCGGAGACTGGGTTTGGGGAGTTTTTTGCTCTGAAAATGCGGAGTTTTAATTCTTAAATGACACTAAACATTAACAAAATTGTCACAATATATTGTGGTTTTTCTCTTGACAAACCACAATTTTTTGTGGTATTATCTCTACGGACTTGAAAAAGAGAGAAAATTATGAAAGGATTTTGATTATGTATAAGGTTATTAAACGTGATAACTCCGTAGTTGAGTTTGACATCAAAAAAA
The DNA here is from genome assembly GCA_015066245.1 of Oscillospiraceae bacterium. GTDB lineage: Bacteria > Bacillota > Clostridia > Oscillospirales > Acutalibacteraceae > Ruminococcoides. The sequence goes on from SVOS01000002.1 coordinate 69,420, forward strand.
TCGCAAATGCTATTCAGCAGGCATTTGAAGGTATCAATAAAGAATATCACCCCTCTGTTGTTGATTTTCTTGCATTAAAGGTTACTGCTGATTTTGAGCCTAAAATCAACAATGGCGAAATCGCTGTTGAGGATATTCAGGACTCTGTTGAGGATGTTCTCATTCAGGCAGGCTATGCTGATGTTGCCAAGGCTTACATCGTATACCGCCGTCAGAGAGAAAAGGTAAGAAAGATTAAATCCACAATCCTTGACTACAAAGAGATCGTTGACAATTATGTTAAGATCAATGACTGGCGTGTAAAGGAGAATTCCACAGTTACATATTCTGTTGGTGGTCTTATTCTCTCCAACTCCGGTGCAATTACTGCCAACTACTGGCTTTCTGAGATTTACGACAAAGAAATCGCTGATGCTCACAGAAATGCTGATATCCACATCCATGACCTTTCAATGCTTACAGGCTACTGTGCAGGTTGGTCTTTAAGACAGCTTATCGAGCAGGGCCTTGGCGGTATTACAGGTAAGGTTACATCCTCTCCTGCAAGCCACCTTGCAACTCTTTGCAACCAGATGGTTAACTTCTTAGGTATTATGCAGAACGAATGGGCAGGTGCTCAGGCATTCTCCTCTTTCGATACATACCTCGCTCCCTTTGTAAAGGTTGATAACCTTTCCTACGACCAGGTTAAGAAGGCTCTTGAGTCCTTTATCTTCGGTGTAAATACTCCTTCTCGTTGGGGTACTCAGGCACCTTTCTCTAACATTACTCTTGACTGGGTAGTTCCACCCGATCTTGCTGAGCAGCCTGCAATTGTTGGCGGCAAGCCTCAGGACTTCAAGTACAAGGACTGCAAAAAGGAAATGGATATGATAAACAAAGCGTTTATCGAGATTATGATCGAGGGCGATGCCAACGGCAGAGGTTTCCAGTATCCTATTCCCACATACTCCATCACAAGAGATTTTGACTGGTCCGACACAGAGAACAACCGTCTCCTTTTCGAGATGGCTTCCAAATACGGCACACCTTACTTCTCAAACTACATCAACTCCGACATGGAGCCTAACGATGTTCGTTCAATGTGCTGCCGTCTCCGTCTTGACCTCAGAGAGCTCAGAAAGAAGTCCGGTGGTTTCTTCGGCTCTGGTGAGAGCACAGGTTCTATCGGTGTTGTAACAATCAACATCCCCAGAATTGCTTACCTTTCCGAGACAGAGGCAGACTTTATGAAGCGTCTTGACTTTATGATGGACGTTTCCGCACGTTCCCTCAAAATCAAGCGTGACGTTATCACAAAGCTTATGAACGAGGGTCTCTATCCCTATACAAAGCATTACCTCGGCACATTCAACAACCACTTCTCCACAATCGGTCTTGTTGGTATGAACGAAGCTGGTATGAATGCAAAGTGGATAGCAAAAGATATGACACACAAAGAGTGTCAGGACTTTACAGAGAGAGTTCTCAATCACATGAGAGAGCGTCTTTCCGACTATCAGGAGAGATACGGCGACCTCTACAACCTTGAGGCTACTCCCGCAGAGTCTACTGCTTTCCGTCTTGCAAAGCACGACAAAAAGCGTTATCCCGAAATTATTACTGCTAACGAAGAAAGCGGCACACCTTACTACACCAACAGCTCACACTTACCTGTTGGCTACACAGAGGATATTTTCTCTGCTCTGGATGTTCAGGATAAGCTCCAGGTGCTTTACACATCCGGTACTGTATTCCACGCATTCTTAGGCGAGAAGCTTCCTGATTGGCAGTCTGCTGCAAAGCTTGTTCGCACAATTGCTGAGAACTACAAGCTTCCTTACTATACACTTTCTCCCACATATTCCGTATGCAAAAACCATGGTTATATCCAGGGCGAGCAGTTTACATGTCCTCACTGCGGAGAAAAGGCAGAGGTTTACAGCCGTATCACAGGCTACTACCGTCCTGTTGCTAACTGGAACGATGGTAAGAGCCAGGAGTACAAGGACAGACTGGTGTATAATATTGGCAAGAGCAAGCTCACAAAGAAAGGTGCAGTTGCAGAGGAAGAGAGCAACGTAACAGAGCTCACTTCAGCTAAGCTTACAGACGGTCTTTACCTCTTTGCTACTCAGACTTGCCCCAACTGCAAGGCTATGGCAACACTTCTTGATAAAGCAGGTATCGGCTTTGAGAAAATCTTTGTAGAGGATAATCAGGAGCTTGCAAAATCCCTGGGTCTTCGTCAGGCTCCCACACTTGTTGAGGTTAAGGGCAACGAAATCACAAAGTATGAGAATGTAGTTCCCATCAAGACCTTTATCTCCAACAAAATCAAAAACATCGGTTAACCGTTCGCTACGGTGGCGATTCCGCCTTTGAACAGGTCTGAAGCAGATTATGCGTATAATTAACGGCGGATTGAGAAATATTGATTATTAACAGGTAGGGGAGGCCGGGCGCCTCCCCTACAATAAATTTTGCTGAATAAAGAGGTAAAGTATGTACGATATCATTATTATCGGCGGAGGCCCTGCAGGTCTTACTGCCGCAGTATATGCAAGACGAGCAGGCAAGTCTGCGCTGATTCTGGAGAAGGCGTCCTTCGGCGGTCAGATTACCTATTCTCCCAAAATCGAAAATTTTCCCTCAGAAAAATCCATAAGCGGTACTGAGCTTGCTGACAAAATGATGGAGCAGGCACTTTCTCAGGGTGCGGATATCGAGCTTGAGGAGGCTATGAGCGTAGAGAAAAACGGTGATACCTTCAAGGTGGTAACCGATTTTTCTGAGTATGAGGCAAAAGCTATCATTATTGCCACAGGCGCCAAGCATCGTCTTTTGGGGGCTCCTGGTGAAGAAAACTTGGTGGGCAAGGGGATTTCCTTCTGTGCGGTTTGTGACGGAGCTTTTTATGCAGACAAAGAGGTTATGGTAATCGGTGGCGGAAATTCTGCACTGGTTGAGGCAACCTTGCTGGCAGAAACATGCAAGAAGGTGACAATTGTCCAGAATCTTCCTTATCTCACAGGCGAGAAAACCACCGCTGATGCTCTTGTCAGCCGCGAAAATGTAGAGGTTATTTACTCTACCGTTGTCAAAGAGTTCATAGGCACTGATGAGCTTGAGGCGGTTGTGCTTAAGTCCGAGGACGGCAGCGAGCAGACTCTCACTCCGGACGGTGTGTTTGTAGCAATCGGTCTTGCTCCCGAAAACGGAGCTTTTGAAAATCTGGCAGAGCTTAATGAATATGGCTATATCAAATCTGACGAAAACTGCCTGACAAAAACCGAAGGTGTTTTTGTTGCGGGAGACTGCCGCACAAAGGCTATCCGCCAGATTGCAACTGCTGCAGCCGACGGTGCTGTAGCAGCCCTCAAAGCGGTTGAATACATCGACCGATAAATGTAAAACCTGATTTTTTATCTTCAAAGCCCCTTTTGATAAAGGGGCTTTTGTGTATTTACAGAATCATCGTTGACGAGGTTTGTTCATTCAGATATAATTGTATAGTCAGGAGGTATGAAAATGGCAAAGATAGAAAGACCTGAGGCGAAAGAGTTTGTTAACAAAGCGGTGTCCCAGCTTTCAGGCTTCAAATCAATTGTTGACAGCGAAGCGAGCGAGCGTGAAGAAGTCCGCGTAAAAGCTGAGGCACTTTTTGCAGACCGATATAAAACTGCTATGGAAGCTATGGATGTAGAGCATCTTTCAAAGGGCAAGCAGGGCATACGCGTTGCGCTTCTTAGAGACAAAGGCTACACCAATATGTGGCAGGTTGCAGGGCTCAAATTTTCTCAGATTTGTGCCATAGAAGGCCTGGGAGAGCAGAGTGCCCGCAAGATTATTGATATAGCAAAGCAGACATCGGAAAATACAAAGGCAAACTTAAGGGTGAGGATTAATCCTGATACTCCCACAAAAGCTGACAACGAGCTTGTGAAGGCTCTTTTCGTCATGATTAATAACCGAACCCTGCGAGCAGAAAGCTCCCGTATTTTCAACGAGAATTATCAAAGTGTGAATTCGGAGCTTTCATCTCTTAAAAAGGCAAAAAGCGGATTCTCCTGGTTTTTTGCATCAAAAGCTAAGAAAGAATCTGCAGACAAAGCCTTTGATTCTCTGTCCTTGAGACTTTCGGGTGAGTTCGGAAATACCGCACTAATAGATGCCTTCAACGCAAACTTAAATGCCGATGCAGCACGTTGCTTCGGTGATTTTGCGGCAAATTCGGTGGCATATTATACTGCTCTTGAGCAGGTAGGCAAATCCTGGGGTGCCGAGAAAGTTACGGATAACGGGCTTTCCTCAGAGCTTTTGCAGGAAATCGAAGCTCTGAGCCTTGACCTCACAGGACTTGACGCCACCTTAAGAAATTATCAGACCTTTGGTGTTAAATACATAGTTCATCAGAAACGCACCCTTCTGGGAGATGAAATGGGCTTGGGAAAAACCATGCAGGCAATAGCCGCGATGGTTGCTTTGAGAAACGAAGGCAAGCATCATTTTATGGTGGTTTGTCCTGCCAGCGTGCTTATTAACTGGTGCAGAGAAATTGCTAAATTCTCTGATATGGATGTTTTCAAGGTACATGGCGGAGACGAAAATGCCCTTCTTGAGTGGCGAAAAAACGGCGGTGTTGCCGTAACTACTTACGAGTCCATAAGCCGTTTTGAGTTGCCCGAAAAATTCAGATTTGCCATGCTTGTGGCTGATGAGGCACATTATGTCAAAAACCCCGAGGCAAAACGTACCAAAGCCCTTGCTGCTTTGCTCTCAAAGACTGAGGGCGTGTTGTTTATGTCGGGTACTCCTCTGGAAAATAAAGTGGAAGAAATGTGCTTTTTGGTAAGTCTTCTGAACAAAGAAATCTCGGCAGAAATCGAAAAGGTAAAATATATCTCCACGGCTGAGCAGTTCAGATCTCAGCTTGCACCTGTGTATCTTAGAAGAACCCGAGAGGATGTGCTGACAGAGCTGCCTGAGCTTGTGGAAAAAGAACAGTGGTGCGAAATGACTCCTGCCGAAAATTCTGCTTATCATGATGCGGTAATGAGCGAAAACTTTATGGCAATCCGTCAGGTAAGCTGGAATGTAAGGGATATAAAAGATTCCACCAAAGCCCAGAGACTTCTGGAGCTTTGCGATAAAGCAAAGGAAGAAGGCAGAAAGGTCATTGTATTTTCTTTCTTCCGCGAAACTCTGCGAAAGGCAAGAGAGCTTCTGTCTGACAGATGTATGGAGGTTATTACGGGCGAGGTATCGCCTCAGCGTCGTCAGGAAATCGTAGACGAATTCGGAAAGGCAGATGCGGGTGCGGTGCTTATCAGTCAGGTTCAGGCAGGAGGAACAGGAATAAATATCCAGTGTGCCTCAGTAATAATATTCTGTGAGCCCCAGATAAAGCCTTCTATCGAAAATCAGGCAATTTCAAGGGCGTATCGCATGGGTCAGGTGAGAGATGTGCTTGTGTACAGACTTTTGTCTGACGAAACCATAGACGAAAGAATGCTTGAGATTCTCAGCACAAAGCAGGATGCCTTTGATAACTTTGCAGATGTTTCCGTAGTAGGCGAGGAATCTCTGGAAGCAATGGAAAACTCACCAAAGCAGGAATCATGGATTACAAAAATGGTTAAGGAAGAAAAGGAAAGATTAGGAAATAGCGGTGAACAAATAAGTTAATGATAATATTTGACACCGATTGGTAATAGGTGTAAAATATAATGGGACTTTACAAATTGTATTTATATTTATATTCGGAAGGAGATTATAATTATGGGACTTATTAAAGCAGGCGTTGGCGCTGTCGGCGGAGTTTTGGCTGACCAGTGGAAAGAATATTTCTACTGTGATGCATTAGGCTTCGATGTACTTGTAAAAAAAGGCGAAAAACGTGTAAGCGGTCGCTCATCCAACACAAAGGGCAGCGATAACATTATTTCTAACGGTTCGGTTATTGCCGTTGCTGACAAGCAGTGTATGATCATCGTAGACCAGGGTAAGGTTACAGAGATTTGTGCTGAGCCCGGTGAGTTTGTGTATGATTCTTCTACAGAGCCTTCACTTTTTACAGGCAAGCTGGGTAAAGGTATCCTTGACACATTCAAGGCTATCGGCAAGCGTTTTACTTTTGGTGGCGACACAGGCAAGGATCAGCGCGTTTATTACATCAACACAAGAGAGATTCAGGACAACAAGTTTGGTACTCCCAATCCTATCCCCTTCAGAGTTGTTGACTCTAAGATTGATCTGGATGTTGATGTATCCATCCGTTGCTCAGGTATTTATTCTTATCAGATTGAAGACCCTATTCTTTTCTATACAAATGTTAGCGGAAATGTAGTGGACGAATTTACAAGAAGCGAGATTGACCATCAGCTCAAGACAGAGTTTTTAAGCGCTCTTGCACCTTCTTTCTCAAAAATTTCTGCATTAGAAATCAGACCTAACGAAATTCCTGCTCATATGCCCGAGATGGAGGCTGCAGTTAACGATGCTCTTAAGGCAAAGTGGCTTGAGCTCAGAGGTATCAAGGTTGTTTCTGTTGCAATGAACGTTCCCATTCTTCCCGAAGAGGATCAGCAGATGCTTAAAGAGGCACAGCGTGAAGCTCGTCTTCGTAATCCCGGTCTGGCTGCTGCTCATATGGTTGGTGCTCAGGCAGAGGCTATGAAAACTGCTGCAGGCAACCAGGGCGGTGCTATGATGGGCTTTATGGGCATGAATATGGCGAGTGCTGCAGGCGGTATGAACGCAGGCAACCTCTTTGCAATGGACCAGCAGAATCAGCAGGCTCAGGCAGCTGCCAAGGCTCAGCAGGCAAGTGCAAATTCTTGGACTTGTGCTTGCGGTGCGGTGGTTTCAGGCAACTTCTGTCCCCAGTGCGGCGCTAAAAAGCCCGAATCCAAGCCCCAGGCTCAGGATGGCTGGAAATGTGCATGCGGCACAGTAGCAACAGGCAAGTTCTGCCCCGAGTGCGGTGCTAAAAAGCCCGAGGAGCAGAAAGGCTGGACTTGCGTGTGCGGCGAAGTAAATCTGGGCAAGTTCTGTGCAGAGTGCGGTGCAAAAAAGCCCGAGGGTGCACCTCTTTACAAGTGTGACAAATGCGGCTGGGAGCCCGAAGACCCCAAGAATCCTCCCAAGTTCTGCCCTGAGTGCGGCGATATTTTCGACGATTCTGATAAGCAGTAATTATTTATAATTTCAAACGGCTCTCCTTTTATCGGGAGAGCCGCATTAAAATAAGAAGGAGATGGTATTATGTCTACACTTCTGGATTATAAATGTCCGTGTTGTGGCGGTGCCATAGAGTTTAACACATCTGTACAGAAAATGAAGTGCCCCTATTGCGACACCGAGTTTGAGATGGATGCTCTTAAAGATTTAGATAAAGAGCTTGAAAATGAACAGGGCGATGATATGCACTGGGATACATCTGCAGGATGTGAGTGGCAGGGTGAGGACGAAAACCTTGTTACCTATATCTGTCAGTCCTGTGCAGGTGAGATCGTCTGCGACAAAACTACCGCGGCTACCGCTTGTCCTTATTGCGGCAACCCCGTTGTTATGTCGGGCAATGTATCAGGTATGCTTAAGCCTGACTATATTATTCCCTTTAAGTTTGATAAAAAGGCGGCTAAAGAGGGCTATCTGAGACATATTAAGGGCAAAAGACTTTTGCCTAAGATTTTCAAGGCAGAAAATCATATTGATGAGATTAAGGGCGTTTATGTACCTGTGTGGCTTTTTGATGCAGGTACCGATGCCAACATCCGCTACAAGGCCACAAGAATGCGCACATGGAGCGACAGCAACTACAACTACACCGAGACTAAATATTACGCAATTCTCAGAGGTGGTAGTGTTGCCTTTGAGCGTGTGCCCGTAGACGGCAGTGTAAAGATGGATGATGCTCTTATGGAGTCTATCGAGCCCTATAATTTTAACGAGGCTGTGGATTTCCAGACTGCTTATATGGCAGGTTATCTTGCTGACAAATATGATGTGGATGCTGAGCAGAGTATTATAAGAGCCAACGAGCGTATCAAACACTCTACAGAGGAGGCATTCCGCTCCACTGTTCAGGGATATTCAACTGTTATGACAGATTCAAGCAGTGTAAGATTCCAGAACGGCAAGGCAAAATATGCTCTCTATCCCGTATGGCTCCTTAATACCACATATAAAGATAAAAAATACACATTTGCTATGAATGGCCAGACAGGTAAATTTGTAGGCGACCTTCCTTGCGATAAGAGCCTTTACAAAAAGTATCTGTTCTCTATTGCGGGTATCGCTTCTGCGGCGGTATTTGCCATTACCTGGCTTATTCATCTGTTCTTTTAAGGAGGTAGAGAAATATGAAAAAGATTTGTGCAGTATTATTCTCTATCCTGCTTGTGGGATGTCTTTGCTTCAGCGTTTCTGCAGAAGGTAATGTACCAAGACTAACAGACAATGCGGATATTCTTACTTATGATGAAGAAGCAAAGCTTACTAAGCTTCTGGACGAAATCAGCGAAAGACAGAATTTTGATGTTGTTGTTCATACTTGTTATGGCGACTCAGGCGATGATATAGTTGATTATGCCGATTGTTATTATGATGATCACTTCGGTATCAATACCGATGGTGCGGCATACGTTATTGATATGTCAAGTAACAAGTGGAGCATTTCAACTTCCGGCAGAGGAGTAGACAACATCAGCAACGATAAGTGCGATGAAATCGGCGAAGAAGTCGCAGAATACCTCAAAAGCGGTGACTACTATGAGGCTATGGTGGTATTTGCCGAGGGTTGCGATGATAATTGCAATGGTCCCGGATACAACTGGTTTTTCGGTATTGCAATTTCATTGGGCGTAGGTTTTGTCATTGCCTTTATTGCCACAGGTGTAATGAAGGGTCAGCTTAAGTCCGTAAGATTCAAAGCCGAGGCAAATGACTATCTCGTACCCGGCAGCCTTAACCTTACCAGCAGCCGCGATATTTTCCTGTATCGCAATGTTACACGTCGTGCAAAGCCCAAGAACACATCTTCCGGTGGTTCCCACACCTCATCATCAGGTGGTCGCCACGGCGGTTCAAGCGGCAGTTTCTGATAACATTATTTATCCTTAAACCCGTCCATATGGACGGGTTTGTTTTTTTGAGAATTTATGTTTAGCAATAACAAATAAATGGAAAACATAAAAATATTATCGTAAAACATTAAAAAAGTATTGACAAACGTAAAATGATGTGATATATTAGGTATCGTCAAAGACGTCGTGACTTTTATTTAATGATTTGGAGGTATTTTTTATGAAAGGTTTTATTACAAAGGCAGCCACTATCGGCTCAAAGATTCTTGAAGTTTTACATTGGGTACTGGCATTAATGTTGATTGTTCTTATTGTACTTTCTGCGGCAGCACCCTCTATGGTTAACGATTTTCTGACAAATGCAGGAGACGGTCTTGACCTTGCAAATCTCACTTCCGGCGGATTCGGTGTTTCAGTTGTGGGTATTGACGGTTCGGTTAACACCACAGCTCTCATTATGTTCTGCATTGCGGCTTTCTTAGGTATGGTTCTTACTGCGATGATTTTCAGAAATGTGTATCTTATTCTCACAAAATCCAAGGGCGGCTCACCCTTTACCAAGGATAACGTAAGAATGGTTAAGGAAATCGGCATTTTCTCAATTGCAATGCCTGTGATTGGCTTTGTTATGAGCATCATCACACGCCTTGTTTGCGGTGTTGAGGTTGCTGAAATCAGCGTGAACTTCTCGGGTCTTATGATTGGTCTTGTTGTGCTTTGTCTTACTCAGTTTTTCGCTCACGGTGTTTCACTTGAAGAAGACGTTGAGGGTCTTTTATAAGGAGGATATTATGGGTAAAATTGTACTTAGGCTTGACAGAATGATGGTAGAGCGCAAGATGTCGCTCAATGAGCTTTCCGAGCGTGTAGGCATTTCAAACGTAAATATGTCAAAAATCAAAAACAACAAGGTAACCGCAATCAGATTCGCTACTCTGGCATCTATATGTGAGGCTTTAGAGTGTGAGGCAGGAGATATTCTGGAATATTGCGAATAAATTAATTAAGGTAATGAAAAATAGGCAAAAAGAGAACGCGAATTCTGGCGTTCTCTTTTTTGTTTGCTGTCTAAATAAGGCTCTTATATATCTTTTTGGGGATAATATTTCATCACGTTGATAAAATATTGTGTAAAGTGCACAATAAAATCTTAAAAATCTTAGTGGGATAGTGAATTGTGAAATGGTTTCAGTTTTGTTATAATTAGTTTTAGGTTATTGAAAAATAACCTGCGTTCTGCCTAAGACAGAACGTCGAAAGGAGACAAATTATCGTGAAACAGTACACTAAGGACAAGATTTACAACATTGCATTAGCAGGACATAGCGAAGCAGGTAAGACATCGCTTGCAGAGGCAATGCTGTACTTGACAAAGGCAACTGACCGTCTGGGTAAGGTAGCAGACGGAAACACAGTTATGGACTTTGACCCCGAAGAGATTAAAAGACAGATTTCCGTATCCACTTCTATGGCTCCCATTGAGTGGAAAGACGCAAAAATAAATACTCTTGATACTCCCGGTCGTTTTGGTTTTGTTGCAGGCGTAGTTGAGGCTATGTTTGCTGCTGATACTGCAGTTGTTGTAGTCGGCGCAAAGAGCGGCGTAAAGGTTGGTACAGAAAAGGCAGTTAAGGCTGCAAAGACAAGAAACCTCCCCAAAATCTTCGTTATCAACGGTATGTGTGACGAAGGCGTGGATTTCTTCGGAATTATTGATGATTTGAGAGACCAGTTCGGTTCTTCTGTTTGTCCTGTTGTTATCCCCGAGATTCAGGGCACAGCTGTTAAGAGCTATCTCAATATTATTGACGGCACTGCATACACATACGCTCAGGGCAAGGCTACTGCTTGTGCGGCTCCTGAGATTTTGCAGGCTGAGGACTACAAATCATATCTTACAGAGGCAGTTGCTGAGTCCTCTGAGGAGCTTATGGATAAGTACTTTGAAGCAGGCGAGCTTTCTGCTGATGATATCAAATCAGGTCTTAAGGCTGCAGTTCAGAATGGCTCCGTTTGTCCTGTTATCTGCCTTGACGCAGTAAAGCTTGAGGCTATTGATCTGCTTATGGATTCAATCGTTGCTTATGCACCTACTCCTGCTGATATCGGTACATTTATGGCCAAGACAGAGGACGGCGAGGACATCGAGCTTAAGATTGATGACGAAGAGAAGAACGCAGCTATTATCTTCAAGACAGTTGCTGACCCCTTTGTTGGTAAACTTTCTTATATCAAGGTTATTTCTGGTCAGATTTCTCCCGCTAAGGAAGTATTCAATATGCGTCTTGGCGAGAAAATGAGAATTACAAAGGTTGTTACAAGCCGCGGTAAAAAGCAGATTGATATGGATTATATCGGTGCCGGTGATATCGGTGCTATTCCCAAGCTCAGCGGTGCAAAAACAGGCGACACACTCTGCTCACCTCACAAGAAGGTAGTTATCGAGCCTGCTACATATCCCGGTACTGCTTTCTCTATGGCAGTATATCCAAAGAAGAAGGGCGACGAAGATAAGGTTGCTCAGGGTATCGCCAAGCTTATGGGCGAAGACCTTACAATCAACTTCAAGTCTGATGCAGAGACAAAGGAAATGGTTGTTTCAGGTATGGGCGAGGCTCATATTGATGTTATTATCTCCAAGCTTAAGGCTAAGTATAATGTAGAAGTTACCTTGCAGGTACCCAGAGTTGCTTATCGTGAGGCTATCCGTAAGAAGGTACAGGTTCAGGGCAGACACAAGAAGCAGTCCGGTGGTGCCGGTCAGTTCGGTGATGTTTGGATTGAGTTTGAGCCTTGTGAGGCAGAGGGCCTGGAGTTTGGCGAGAGAGTTGTAGGCGGCTCTGTTCCCAAAAACTTCTTCCCCGCAGTTGAAAAGGGCTTGCTCGAAGCTATCAAGAAGGGTCCCCTTGCAGGTTATCCCGTAGTTGGCCTTAAGGCTACACTTTATGACGGCTCTTACCATCCCGTTGACTCCAACGAAATGGCGTTCAAGATGGCAGCTAAGATTGCCTTTAAGAATGGTATGGCAGTGGCTAACCCCACACTCCTTGAGCCTATCGGTACACTTAAAGCTTCTGTTCCCGACAACAAGACAGGTGACGTTATGGGTGACGTTAACAAGCGTCGCGGACGTATTCTCGGCATGAATCCAGGCGAAAAGGGCATGCAGGTTGTTGAGGCAGAGGTTCCTATGGCTGAGATGCATGACTTCGCAACATTTATGCGTAAGACTACACACGGCAGAGGATACTTCACATTTGACTTTGTTCGCTACGAGGATGCTCCCGGCAACGTTGCTCAGGCAGTAATTGCAGCAGCAAAGGTAGAAGACGACGAATAAAAATATAGCTGAGGCAGGCAGATTTTTCTGCCTGCCTTGTTGATTGGATGTGATTATATTATGAAAAAAGCTGTTGTTGCGTTGATATCAGTTTTGTTAATTTCTATATTATCTGTTTCAGGTGTCAGCGCCTATCAGATGCCCGAAGGGATGCTTGTTACATTGACCGAGGGCGAAAGCTTTGAGAATATCCAAAGCCCACAGGTTTACGGTTATGTCGGTGACACTGATTTGAACGGTAAGGTGAATATCAAGGACGCCACCGCTATCCAGAAATTCCTTGCAAGTATTATAGAATTTGATGAGGACGCAAAGCGTCTGGCAGATGCGGATTTGTCAGGCAAAATCAACGTTAAGGATGCTACCGCCATTCAGAAATTTCTTGCAGGTATAAGCTCAGAGGCACCTGTGTACCATGCACTTTTCGCAACAGACGACGAGGCAAGGTTTCAGTTTATGCTTGGCTCATGGGCAGCAAAAATCAACATTTCAAAGGAATTGAATAATGCCTTTGCTGATAGTAACAACGGGCTTGGCTTTGATTTTAAGGGCATTGAGGTAGGCGTTCTGCTGACCTTAAATGAAGATATGAGCTATAGCCTTGAATACGACGACAGAACCTTTGCGGAAACTCTTAATCAGCTCAGAAAAGAGTATTCTGAGGGTATGATTAAGTATTTTGAGCAGTTTATCAAGGATAACAAGCTCAACACAACCGTAGAAAAAATTCTTGAGACATCGGGATACAAATCGGTTGAGGATTTTGTCAACGCGGCAGTATCAGAAGAAAAGCTTAAGGCACTTATGGATATCGACACAGTAAAAGGCAAGTTCAAGGTTGATAAAAACACGGTATTTATAACAAATACAAATATTACCGACGATGAGTATGTGGGATATTTTGACTTTGGCTTTTACGACACAAACCTCATGATTGAAAACGGTAATCTCTTTGAAAACCATGACTTTTATCCCATAATTTTTGAACGACAGTAAAACACTAACGCCCTGTACCTTTATCGGTACAGGGCGTTTTATTGTGTTTTATGTCAAACAAATATTAGGATTGATACATAAATCTGTATCCTTCTAATTTAGAAGATGAAGTGTAATTTATACGAGCAGGGTCGATATAGAAATAATTGTGTATACTTGTATCGAGTTCCCATTGATACGAAACAGTTACATAGTGTCCTATAGGTAGTCCGGCTGCGGCTTCGCCTTCTGTTGCCATAACAGTTAAACAATTTTTGCATTGCCAACACTTCATATAAGTATATATGGGTTCGCCTGTGTATTTATTATATAAATGTGCATAGCAATGAGAAACCATTTGGCAAATTCCATTTCCACCGCTACAAGGCGTATGAACCAAAGGCTCCATAACATCTTCTGCTGAAACATATATAGCTAAAGAACATATAATTAGAATAGCAAGAATTAATGAAGTAGTTTTATATAGAATCTTTTTCATGTCAATTTCCTCCTTGTTCACTTCTTGTGTATTCATGTGTTTGATTAAAAGCTTCAATTTTAAGGGTGTTTCCTTCTATCTTAAATGGATAAACATGTAAATCAGCATCCAGTTTTTCACCTTCGCTTGACGTTATTATGAGGTTATTACCATCAACAGTATATTCAAAAATGAAAACATCTTCTTTGTTATCGGGATGCTTATTAGTTATATTGCCCTGGGAATTATCCATGAAATTAAGATATACATCTATGGTGTTGTAATCTAAACCGATTACTGTTCCTGTGGTATACCAGCTTCCTTCTATTGACGGTTCATCAGGTTGATTGCATGCACCAAGCATAAAAAGCATCAAAATAAATATAACGATTAAAAATGTTTTTTTCATTATTTCACCTCTTTTAATGTTTGTTAATTAAGAATAAAAGATACATTGGTATCACCTCATAAATAGACTAAAATAAATCCATTCTTTTATCTGAGTAAATTATACAGCACACGGTTGTCGTTTGCAATAGAATAAAATTAATTTGTATAGATCAACAAATTAAACGGAATGTGTTTGTACAGTTCGATGAATATCAATTAGCAATAATAAAACTGATGCCCTGTACCAATAAAGGTACAGGGCGTTAGTGTTGTAAGTTAATCTTCTTTAATGGGGTATTCTACGATACCTGCCAGGAATTTCTGAATCTGAGTTGCATCTTTGATGTTGATTTTTGTATTAAGGTCAAAGTCTGCAACAGCTAAAGCTTCGTCCTCAAGGGTAATCATTTTTGCAAGGTGTTTCTGAATAGCTGTGGTGTCCTTGATGTTAACCTTGCCGTCAAGAGTTACGTCGCCAAGCTTAAATTTACTTCCTGCAGGAGTTGATTCTGTGGGGGTTGTAGAAGTTGTAGAATCGGAACCTGCGGGAGTTGTGCTTGTAGTGGGAGCAGTAGAGGATGTTGCAGGGGTGCTCTCTGAGGGGTCTGTGTTCTGAGTTGCAGGATCAGTAGGTTTGGTTGCTGGCTCAGTTGGGTCTGAAGGTGTTGTGGGAGCTTCAGAAGATGGGGGCTCTGTGGGGTCTGAAGGAGCGTTTGATGAGGGCTCAGTCACAACAGGCTTGCTTTCTGTGGGTGTTTCTGTGGGGGTAGTGTCCTCAATCTCTATTGCATCATAAGAGATTGACATATCCATACAGTAGCTTTCTGCTTTGCTGCCCTTTACGCAAGTGGCTTTGAAGTTGTTATTGACTCTGTACTCGAAGGTGAACTCGTCATAAACAAAGCCAAAGGCATAGTCGCCGATGGATGTAACGGATGCGGGAATAGAGAGAGCCTTAAGTGCAGTACCGTCAAATGCCATTTCGCCGATAGTCTCAAGACCTTCGTTTAATGTAACTTTTTCCAAAGAAGTTGTGTTGTAAAAAGCAGAGTTACCGATTGTCTTGACAGATGCAGGGATATTAACCTCTTTGAGATGCGAATCGAAGAAGAAAGCTTTGTCATCAATAGTCCTGAGGTTTTCGGGAAGTGTGATTTTGTCAAGACTGTAGTTGTATGCAAAGGCAAATTTGCCGATATGCTCTAAAGTAGAGGGGAGAGTAACGCTTTTGAGATGAGAGCAGGTCTCAAAGGCACCGTCGTCAATCATCTTGACACCCTCGGGGATTTTAATGCTCTCAAGTCTTGTATCATAGGAAAAACAGTTGTTGCTGATGGAAGTGATACCTTTGCCAAGGTTGACATCTTCAAGGTATACACAGTAGGAAAAAGCTGAATTGCCGACAGAAGTTACACTGTCGGGAATGGTAACGGATTTGAGAGAGTTGCAGTTGTAAAATGCTTTTTCGCCAATGGTCTTTACACCGTTTTCGATGGTTACAGAGGTGATGTTCTTGTTCTGATAGAAGGCATTGTCTGCAATAGCTACCACCTTAGCGGACTCTAAGGTAGCAGGAATTGTGATATTGCCGCCTGTACCCTTGTAGCCAGTAATGGTAGCCTCAGTACCGCTTAATGTGTAAATAAAATTTTCAGCTTCCAGTGCAATAGTATTGAAGGCAGACACACTTAAAAGTGACAGAGCCATGACTAAAACCAGCACCACGGAAATAAGCTTTTTCATAAAAGCACCGCCTTGTATATTGATACATAAAGTATATAATAATTCGCAAAGTTAGTCAACAAAATTGTCAAAAATATGCAAAAACAGCTCCCTCTTTCAAGGGAGCTGAAATTTTATAGAAATTAATTATTTGATAATTGATGTGCCGTCCATCTCAGCAGGCTGAGGAAGGTTCATAATCTTGAGCATTGTGGGAGCAATGTCAGCAAGTCTGCCGCCTTCTCTGAGCTCGCAGGGATAACCAACAACGCAGAACTTAACGGGGTTTGTGGTGTGGGCTGTAAAGGGAGAGCCGTCTTCCTCAAACATCTTGTCAGCGTTGCCGTGGTCAGCGGTGATAAGTGTTGTACCGCCCATTTCGTCAACTGCCTCAACTACCTTGCCAACGCAAGCGTCAACTGCCTCAACTGCCTTGACGGCTGCCTCAAATACGCCTGTGTGACCAACCATATCGCAGTTAGCAAAGTTTAAGATAATCATATCATACTTACCTGTGCGGATAGCATCTACGCACTTGTCGCAAACTTCGTAAGCACTCATCTCAGGCTGTAAATCGTAGGTTGCAACCTTGGGAGAAGCAACAAGGATTCTGTCCTCGCCTGCGTAAGTCTTTTCGATACCGCCGTTGAAGAAGAATGTTACATGAGCATACTTCTCGGTCTCGGCAATTCGAAGCTGGCTAAGACCCATATCGGATACATACTCGCCAAGAGTATTCTTAAGTGTCTGGGGCTTGAATGCAACATCTACGTTGGGCATTGTTGCATCGTACTGAGTCATACAAACGTAGTTGAGCTTGAAGAAGCCGTTGCGTCTCTCAAATCCGTCAAAAGCCTCGTCAACAAAAGTACGAGTGATTTCTCTTGCTCTGTCGGGACGGAAGTTGTAAAGAATTACAGAGTCGCCCTCTGCAATTGTTCTGCCGCCTTCGATAACTGTGGGAACAACAAACTCGTCAGTAACCTCTTTTGCATAAGAGTCAGCAACTGCCTGAACTGCGTCCTGTGCCTTTTCGCCTTCGCCGTAAACCATAGCAGCGTAAGCTTTCTCAACTCTTTCCCAACGGTTGTCTCTGTCCATTGCGTAGTATCTGCCCATAACGGAAGCAACTTTACCTACGCCGATTTTCTCCATCTCAGCAACACAGTCAGCAACAAAGCCCTGACCGCTTGTGGGAGAAACATCACGACCGTCTAAAAATGCGTGAACATAAACTTCTTTGAGGCCCTTCTGCTTAGCAAGCTCAAGGATGCCGTACATGTGAGTGTTGTGGCTATGAACACCACCATCGGAAAGAAGACCGATAAGGTGAAGTGCAGTGCCGTTTTCTATGCAGTTGTCAACCGCCTTAACGAGAGCCTCGTTTTCGAAGAAATCACCGTCTTTGATAGACTTTGTGATTCGTGTGAGCTCCTGATATACAACTCTGCCTGCACCGATGTTGGTGTGACCAACCTCAGAGTTTCCCATCTGACCCTCAGGAAGACCAACGTCCATACCTGATGCGCCGATAGCTACAGAAGGGTTTTCGGCAAAGATTTTGTCAAGGTTAGGTGTGTTTGCGGCCTCGATAGCGTTGCCCTCTTTGGGTGCAATGCCAAAGCCGTCAAGAATACATAAAAGTAAAGTTTTTTTCATATTATCAACTCCGATTATTTGCTTGCAGCCTTAACGATAGCAGCAAACTTTTCAGCAACAAGAGAAGCACCGCCGATAAGGCCGCCGTCAACGTTAACCTTGGAGAGAAGCTCGTCTGCGTTTGCATCGTTCATAGAACCGCCGTACTGAATTGTTGTAGCCTCTGCAACTTCATTTGTGTAAAGCTCAGCAATGCACTCACGGATAATGCCGCAAACTTCATCAGCCTGCTCTGCAGTAGCAGTAAGACCTGTGCCGATAGCCCAAACAGGCTCGTAAGCGATAACGATACGGCTCATTTCCTCAGCAGAAACACCCATAAGAGCAATCTTAGTCTGCATTCTTACAACTTCAGCAGTAACGTCCTGCTCTCTCTGCTCGAGGTACTCACCAACGCAGAGGATAACTGTAAGACCTGCATCAAGAGCAGCTCTTACTCTGTCTCTTACTGTTTTGTCTGTTTCGCCGAAATACTGACGACGCTCACTGTGTCCGATGATAACATACTTAAGACCCATGGATGCAAGCATATCAGCAGAAATCTCAGCAGTGAAAGCACCGCTCTTTGCCCAGTGGCAGTTTTCTGCACCAATCTGGATGTTTGTGCCCTTTGCAGCCTCAAGTGCAGGGTAAAGGTCAACATAAGGTACGCATGCGATTACTTCGCAGTCTGCGTCTTTAACGAGAGGAGCAATAGCTGTGATAAGCTCTGTAGCCTCTGCGGGAGTTTTGTTCATTTTCCAGTTACCAGCGATGATAGTTTTTCTTGTAGCCTTGTTCATTATTATATCCTTCTTTCAAAGTAAAATTTGTTATTACATAGCTACAGGGCGAAGTGAAAAAGCTCCGCCCTGAAGATTATTTACTAAAATTATTTGTTAGCAATAACTGCAACACCGGGAAGAACCTTGCCCTCGAGATACTCAAGAGAAGCACCGCCACCTGTGGAGATGTGGCTCATCTTGTCAGCAAAGCCGAGGTTGATAACAGCAGCAGCAGAGTCACCGCCACCGATGATTGTTGTTGCCTCTGTCTCAGCAAGTGCCTTTGCAACAGCAATAGTACCTTCTGCTAAAGAGGGGTTCTCGAATACGCCCATGGGGCCGTTCCATACAACAGTCTTTGCGTTCTTAACAGCATTTGCATAGAGCTCCTGAGTCTTGGGACCAATGTCAAGGCCCATAATGTCTGCAGGAATCTCGTTAGCAGCACAGGGAGTAACCTCAATGGGAGCGTCGATGGGATCGGGGAAATCCTTAACTGTCATAGCATCAACAGGTAAGAGAAGCTCTTTGCCCATTTCTTTAGCCTTGTTGATCATCTCTAAGCAGTAGTCGATCTTAGTGTCGTCTACAAGAGATGTACCAACAGAGCCGCCCTGAGCTTTGATGAATGTGTATGCCATACCACCGCCGATGATAAGTGTGTCGCACTTCTCGAGGAGGTTGTTGATAACGTTTAATTTGTCTGCAACCTTTGCACCGCCAAGGATTGCAACGAAGGGACGAACAGGCTCCTCAACTGCGTTGCCGAGGAATGCGATTTCCTTCTGCATAAGGTAACCAACTGCTGTGTCCTTGATGTGCTCTGTAACACCTGCTGTGGAGCAGTGTGCACGGTGAGCAGAACCGAAAGCGTCCATTACGAAAACTTCTGCTAAAGATGCAAGCTCAGAAGAGAAGGGCTCAAGGTTCTTTGTCTCTTCTTTTCTGAAACGAGTGTTCTGAAGAAGAACTACGTCGCCGTCTTTCATCTCGGCAACAGCCTTCTTTGCGTTTTCGCCAACAACCTCGTCGTCGTTAGCAAAAACAACATCCTGGCCTAAAAGCTCAGAAAGTCTAACTGCTACAGGAGCGAGGGAGAACTTTTCCTCGGGACCGTTCTTGGGTTTGCCGAGGTGAGAGCAAAGAATAACTTTGCCGCCCTGCTCGATAAGCTTCTTAATTGTAGGGAGAGCTGCTGTGATACGGTTGTCGTTAGTGATAACGCCCTCTTTGAGGGGAACGTTGAAGTCACAGCGAACTAAAACTTTTTTGCCTGCTACGTTGATATCATCAACGCTTACTTTGTTGAGGTTCATGAGTATTTATTCCTTTCATATAAAATCTTTCAAAAAATGGCAAATTTAACCTTGTTAATTATACTACAATGTCGTTCTAATTACAAGTATATATTTTGCATTTTAATAAGTATTTACAATAATATTTGGCTTCAGTCAAGGTAAATATGCAATATGCAAATTCATCAGTCCCACTTGTGGCGGTGAAGCTCCCCAAAATTCTGAAGCTCGGGAAAGTTCCACTGCCTTAATGCCTCATAAACTCCTATGGCAACAGAGTTTGAGAGATTAAGGCTTCGTGCCTCTGAAATCATAGGGATGCGAACGGTGTTGTCCTTGTTTTTAAGCAGCAACTCTTCGGGAAGACCTGCGGTCTCCTTGCCGAATACAAGATATGCCTTGTCGGGATATTCAACCTCTGCATAAGTATGTCTTGCTTTGGTAGAAAAATAGAAGAACTTGCCGTCTTTATTTTTCTCAAAGAAATCGTCAAGATTTTTGTAATATGTGATATCCAGAAGATACCAGTAATCCAGTCCTGAGCGTTTGAGCTTTTTGTCGTCAACCTTAAAGCCCATGGGCTCAACCAGATGAAGTCTTGCACCTGTAGCTGCACAGGTGCGTGCGATGTTGCCTGTGTTCTGTGGAATTTCAGGCTCAACCAATACAATATTAAGTTCTGGCAAAAGTTATCACCTCTAAAAGTATTTTAAACTGTAAATAATAATTATGCAAGTATGAAATGAGGAGGTGGAAAAAATGAAAGCAATGACTATTGTAAAAGGTATGGCAGTAGGAGTAGTAACAGGTGTTGCGGCAGGGCTTGTGGGCTCTAAGATGATGGATAAAAGCACAAAAAAGATGATGAAGAAAAAAGCAGGCAAAGCCCTCAAATCCATGAGCGGTATGCTTGATACTGCGCAGTATATGTTCAAGTAGGTGATAGAATGGAAAAACTGACTGCCGAGAATTTCAGAGAAAAGGTTTATTTCTCGGATAAGCGTCGGGCGGTGCTTTTTACGGCACCGTGGTGCGGATTCTGCAGGTCTATGAAGCTTATGTGCGAAAAAGCACAGAAGGATATTTCTTCTGTAGAATTTTACACAGTTGATATTGATGCAGAACCTGAGCTTAAGAAAGCCTTTGCCGTGGCAGCAGTGCCTACCTTCATAGTTTTTGAAGACGGCAAACCCCTTAATAAAGCTACGGGGCTCATGAAAAAATCAGAGCTCTACACCCTTTTGGGTGCAGAAACACGTGCATAGCAAAAAGGCTCCTATGACGGAGCCTTTTTGAATGATGCATCACTTTCGGTGATATGATGTCGCTGATGCTGCGGCAATTTATAAAGCATATATATTCGTGTCCCATGCAGGGATGTAGGGGTGATGTCTGAGGTGGATTTTGTAGTTCGGGTTTATGCGGTGGATTTGCAGAATAAGCTCAAATATGTCGGCATTTCTGTGGTAGGCACTTATACATAGCTTGGGCTTCTGTTCTTTTAAAAACCTGCTCATACCTTCCAAGGCTTCTTTCTCGGCACCTTCTACATCGGCTTTGATGTAGGTGACTTTTTTGTCGCCCAGAATACTGTCGAGAGCCACCGCCTCAACCTCGTAGCCTTCTTTGTTTATGGCACTTTGTCTGCCACCGCCACCCGAAAAATTAAGGGCGGTGTTTGTATTCCATAAGGCATTGGGGTAGAAGGATATATTATCCAGGTTTTTCAAGTTGTCACAAAGCTTTGCAAATGTCTTTTTGTCGGGTTCGAATGCATAAATTCTTTCAAAGCCGCCGCAAAGTTCAATAAGCTCCTCTACCGTGTCGCCGCGATAAGCACCCAGGTCAGCGTAATGCTCTTTGTTGGTTAAGCCCAGAAGGTCAACCAGCGCTTCTTTCCGACTGCTTTCGGTTTCTAAAAGATAAGAAAGCTCGCCCGTAAATTCGAAGGTCAGGATATTCTCAAAAATTGACTTTGATTTTTTGTCAAGCAAAGAGTAGGCCGCATCTATTTTTTCTTTGTTTAAAATTAGAAAATCGCGGTCAATACATCCTTTGCCAAAAACGGGTACAACGGGCACCAAGGGGTTGAGCTCCTTGATTTTGTCCATAACTTCGGGGATACTTGAGGCAAAGCTCAGACAAAATATAGGGTCAGTGAGCCTTTCTTTGACATCCGTAATGCTTTCTACCTCAAACCCGCGGAAGGTACGCTTGCGTACAAAGCCGTCGCTGGCACATATTGCCGATAAGTTTATATTAAGTTTTTCAAAGATATCAAGCACTATATCAGCGCCGTTTCCGGTGCCGTAAAGGACAAGAGGTGATTTTGTATTGCTGAGTTTTTCCCACACAGAGGTGTGAGCAAGGATTTTTTCTGTAATATTCATAGTCTTAAGGGTTGCAAGCCTTGCAAGGAGAGTATCCTTTGTCTATGGCTTCGTCTTCTGAAATAAAGTTTACTTTGTTCTTTTCTTTAATGGTATCAATGGAGCCGCAATCGGGATAATGATAAATCTTGCTGTTTTTGTTTCCAATATAGCTGTAGGTTACGGTTGTTTCCTCAGGAGCGGTGGCAGGATGAGTGTTGGCAGGTGCAGTACCCAGCACATCATCACCCGAATAAAAAGTGACAAAATCACCATCGGAGCAAGCAACAATATGAGAGCTTTCGTCGGTACGATATATCTGAATGTTGCGTTTGTTAAGGTTGTCTTTTGTTTCTCTGTGAGGATGGCCGTAGTCGTTATTCTTGCCGCAGGAGATTACTGCTGCAACCGGATTTACTGCATCGATGAATTTTTCTGACGAGCTTGTGGAGCTTCCGTGGTGTCCGCATTTGAGAATATCTGCCGAAAGGTCATAACCGCCGCGCAAAAGCTCTTTCTCAACTTTTGATTCGGCATCTCCCATAAACAGGAAGGATACATTTTCGTACTCAAGTTTCAGTACAAGAGAGTAATTGTTGGTGTTTTCGTACTCTGCCTTGTGCTTGGGAGATAACACGGTAACGGTTGCACCACCTAAAGAGAAGGTATCGCCTATGTCGGGATTTATGTAGTTTACATCTCTTTCGTCGCAGGCATCCAGAACATAGTTCATATTCTCTTTTTCTTTGTCGCAAATAGGATGAACAAGATTCTTTACATTGAAGTTGTAGATAACCTGGCTCATTCCGCCGATATGGTCAGAGTGAGGATGGGTTGCAACGCAGTAATCGATATTTTTGATTCCGCGATTTGCTATGTAAGAGGTGACGGTGTATCTTTCTCCGTATAGACCTGCGTCAATAAGCATTACCTGGTCGCCACATTCAATCAGGGTTGCATCGCCCTGACCTACGTCTATAAAAGACACGGTAAGCTCGCTGTTTGTGATTGATACATCGCCTGATAATACGTCCGTTAAATTGCATCCGCTTGTAACAAAAACAAAGAGGATAAAAAAGGACAATATGCTGATAAGTTGTTTAAATTTCATAGAATTACCACCTTTTGGCATATCTGTGTACAATTTTCGGGATGATATTCTTGTTTTTTGTAATGGAAAGTGCAAAAATCGCCCAAAAATAAAATTTAATGACAAAATAAGGGTATACAAAAATTATCTTGAAGTGTAAAATACAATATAAGAGGATATGAGATTAACGATAAAGGAGTAATATTTGTGCCTAAGAATTATCGCTATAAATACGAAATTATTTCTGCTGATGACAATCTTCCCGGTAAGGTTGTTCTTTTTGACAAACCCGGTCAGGAGTGCTATACAAACAAGCACTGGCATAAGAATATTGAGATTATTTACATAATCAAGGGTAACTTCTGGGTTATGATAAACGGTATAGACAATGACCTGACAGACGGTGATTTTATTGTTATCAACAACG
Source organism: Oscillospiraceae bacterium (assembly GCA_015066245.1). Classification (GTDB taxonomy): domain Bacteria; phylum Bacillota; class Clostridia; order Oscillospirales; family Acutalibacteraceae; genus Ruminococcoides. The sequence continues at coordinate 92,997 of SVOS01000002.1, forward strand.
ATGATATTCACCAGACCTGCGGCAAAACTCCTCAGGAGAATGTTAAGTACCTTTGTGTTCAGTTTTCATATAACTATATCAAGGCTTACTTCGAGGATTTTGAGTCCTATAATTTCAATGTTAACAAGAGCGCTGCTGCAAAGGCAGAGATTACCAAGCTCTTAAAAGAAATCGTGGAAGAAACTCAGGACCAGACGGAGTTTTCTGACCTTAAGATTTCCACATCCATGTCCAGGATTCTTGTACATCTGTTTGTTTCCTGCAAAGAGGAGAGAAACCGCACACAGAATATTCCTGAGCATGAAGAACTTGAATATGCAAAAAAAGCTATTGATTATATCAAGCTTAATTTCAAGGAGCGTATTACTCTGGGCGAGATTGCTTCTCATGTAGGTCTTACTCCTACATATTTCTCAAGATATTTCAAGCAGAACACAAGAAAGACCTTCAAGCAGTATCTTAACCTCATAAGACTTGAAAATGCTCTGAGAGATATCCAGACTACCGGCGTATCAGAAACAAGAGCGGCTCTTGAAAATGGCTTTCCCAGCGTAAAGGCATTTATTGCTGCATTCAAGAGTGTTTACAATTGCACACTCAGCGAATATATCAAGCAGTATCACGACGTTCCCTCGATTTCTGAGATCCGCAGAATATAGTAAGTTGTTGCTCCCCTTATTCAAGGGGAGCTTTTGTTTAAATCCGTTTATTTTGCTTCGGGAGTTCTGTCATAGAAGCCCGATAAGAATTTGATGTCACGCTCGATTGCGTCCTTGCTGTTGCCCCAGTCTGCACCGCGGTTCTGATAATCAAACATCCTGCAGAAATGGGTGGTGTCGCCTTTTAAGGTCTCAAGATATCCTCGAGTAAGGGCAAGGGTGTCGTCATGAAAACCTGCAAGGTGCTTTGAGCTCATGTTGGCAGAGGCGTATTTCATAACCTGAGAATAATGCCTCATACAGATAAAGTCCTGGGATTTATAAAGCTCCTTGAATTCAGGGGAGTTTGCCCATTCTACAAAAACAGTCTGAAGAAAATGCTCAACGTCAAATTGGATTCTGTCGCAGATATAGCAGGAATCGGTGATTTCGTCTATTTTTGCAATAGCTTTTTTGTCGGGTTTTCCGCCCTTTTTGGGAATGTAATTCTCCAGAAGATGATCCAGATGAGTCTCCAGAATAAGTGCAACGGGCAGACGTTTGCCAACCTCGACGATTTTTTCAAAATGTCTGGGGCAAAAGCCTTTTTTGTTGGTGGCAACCCTGGTGTCTGGGTCCATCATGGCGGAGCCTGTGATGAAGGTTGCATACTGATTCTCAAGCATTTCATACATACGGCAGAAGGGACAGCCGTCATGGAGATTAAAAATATCGTTAACCGGTATTGTACAGATGGTTTCTTTCATAATAATTCTCCTTGCAGTTAATAAAATAATTATATCACATATCGGATAATAATGCTATGGTTTTTTGAAGGTGAAAGAATATGGATTATAAAGTATGCGATAACAGAATAGATGTATATGGCGTTGAGGGTTTTGACCTTAAGGATACGCTTTTATGTGGTCAGTGCTTTCGCTTTAGTGAGAATGCAGACGGAAGTTTCAGCGGTGTTGCAAAAGACAAAGCCATCACAGTAAAAGAGTCAGAGGGTGTACTCAGCTTTTATACCGATGAAGACACATTTAACGAATTCTGGAGAGGTTACTTTGACCTTGACCTTGATTACAATAATATAAAAAAAGAGCTTTCTGTGCTTCATCCCATGCTTAAAGAGGCTGCTGATTTTGCCCCCGGTATCAGGATACTTCGTCAAGACCCCTTTGAGGCGCTTGTTTCTTTTATTATTTCGCAAAACAACAATATTAAGCGTATATCGGGTATTGTGGACAGACTGTGTGCTCTTTGCGGCGAAGAAATCGCTGAGGGCGTGTATGCTTTTCCTGAGGTTTCAAAGCTTTCAGAGCTTACTGCAGAGGACCTGGCGCCCATAAGGGCAGGCTTCAGAGCAAGATATATCGAAGATGCAGTGAAGAAAGTAGCCTCGGGAGAGGTTGACCTTGACAGTCTGAAAAACCTCAGCTATGACGATGCAAAAGATGAGCTTATGAAAATTACAGGAGTAGGCGTAAAGGTAGCGGATTGTGTGCTTTTGTACGGATTTCACAAGCTTGAGGGGTTTCCTTTGGATGTCTGGATGAAAAGAGCTATGAGCGTGTTGTTTGACGGAATTGATGGCAGGAGTTTCGGAAAATATGCAGGTATTGCCCAGCAATATATATTCCACTACGCAAGGCTTCATCCTCAGTTGTTTGAAAATCTGTAAAATGCTGTAAATAATAACGAAAAATGAATTATTTTGAAATCAATTATGCAAAAACTGTTAATAATTTTTATATTTTAGAAATAAAACTTGATTTTATGAAGTATATTATGGTAAAATAAGTCATAAGTATTATATAAAGTTTATTGATGCCTCTTTATCACAGCAGAGGCAAGATGTATATAGTGAATGTATAAAGAAAGGTAGTGATTGCTGTGAATACAAACGCCAACAATAATATGTATACTCAGGCTTCTACTGAGATAAAGAATCTTTGCGAAAAATGTGTGCAAAATTCTCAGATTGACCCTTCACTCTATGGAAAGCACAATGTTATGAGAGGTCTCAGAGACCTTAAAGGTAAGGGTGTACTCACAGGACTTACCGATGTTTCTGAAATCAGACAGAATAAAATAGTAGATGGTGAGGCTGTGCCCACAGACGGCAAGCTTTTTTATCGCGGATATAACATAGAAAACCTCATCGAGGGTTTTGCCCATGACGGCAGATTCGGATTTGAAGAAATTGTTTATCTTCTTCTTTTCGGCGAGCTTCCTACAGAGGAGCAGATGGAAGATTTCAAGAGCCTCCTTGCAGGCTACCGCACACTTCCCAAGAATTTTGTCCGTGATGTTGTAATGAAGTCTCCCAGTGCTGATATGATGAATACTATCGCAAGAAGTGTGCTTACACTTTTCTGCTATGATTCTGATGCAAATGATATTTCTTTTGAGAATGTGCTGAGACAGTGCCTACAGCTTATTTCGGTTTTCCCCTTGCTCTCTGTTTACGGTTATCATGCATATAACCATTATGTAAGAGGCAAGAGTCTTTATATCCACAACCCCAAGCCCGAGCTTTCTACTGCTGAGAACATCTTAAGAATGTTAAGACCCAACAAAAAGTACACAGAGCTTGAGGCAAAGGTGCTGGATGTTGCTTTAGTGCTTCATGCTGAGCATGGTGGCGGTAACAACTCCACTTTTACAACACGAGTAGTTACATCCTCGGGTACAGACACATATTCTGCAGTTGCTGCTGCGCTTTCTTCTCTTAAGGGTCCCAAGCACGGCGGTGCAAACGCCAAGGTTGTAGGTATGTTTGACGAGCTTAAGAGCACCGTTAAAAACTGGGAGGACGAGGACGAAATCCGAGATTATCTCAGAAAGCTTCTTCACAAAGAGGCTTATGACAAAGCCGGCCTTATCTATGGTATGGGCCATGCGGTTTACTCAATCTCTGACCCCAGAGCCAAGGTGCTCAAGGGTTATGTGGAGCGTCTTGCTATTGAGTCTGACTCTATGAATGAATTTAACCTTTATGCAAGAGTTGAGAAACTTGCACCTCAGGTTATTGCCGAGGAGAAGAAGATTTACAAGGGCGTAAGTGCCAACATCGACTTCTACAGCGGCTTCCTTTACAGTATGTTGGGACTTCCCACAGAGCTTTATACACCTTTGTTTGCTATTGCAAGAATTGCAGGTTGGTCTGCACACAGAATGGAAGAGCTTATTAACGCGGGCAAGATTATCCGTCCTGCATATATGAGCGTTTGTGTAGAAAAGGATTACGTAGAATTAAAAGACAGAAAATAATCAGGAAGTAAAAGTTATCATTTGCTGCGAGTTGGTACGATGACTGCTTTTATGACCGAGCTTAATGGCTATCTTTGGGGTTTCCCAATGATAGCTTTTTTGCTTTTTACCCATTTGTTTTTTACATATAAAACCAAATTTGTCCAGAAAAAACTGTTAAGAGGCATAAAGCTCTCTTTAAAAGGGGATAGTACCCAAAGCAACATAAGTCCTTTCCAGACACTTTGCACGACTCTTGCGTCCACTCTCGGCACAGGTAACATCATCGGTGTTGCCACTGCAGTGGGGCTTGGGGGTGCAGGTGCGGTTTTCTGGTGTTTTATTACAGGAATACTGGGAATGGCGACTATGTATTGCGAATCTTTTTTGTCTTTGAAATACAGAGTTAAAAGTGCCGACGGCAGATACAAAGGCGGTCCAATGTATTACATGACAAAGGGCATGAGAAGCCGCAAAACAGGAATTTTTTACGGATTGTGTGCATCTTTGGGAGGTCTTATTACAGGCTCGGCACTGCAGGGAAATGCCATTACCACTGCACTTTACGGATTTTTGAAAGTGCCTAAGTCCCACAGTGCTTTTGATATAAACATCATAACTTTGGTGACGGCACTTCTTGTGATAATTCTTACCGCATTTGTGATTATGGGCGGAGTAAAATCCGTAGGCAATGTGTGCCAGATAATAGTACCCTTTATGGCGATAGTTTATATATTGGCGTCAATAGGTGTGTTGATAGTCAATGGTGAATATGTTGTTGATGCAGTTGTGCTTATTATTAAATCTGCTTTTTCGCCTCAGGCAGCGGTGGGTGGTTTTGTGGGCTCATCGGTTATGAGTGCCTGCAGATTCGGAATCTCAAGAGGACTTTTTTCTAACGAGGCAGGTGCAGGCACAACTGCAGTTGTCAGTGCTGCTGCAGAAGGCAAAAACTTTGGCAAGCTGTCGCTGGGTGCAATGACCGCGGCTTTTTGGGACACTGCCGTGATGTGCAGCGTTACGGGTATCATCATTGTGTCAGCAATGCTTGCAAATCCTCAGGCTGCCGCAGATTCAGCCCCCGAAATGCTGGCAAGCTTTGCTTTTGATACCTTGCCCATTTTTGGCAGACCGGTTTTATTTTTCGGGCTGGTGACCTTTGCTTTTTCTACCATAATAGGTTGGTCCTATATAGGAGAAAATTGTTTCTCTTTTGTTTTCGGTGAAAAAAGAGTCAGAACCTACAGGTTGTTGTGGATTGCTATGGCAGGCGTATCGGTTATGCTAAATTCAGAGCTGATGTGGAGCTTTGCGGATACGGTCAATATTCTGCTGGTGCTTCCAAATACAGTGTCCCTTTACAAACTTAGAAATGAGATAGAGTAAAAGAAAACTCCGACCTTCTTAAGAAAGTCGGAGTTAATTTTAATAGTAAATAACTGTGTATCCTGAGTAGTTCATATACTCGCAGGGGTCTACGGGAACACCGTTCTCCCAGATTTCAAAGTGGAGATGGTCACCTGTAGAATAGCCTGAAGAACCAACAGCGGCAATTACATCGCCCTGGTTTACAACTGTACCCTCGGAAACGTAAAGCTCGTCGCAGTGAGCGTACATTGTCATGTATCCGTTGCCGTGGTCAATCATAATGGTGTATCCGTAACCTGCATCATCATATCCCGAGTATGTAACCACACCTGAGTCAGATGCGATGATATCAGCTCGGTAGATGCCTACATCAGCGATATCAAGACCTGCGTGGAAAGAACCCCATCTGTACTCAAAGAGACTGGAAATGTTGTTTGCAGCAGGAACGGGCCACTCAAAGGTACCTGTACCGGAGTTTGACTCCATTGTACCAACGACTACGATTCTGTCTGTAGGTTCCTGAAGGGTTGTACTGCTTTTAACAATAAACTCAGAAGGCTTGCCGTCAACATAAGCTAAGCGATAGTATATCTCCTGTACGCCTTCTTTGCCTTCGCTGATAACCTCACGGTATGTATCAGGCTGGCTTTCGTCATACTGATAAACTGTCTTGAACACCTTGTCGCTCTTTACAACGAAGTCGGTTTCAACTCTGACAGAAAGAGAGGTTTTTGCTCGCTCAAAAAGGTCATTCACGTTAACAAGAGTGTTAAGGGCATACACACCTCGCTTGAGCTGAACATTGTTCTTGAAAGAAACGGTTGTTGTACCGTCGTAGCCTTCTTTTGCAGAGTCAAGAAAAGATGTGAGCATAGAGTTGAGTGTTTCGTGGTCTGTGGTAGAGCCCATAAACACATCGTCTATGTAAAGACCGCAGGCATCTTTGATAATGCCGTTGTTGCAATCAGCAAGCTTAAGGTAAACCTCAGATGCACTGGACTTTGATGTGCTGTCAAAAGGAGTTGAGAACTGCATTGTGGGGGTGACTGTGTTGGAGTGGCTGTCAGCAGAGGACAGAGCACTGTGAATCTGAGCAGTAGCCTCAGTAAGAACAGAATCATCGGAAATAGTGCCGATGTATTTATCGTTGTAGGTTACTTTGAGAGAGTAGTCACCTGTTGTCCAGAAACAAACGGTAAATACAAACAAACCGAAAGCGAGCACAGGTATAGCCAGATTGAAGATACCTCTGGGGGTTGTAAGCTGCTTGAAAGTAGAAGTAGGCAAGCAAAGCTTACGGATGCCCTTAAAGAACTTCTTCAGTGTAAGTGTCTCCCAGGTAATGTTCTTGAATTTCTTTTTGATATGAGCGGCATCCCTTGATAATTCGGTAGGAATTCGCTTTAAAAATCTAAGAAACTTATTATTGAATTTTTCGGGTTTTTTGTTGGTTTTGAGGGTTTCGATTTTGTCGAAGCCTTCTCCGTTAATAAATTTTGTACTCAGAAAAATTCTCCTTAAGCAGATTTACTGCACAAAATAAAGGTTACAACATTGTAACTCATCATAATTATAGCCGAGAATCACAAATATTGCAACCTTATTGGAGATATTTTGGGAATACGGATACACTTGCACGAAAGATAAGACGTGTATTTGTGTATTTTAACAATGTTTTTTAGTACTGTAAGTCGAAAATTGTAAGGTTCTTAACAATTTCGTAATATTTAGCCATTTCTGCTTTGGCACCATCAAGGTCGTGTTCTGCGGCGTTTCCGCACTCTACAGGTTTTGCACCGGGGATTTCTCCAACATGAGCAATGGCATTTTCAAGGGTTTCTGTGATAAGAGCGAGAGTGTCTTTGGAAGAAAGTTCACGCACAATAAGATAGAAGCCTGTGCGGCAACCCATAGGTCCGAAATAAATGATATTTGATGCGAATTTTGAGTTTCTTGCGTATGTAGCAAAAAGATGCTCGATTGTGTGCAAAGCGGCATTTTCGAGGTATGGGGGAGTATTGGGTTTTATAAATCTCAGGTCATAGGTGGTGATGTCACCATCAATGCGGGACACATAGCAACCGGGATTTAAAGTGTTGTGGTCAATTTTAAAGCTTGCAATCATTTCCATTTTAATTTCCTCACTTATAGTTTTTAAAGCATATATTAAGGTCTACATAGCCGTCAATACCGTCAACATAACCTGTGCAGGAATACTGCCACATCATGTAGTTGTAGTACATATCCGGTGAATCATTGTAGAATGCGTACCATATATCAACCTCAGAAAGTTTAGAAAGATCAAACTTCATGTAGGCTTTTTTGCTGTCGGTGTAAAGACAGGGGATGTAGCCTGCTTTCTTAACAGTATCGCAGAAAGCAACCGCACAATCTGTCAGAGTTTCGGGGGTAATATCAAGGGTACGGGGATTTTCGGCAGAGTCGATCTGCTCCCAGTCAAAAACCAGCGGATAATCAAGGTAGAATCCGTCAAGAATATCAAGGCAGAATTCGGCTTCTTCTACTGCTTCTTCGGGTGTAATTGCCTGAGAGAAGAAGTAAGCACCTACCATAAGTCCTGCGGCTTTTGCTTTTCTTATGTTCTCAATTGCGTAGTCATCCTCGAAAAGCACACCTTCCTGACCGTATCCTCTGCCGCCAAGACGGACTATTACAAAGTCGATGCCAAAATCTTTAACAGCCTCGAAATCTATCTCTCCGTTGTAGGTGGATACGTCAATACCTGCATAGGATAAAAGCTCGCCGTCCTCGTAATAGTGCATCAGCCCGTTTTCATCGAAAACGAAATTTTCTTCTTTGTATGTGCAGACGGGGACATTTTCTATTGCGGGAATAGCCGCATAGCCAACATCATAGTTGTAAAAATCCACCATATCGCCACTTTCGGCTCTGGTGAGGGGGCTGCCCCTCTCGTATACTGCTTTGTGGAGACTGTTTGTGCTGAGCATATTTATTGTAATGCTCAGTGCAACGCCAAGTGCAATAACTATGGCAAGAAGCACACAAATTACGGCAAAGATTCCTTTTGAAAGTCCGAAGGGCAGCGAAAATTTCCGCTTTGGAGCTTGGGAAGTGGGGTTGGGTTCATTCTTTTCAAGGGAATCAGGCGTAGGCTTTTCGCATAGTATGTCTTTGTTTTCAATCATATACCTGTTCCTTTCAAAAATAAAATATATAGATAGGATACCACAAATTTTAAACTCTGTAAACATACAACTTGAGGTAATATGACAATTGCAAAGAATCTTGTTTTTGTATATAATATAGATATTAAGGAAAGGAGGGTTTGTATGACGCAGAAACTTGGAAAGTCGGAGCTTCTCGAAGCAGTAGATAAAGTCGAGAGCATAAGCGAGCTTTTTGCTCTGGTTCAGAGAGAAACTATTGATATCCGCATGCATTCTTTTGCGTCAGCATCTAACCTTCCGCCTAAAATGCTTGATTTGACGGATACAACCGTAAGTCCCCTTGAAAAACTCAAATTTGCCGTTAAATCTGCAGTAGAAAACACAAGATAACATCCGAAAAACGCCGCTGTCTTTTTACACTTTCATACAATTGGGGTTTTCGTTTAACAAAAAGAAAGACCCTTGTGCATTTGCACAAGGGTCTTGTGTTTTAATTGTGTCAGTTGCCGCTGCTCATGATGATTTCTGCGGTTTTGGTGCAGATAGTGTTTACTTCGTTTAAAAGCTCCTGCTTATATTTATCTCTGAGAGACTTAAGCTCGGCGATTTCTTCTTTAAGAGTAAGCACCTCGGCGGCCTTTTCCATAACGGCTTTTTCGGCTTCGTTTTTGCTGCGTTCGATGATTTCTTCCGAAAGCTTCTTGACCATCAGAAGAGCCTCGGTAACGTCTTTTTCGCGGCTTTCAAGCTCGCGGATTCGACGGTTTTTCTCCGAGAGTTCATCCAGAAGGTCCTCGACATCGTCAGCGATTTCTTCCATGGCAGAGTTTACACCCTGAGCCTCGTAATATTTACCTTTTTTAGTTATGAATTCGTAACTTTCTATTTTTGCACGGGAGATTTTCATACAGATTACACCCCATAATTCTGTTTATACAGAAATATTTACTGTATTTTCTATTACACGCAGTAAAGTATAACATAAATATTGTGGTTTGTAAACTGTTATTTTCTATATTTTGTGTTATTTCAGATGTTTTTTGTAAGATTAAGGCTGTTAAATTCGTTTTTCAGAATGTCGCAGGACTTGTGGAGTAAATCGGTTTCTTCCTTTGTCAGGTCCAGCTCAATAAGTCTGTTAACTCCGTTTTTGCCAATTATGCAGGGTGTACCTACGAAAACATCTTCCTGACCATACTGGCCTTTAAGTCTTGCCGAAACAGTCAGCACGGTTTTTTCGTCGTTGAGAATCGCCCGTATGATTCGTGTAAGTGCAATTCCTATGCCGTAATATGTGGCGTTTTTGGCAGAAATAATCTTTTGTGCTGCACATCTTACGTCTTCTGCAATACGTTTCATGGCAGAAGGAGCGAATTTGTGGGGGTGTTCGCTGAGAATTTTGCTGATGGGTTTGGTGGAAATCATCGCCTGACTCCAGGGCACAAACTCAGAATCTCCGTGTTCTCCGATTATATAGGCATGGACGTTTCTCGGGTCAACAGAAAAGTAATCTCCCAGAAGATACCGAAGTCGAGCAGTATCCAGAGTTGTGCCGGTGCCTATTACTTTTGATGGATTAAATCCTGACAGATTGTAGGTTATTCGGGTCATTATGTCCACGGGATTTGTCGCAACAAGAAAAATTCCCGAAAATCCGCTTTCTGTAATGGAGTTTACAACGGATTTGAACACCTCACAATTTCGGTTTAATAGCTCAAGTCGGCTTTCTCCGGGCTTTTGGTTTACTCCTGCACAAATAACTGCTATTGCTGCATCTCCCAGATCGTCATATCCGCCTGCGTAAATCTTCATGCTTGAGTGTGAGAAGGCAAGGCCGTGATTAAGGTCCATAGCTTCGCCCTCGGCTCGCTTTTTATCAATATCAATAAGCACCAGCTCGTCACAGACATTCTGATTAAGGGCAGAATATGCAAAACTCATTCCTACCATACCTGTTCCGATTAGTGCTACTTTGCGGTTGTTGGTCATAAAAAATCTCACCTTTCGGGTTTATCTTTCCACAAAAGGTGAGATTTATTTATTTCGGTTTATTTAAGACGAGATAAAAAGTAATCTTCCTCTAAAGAATTGATCCAGGCTGAATATGCCGCAGGCAGGTGGTTGACCACCACGGCGGTGTTCATCATAGAATCGGCGTCCATCAGCTTGCTTTCGGACACTCCGCTGAACACAAATTCTGTTATTGCCGAAACCTCGGGAATTGCCTTGCAGCTAAGCATAAAAAGTCCGTGCAATAGTGGATTTTCGTTGTTCATAACTGCTGCAAGCTTCATCATATAGTCGTAGGTTGTAAGCCTCAGCCCTGCTACGAAGATTTCTTTTTCATAGTAATCCTCAACAGATGGTGCGAGAGTGGAGAGATAGCCAATTATATCCTCTACGTCTTTGCTTTTGTTGGGAAAATCCTTCAGATCGTTGCTTGTATCCGACACATAGGCTTCTTTCATATTGCTGTAAAGTGTATCGAAATCAGAGACTGTGCTGCTTTTTGGAAGCTCTACGGTTTTGCCGTATCGGGTGTATTCCCAACTTTCAAGGGGAATATAGCAAATAAAATCCTGAGGATTTATGATGTTTATAATGCTTTTGTACCGACTTTGGTTTGCGTTGACAGAGGTTGTTGTATTGGGACACGCAAAGGTGTAGGCACTCACAGACTTAAAGGTGTTTTCGTCTATAAGTCGGGATGCGGTGATGTTTGCAACCGCGGCGCCTCTTGAGTGACCTGTCAGGTATACTTCGGTGGTGCTTTTTGACATAGAGTGGTTTTGCATATAACTCAGAATATTTAGGAGAACTTTGTCCGCTGCTATGGAAAAACCTGCGTGTTCAAATCCGTTTCCGATGTTAAAGTTAGAGTACCATTCTTCGTCCTTGGTGCCACGCATAATGGCAAGCAATGCGTTTTCTTTTTTGCAAAGCACCAGACCTACCTTGTTGTCAGATTTCAGGGAGTTTTCGTAGTCATAGTATTCGATATTTTCATATCCCGAATTTTCGAGCCTTGCATTAAGGCTTACGGGATAGCCTGCAATGTCGCAAAGCTCAAGGTGCTCAATAGCTGCTTTTTTGCTGAAAACAAAGTTGTCGTTGACATATATTTCGGTATTTGCAGGTTTCGGGTTTGAGCTCTGGGCATAAAAAACACCACAGCAAGCCGTAAGTATGGCCGCTGTGGCGATAAAAAGTGAAATTAATCTTCTTTTCAAATTGACGACCTTCTCAAATATTAAGTATCTGAGTGGCAATAGCAAAGTAAACTATCAGCGAAACTGCGTCAACAATTGTAGTGATAAAGGGGCTCGCCATAACAGCAGGGTCCATACCTACCTTCTTTGCAACCATCGGCAAAGAACAACCGACGATTTTTGCCACGATTACAACCACTAAGGTTGTTAAACTGACAACAAGTGCAACAGTAGGTGTGATTCCCGGCATATTAAGGAGCATTCCGTCAACCAAAAGCATTTTGCCAAAGTTAACGATAGCAAGGGTAATACCGCAGATAAATGAAACTCTGCATTCTTTAAAAATTACCCACAGGATATCCTTGAACTCAATTTCCTCAAGAGAAAGAGCACGGATAACCGTAACCGAAGACTGGCTGCCTGCGTTACCGCCTGTACCCATAAGCATGGGAATGTATGCTGTCAGTATAATAAGTCCTTCAAGTTTTTGTTCAAAACTTGAGATTATTATACCCGTAAATGTGGCAGAAATCATAAGCAATAATAACCAGGGAATACGATGCCACCATGTCTCGAAAACACCGATTTTGGTGTAAGGTTTATCAGAAGATGTAATAGCTGCCATCTTCTGGATATCCTCGGTGGTTTCTTCTTCCATAACGTCAACCGCGTCATCGAAGGTAACGATACCCACAAGACGGTTTTCTGTGTCAACAACGGGAACCGCCAGAAAATCGTAGTTTCTGATAACCTGAGCAACTTCTTCCTGGTCATCAAGAGTACCAACAGAGATAACATTTTCTTCCATAAGGTTTTCAATCAGCTCATCCTCATCTGCAAGAAGAATGTCCTTGATGGTAATAACACCTGCAAGTTTGCCGTCGTCATAAGTAACATAGCAGGTGTAGATGGTTTCTTTGTCAATACCTGTACGTCTGAGCCTCAGGATAGCCTGGTCAACAGTCATACTGGGACGAAGGTTTACAAACTCTGTTGTCATAATAGAGCCTGCACTGTCGTCAGGGTATTTAAGAAGCTCGTTGATTTGTTTTCTTGTTTCGGGGTCTGCCTGTCTTAAAATACGTTTTACAACGTTGGCAGGCATTTCTTCGATAATATCAACCGCATCATCGGCTGAAAGCTCATCGACAACGTCCTTAAGCTCGCTGTCAGAAAAGCCTTTAATCAAAAACTCTTGGGTATCCTCATCCATTTCAACAAATACATCAGCCGCAAGCTCTTTAGGAAGCATTCGGAAGAGAATCTGAATCTTGGAGTCGTGCATATCGCCGAACAATGCGGCAATATCAAAGGCATTCATCGTGGTAAGGATATCCCTGAGGGTTTTGTACTTCTTGTCATCAAGAAGCTTGTTGATAGTGATATCAACAGTCACAAAGTTCCTTTCCATAAGTGTTTCCTCCTAAAAATAATAGGCGGAAGTAAAAGACACTTTTCCCTCAGTTTATGCTGCAAGTGAGTCTGAAAACGCAGAAAATTCTGCATAAAAAACACTGCAACTTCGCCCGGGAACCGTGCCGGCACTACTTCCTGCGTCCATTAAATCTCACCTCTCTAAGTAATATTATGGGTAAAAATAAAAAACTCTACCGCTATTTTATAATTTTAGTCCTTTTTTTCCTCAAAGTCAATAAAATAAAAATAAAAAATTGACTCAAAATTTTGATTTCAGCATTACAATTTTTATCATTGAATATAAAGTTTGTTTGTGATAATATTTAGTAAAAAAGCAAGGAGAAATGAAATGCTTACATTTATCTGTTACCCCAAATGCACTACCTGCAAAAAAGCCGAAAGCTGGCTTAAAGAGAATAACATTGAATATAATCTGAGAAATATTAAGGAGGAAAACCCTTCTGTTGATGAGCTCAAGGCGTGGTATCAGCTCAGCTCTGAAAATCTCAGAAAGTTTTTTAACACAAGCGGACTTTTGTATCGCTCAATGGAGCTTAAGGATAAGCTCCCGGGTATGAGCGACGACGAGATGCTTGGTCTTCTCGCTACAGACGGAATGCTTGTTAAGAGACCTTTACTGGTTGGTGATGATTTTGTGCTGATTGGATTTAAAGAAGCCCAGTGGCAGGAAAAGCTTAAATAAAAAGAAAAGGTGCTGAGTTTTTCAGCACCTTTTTTGTTTAAGATTTAAGATATTATTTTCTTTTTTTGAAGTGTCTGAACAATGTCCACACAAGTGCCAGCACCTGAAGTACAGCAGCACAGATATAAATAAGGCTGATGTTCTGAAAGCTGGGAACAAAGGTAAAGAACAACATTTGTATTCCCAAGGCACAGGTCCACACCAGAAAACTTATGGAAAAGAACTGAATGGTGTGATTCCACCAGATGCATGCAAAAACCAGATGAACAATGGCGGAAACCGGAATTGCCAGAATAAAGCTCATCCAAACATTGTCGGATTCGGGCAAGAATACTCTCAGCCCCACAAAGACTACAGTAGCCACAAGCCACACAAGGATAATTGACATAATGTCAATAAGAATGTGGCGGCGCTGGCGAACAGGCAGCACCTTTTCTTCGGGTTTGTCCTCGCTCACCAGGTCATTTACGGTGATGTCAAAAATCTCAGCCATTTTGACCAGCACCATAACATCGGGCATACCATCGCCGCGCTCCCATTTGGAAACAGACTTGTCAGAATAGTTTATCATTTCAGCAAGTTTGCCCTGGGTAAGACCTGAGCGCTTTCTGAAATATGTAATATTATTAGCCAGGGTTTCTTTTAGCTTTTTTTCATCCATTTTGTTTATTTACCTCCGAAAAAGCCGTAAAAAGCAAGATTAAATCGAGACTTCTACTGTGAGTAGAGAAGAAATTTCTAATAATAGACTAATCGAAATTTTGCATTTTGTCAATAGAAAAAAGAAATGCCCTGCCAAATACGGCAGGGCAAATTTTATGCGCTTACTCTGCGGTAGTGGAGCCGTCGTCAGCCTGAAGGGTGACACGAACTTCGTAATAATCTTCTGAAGAAGGACGGTAGAGTTTCAGCACAACCTCGTCACCTTTTTTATAGTTTGTAAGAGCAGTGAAAATATCATTGAAAGACTTGATATCATAATCATCAAGCTTGCACAAAATATCATCTGTTCTGATTTTGCCGTTATCACAGGGGCCGCCCTCAACGATTTCTGAGATGAGGATGCCTCGGGGAACTTTATTGTACTGAGCTTCGAAATCTGTAATTGCAGTGCCGATGATGCCGATTTTTACTCTGCCTGAGACAAAGCCTTGCATAATAAGGTCGTCAACAACGTCTTTTACTGTGCGGCTGGGAATAGCAAAGCCCATGCCTTCGTAATCAGCATCAGCGATTTTTGCTGAGTTAATGCCGATTACCTGACCGCAGGCGTTACAAAGAGGACCGCCTGAGTTGCCGGGATTTATGGCAGCATCTGTCTGGATATACTTAACCTGAGTCGAGAGATCTAATGTTCTGTCTTTTGCAGAGATTACGCCTCTTGTGAGGGTGTTCTGGAATTCCATACCGCCGGGATTGCCTACTGCAATTACATCCTCACCGATAGAGACAAGGTCTGAATCCGCAAATTCTGCGGGTACAAGGCCAGAAGCCTCTATTTTGAGTACGGCAAGGTCTGTGCGTGTATCAAAACCCACAACCGTTGCGGTATATGTGTTGCCGTCATTAAGGATAACTTCGATTCGGTAAGAGGACTTGGTATCACCGATAACATGGCTGTTTGTAGCGATATAGCCTGTGGAAGTAACAATAATACCTGTGCCCTGACCTTCAAGCTGGTTGCTCATGGTTTTGGAATAACACATAATACCTACTGTAGAAGGAGAAATCTTCTCGTAAGCATACTGGGTTGTGTATTTGTTGCGGTCGGATTTGTCAGCAGGATAATTGTTAAGGGTGATTTTGCTGTTTTTGTCGAAAATCTCAGAGTTGACAGGCTCTTTATCCTCATTTGAATCGGGATTGGATGTCACAGGATACTTGTCGGGTTCTGTTTCTTCTGTGGATGGAGATGTAGTTTCGTCGTTTTTATCCGGGATTTTTGGGGATGTATAATCGTCATATCTGTTGTCATCCTCATAGCCGGGACGGAAATCTAATGATATGTCTCTGATTCCCATGTAATAGCCGCAGATGCCTATAATTGCAAGGCTGAAAATTCCAAGCAATACCCAAAGACAGATAAGCATAACCTTAGCTCCTGTGCTTTTCTTTTTGGGAGCAGGAGTCTGGGGCTGAGGTGCATATCCGTAGGGCTGAGGGTTATATGGTTGATTATATCCCTGGGGATACGCCTGAGATGGTGGAGCAGAGGGCTGATTATATGGTGTGTTGGGAGGGATGTATCCGTTTTGCTGAGGAGGCTGATAAGGTGGATAAGGATACGTTTGTTGAGGAGGCTGATATGGCGGCTGTCTGAAGGCGCCTGCCGGGGGAGTGTAGGGTGGTTGACGATAAGCTGTAGGTTGGGGATTTTGCACGGGCTCTGAAGGTGTTTCTTCAGCAGTGAATTCCTCGGGACAGGGCTCATCCTCGATGCTTTCCCAAACGGGTTCTGTGCTTTCCTCTGCTACTTCCTCTTTGATTTCCTCATTTATTTCGATTTCTGCTTCGGCATATTCAGAGCCGAAGTCCAGAATTTCATCATCGCTCAGATTCTCGTTTGCAGGTTCGAGATTTTTGTTTTCTTCCATTGTTTTACTCCTCTCTGTTGTCTGATGTAAGAAGTTTTTTGCGTTTTTGGTCCGGCAAAGTAAAGCTGAATCTGCAATATTCGTCGGGCTGTGAGTCGGCGGTGATTTTTCCGCCGTGAAGCATTACAACAGTACGGCAGATGTAAAGACCCAGTCCCATACTGCGTTTGTCGGTGCTTCGCGATTTGTCTGCTTTGTAAAATTTATCAAAAACATAGCGTATATCCTCGGGGAGAATACCTTTGCCGGTGTTTTCGATGCTTAATGAGCTAAAGCCGTCTTTCTTGTCAAAGTAAAAACGGATGGTTCCTTTTTGGTTGGTGAATTTAACTGCGTTTTCCACAAGATTGTAGATAGTCTGGTGGATAAGGTCTTTGTCACCGAAAAACATAATATTTTCTTCGATATCCAGTCCTTCTATAGTGAGCTCTTTTTCGCTTAAGCGGCTTTCAAAGCTTTGAAGGACGCTGAAGACTACATCCATAATATCAAAGGTGGATTTGTTGACCTGAATTTCACCACTGTCGATTTTTGAAAGTGAAATCATAGAGGTAACAAGCCTCGAGAGACGTTTGGTCTCTTCAGAAACAATGCTCAGATAATACTCTTGTTCGGTTTTTGGGATTGTGCCGTCAAGAATGCCGTCAATGTATCCCGAAATGGTGGTCATAGGAGTTTTAAGCTCGTGGCTTACGTTGGCGACAAAGTTTCTGCGGATGCCCTCCATAGATGCCAGAGAGTCTGCCATTTCATTGAATGCAGAGGCAAGCTCACCGATTTCGTCTTTGTTTTTTACAGTAACTCGGCTTTCAAAGTCGCCTGACGCAAATCGCTTTGCGGCAGCAGTCATTTGTTTAAGGGGACGGGATGCGTTGAAGGCGTACACAGAAGTCAGCGCAAATATCAGCAGTGCAGACAAAAGCACAACAAGTGTGAACACAACAAAAACCGACGGTACTGCATCAGAACTCCACACGGTATACTGAGATACTACGGTGTAACCCAAGGTCTCGTTATCTGCCGTTTGAATGGGGGTTATGGCAATATAGTATGCTTTGTCATAAAAACCGTCCAGATTGTCGTGAGTAAAGTAAGAGCCGTTTTTTATGCCCGAAATCAAAGAAGAAGGGAGCATAGTGCCGACTTTGTTGCTTTGACTGCTGGCAAAAGTAATCTGTCCGCTATTGTCGGTAATAAGAATCTCGGCTTTGAGGGTTTCTGACAGAGTCTCAAGATAGGGGGGCACAAGGTTTTCGGCGGAGCTTGGATTTTCGTCTGAAATCTCGGAAATATATGTGGAAATTTCCTGAGAATGTTGTATAAGGGTGTTTTTCTTAGCCTGCTCTATGTATCCTGTAACCGGATATATGAGGATAATCGTAATTATGAGAAGGCAAAGCAAAACCATAATTATGCCGTAGAACAAAAAACGTCTGAAAACCGTTTTGTTTACGGCGTTTTTCATATTAGCCATGTTATCTCACTTCGAATTTATAGCCTCTGCCCCAAACTGTGCAGAGTGCCCATTTGTCACTTGCTCCGTCGATTTTTTCGCGGATTCTCTTGATGTGAACATCAACGGTGCGGCTGTCGCCGTAATAATCAAATCCCCAGACCTCGTCCAAAAGC
This sequence comes from Oscillospiraceae bacterium, assembly GCA_015066245.1. GTDB lineage: Bacteria > Bacillota > Clostridia > Oscillospirales > Acutalibacteraceae > Ruminococcoides. The sequence goes on from SVOS01000002.1 coordinate 110,961, forward strand.
TGGTCTCTGGAGAACATTTTGTTGGGGTTTGAAGCAAGGTGATACAAAAGCTCCAGCTCCTTGGGGGGAGTTGGGATAGTCTTGTCCTTGACTTTAAGTTCGTAGTTTGTAAGGTTTATCTCAAGGTTTTCCCACTTGATTTCCTTTACAGAGTTGTTGTCACCGCTGTCGCTGCGTCTTAATACCGCACGTACTCTGGCGATTACCTCTTTTGTCTCAAAGGGCTTTACTATGTAGTCATCTGCACCGAGCTCCAGACCAAGCACTTTGTCAAAGGTTTCGTCCTTGGCAGTGAGCATAATGATGGGGCAATCTGAGTTTTTGCGGATTTCGCGGCAAACCTGCCAGCCGTCAAGTTTAGGGAGCATAATGTCCAGAAGAATAAGGTCGGGCTTTTCGGTTTTGAAAAGCTCCACGGCTTTTTCACCGTCATCTGCTATTACACATGTGAAATTTTCTTTTTCTAGATAAAGTCTTAAAAGGTTGGAAATATTGGAGTCATCGTCAACAATGAGGATTTTGTTAAGTCCCATAAAATATACCTTCTTTCATAATAACAAAACCATTATATCACAAAAAATACCCAAAAAGTTAAGCATTCTTAAAAGCAATCTGATTTTTGTGTGAAAATATAGCAAAAAACCGCCCAACGGCAGCCCGTCAGGCGGAAAAAGTCAATAAGGCTGGGCAATACAGCGTCTGAACATATCAATAACATACTCTGCGTCGCTATCAGACATAGTAGTGTTGAGGGGCAAAGTAAGCTCGTTCTGATACATATCAAAAGCATTGGGATAATCCTTAATGTCAAAGCCACGGCTCTTGTATGCAGTAAGCAGAGGCAGAGGCTTGAAATGAACATTGCAGATTACGCCGTTCTGTGCCATACGCTTGAAAAAAGTGTTGCGGTAATCGGAGTCTTGTCCGAGAAAACGAACCATGTAAAGATGGCCGCTGCTTCTGTGATTTGCGTCACAGTGATTTAAAACGCTTACGGGTAAATCCGAAAAAGCGTTGTCGTACATTTTGATAAGCTCGTGACGTCTTGCGATGATATCCTTGTATCTGTCCATCTGAGCAAGGCCCATAGCAGCAAGTATATCGGGCATATTGCACTTGTACTGAGTGTCTACAACGTCATATTCCCATGAAGTGCCCTTGTTTTTGGCATAGGTATCCTTTGTCTGGCCGTGAAGAGAGAAAAGCATATATTTTTTGTAAAGCTCATCGTTGTCAATGCCCTTGATGTTCTTCCAGCTTACGGCACCGCCCTCACCTGTGGTAAGGTTCTTAACTGCGTGGAAGCTGAAGTTTGTAAAGTCAGCAACCTCACCGCACATTTTACCCTTGCGGCTTGCACCCAGTGCATGAGCACCGTCGCAGATAACCATAACTCTGCCGATAGCCTGCTGGTATTCGTTGGTGGGCTTGAAAAGATGACGCTTGTTCTCTACTGCCTTGAAAATACGGTCGTAGTCGCACATAACACCTGCTAAATCAACAGGGATAATGGCCTTTGTCTTTTCGTTGATGGCATCCTCCATTTTGTCATAGTCCATTTCAAAGCTGCCGGGAGCGCAGTCAATGATAACGGGAGTTGCACCAATGTGATAAAGGATAGATGCAGATGCTGTGTAGGTGTAGGCAGGCACAATAACCTCGTCGCCTTCGCCGATGCCCAGGATTCTCAGAGTCATTTCAGCACAAGCTGTCTGGGAAGAAAGGCATACAGCACGTTCTGTATTACAAAAATTAGCAATTCTTGTTTCAAAAAGTTTAGTTTTTGGTCCTGTAGTAATCCAGCCTGACTTAAGTACATCAACAACCGAGTCAATCTCAGCCTGAGTGATGTCAGGAGGAGAAAAAGGGATATTACGCATAATATCAACTCCTTTTGTATTAAATGCATAAGTTCCTACTATATCACACTAATTATACATCAAAGGAGTTCGGGTGTAAAGTGGTTTTTGTCGTGTTTTTAATTATCGTCTTTTTTCTTAGAAAAGCAGAGGTTGAGGTACTTGTTTTTGGTAGCTTCGCCTCCTCTGAGGTGTCGCTCCTGCTTGTTTTGCTGCAAAATCAGATTGACTTTGTTGAAAAGTGCCTTATCTATGTACCTGAGTCGTTGGCTTACATCCTTGTGAACGGTGGATTTGCTGATGCCGAATATTTTGGCGGCAGCCCTGACGGTAGAGCGTTTTTCTACGATATATTCACCCAGCTTTGCTGCTCTCTCCTCTACAATTTCTTTCATAAAGAAACCTCCCATAAGTATTCTGTAAATACTATGTTTGGTTTTTCTGCGATATACTTGGAATAAATTCTTTTGTTGTCATTGACAGAAGGGATAGTTAAGTGTATGCTTAGTGTAAGGAAGAAAATATATTTTTGGATAGGAGGTTTACTTATGAAGAAAGTATTTCTGATAATTTTGGCAGCCTGCTTGCTTATGACAACAGGAATTACTGCGGTATTTGCCGTAAATGGAGACGGTAAAAATTTTGTGGACAAAAACGGCGATATGATTTGTGACAATAAGACAGAATGCTCTCAGAAAGCAAATTTTGTGGATGAGGATAATGATCTAATTTGTGACAGACTAAGCGAAAATTGTTACGGCAAGGGCTTTGAGGACACTGACAATGACGGAATTTGTGATAATCAAGGCGAAAACTGCAAAGCTGACGGCTTTACAGATGTAGATGAAGACGGAGTTTGCGACAATAAAACTCAGGATTGTCCACAAAAATTAATGTGCGGCAAACAAAACGGACAGGGAAAAGGAAAACACTGTCAGAATCAAAGATAAGTTAAATAATAACACATAGAAGCAGAGCGTTTTTTAAAAAGTGCTCTGCTTTTTTTCTTTTGTAAACTGAATTTTCGGAGCGATATTTTCTCGTAAAAACACAAATGATAATATATGCCGAAAGCAGCTTAAAATGATACAGGATATTTAAATAAAATTAATAAAAATCAGAGCAAAAAAGGTTTACATATTCGTCAAAATGTGTTAAGATAAAAATGGATTTTTATAACTAATATAAGTTTTTTATTATTTCTGTTGTAAAGGCGGAACGGGTATGCTGAAAGTTAAAACCAACAACCCCCAGGTCGATGAAGTAAAAGCATCGGAAAATACTAAAAATAATAAATATATAAGCAAAAACAGTCTGTATGTTGTTAACAGAGATAAGACCTTTTATACAAAAGGTGACGACAGACGTCCCATGCGCATTTGTATGGTTACAACTATTTCAAAGACCTTTGAGTGCTTTGTTGCTGACAGTGCGAAGAATCTTGCATCCAAAGGTTTTGAGGTTACAGCTGTCTGTGGCGGTGTAAGCGATAAATTCAGAGCTAAAAATTCTGATTTTGCCAAGATAATTGAAGTTCCCCTTGAGCGTGGAATTGACCTTGCCTCTGTTGTGCGAAGCACCCGCATACTCAGCAGAATTTTCAAAGAAGGCAACTTTGATGTTATTCAGTATTCCACTCCCAATGCTGCTTTTTGCTGTACGCTGGCAAAAGGCTTTAAGAAAATTCCCGTAAGAGTTTACGGTCAGTGGGGCATAAGGTATGTAGGTTTTTCCGGAATCAAGAGGTTTTTGTTTAAGCTTATTGAGAAAATCACCTGCAAGGGTGCTACTCAAATTCATGCAGTAAGCCACAAAAACCGAGAGCTTGCCATCAGTGAGGGCCTTTGTAAAGAGGATAAAATTGCTGTTATCGGTAAAGGCGGTACAGTTGGTGTGGATTTTAAGATTCACGATATAGAAAAGAAGCCCGAGTTCAGAAAAGTTATCAGAGAAAAATACGGACTCACAGAGGATAATACAGTTTTTGGCTTTGTGGGCAGACTTAATGTTGACAAAGGTGTAAATGAGCTTTTGAGTGCTTTTCGTGCGGTGTCTGCTACACGAAAAGGTGCGAAGCTTTTTGTAATTGGCGGTGAAGATGAGTCAAGCCCCGTTGATGAAATTCTTCTTAACTGGGCACGGAACAGCAAGAACGTTATTATTACCGGCGGTGTGCCGGCTGACGAGGTGCCCGGATATATGGCTGCTTGCGATATTCTGGTTCATCCTACATACAGAGAAGGTTTTTCCATGGTACTGCAGGAAGCCATGGCGATGGAGCTTCCCATAATAACTACCGATATTCCGGGCCCCAGCGAGGTTATTGAGGATAAGGTAAGCGGTGTGCTGGTGCCTTCTCATAGCGACAAAGCACTGTGCGATGAAATGCTACACCTTATGGACGATAAAGAGTTGTGTCAGAGCCTTGCAAAAGCAGGCAGAGACAGGGTGGAGCTTTACTTTGCACGTCCTGTTATGCTCAGCAATATTTATTCATTCTACTGCAATCTTTTGGGGCTTGATGACGGCCATATGAAGCTTATGTATCTTACCGCTGACCCTGTGGCGGCCAAAACCGCCGAGATTTCGGGTGTGGACAGAATTTTCCTTGACTTGGAGATTTTAGGTAAATTCGAGCGTCAGGGACATCTTGACACGGTTGTATCCCATTCAAGCCTTGATGATGTTGCAAAGCTGAGAGAGGTAATAACAAAAGCTGAGCTTCTTGTCAGATGTAACCCTGTTCATCCGGGACTTAAAGAAGAAATTGACAGAATTATTAACGATGGCGCAGACCTGATTATGCTGCCTTATTTCAAGACAGTTGAAGAAGTAAAAACATTCCTTCAGTGTGTTGACAGAAGAGTTCCCACAGTGCTTTTGTTTGAAACAAAAGAGGCAGTTGAAAAAGCTGATGAAATTCTTGAGCTTCCGGGCATCGACGAAGTTTACATAGGTCTTAACGACTTGCACTTAAGCTACGGTATGAAGTTTATGTTTGAGCTTTTGGCTGATGGTACAGTTGAAATGCTATGCAGGAAGTTCAGACAAAAGGGACTGCCTTACGGCTTTGGCGGTATTGCCAAAATCGGCGAGGGTCAGCTTCCCAGTGAATATATTATAGGCGAGCACAAGCGACTTGGTTCGACTGCGGCTATTCTCTCCCGTACTTTCCGTAACGAGGTAAGCACAAGCCGCCCTGTTGAGAACCTGAGCCGAGAGATTGCACTTTTGAGACGCAGAGAAAAAGAGGTTAACTTCTGGAAAGAAGAAGATTTCAGAGAAAATCGTCAGCTCGTTCTCAAGGGCGTCAAGGCAGTGCTTAAAAAGATTGAAGAAAAGCAGTGATTCCAAGGAGATTTCCTGATGGATAATAAGGATAACATGGTTTTACCTAAGGTTTTGGTAGTTAATATCAACGTATGGCAGGACAACAGTGCAATACGAACAATGCCTGAGATTTTTGCCTGCTGGCAAAAGGACAGAGTGGCTCAGATTTATACCCGAGCAGGGCTTCCCGACACAAAAGTCTGTGACGAATTTCTGCGGATAAACGAAAATGCGGTTATCAAAAGCATCATCAACCGCAAGGTGAAAACCGCTCAGAGAGTATATAATACCAAATCCTCCCCAAATGCTCAGGACGAAGAGCTTAAGAAAGAACAGAAGCGATATAAGCTTGCCACAAAAAAGCAAAGCTGGTTTTTAAGCATTGCAAGAGATGTGGTGTGGTCTTTGGGCAAATGGAAAACCAAAGAGCTCAATGCTTTTCTTGATGAAGTTGATGCAGATGTACTGTTTATGCCCATTTATCCCGTTGTATATATGGGAAAGCTCCAGAGATATATAGCAAAATATACAGGTAAACCTGTTGCATGTTATCTTGCAGACGATAATTTCTCGTACAAAGTTTGCGGTAAGAATCTATTTGCAAGAATTCATCGCTTCTGGCTGAGAAAAGTAAGTACAAAGCTTATTAAAGAGTGTGATAAGCTTTTTGTGATTGTTCCAAAGACAAAGGAAGAGTGCAAAGAGATTTTTTCGAAAGATACGGAGTATCTCACCAAGGCGATTGACTTTTCTAAGGTTGAGTTTGTGGAAAAAGAAGCAAAGCTTCCTTTAAAAATGACATACACAGGTAAGCTTATTATAGGCAGAGACAAGGCGTTGATGAACATCGCTGAGGCTGTGTCGAGAATCAATGAGGACGAAGAAAGAATCAGGTTTGAGGTGTATGCACCTAACGAGCCTGACGAGAAATTCCTGGAGGCTTTCAGCGGTAAAGGCTGCGAATTTAAAGGAAGTATTCCTAAAGAAGAAGTGGACAAGGTCCTTGAGAAGTCAGATATACTTGTGTTTGCAGAATCGCTGGATAAAAAACACTTCAATGCAGCAAGGCTTTCTTTCTCAACAAAAATCACCGATTATTTCAAAAGCGGTAAATGCATATTTGCATTAGGCAGCAAAGATATTGCACCTATGGACTATCTGATAAAAGAGGATGCTGCCGTTACCGTTACTGACTATAAAGATATCGAAGCCGCTCTCAGAAAGCTTTGTGATAATCCGGATATGGTCGGAGAATACGGCAAAAAAGCTTTCGATTGCGGCAGAAGAAACCATAATGCCGAGGATGTTTTCGGCAATTTCAAAAAGATAATGTGTGAATTGGCGGAATAAAAATGAAGATACTTCAGATTAACTCGATATATCCCATAAGAAGCACAGGTCGTATTGTTAAAGAGCTTGAGGATATCCAGCGTGAGCAAGGATATGAGCCCTATATAGCCTGCGGTCAGAGTATGGTAAAGAAGGACAATGTCTATACCATAGGCACTCCTCTTTATAACAAGCTGAGTATTCTCAAAACACGTCTTTTCGGCAAGCATGGTTTTTATAACCGCAGAGCTACCAAAAAGCTTTTAAAGCACATTGATGCAATTAACCCCGATATAATTCATCTTCATAACATTCACGGTCATTATCTTAATGTAAAGCTTTTGTTTGAATACATAAAAAAACACAATATCCCCGTTGTGTGGACTCTCCACGACTGCTGGAGTTTTACGGGGCATTGTGCTTATTTTGATGTTGTAGGCTGTGATAAATGGAAAAACGGCTGCAGTAATTGTCCTGCTAAGCACCAGTATCCCATTACTAAAATTTTTGACAGATCAAGGGGCAATTACAAAGCAAAAAAGGAGCTTTTCTCAGATGTAGAAAAGCTTCATATTGTAACTCCTTCAAAATGGCTTATGGATTTATGCAAGGAGTCTTTTCTCAAAAAATATCCTGTTTCGGTTTTGCATAACGGAATTGAAACAGATACCTTTACTTTCTCGGAAAGTGATATGAAAGAGGAACTTAAAATAGAGGATAAGTTTGTGATTCTTGGAATTATCGGTAATTTCAAGAGCCACAAAGGCGGCAAGGATTTCCTTAAACTTTCAGAAATGATAGGAAAAGACGAGGTTATCGTGCTTTTAAGCTTAGAGGAGAATCCTGAGGATATCCCCTCGAATATTATTCCTCTGCCCAAAACCTCAGACGACAAACTGTTGGCTAAGATTTACTCAATGGCGGATGTATTTGTTAATCCAACTATGCAGGATAACTTCCCAACTGTTAATATAGAGGCTATTTCGTGCTCAACCCCTGTTGTTACATACAATAGCGGCGGTTCTGCCGAGTCTCAGTGTGAGGGAACAGGTTTTGTGGTGGAAAAAGGCGATATAAAAGGCATCTATGATGCAGTTTTAAGAGTTAAAAACGGTGAAATTTCCAGAGACAATTGCAGAAAACGCGGTCTCGAGTTTAAAACTAAGGATTGCTTCAGAAAATACACAGAGATTTATGAGAGTATTGTGAAGTAACTTTTTTCAGGAGAGTATATGTTCGGATGGCTTTTTATGCTTTTGGCTATCATGTTCTTTTGGTTCATGATTCCTGATGCCATAGGCGAAAAAAAGAAAAAGTTAATATTTATATGGTTGTCGCTGGGTGTAGTAGTGTTTATACTTGGCAGCCGAAGCGTATTTGCCGCCAACTGTACGGACCTTTACAACTACTACAGATGGTACGTAAGAGCCATAGAAATGCCGACTTCTGAGCTTTTGCAATATGACGTTATGGAAGGCGGCTATTTGCTTTTAAATGACATTGTGGCGTGGATAGTTCCGTGGGAGTATTTTTTCTTCTATTTTCAGGCAGCATTCTGTACAGGCATAATGTTCTGGTATATTTACAGAAATGTTGACAATGTTTTTCTTGGGGTGCTGGTTTATATCTGCTTCGGACCGTGGCAGTTTTTCCTTACTGCATTCAGACAGTCCTTTGCAACCTGTATATGCTTTATTGCTTTTGAACTTATTAAAAAACGCAAGACCAAGTTCGATTTGATTGCATTGGGATTGATTGCACTGGCATCATGTATCCATACTACCGCGTGGCTGTTTTTGGCGGTGTTTATAATCAGATACTTTAAGGTTGGCAAAGGAATTGTTATCTTTAGTGCCGTTGTAGCTATTTGCATGACTCAGGTTATCGATGAGCTGGTTGCTTTTTCAAATGAGACACTGGGCAGAGAATATAAGGCCGGTGCATACTATGGTAATATTCTTGGAGGACTTATTCCTATTCTCATATATTTGGGTACGTTCTTGCTTTGTTATCTGGCATACAGGCACAGAGATGACTTGGATAAGTATAGTCTTGAAATCAATATGTTGATTTTTGGTGCCACACTGTATCTCCTCAGATACAACACCCATACCTTTGAAAGAGTAAGTCACTTCTTTACTCCTGTAATATGTGTAGTGTTGCCTATGGCAATAGCAAATCAGAAAAAGCCAAATGAGCGTAAGATTATTACTGTTGGTTGTGTGGTGCTTTGTTGTGCACTGTTCTTCTACAGAGCCTATAATCAGATAGGTATTTACAATTTCCATTGGGATTTACCGGTGTGAGGTGAAGGATTATGATGATAGCAATAGTTTCGAATTTTCTTAATCATCATCAACTTATGCTTTGTAATGAATTCAAGAAATATTGTGATGAGTTTTACTTTATTGCTACCGAAGAAATCCCCGAGGACAGACTTTCTATGGGTTATAGTAATATGGACTCACAGTACGATTTTGTTTTGAGGACATACGATGGCAGTACAGACGAAAAAAAGATTTATGACGTGCTGGACAGAAGTGATGCGGTGATTTTCGGAGCCTGCAAAGACGAGCTTATCGAATATAGGATGAAGCAGAATAAGCTTTCTTTTCTGGCATCCGAAAGATTTTTCAAAAAGGGTACGTGGAGACGTTTTCATCCCGCTATAGCCAAAGCTGTCAAGAGACGCTCTGTTCAGTTCAAAGACAAAAATTACTATGTGCTTTGTGCAAGCGCATTTTTACCGAGGGATTTGTCTCTGCTTGGTTTTCCGGCGGAAAAATGCTATAAATGGGGATATTTCCCCAAGACCGAGAGGCTTGAATGCTATCCTGAGAAAGATTCGGGCACACTAAGAATTTTATGGGTAGGAAGACTCTTAAAGCTTAAGCGTGCAGATATGGCGGTAAAAGCCTGTGCTTATCTGAAGGAGAACAATGTAGACTTCTCTCTTGATTTTATAGGTGACGGTCAATGTAAAGAAGAGCTTATAAAGCTTATTGATAAATATAGCCTTCAGAATAATGTCAACTTCCTGGGCAGTATGTCTCCCGAGGAAGTCAGAGAGAATATGAAGGGTGCCGACATCTTTATGTTCACCAGCAATTTCAGAGAAGGTTGGGGAGCTGTTGTAAACGAGGCGATGAGCTCAGGTTGTGCGATGCTTGCAAGCAGTGCGGCAGGCTCGGTGCCTTTTCTTATTGAAGACGGCAGAAACGGTCTTGTTTTCAGAAACGGTTGTCAGGCTGACCTTAACAAAAAGCTTTACAAATTGGCAACCGACTCCAAAATGCGTGAGAATCTGGGCAAGGAAGCAATGCACACCATTAACAATGATTATTGTCCCGAGGTTGCTGCAAAGCGGCTGGTGGAGTTTATTAAAGCCGAGGATAAGAGTAAGGTGAATTTTGAAAAAGGACCTATGTCCGGGGCTGAGATTTTAAAAAATAAGTGGTATAAATAAATGAAAAAATTATTTTTAAGCGGTCATACCGGTAGCAACAACAGAGGATGCGAAGCTATTGTCAGGTCCAGTGCAGGGATTTTTAAAAGAGCAGGATATAATGACAAAATTACACTTGCCACTTTCTCGGCTCAGCAGGATAAGAGGAGAAAGCTTGACGAAATAATGACTCTTCTGTCATACGGTAATTATTCAGGAAAAATTCAGCGTGTGGCAAGTGCTTTGTGCCGCAAAATTTTCGGCAGCAAAACAGCAGGACAGAATATTATTCAAAAACCTTTGTGGAGTAAGCTTTCCAAGGAGTCTCTGGTGCTTAATGTTGGCGGAGATACATATTGCTATTCTTTTCCCACTGTAAGTGTCGCACTCAATGCTTATGCCCGCAAAAACAATATTCCTTGTATTTTGTGGGGCTGTACCGTTGAGGTTGACAGACTTGGCAAAAAGGTTATGGATGACCTCAAAAGATATACATCGATAGTTGTCAGAGAGAGCATGACTGAAAAAGCTCTTATTAAAGCAGGAATTGACAGTAATAAGGTACTCAGATGTTGCGACCCTGCTTTTACACTGGAAAAAAGTGAAGTAGCTTTGCCTGAGGCTTTTAAGGAAGGCAATACACTGGGAATTAATCTCAGCAATCTTGTGCTTACTGATGAACTTACTGAGGCGGTTTGCTACTTTATTGACAAGGTTTTGTCTGAGACGGATATGAACATCTGCTTTGTGCCTCATGTCTATAATGTGGATGAAGGCAATGAGGATATTAAAGTACACAGAGTATTCAAAGAAAAGTATTCGGATAACAAGGACAGGATTTCTTTTGTTGAAGAAGACTACTCCTGCACAGAGCTTAAGTACATTATCTCAAAGTGCAGATTCTTTGTTGGTGCAAGGACACATTCAATTATTGCTGCGTATTCAAGCATGGTGCCTGCACTGGCGCTGGGCTATTCTATGAAGTCTGTTGGTATTGCCACCGATATTTTTGGCAGCAGTGAGGATTATGTTTTGTCCTTTAAGGACGTGAGCTCTAAAGAGGATATTTATAGAAAAATGAGCTTTATATTTGAAAACGAGCAGAAAATCAGAGCTCACTATGAGAGCTTTATGCCTGAATATGTAAAAACCGTTTCTGATGTGGCAGAAAAGCTTATTGAAAGGTATCTGAAATAAACTATGGCAAAAAATCAAAGAAAAATAGGTATGCTTTTAAGCTACGCAAACAGTTTGCTGACGGTAGCGGTTAATATTTTTCTTACTCCGTTTCTTGTAAGAAGTCTTGGTGCAAGTGAATACGGAGTTTATCAGATGATGTCCTCTTTTGCAGGTTATCTTGTGCTGATGAATTTCGGTACCAGCACGGTTATGACGCGATATGTGTCCATAGCCCTTGCAAAAAAGGATAAAAAAAGCGAAAAAAACTTTATTGCAACCTGCTTGCTGATAACCGTAGGACTTGGTGTGCTTATTGTTGCGGCAGCGGTTGTGCTTTTTGTTTTTCTGGACAGTATATATTCTGCAAGTCTTACACAAGAACAGATTGACAAAGCAAAGGTTCTTTATATTTTTATTTCAGGTAATATTCTTGTTACCTTGTTTGCCCAGGCTTTTCAGGGAATTATTACTGCCTACGAAAAGTTTGTTGTCAACAATCTCTGGCAGATTGTGAGGGTTGTGCTTAAGGCGGTTCTCATTATCTCGTTATTTATGATAAAGGCAGACAGCGTAGTGATTGTTGCGGTTGACCTTGTTTTGTCGGTAGCGTTGTTGCTTTTTGCTATGTGCTATGTACTGTTTAAACTGAAAGTAAGGTGGAAACTTTACTTCTGGGACAAAGAACTTGTGTCCTCAGCGGCGTTGTTTTCCATGGCGATTTTCCTGCAATCTATTGTAAATCAGGTAAACAGTAAGGTGGATATTACCGTTCTGGGAATTATGACAGGACCTGAGAGTGCCACAAGATATTCTGTGGCGATGCAGATTTTTACGGTGTTTTCTACGGTTTCTACTGCGGCGATGGCGGTGTATCTGCCCAAATTCAGCCGTATGTGTGCCAATGGCGAAACAGATGGTATGAGCATTACCAAAGCTATGGTTGCTCCCTCCAGAGTCCAGACTCTGGCAAGCGGCGCCATAATGTTTGGTTTTCTTGTATGCGGCAGGGATTTTATCAACGTATGGATGGGCAGCGAATACGGACTCTCGTGGCTTATTGCGGTGATTATTCTGGTTCCGTCGTTCCTTCTTTATTCCAACGGAATAATAGTGTCTGTGCTGGATGCAATGGGCAAGAGACTTGTCAGGTCGGCTATTCTGGTGGGCGTTGCACTTTGTAACATTGTGATTACTGTTATATTGGTTCACTTTTTTGGAGAAATCGGTGCACCCATAGGTACCGCCATAGCTACCCTTATAGGCTCTGTTATCATAATGAATATTTATTATGTTAAGGTTATAAAAATCAAGCTCGGGTATTTTTGCAAACACACTTTCAAGGGAATAATCCCTGCACTTTAGTGGCTTTCGCCCTCAGCTTTCCCTTATCATTCTTTATAGAGGTCGGCTTTGTGGGACTGCTTATCAAAGGCGGCGTGTTTGTTGTTTCGTTGGTTCTTTGTATGTTCCTTTTTGGCTTCAACAAGGACGAAAAGGCACTTGTGACAGGTATTGTTAAGAGGAGAAGAAAATGAATTTGCCTGATAAAAACCGTTGCACGGGCTGTGGCGGATGCGTGAATGTGTGTCCAAAGTCAGCACTTATGCTTAAGAGTGATGACGAGGGATTCTGGTATCCTGCGATTGACAGGGAGCTTTGTATTGATTGTAAAAAGTGCGAGAAAGTATGTCCTTTGATAAATTCTCCTGAAAAAAGTGGAGTAAAGGCTCTTTTCGGATTAAGTGCCAAGGATAGGGATACCGAGAAAACCAGTTCATCGGGCGGTGCTTTCTCCATTTTGGCAGAAAATGTGATTTCAAAAGGCGGTGTTGTATTTGCCGCTGGCTTTGATGAGAATTTCAATGTCTGCCACAAAAGGATTTCGGATATCAGCGAGATAAAATCGGTCCGCGGCTCTAAATATGTTCAGAGCAGGTTTGAGAAGGCAGCCGCTGAGGCAACAGAGGAGCTTAAAAAAGGCCGAAAAGTTATGTTTGTTGGTACTCCTTGTCAGATTGCGGCACTTAAAAACCTTATAAACGGCAATGACGAAAATCTGATCGCATTGGACTTTATCTGTCACGGTGTAGCATCTCCAAAGCTTTTTTCAAAGTACAGAGATTTTATTTCAGAGGGCAAAGCTATTAATGACATATTTTTCAGAGACAAAACCGACGGTTGGCACAAATACAGTCTCAAAGTAAGTTTTGATGACGGCAGTGTTTACAGAAAAGGTGTTCTTGAAGACCCATATCTTCTTTCATTTGCTCAGAATGTATCGCTGAGAAACAGTTGCTACAGATGTGCATTTGTCGGTATTGAAAGATGCAGTGACATTACTCTTGGGGATGCATGGAATCAAAACTTTGAAAGCGAAAAGCTCGGAGACGGCAGGGGAGTAAGCCTTGTTATGGTTAATACTTCTGCAGGCAAGACACTCTTTGATTCTATCGGTGACAAGGCGTTTGTGGAGGAGTTATGCCTTGAGGAGCTATCTAAGATTCGTCCCCTTAATAAACCAGCTCCTTATAATCCCGTAAGAAATAAATTTTTAAAAGATATGAACAAGCTGAGCATTGACAAGCTTTCAGCGAAATATTGCGGCAACTCATTGTCTGCAAAAATGAGACGTTTTATTATAAAGAAAACACACAGGTGAAAAGTAATTGAAAAATACGGAAATAGTACTTGTTGAAATTTTGTCGGCTTTTGTAAATTCAAGAAAGCCGAAAATAGCCACGGATTGTTCTGCGGGTGAGCTCTATGAGCTTGCAAAGGCACAGTCGGTAACGGGAATTGTAAGCTATGTTTTGCGTAAAAATTCTAAGAACGACTTGCTTTCAGGCGATAAAAGGCTTGAGCAAGCTTTTGATAAAACCGTATCTCAGTTTATCCGCAAGGAAATGGGCGCTGAAGTGTTAATTCAAAAGCTTAGCAATGCACAAATCCCTCATATTATTTTTAAGGGACTTGTAGTGCGTGAGTGTTATCCTGTGCAGGAGCTGAGAACCTACGGAGATATTGATATTATTATCCGCGAAGCTGACAGAGAAAAATGCCACAAGCTGATGATTGATATGGATTATGAAGCAACTGTAATGGATGGCGGTGCGGTGTACGGATATAAAAAGGCTAAGGATTTTTTTGAGATTCACACGACTCTTAATTCCGAGCGAACCAAGCTTTCTCAGATTATGAGCAATTACTGGGACCATACAGTTAATAGAACTGGATACACCTATGAATTCGAGAAGAATTTTCATTTAAGCTATCTCATAAGCCACATCGAAAAGCATGTTTACGGCACAGGTGCAGGAATAAGAATGTATCTGGACATTGCTCTTTTCATTAATAAATACAGAGACGAAATTGACCTTGAAAAGGTAAGAGAGATTCTGCAGGAATGTAAGACTGAAAAATTCTTTGATACGGTGCTTTATCTTTGCAGACGTTTGTTTGATACTGATGTAACACCAAAGGAAAATTTATCAGAAGATATCTATGAGGAATTTTTAAGAGTGATTCTGAGAGGCGGTACCTTTGGCGACAAGGGTGAAGGCTCGGTTGTGGATGAGGAGATGCGAAAAGCCCTGAAGGAAAACGGCAGGGTAAATAAATTCACCCTTCTTATGCATCATATATTCCCACCATATAGAGAGGTCAGAAGAATATATCCTTTCTTTAACGGCAAACCTTATCTTTTGCCGGCGGCGTGGTGTGTTCATCTTGTTAAGGGCACTAAACGCTCGGGACTTAAAAATATTAAGAGAGTTGTTTCTGCCGATGCATCTCAGGCTCAGAAGGAAAAAGAACTTTTGGAAAAAATCGGTTCAAAAAGATAGTAAAAGCCACTTCATAACGAAGTGGCTTTTGTGTTATGTGCTAAGTTTTTCTCTCAAGATGGTGAGGATTTTCTTTTCTCTGCGGCTTACCTGCACCTGTGTCATTCCAAGCACTTTGGCGGTATCGGACTGGGTTTTGTTCTTGAAATATCTTAAGGTGATAAGCTGCTTGTCTTTTTCATCCAGAGTGCAGATAGCTGAGCTCAGGCTCAGCTTGTCTGTGAGACTTTCGTCAAAGGAATCTGTAGGGATAAGAAGCTCTTTGCTGTCTTCGTCGTTTTCGAAGGCAAAGCTCAGTGAAATGGGCAGCTGAGCTGACGAAAGTGCCTCGGATACATCTTCCTCAGAAACGCCCAGTTTTTGGCTGAGATCTTTTATGCTCAGCTCTTTGCCGCAAAGTTTCAGATTTTGCTCGTTAAGCCGCACCGCTTTCAGCGAAAGCTCCTTTATGCTCCTGCTGACTTTTACGGCTCCGCCGTCACGCCATATACGTTTGATTTCGCCTAAAATAGCAGGCACCGCATAGGTTGATAGCTTGAGCCCGCGGCTTTCGTCAAAGTTATCTATGGCTTTGATAAGCCCGATACAGCCTGCTGAAACTATATCCTCGTATTCGGCACCTCTGCCCATGAATTTTCTGGCAAGGGAATGCACCAGCCCCAGATTTTCCTCTACCTTTTTGTCACGCTCTTTAGTTGTCATCTTGAGAAAGTCTTTTCTTAAGAGTCACTGTGGTGCCTTTAGATGGTGTTGATGAGACACGCACGCTGTCCATAAAACTTTGCATTACCGCAAATCCAAGACCTGCTCGCTCGTCGCCCGCGGTGGTAAACATGGGCTCCATAGCTTTTTCGATATCCTCAATACCGCAGCCTTTGTCGCGGATTCTGACTATAAGGGTTTCGGGTTCTACAATTTTCATATTTATGTAAATTGTGCCGCTCTGATGTTTGTAGCCGTGAACAATGCAGTTTGTTACTGCCTCAGATACCGAGGTTTTTATGTCTGCAAGCTGACTTATTGTAGGGTCAAGCTGCATACAGAAGGCGGATACCGTAGCTCTCGCAAAGCTTTCGTTGGCACTTTTGGCAGGAAAGCTGAGTTTTACTTCGTTTATAATTTTCATTTAATCACCCCCAAAGTTTCGATACCCGACAGGGAAAATATTTTTTTCAGGTGAGGCGGTACGTTGGTGACCTTGACCTCGCCGCCCATTAGCGACATTTGTCGGTATCGTCCCATAATAAGCCCGATGCCTGATGAGTCCATAAACTGTACTCCCGAGTAATCAAGCTCCAGAGTGCGGGGTTTGAGCATTTCAGCCTTTGAATCAATTTTTTTGCGGATAACTGCCGCAGTGTGGTGGTCAAGCTCTCCTTTGAGGTGAGCAGTAAGCACAGAGTCGTTGAATTCAAGTTCCAGCATTTTTACACATCCTTAAAATAATATATGCCCATACCTATTTTATTAAGTATGGGCATAATTTTTTGGATTATTCTGTTGTCGGAAAATTTATTTTTTGAGAATCAACGGTCTCAGCTCTCCTGCAAGATACAAAGAGCCGCAGATAAACAGGTCTGCTCCTGTTTCGTTAGCTTTATCAAAGGCTTTCTCCAAACCTTCTTTGGGTGTAGAGCAAGGAGTTACGACTTCTATGTGATTCTTAAGTATAATGGCCATATCCTCGCTTGAGCGGCTTCGGGGATTGCTCACGGGAACCGTAAATGCACAGTCGAAAAGTCCCTCTATATACTGAGCAGACTTTAAGGAATCCTTGTCAGAGAGCATTCCCATCAGAAGAACTCGTTTTCTGTTGGGGGTGTATTTTTTGACGGCTTTTGAGAAAGCCTGCATGCCGTCGGCGTTGTGAGCTCCGTCAAGAATTATCAGGGGAGAATCAGATAAAACCTCGAATCTGGCAGGGTTTATTGCGTTTGCAAAGCCCTCTTTCATGGCATCTTCGCTGATTCTTATGTCTGTATCTTTGGTAAGCACCGCAAGAGCAGCCAAAGCAGTTCTTGCGTTCTGCACCTGATGCTCTCCTATTAAACTGAGCTTTAAAGGAATGTTGTTAAACTCAAGTTCTGTGCCGCTTAAGTCTTCATCAACAACAGAAAGACTGATGTCCGTGGAAAAAAGCAGGGGAGAGTGATTTCTGATTGCACTGTTTTTAATAACCCGTGCGGCAGCCTCGCTTTGCTCACCTGATACCACAGGGCACTGGGGTTTTATGATTCCGCATTTCTGAAGTGCGATTTCTTCAATTGTTTCGCCTAAAATATCGGTGTGGTCCAAGCTGATGGATGTGATGACAGAAAGCAGATTTTGCTTTATAACATTTGTGGAGTCCAGAAGTCCGCCTAAGCCTGTCTCTAAAACTGCTAAGTCAACTTTCTCACGTTTGAAATATTCAAAGCAAAGTGCGGTCACAAATTCAAATTCTGTGATAATTATATCTTCTTTGTTGAGTTTTTCAACAAAGGAAAAAACATATTCTGCAAGCTCAGAGAGCTTATCGTGGGGGATGGGTGTGGAGTTTATCTGGATTCTCTCACAGAAATCTGTGATAAAAGGAGAGATGAAAAGACCTGTTTTGTAACCTGCACTTTTAAGTACAGAAGAAATTACGGCACATACCGAGCCTTTGCCGTTGGTGCCTGCTACGTGGATATATGACACACAGTCCTGAGGGTTGTCCATATCGCTTAAAAGCCTTTTGATTCTGTCAAGTCCGGGACGTGAGCCGAATTTATTTAGAGAGTGGATTTTTTCCAAAGCTTCGTTGTAAGTCATTTGTTAAGCTCCCTGTATATATCGTTTTTCTTAAGTCCGCTTATGGCGGCGGCTTTTTTGGCGGCATCAGTTGCTTTGTCGCCTTCTTCTATGAATTTTTCTGCCATTTTTATTGCGTCCTCAAGGGTAAATTCCTGTTTTGTTTCTACTTCCTTTGCACCCTCAAGCACCAACACGATCTCGCCCTTAAGAGGGTTATCCACAAAAGTATCCAGAGCAGTTTTTGTGTCTGTTCGTATTACTTCTTCGTGAATTTTGGTGATTTCTCTGACTATGGTGAGCTTTCTCAAGCCGAAATAAGAGTATAAATCCTTAAGTGTGTTGGGAAGCTTGTGAGGAGCCTCGTAAAAAATCATGGTGCGTTTCTCGTTAATTAAGGACTCGAGGTGTTCTTTTCTGCTTTTTTTGTTGACAGAAACAAAGCCCTCGAAAGTAAATCTGCCTGTGGCAAGTCCGGACACGCAAAGTGCGGATATAAGTGCAGAGGGTCCCGGAACAACCACGGTTTTGATGCCGAGATTTCCGCATTCTCTGACCAAGTCCTCGCCAGGGTCAGATATACAGGGCATACCTGCGTCGGATACAACAGCACAGCTTTCGCCTGCAAGGATTCGTTTGCAGATTTCAGAGGTACGCTGAGCTTTGTTGTGCTCAAAATAGCTCACCATGGGCTTTTTGATTCCAAGGTGATTAAGAAGTTTAAGGGTAACTCTTGTGTCTTCTGCGGCTATAAAGTCAACTTCTGACAGAACTTCAGCGGCTCGGGGTGAAAAATCCCCTAAGTTGCCGATGGGAGTGCCGACTACGTATAAAGTTTTATTCTCAACCATTTTTCTGCCTCCCTGCGTTTTCCTGGTAGCATCCGTAGATTTGGTTCATCTCGTCTGTAAAGGTGTTGTCGCTGTTTTCTACAATAAGTGTGGGCAATACATCAAGATACCCTTGTTTGCCGCCTTTTTTGCCTCTGAGTAAAAAGAGTTTTGGTTTTTTGTCAATTTTGCCTTGCACCAATCTCAGCTCTTTGGGCTCAAGGTCGTATTTTCTGAAAAGGCTTAATGCATCTGTAAGACGCTCAGGTCGCTGGCACATACAAAAACTGCCCGAAAACTGCAGAAGTTTTGATGCAGTCGCTACTACATCTTCCATTGTGCACATATCCTCATGACGAGCGATAAGCTTGCCTTCTTCGGGGTTTTTAATACCGCCGCCTGCAATTTTGTAGGGTGGGTTGCAGGAAACAAGGTCAAAGTAACCAAAGGGAAGTTTGCCCTTAAGCTCTCTTAAATCAGCACATAGTATAGAGAAATTATCTGCAAGATTGTTGTGATTAACGCTTCGTGTAATCATATCAGCGGCATCACTCTGAATTTCTACGGCAGTTATCTTAAGGTTTTTATCAAAACGCGACCACAAAAGGGGAATAGTGCCGCAACCGGAGCCAAGGTCAACACATTTTGCGTTTTTCTTAGGATTTGAAAAATGTGCAAGAAGTATGGTATCTGTAGAAAAATGATGAGTAGGAGAAACGATAACCTCAATACCGTTGCCGAGAGGCTCTAAATGTTCGTCAGGTTTAAGCAGAGTAATCACCCTTTCTGTATAAATGTAAAACGCCACACCCTTAATAAAGAGTGCGGCATTTGTAAGTAATTTGGAAATTACTCCTCTACGGGAGCTCCAACGGGGCATGCATCTGCACAAGCACCGCAATCTGCGCATGTGTCAGCGTCGATTACATACTTGCCGTCGCCCTCAGAAATAGCACCGCAAGGACACTCGTCAACGCAAGCGCCGCAGCTGATGCAATCATCAGTGATCATATATGCCATGGAGACACCTCCTTCAATAGTTTCGCTTATATTGTAGCATAATTTTTCAAAAATGCAATTGTTTTTGCATATTTCCTTAAAATTCTTTATTATTCCAGATTCTTAAGGTCTTCTGCTTCTTCTTTGCTTATCTTCTTTGTAAATCCGTCTTTAAGGAGCTTTACGTCTTTAACGCTGAAAATCTGGGGAGCAGCTTCGTCGGGAGTGTTGTCCATGTGTACTTTAAGCATACCCGTAACAAGGCTTACCTCCACAACTCTGCCCTTGCCAAGGGGAGTTTTGACAATAGCACCATATTTGGGAGTGTTCTTGATAAGGTCAAGATATGCTTCCTGCTCGTATTTAAGACAGCACATAAGTCGTCCGCAGGTACCCGAAATTTTAACGGGAGAAAGTGAAAGTCCCTGGTCTTTTGCCATTTTGATTGAAACCGGCTGGAAATCACCTAAAAAGCTTGAGCAACAGAAGGGTCTGCCACAGATACCCAAGCCGCCCAGCATCTTAGCCTCATCTCTTACACCAATCTGTCTGAGCTCGATACGGGTTTTGAACACAGAGGCAAGGTCTTTTACCAATGCTCTGAAGTCAACTCTGCCGTCGGCTGTGAAATAGAAAAGAAGCTTTGAGTTATCAAATGTATATTCAACATTAACAAGCTTCATGTCAAGTCCGTGTTCAGCTACCTTATTTTCGCAAATTACAAGGGCTTTTTTCTCAAGCTCACGATTTGCCTCAAGTCGCTTGATATCGGCTTTTGTGGCTTTTCTGATAATTTTCTTGAGGGGATGGACTATTTCTTCATCTGCAACCTCATGGTTTGCGGATGCAATCTGACCGCACTCAACACCTCGGGCAGTTTCAACGATTACCATTTCATCCTGCTCGAATTTAACGTCTGTGGGGTCAAAATAATATATTTTTCCGACTTCTTTGAAGCGTACGCCAACTACTTCTGCCATGTTATCCTCCTGAATTCGCCGCAAATCCATGTGCTCAGCAAGCTGAGGTTTACGTTGCGGCTTATTGTATATATTGCGTGGTTGATGGTCTCAATGAGACCTATGATTTTTTTCTTGGTAAGTTTTGTGCTTAATGTTAGGCTGAGTTCCTTTGATAGTATGGTTTCGTCAGAAACAGTCAGAGACAACGCATCGCTTAATATTGCCCTCATTGCAGGCAAAACCTCAAGGGCGGTTGTTTTGTCGTTAAGCACTGCGGTGTTTTTCAGCAGACTCAGCTCGGATGTTTCTGTTATACTCAAAAGAATTTTACTTGCAAGCTCTAAGGTGTTGTCGGTAAAGCCTGAATCCTGCTCCAGATTAAGCACAGTGCATCGGGAAAGCACGGTTTCGGGCAGAGAGCCTGCGTCCTCGGTTGTAAGTAAAAAGAGAATGGATTGAGGCGGCTCTTCAAGGGTTTTGAGAAAGGCGTTGAGAGCCTCGATACCCATTCGCTTGTCCGCATCTTTGATGACAAAAACCTTGATATCTGCTTCATTGGGAATTATGGAGCAGATACGGGTGATTTCGCGGATTTCGGCAACAGAGATACCGTCTGTTTTGCCAGAGCCTTTGGCAAAATAAATGTCCGGGTGGATGTTATGTTCTGCCTTGTAACAAGCAGGGCAAACCCCGCAGGGACGCTCACTTGCTTTGCATACCGCCCACTTACTCAGCAGGTTTGCAAGCTCCTCTCGTGTTTGTGCATTGGAACCGTTTAGCACAAGAGCATGGGGGAAACGGCGGCTTTTTTCTAAGCTTAAAAGCTCTGATTTGATGTTTTCGTTGTTTTTAAAACTCTCAAAATTCACAGATAAACCGCCTTTCTTAATTTTATCATAAACACTGTGATTTTTCCACAGTATATTATTTACAGTTTGAAATGCCTTGTGACTATGCCTTTTTCGGTAATGTCAAGATATGCATATCCTGCACCATAGCCGTGACAGGAACCGGGATTTACGATGTAAAGCCCGTCATCGTAGTCCTCAAGGGGATTGTGAGTGTGGCCGAATAAAAGAAGCTGAGCACCACTTTCTCTTGCGGCACATACTAAGTTATAAAGTCCGTATTTCGCGTTATACAGATGGCCGTGGGTAATGAAAATCTTTTTGCCTTCTATGGTGAAAGTTTCGATATTTGCAGCATCCGAGCAAAAATCACAGTTGCCCCTGACACCTATAAAATGCTTCTGAGGATAAAGAGCTTTCATAGCAGAAAACTCTGAGTTGCCGTCACCGCAGTGAATAACAACTTCGGCTTCGGGTTTTGAGTTTATGGCGGCTTTCAGAGAGTAGGTGTCGCCGTGGGTGTCTGATACAACGAGTACTTTCATAATATCACCAAGTCATAATATAAATAAGTATAACATAAAATTTACCGAGGTGTATATTTATGGCAAATGATAAACAAATGGAAAATATAGCAAAAATGCTCTCAAAAAAGCTTAATATGAGCAGTGACGAGATTGTAGACAGTATGAAGTCGGGGAATGTAAACCCTGTTCTTAATTCACTGAGCTCAGAACAACGCTCAAAGGTAAATTCTATATTGTCAAATCCTGAAATAACAAAAAAACTAATGGAAGATAAAGGAGTTCAGGATATCTTAAGAAAGCTTGATTTATAATGAGCGGTCTTGAAGATAAGCTTTCGGGGATACTGTCGGACCCTGATGCGGTTGCTAAGCTCAAATCCTTAGGTCAGGCATTGGGCATTGACACAGGTGCATCACACACAAGCGAAAAGCCGCAGTCAGCAATGCAGGGTTTTAATCTCCCGTTTATGAACACTTCAGGCGATAATGCCGATATGATGAATACAATGATGCGTCTTGCACCTTTGCTCTCGGATATGAGCAAAGATGACGAAACCTCTTGTCTTCTTAATGCTTTAAAGCCTTTTTTAAGTGCACACAGACGCCAAAGGCTTGATCAAGCGGGAAAGATGCTGAAGGTTATGAAGCTTTTGCCTTTGATCAAAGGCTCCGGAATACTGTAGCAAGGTGGGGATAATGTGGACAGAATGCAGGAAGAAGCAATGAGGAGAGTCCGCGAAATGCAGTCGGGAAACTCAGCTCAGCAGCAAAATCGCAGAACATCGGACAAAATCGAAAAGCACATAGAATCTCACAACGAAAGCGTAGAAAAAGCTGTAGCTGATTCTGAGCAAAAAGACCTTGTGTCAGAACTGTTTAAGGATAAAGAGAAGCTTCTAATATTGCTTCTGATAATGATTCTGTCGCAGGAAAGCACCAACACAGAGCTTGTGTTGGCTCTCCTGTACATAATTATATAGTGTCAGCGTACCTGACCGTTGCCTTTTACGATAAACTTCATGCTTGTAAGCTCGTTGATACCCATAGGGCCTCTTGCATGGAGTTTTTGTGTTGAAATGCCGATTTCAGCACCTAAGCCAAACTCACCGCCGTCGGTAAATCTTGTAGAAGCATTTACATAAACAGCTGCAGCATCAACAGAGTTGAGAAATTTCTCAGCGTTAGTGTAATTTTCGGTTACGATACATTCGCTATGGCCTGAAGAGAACTGAGCAATGTGGTTAAGAGCACAGTTTATGCAGTTTACTACCTTAACGGCTAAAATATAGTCAAGATACTCTGTAGCGTAGTCTTCGTCAGTTGCAGGCTTTACAGAGTCGCCTAAAATTTCAATTGTTTTTTCGCATCCTCTGAGCTCTACGTTCTTTTCGTCAAGCTTTGCCTTGATAAGGGGCAGAGCTTTGTCTGCGATATTCTTGTGAACAAGGATAGTTTCGATAGCGTTGCATACAGAGGGGCGAGAGGTCTTTGCGTTATAGATAATTTCAGCTGCCATATCAACGTCTGCATATTCATCTACATAAACGTGGCAGTTGCCGACACCTGTCTCAATTACAGGTACCTTTGCGTTTTCAACGGTAGCTCTGATAAGACCAGCACCGCCTCTGGGAATAAGCACGTCCAGGTAATCGGAAAGTCCCATAAGCTCAATAGAGCTCTGACGGGTTGTGTCCTCAATAAGCTGAACACAGTCTGCGGGAAGACCTGCAATTTCGATAGCTTTACGCATAACGGTTGCTACTGCCTTGTTGGAGTTGATAGCTTCTTTGCCGCCTCTTAGGATTACGGCATTGCCTGACTTGAGGCATAAAACTGCGGAGTCAGCAGTAACGTTGGGACGAGCCTCGTAAATAATACCGATTACACCTAAAGGTACAGTTACCTTTGTCACCTCAAGACCGTTCTTGAGCTTGCCGCCTGAAATAATTCTGCCGCAGGGATCGGGAAGAGCGGCTACCTGACGAGCACCATCTGCCATGCCCTTGATGCGTTCGGGAGAAAGAGCAAGTCTATCTAAAAGTGCGTTTGTAAGACCAGCTTCTTTTCCTGCCGCTAAATCCTTGGCATTTTCTTCTAAAATATAGTCTGTATTTTCAATAAGCGCATCAGCGATTGAGTGAAGTGCCTTGTCCTTTAATGCACCTGCAGTTGCAAGTACTCTTGCAACTTCTTTGGATTTTTTGCCCATTGTTTCAATTACTGTCATAATCAATTCTCCTTAGTTAGCTTTGAAAAGAGTTCCTATTGTTTCGCCTTCTAAAAGGTCGTAGATACGCATGGGATCATCGCCGCCGATAACAGAGCAGTTGATGCCTGCGTCGGTTACATACTTGGCAGCCTGAATTTTGGTAGCCATGCCGCCTGTGCCGCGATTAGAGCCCGAGCCGCCTGCGTGTGCAATAATCTCGTCGGTGATTTCCTCAACTACGTCGATTTTCTTTGCATCATCATTTTTTCTGGGGTCTTTGTCATAAAGACCGTCGATATCTGTGAGGATAATCAGCAAATCTGCATTTACAAGCTTTGCAACAATAGCAGACAGCATATCGTTATCGCCGAAGTTGTTGCCCTGGAGCTCGTCGATAGCCACGGTGTCGTTTTCGTTAACGATGGGGATAATGTTCATATCCAGAAGGGTGTTGAAGGTGTTGAGAACATTTTCCTTTTTGTGGTCTGAATCTACGGTGTCGCGGGTGAGGAGCACCTGAGCAACCATGTGGTTATATTCGCCGAAAAGCTTGTCATACATATACATAAGCTCGCACTGACCTAAAGCGGCAAGAGCCTGCTTTTCTCTGGTGGTGTCGGGGCGTGCAGGAAGACCCAGCTTTCCCATACCTACACCGATAGCACCTGAGGACACGAGGATGATATCTCTGTCCTGATTCTGCAAATCAGAAAGCACTTTGCACAGTGCCTCAATGCGTCGGTAGTTGATTTTTCCGTTTGAGTATGTAAGTGTAGATGTACCTACCTTAATTACTATTCTGTTTGCTTTCACAAAATCACATCTTTTCCCATTTTACAATTATGTTTAGTATAGCACATCTGATACCTTGATGGCAAGCTTTTTTCGCATATATATGAAAAGAGCCACAGGCTGCTTTCCTTCCTGTGGCTCTTTATATAAGCAACTCTTTATGAGTTAAAGCTTATTCTTCGATTTTTGCAAGGTGTTTCTGGATTGCGGTTGCGTCTTTGATATTGCGTTTGCCGTCGCGGTTGTAGTCGGAGATATAACGTACAGGAGCATTATCATCGTACTGGAAAGCTTCGATTACATCGTCTTTTCTGAAAATTTCAATGCCTGCAAGACATTTCTGCAGATAGGTGGCATCTTTTATGGTATGCTTGCCATCACCGTCGTTATCGCCTAAAAGAGCATCGAAATTTATGTAATCAAGTGCTTTTTCAATTCCTTTTATATCCATAGTCAGCGCATTGGTGAAATCGTAGATTTCATTTGCTTCGGGGATAAATATGGCATAACCGTAGGTGAAGGGAATATTTCCTGAGAAGTCAAAGAGAAGATTGTCGCCTATAAGGTCGGCAACAGGCATTGAGTAGCCGTAGTTTGTGCGGAGATTAATAAGTACATAATCGGGAGTGCTTGCATTGGCATCTTCGTAATGGTAGTAACGCTCGGAATAGCTTGTTACTTCTGCAATTGCATCCTGGATGAGTTCTTCATTTACCATAGGTATTATGATTTCTTCGTAATCATATTGGTTGTAGGGGTCGTAAGGATTTTTGTATTCACCCTTTGCCATTTGGGCAAGGTCTGTGTCGGAGATATAGTCGTTTTCGTAGGCTTTAAGAGCGGAGATTAATTCACCATCGGGTGTAAGCACAAAAAGACCTGTGGGATTGTCTTCAGGGCCGTTGGGTGTACTGTAGGTGAAGCGGTAGTTTCCGATAATTTGCTGAGAATTCATACACGGTTCGTCATAGCCACCGTTGATATCAGCACGGAAAACAGCGTATCCGTTAATTTCTCCAAAGATATAGTAGTCGATGTGAGTGCCTTCTTCATAAGTGTAATTTATATGCTTTTTGTAGGCATCTGCACATTTCTTTGTAAGGCTGTCAAGCTCTGTGGCAGTAATATAAGGGAATTCGTTTAATACTGAAAGGTCGGTAACGATACCTTTGTTTACGGCATCTTCAATGGTAAGTATATTGCCGTCTAAGTAAACATAAACTCCTAAGTCATAAGGAAGGTGCGTGTAAGCTGACTCAATACACCAATCTCCTGTTACTCTTTTTATATCAGTGTCACTTACTCCTATCCAGCCATCAGCCGCAAATAAGGTGTAGTCAGAGGTTTCTTTGGTGTAAGTGATATGTACTTCGTTTGTCTTGCCCGGCACCAGCGGAATGTCATATTTGTAATAATTAAAAAAATCCGCCTTGAGGTTGTGACTGTTGTTATCAAGTGCAAAAGCTGTAACAGATGTGCCGATAATTATAATAATAGATAATATTACAGAAAAAGTTTGTTTAAAAGCTTTCATATTAATTCCCCCATATAATTGGTTTTTCGCTTATTAGACGCAGAAAATCTCGAAAACTCTCACCATAATTTTATATTTTTTAAAGAAATTCTGCAATTCTGTATTTTTCACAAAATCAAGGAGTTTGTTTTGGCAGAAATGCATATTATTTCAATGGCTGTATTTTGCTTTAAAACATTTACAAAAAGTATTATTTAGGGTATAATTAATTATATATTGTTATTTTTCGGAGGGTTTTATGGAGCTTATCAGCACCGAGGAAAAAATTACAAGAGCACTACTTGTCAGTGTGGATACAGGAGATTATGATGCCGAAAGTTCATTATCTGAGCTTTTTGAGCTTGCTGAGAGCTCGGGCGCCGAGGCAGTGGCAAGCATTACCCAGAAGCTACAGAAGCCTGATACGGCTACTTGCGTAGGCAGCGGTAAACTTGAGGAAATCAAGGAGTATTGCGAGAATAACGACATTGACCTGATTATTTTTGATATGGAGCTTTCGCCTACTCAGATAAGAAATATCGAGCACGAGACCGACGTGAGAGTAATTGACCGTACTATGCTTATTCTTGATATTTTTGCAATCCGTGCAAGAAGCAGAGAGGGAAAGCTTCAGGTTGAGCTTGCTCAGCTTAAGTATATGCTGCCCCGTCTTACGGGTAAGGGTATAGAGCTTTCTCGTCTTGGCGGCGGTATTGGTACCCGAGGCCCCGGTGAAACTAAGCTTGAGACCGACCGACGTCACATCAGACGCAAGATGGAAACCCTTAAGGAGCAGCTCAAGGATGTTGAGCATCATCGTGAGCAACTGAGAAAACGCAGGGATAAAGACGGAGTTATCACTGTTGCTATAGTGGGATATACAAATGCGGGCAAGTCAACTTTGATGAATTATCTTACAGAGGCAGGAGTACTTGCAGAGGACAAGCTTTTTGCAACCCTTGACCCTACGTCCCGTGCACTCAAGCTTCCCAACGGTGTTTCGGTTATGCTTATTGACACCGTAGGCTTTGTAAGAAGACTTCCTCATCATCTTGTAGAGGCGTTCAAGTCGACTCTGGAGGAAGCCGCTCAGGCGGACATCATCCTGAATGTATGCGATGCAAGCTCAGAAGAAGCAAGGCTTCACCTTGAAGTTACCAAGGATTTGCTCACAGAGCTTGGTTGTAAGGATACACCTATTATCTCCGTACTCAACAAATGCGATATTGATGATACTTTAGGACTTCACTCTGAATCCCGAGAGTATGTCCGCATCAGCGCCAAAACCGGCGAAGGTATGGAGAAGTTGCTGGCCGCCATTGAGGATAATCTTCCTGTAAGAGTAAAGAGGGTAAAGCTTCTTTTGCCTTTTGATAAAGGGGGACTTGCATCCGAAATCCGCAGAAGCTGTACCTTGATTTCTGAAGAATACACAGCAGACGGTATCGAGGTTGTGGCTATTGTTGACGAGCAGTTCTGGCATAAGGTACGAGATTACGCACAGGAGGACTAAGATGGATATTAAAGTCGGTGATGTTCTGCAGATGAAAAAGCCTCATCCCTGCGGAAGTAATCTCTTTGAAGTTACAAGAATCGGTGCGGATTTTAAAATAGTCTGTAAAGGTTGCGGTCATGAGGTGTATCTGCCAAGAGTAAAGGTAGAGAAAAATATCAAGAAGATAATTAAGTAATAATCAAATATAGGTTTTGCAATATGAGTGTTAGCAACATTCGCATTAATCTTTAACCCCGCCGTTCATTATAGGTTAAATTTATAGCCAACCTGTCAAAAGGCGGAATAGCCCACCCGTGGCTAACGGGCGAAATAGCCCATCCGTGGCTAACGGGCGGAAACGCCCATCCGTGGCTAACGGGCGAATAGCCCTCGGGTGGCTAACCCGGAAGGTGATATTTTGTTTGATAAAATAAGTGTTTTTGAAAAAAGGGCTGAGGAGCTAGGCAGAGAGCTTTGTATGCCCGAAGTAGCCGCAGACGGTGAAAAATTAAAGAAAATAATGATAGAGCTTAAGTCCATTGAGCCTATTGTAGAAGCTTATAAAAGTCTTAAAAATGCAAGAGAAACCGAGCAGGACGCCTTGGAGCTTTTAAATACGCCCAACCTGGACCCCGAGCTTAAGAGTCTTGCACAAGCAGAGCTTGACGAAAGCAAAGCCGAGGCAGAAAGGCTTGAGCAGGAGCTAAAAATCTTGCTTGTGCCCAAAGACCCCAACGACGACAAAAATGTTATTGTGGAAATCCGTGCAGGTGCAGGCGGTGAAGAAGCCGCTCTCTTTGCGGGAGTGCTTTACAGAATGTACTCCATGTATGGCGAAAGCATGGGATATACCCATGATATCATTTATGAAAACGCCACAGAGCTTGGCGGATATAAGGAAATTTCATTTATGATCGAGGGTTTGGGTGCATTTTCAAGGCTTAAATACGAGCGTGGAGTTCATCGTGTTCAGCGAGTACCCGAAACCGAGTCGGGCGGCAGAATCCACACATCCACAGTTACTGTTGCGGTGCTTCCCGAAGCTGACGATGTTGAGCTTGAGATTAACCCCAATGACCTTAAGATTGATACTTTCCGCTCCTCAGGTGCAGGCGGTCAGCACATCAACAAAACCTCAAGTGCTATTCGTATCACCCATATTCCTACGGGCACTGTTGTTGAGTGTCAGGATGAGCGAAGTCAGTACAAAAATAAGGATAAGGCGCTTAAGGTACTTAAGAGCCGACTTTTGCAGGAAAAGCAGGAAGAACAGGCAGGCTCTATTGCCGCCGAGCGAAAAAGCCAGGTTGGCACAGGCGACAGAAGCGAGCGAATCCGCACCTATAACTATCACGAAAACCGAGTAACAGACCATAGAATCGGTCTTACCATATACAAACTGTCTGAGGTATTAAGCGGCAGCTTAGACCAGCTCATAGACCCCTTGGTAGCCGCAGACAGAGCAGAAAGAATGGAAAATGCATAAGATGAATACACTTATATTGAGTACAAGTGAAGAAGATATAAACCTTGCCGCATCTTTTATCAAAGAGGGTGGTGTGGTTGGTATGCCCACAGAGACGGTTTACGGACTTGCAGCAAATGCCCTTGACGAAAATGCTGTCAGAAGGATTTTTGAGGCAAAGGGCAGACCTTCCGACAATCCTCTCATTGTACATATAGCAGAATTTGATGACATCGAAAGATACGGACTTGTAAGTGAGGTGCCTGAGGTTGCAAAGCTTTTGGCAGACAAGTTCTGGCCCGGACCTCTCACTATAATTATGCCCAAGTCAGATAAAGTCCCCGAGATTACCACAGGCGGACTTGATACCGTGGCGGTGAGGCTTCCCTCAGACAAAAATGCTCAGCGACTTATCAGAGCATCGGGCTGTCCTTTGGCGGCTCCATCGGCTAATATTTCGGGCAGTCCCAGTCCTACTACCGCAAATCATGTTTACAGTGACATGAGTGGCAAGATTTCTGCCGTGATTGACGGCGGCGAGTGTAGAGTAGGACTTGAGAGCACAGTTGTCAGTGTTAAGGATGATGTTGTTACAGTGCTGAGACCCGGCGGCGTAACTGTTGAGGACCTTGAGGCTGTTTATGATAAGGTTGAAGTCTGCGATGCGGTTTTAAACAAGCTCAAAGAGGGCGAAACCGCCCTTAGTCCCGGTATGAAGTATAAGCACTACTCTCCCAATGCAAGGGTTATCCTTGTTAAGGGCGGTGACAAGGCTTATTATGATTTTATCAATAAGCAAAATAAAGAGGACACCATCACTCTTTGTTACAAAGAAGATGAGGATTTTGTACGGATTCCTGCCATTCTTATGGGCAGTAAAGCGGATTTAGAGGCACAGGCACACAATCTTTTTGCTGATTTAAGGCTTATTGACGCCTGCGAAAATGTAAAAACCGCTTATGTCCGTTGTCCCGGCACAGAGGGTATAGGTATGGCAGTTTTAAACCGACTTATCCGTGCCGCAGGCTTTGAGGTGATTGACCTTGACTAATGATTTTATTGTAATCGGACTTACAGGACAATCGGGTGCAGGCAAAAGCACGGTAACCGAGGTTTTCTCAAAATATTCGGTAGCAGTTGTGGATGCAGACAGCCTTGCTCATAAGGCGCTGAAAACCGAAAAATGCAAAGATAATCTCAGAGCTGCCTTTGGCGATAGTATTTTTGGCGAAGATGGAGAAGTCGTGAGAAAAGCCCTTGCTAAAGCTGCTTTTTCGTCCAAAGAAAATACAAATAAGCTTAATCAGGCTACCCATCCCGTTATTACAGAGCTTTCTAAAGATGCCTTTGATAAAGCAAAGAGCGAGGGCTTCAAGGCGGTTATTTTTGATGCACCTACTCTTTTTGAAAGCGGTCTTCATAGCATCTGTGCTTTTGTTATATCGGTAATTGCCGATAAAGACATGCGAGCAAAAAGAATTATGCAGAGGGATAACCTTAGCTTTGATGAGGCGATGCAAAGACTTAACGCTCAGCATGACGACGAGTTTTACACCAAAAAATCCCGATATGTAATCAAAAATGACGGCACAAAAGAGGAGCTTTACAAAAAAGCAGAAATGATTTGCGAGGAGCTTTTTCATGAGTAAAAGACGAAAGAAGAAAAAGCGCGGATGCGTAGTGCCTGTCATAATAACCCTTGTGTTTGTTTTGCTGGTGGCTTTGTTTGTGTTTACTGATTTGTTTTCTCAGATACGCCTGAGCATCGAGCATCAGATTTATCCTCTTAAATATGAGCAGGAGATTCTAAGTGCCGCAGAGGATAATAATATAGAGCCTGAGCTTTTGTGTGCGGTGATTTATGCCGAAAGCAAATTCAACGAAAACGCCACTTCTTCTGTAGGTGCAAGGGGACTTATGCAGATTATGCCCGAGACCTTTGCCTGGCTTACCACGAACAGTGAAAAAAGCTATACCGCTGATGACCTTTACGATCCTCTTGTTAATATTGAATATGGGGCAAAATATCTGGGTGATTTATATGCCCATTTCGGCGATATATATACGGCTTGTGCGGCATATAATGCAGGCAGCGGTACAGTGGAGCAGTGGCTCTCGGATGAAGAATACTCGGATGACGGTGTTACCCTCAGTTACATCCCCTATGGCGAAACCTCGGGATATGTGGAAAACATCAAAAACTACACTTTAAAGTATAATGAGCTTTATTTTGAAAATAATCAATATTGAAAATAAACCCTTGTTATGATAAAATAAAAATATAGTATTAAATTTAAACAAAACGGAGGTAAAAAACATGTGTGATAAAGAAACATCCAAAACAAAAGAATTAAAGGATAAATTGCTTATCGGTAACAAATACGGTATCAAAAAGCTTTCTCAGGAAGAAATCGCTAAGGCTGATGCATGGTGCGAAGATTACAAAATATTCCTTGACAATTCCAAAACCGAGAGAGATGCTGTAGAGTATTCTATTGCCCTTTTAGAGAAAAATGGCTTTACAGAGTACCAGTGGGGCAAAAAATATAACGCAGGCGATAAGGTTTACTATAACAACAGGGGCAAGGCTCTTGTTGCGGCTGTTATGGGAAAAAAAGGTGTTTCTGAGGGTACAAGACTTGCTATTGCTCATATTGACTCTCCCAGAATCGACTTAAAGCCCAATCCTCTTTACGAGGCAAACGACCTTGCACTTTTCAAGACTCATTACTACGGTGGTATCAGAAAGTATCAGTGGCTTGCAATGCCTCTGGCACTTCATGGTGTGGTTTCTCTGGTTGACGGTACAAATGTAAAGGTGATTTTCGGCGAAGACGAGAATGAGCCCGTGCTTTGTATCTCTGATTTGCTGCCTCACCTTGCTTATGAGCAGGTAACAAAGCCCCTTAACAAGGCTTTTGACGGCGAAGACCTTAACGTGCTTGTGGGCTCACGTCCATATAGCGACGAGGACGAGGGCGAGCTTGTAAAGCTTAACGTTATGAGCATCTTAAATGAGAAATACGGCATTACTGAGCAGGATTTCCTCTCTGCAGAGCTTTGTCTTGTTCCCACATATAAGACAAGAGACGTAGGTTTTGACAAGAGCTTGCTTGGCGGCTATGGTCACGATGATAAATGTTGTGCATATCCCGCAGTTATGGCTGCGATTGATGCAAAAGAAACAGAGTACACCGCTATTACTGTTCTTTGCGACAAAGAAGAAACTGGCTCTGACGGCAACACAGGTATGCAGAGCGATTTCTTAAGATACTTTATTATGGACCTTGCAAAGTCAGAGGGTGTGGCTGATTATCAGGCTATCAGCAGAAGCAAGTGTCTCTCTGCTGACGTTAACGCGGCTTTCGACCCCACTTATGCAAGTGCATTTGAAGGCAGAAACTCAAGCTACTTAAACCGCGGTGTAGTTATCTCCAAGTACACAGGTCACGGTGGCAAAGGCGGCACAAGCGATGCATCTGCCGAGTATATGGGCGAAGTAAGAAGAATGCTTGAGAAGAATGACATCATCTGGCAGGTTGGTGAGCTTGGTCGAGTTGACCTCGGCGGTGGCGGTACTATTGCAAAGTATATCGCCAATATGAATGTTGACACTGTAGACCTGGGTGTGCCTGTGCTTTCTATGCATGCACCCTTCGAAATTATCTCAAAAATTGATATTTATATGGCTTATCGTGCATTCTTCTCATTTTTTGAGTAATTATTTTTAAGATTTCGGCATATTTACACTTGCTTTTTTCAAAGTTATGTGTTAATATAATTAGCGGTCGTTAAAAACCGCTTATGCGCTGCTAGCTCAGTTGGATAGAGTAACTGGCTACGAACCAGTAGGTCGAGGGTTCGAGTCCCCCGCAGCGCGCCAAGAAAACACAGTACCCAGAAGGGTGCTGTGTTTTTTTATTTTACGATATGGGGACTCGAACCCTGAGAGGGTGAGCACCGTAAATAAAACAGTCCGGTGGACTGTTTTTAGGTGCGAAGCGTGCAGGCGGGTACCGAATGCCGAAGGCATTGGGTCGCCAAACGCGGCAGAAATTTTCTCAAAATTCTGCGTCCCCCGCAGCGCGCCAAGAAAACACAGTACCCAAAAGGGTGCTGTGTTATTTTATATTTGTATACAGAAGCTATTTGTGATATAATTATATTAACAAATTTGAATGGAGGCATACCCATGAAAAACTCAGTCGGCAGAGTGCTTAATACTTTATTGATCTTTATGATTTTGGTTTCTATGTCTGTAGTTGGCGGTTGCTCTCAGAATATTGAAAAGACGGTTACTTCGGTTGAATCCATAGAACTGTCTAACAGTTGGCATGGTGGCGAGTCTCTTTATGAACTCAAAAATACAGATGGACTTGTAGAGATTAAATATTACGCGAAATTTTTTGGTGACGAGCATTTTGAAAACGAGGGCTTTGATTCAGTCCCTAAGAAAACTGCTGTTTGCAGCGAAGATGTAATTGTTGAGCTTCTTAATAATTCTGATGTTATGAAATGGGATGGCTTTAGCAGCTCAAATATTGTGCTGGATGGCACCAGCTTTAGTTTTACGGCTTATGTAAACAACGGACAGAAGATATATGCATCAGGCCATGAAGATTTTCCCGATGGTTACAATGGCTTTTTAAGTGGTTTGAATGAGATATTGGATGATGAGGGAGAAAAGGAAACAACTGTGCCCGATGATAAAATTACCTCTATTGATTTTGCAGTTCTTTCTCTCAGTTGGGTAGACGGCGCAGAGATGTATGATATTAAAAGCACAGAAAACGGAATTGAAGTAAAATATTACGAAGACGAGTATTATAAGGATAAGGGCTTTGTAACTGAGCATAAGAAGACTCTGGTTTATGATACGGAGGAATTTATTGAGCTTTTGAACGCTAACGAGGCTTTGAGCTGGGACGGATTCTATGATGAGAGTACATATGACAGGGTTGGTGCTATCACTTATGAGTTTGCAGCCGTCGTTAACGATGGAAAAACTATAAATGCTTACGGTGTTGACAGTATACCCGTAGGTATTGATGAATTACAGGTTGAATTATACAAGGCGTTTCGTGATGCTGAAGAAATAATTCCTTCTGTTGATACACTTGCACCTGAAGATACAGTTACCTCGATTGAATCATTGAAGCTTTCTTCCGGCGCAATATTTAGCACCGGCGGAAGAAATTGGTATGAAATCACAAACACAGACGGAGAAATTACATTGAGTCACTATATGGATGTATATTATGAGGATGAGGGAAAAGTGACCGAGCTTCAGAAGTCTGTGGTTTGCGATGCCGAGAAAATTATTGAGCTTATGAATACATCAAGGGTAATGACATGGGACGGTTTTGTCGGCTATAATCCTCCCAATATACTTGACGGAGGCTCCTTTAGTCTGACGGCTGTTGTCAACGGCGGAAAAGAGATAACCGCATCGGGATATAATAATTATCCCATAGGTTACAGTAAGTTTTACTCAGGTCTTTATAAGATGCTCAATGGTGAAGATGTATCAGAGCAATAAGGACTTAACGGCTTGCAAAATTCTGATATTTGTACTATAATACTACTCGTTTATTTTAAATTAATCAGGTGGTAGTATGAAAATTATCGACTTTCACAATCATGTATATCCTGAGAAAATAGCCCGCAAAGCTACAGATGCGGTGGGGGCTTTTTATGATATGCCTGCTATGGAGCGTACAGGTACTGTAGAGGAGCTCTTTTCTTCTCATGAAAATGCAGGTATTGATACCTGTGTAATTCACGCGGTTGCAACAAATCCTCATCAGGTAGAGGTTGTCAACGATTTTGTGGCAAAGGTAGCTTATGAGAACAAGGGTAAGGTATATGCCTTCGGCTCTTTGCATCTGGATTATGAAAATAAAATAGAGGAAATTGACAGATGCATCTCTATGGGACTTAAGGGCATCAAGCTCCATCCCGACACTCAGCTCTTAAATGTTGATGACGATAAGCTCTTAGAGGCTTATGACTATATGCAGGGCAAAATTCCTCTGTTGCTTCATGCAGGTGATTATCGTTATGATTATTCGCACCCCAGAAGAATCCAGCGAATTTGCAGGATGTTTCCCGATTTGCTTGTGATAGGCGCTCATTTTGGCGGATGGTCGGTGTATGATGAGGGAGTTAAGTATCTTTTGGGCGAAGAAAACTGTATGGTTGACACTTCTTCTACATCAGGTTTTACCACACCCGAGCATTTTGCAAAGCTTATACATACTTTCGGTGCAGACAGAATGCTTTTTGGCACAGACTTTCCTATGTGGGACCCAAAATTGGAGCTTCAGCGATTTATGGCGGTAGAGATGTCTGATGATGACAGAGAAAAGGTGCTTTACAGCAATGCCGCAAAAATTCTGGGCATCAAATAATACTTGCTTTATTAAGTGGGATATAGTATAATCAAATCATATTATGTGAGGTGACTTAGTTATGAAAAAGTTTTTATCTTTAGCACTTGTTCTCTCTATGGCGTTCTGTGTTTTTGCTCTTGCAGGTTGCAGCGGCAGTGAAGGCACAACAGCAGAAAAGGTAGACCCCAACAAGAATATCTACGCAGACCTTGAGGGCTTTGATTCTTTTGTGCCTGCAGGTTCTGATATTGTTGCTACATGGAAGATGACTTCTCCCGATACTGACAAAGAGTGGCAGTTCTTTGCAAATACAACTCTCCACCAGACAACAATCACAAACGGCGTAAGCCGCTCAACTATCTGTACTTACAACTATGATGGTGAGGGTACACTTAAGGTTTACGGCCTTTCTCAGTCTTTTGAGGATGAGTACACAGTAACTATTGTGAACAACATCCTTACACTTAAAGCAAAGGATAACTCAACTCTTACATTTGAAAAGAAATAAGTAAAACAAAACGCAGTAGTTATTAAGCTACTGCGTTTTTTATGTTTCTGCCCCAAGGACGGAAAATATATGAGTATTAAAGTCGCTGATGAATATAAAACACAATCACTTCATTAAACTTAGTATGATTATTCATGGATTACATTTTTATAATCTGCCATAACCAAAAGTTTTGTTACCCTTATATCTTCCGTCCGTATATCATACGGCGTCTGAAAGCCTTTGCTTTCCTGCCGCAATAGTATTATGGCTTTTAGGCTTTGATATATTTATGGAAATTTGTGGAACTTATTAATAGTTTACTTTAGGGTAAAAATGTAATATAATCTAACCAACGAACTGAATTTGATAAGCGAGGTCTAAAGAATGCAGTTTACCGCTATGAGATTTAAGGATAAACTTGGTCGAGAGGTTGTTTTGCGTAATGCAGAAGAATCAGATGCGTCTGCTTTAATTGATTATCTTAAAATAACAACAACCGAAACACCATACTTAATTAGAGAACCCGAAGAAGTAACAATGACAATTGAACAAGAAAAAAGCTTCATTCGGCGTGCAAAAGATGCAGAAAGAGAGTTATTGCTCATAGCCATAATCGACGGAAAACATATAGGAAATTGCTCTCTTATGAATATTGCGCCATATAAGAGATATGGTCACAGATGCGCAGTAGCGATTGCACTTTATCAAGAGTTTTGTGGTTGCGGTATTGGTAAGGTAATGATGAAAACCGTTCTTGATGTGGCAAAAACCGTTGGATATGAACAAGCTGAACTAGAAGTGATTTCTGACAACAAAAACGCAATTGCGTTGTATAGGAATATGGGGTTTGAAAAATACGGTACATTTCCAAATAATATGAAATATTCGGATGGGACATACGCAAACGCTGATTGGATGATGAAGCAGCTGTAAGCAGTCAAATTCCAATATATGGGGGGGAGTGTAAGTAATTATGGAAAGAATTGATAAAATACTATCGGAGCATACACCGTACTCAAGAAAAGAAATAAAAAAGCTGATTTCTCAAAAAGCGGTATGTGTAAACGAAGAAGTAGTAAAAAAACCTGAATCTAAATTCGATGAAAATAATATATCCATAAAAATAAACGGGGAAATAATAGAAACTAAAAAGAATATTTTTTTACTGTTAAACAAACCTAAAGGCTATATATCAGCAACAGAATCAAAATCTCAACAGACAGTATTAGATCTGATGCCTCAAAAATATAAGCATAGAAGTTTATTTCCTGCAGGCAGACTCGATAAAGACACAACAGGTCTTATGCTGATAACTGATGATGGAGAATTTGCCCACAATATTTTATCGCCCAGAAAGCACGTGCAAAAGGAATACGAAGTAACCATTGATATTCCTGTGACATCAGAAATGGCAGAAGGCTTTAAAAAAGGCGTTAGCTTACATGACGGAGAGTGTAAGACGGCACATTTAGAAATTACAGGAGAATATTCTGCAAAGGTCACTATTACTGAAGGCAGATATCACCAGATAAAAAGAATGTTCGGTTGCTTTGGCGCCAAAGTACTCGAGCTTAACAGAATACGCATAGGTAATCTGTATTTGCCAAAAGATTTGAAGCTTGGCGAAGTAAAAGAAGCAACCAAAGATGAACTGCAAAAAATACAGGAAAGAAATTGATTATGTTTTAGAAAAAAAGAGATATGGGAGCAAAAAATCTCCCATATCTCTTTTTTGTTTATTCCGGTAAGTGCATTCTGCCTTGGTGGTCGGTGGTATATTCGCCTTTTGGCACAAGCTCTGAGATTGGTACAAGTTCATACCCCTGTGCACGTATGCCTTCAATAATTGAGGGCAGGGCGGCGGGGGTGTTTTTTGCGCCGTTGTGCAGAAGGACGATTGAGCCGGGCTGAATCTTCGAGATAATACGTTCGGTGATTTCAGCGGCAGAGAGGTCCTTCCAGTCCAGAGAATCACTACTTGATACAAAAGTAAAGAGATTTAATTTACTGATTTACTTTGTAGAGTAATTGTAGTATAATCTAATTGATAAACTTAGGTTTCTGGGATGATGTAGTCCAATATATGTTAAGGGTGGTGTGTTATGGTATTTGAAGAGTTCAAAAGGTTAATGGCGTTTGAGACCAAGGGTAAATTCTGCATAGAGATATTATTTGAGGTACAAGATAGTGCACAGTATAATTGGTGTTGGATGGGTAAGTTACCGGACAAAGAAACCAAAAATGATGTGTTTTGGTATGGACTTACTGATGATGGCAAAAATGCTTATGATTATTCAACTTTTGAAGAGTTTGCGTCTGCTAAAGTATTTGATGGAAAATCGCTTTTAGATATTTGGGATAATGTAACAATCAAGAGCGTGAATGGTTGCGATCCTCACATATACCTCGACAGATAAAACCAGATTTATTGAACTAAAAAAGCTATGAGAGCAAGAAAAAACTCTCATAGCTTTTTGTGCTTTATTGAGATAGGTGCATTCTGCCTTGGTGGTCTGTGGTATATTCGCCTTCTGGCACAAGCTCTGATATTGGTACAAGTTCATACCCCTGTGCACGTATGCCTTCAATAATTGAGGGCAGGGCGGCGGGGGTGTTTTTTGCGCCGTTGTGCAGAAGGACGATTGAGCCGGGCTGAATCTTCGAGGTAATGCGTTCGGTGATTTCAGCGGCAGAGAGGTCTTTCCAGTCCAGAGAATCCACGTCCCACTGAATACAATACATATCGGTGCTTTTAACAACTCCCACAACATCGTTGTTATAATCTCCGTAAGGCGGGCGGAAAAGTGTGGGACATTTGCCCGTTATTGCTTTGATTTTTTCGTTGCAGGCGGTTACTTCTTTTTTCATATCTGCGGTGCTGAGGTTTGTCATGTGGGCATGGGTGTCAGAATGGTTTTCTACGTCGTGACCTTTGGATGCAATGTCTTTGACAGAGTCGGGATATTTATCCACCCACTGACCTACAAGAAAAAAAGTTGCCTTAACATCGTAGTTGTCAAGAATTTTGAGAAGCTCGGGAGTCTGTTCGTTGCCCCAGGCAGCATCAAAGGAGATTGCCACCCTTTTGTCCTCGGTTTCTACAGAGTATATGGGAATGTCGCGGTCTGTGTTGGCGGCTGTTACCGCTTTGTTTACGGTGAATGCCCCCAGACCTAAGGCTGCTGAGGCTATAAGAAAGGCACTCATGGTAATGAGTATGTCTTTTTTGGTAAGCGAGAAAATCTTCATATATCTACACCTCGATAAAATATATGATTTCGGGGTAAAAATAATGAAAAAAATAAAAATTTTCATATCTGCTTCGAAAAATTGCACCTAAAAGTGCAATTTTTTCTTTTTTCGGGGGTATAAGTAGCGGAGGTTTTCCGCAGACAGAAAGGAGGAGCCCGATGAAAAAGAAAAGTCTTTCATCAAAGGAAAAAGAATTTTGCAGGCTTTATTTAAGCTACGCCGACCCCGGTGCTGCGGCAGAGGGCGCAGGTTTTGAGGGTGATTTCCTCAAAATCGGCAATGCCCTTTTGTCAAGGGATGAGGTGTCGGAGGAAATTGAGCGTCTGTGTAATGTGCAGAAAAAGTCTATGGCAAAAATGGCAGCGGTTGGCTATCAGAAGCTTGCCTTCGGCAGCATTGCAGATGCGGTATCGCTTCTTTACAAGGAAAAGCCTTGTCTTGAGGAGCTTAGAAAAATGGATTTGTTCTCAATTTCCGAAATCAAAAGACCAAAGGACGGCTCGGTGGAGATTAAGTTTTTTGACCGCATGAAAGCACTTGAAAAGCTCAGCGAAAATGAGCAAGGCGACGGTGCCCATGGGTTTTATGAGGCGATTTGCCGTTCTGCAAAAATTCTCTCGGAGAAAGAGAAGGGCTTACAGTGAGCATCAAATTGTTGTCAGAAAAGCAGCTCAGAGTAATGAACTGGTGGTGTGAGGACTCGAAAGATAGAGGTCGTGATGCAGTTATATGTGATGGAGCAGTAAGGTCGGGCAAGACGTTTGTCATGGGAATTTCCTTTGTATTATGGGCGTTTTACCGATTTTCCGATGCTTCTTTTGCCATATGCTCAAAGACGATACGCTCAGCAAGGCGAAATGTTGTGAGTCCCATATTATCGGTACTGAAAGGTCTGGGCTTTGAGGTGGAGGACAAGATTTCCTCAAATCTGCTGGTGATTTCTTACGGCGAAATGATTAACCGCTTTTATCTTTTCGGCGGCAAGGATGAAGCCTCTGCCTCATTGATTCAGGGTATGACGTTAAGCGGGGTTTTACTTGACGAGGTTGCCCTGATGCCCCGGTCATTTGTGGAGCAGGCCCTGGCAAGATGCTCTGTTTCGGGCTCCAAATTCTGGTTTAATTGCAATCCCGAATATCCTGCCCATTGGTTTTATCAGGAGTGGATAAAAAAGCGAGAGGAGAAAAATGCTCTTTATCTGCATTTTACCATGAAGGATAATCCCTCTCTTTCCAAAGAAACAATCAAGAGATATGAACGGCTATATTCGGGAGTATTTTACCGACGGTTTATCAAAGGCGAGTGGATAGAGCTTGAGGGCGCGGTCTATCCCTTTATGGCAAGTGAGGATGCCTTTTGGGACAAGCCCGAGCCTCCCTTTGATGACTATGCCGTAAGCTGTGACTACGGCACAGTAAATCCTGCGTCTTTCGGCCTTTGGGCAAAGAAGGACGGTGTGTGGTACAGAATTGATGAGTATTATTACGACTCAAGAAAAGAAGGTGCTCAGCGTACAGACGAGGAGCATTATCTGGGGCTTAAGGCACTTATAGGTCACAGAAGGGTCAGATGTGTGGTTATAGACCCCTCTGCGGCAAGCTTTATGGAGCTTATAAGGCGAAAAGGCGAATTTGAGGTAATACCTGCGAAAAATTCGGTGACAGACGGAGTAAGACAGGTGTCAACGGCACTTAAGGACGGCAGCATAAGAATCTGCAGAAACTGCACAGACTCGGTAAGGGAGTTTGCTCTTTACCGCTGGGCCAATACGGCTGATGACGTACCCATCAAAGAGAATGACCACGCAATGGATGACATAAGGTATTTTGTCACAACAATTTTATTTAGCGGCAAAAGTGATTTTTTTGTTGTTGCCGCTGACAGGAGGAAAAACTGTGAAACTTTTTTCTAAGAAAAACAAGCCACAGTATGCAGCAGTGCAGACAGCTTCGGGTAAAAATCAATACTCACACCCTTTTTCGTGTCTTGACAGATACAAGGCTGTAGCCGAGAGGGAAATGTACAAGTCTCTGAGAGAAGCCGTGCCTGTTATCGATGCGGCTCTCAGCAAAATTGTGAGACTTGTGGGGGATTTTAAACTCACAACAGATAATCCCAAGACAGATGCACTTCTTAAGGATTTCAAGGCCAACGTAAAAGTTGGTGCAACAGGTCTGGGGCTAAATAGCTATCTTGACACATATCTCAATGACTTGCTGACTTTCGGTGAGGCGGTAGGGGAGATTATACCTTCAAGGGATTTTTCGGGTGTTGAGGCACTTTATAACGGCTCTATGGATGATGTGGAGCTTAAAGAGGGCAGTTCTCCTCTTGATATCAGGGTTTGTCTCAAGGGTATTGGCGAGGAGAAAGAGCTTCCTTTTCAGGAGCTTATTACAGTATCATTGCTTTCACCGGAGAGCGGCAAGCTTCAGGGCACTCCCTTGCTTCGCGGGCTACCCTTTGTAAGCTCGGTATTACTTAAGATTTTCGGCTCAATCGGCAAGAATTTTGACCGAATCGGCAACATCCGCTACGCAGTGACCTACAAGCCTCAGGAGGGCGGTTTTGCAAATCCCGAAGAAAGAGCAAAGCTTATTGCCAATGAGTGGAGCAAGGCCATGCGTGACACAAGCGGAGTATATGACTTTGTTTGTGTAGGAGATGTTGATATCAAGGTGATCGGTGCTGATAATCAGGAGCTTGAGTGCGAAGTGCCCATTAAGCATATTTTAGAGCAGATTGTGTCAAAGCTTTGTATTCCGCCATTTTTGCTGGGGCTTTCCTGGTCCAGCACAGAGCGTATGAGCAGTGTTCAGGCAGATGTACTTACAAGCGAGCTTGAGTATTTCAGAAGTGTGCTGACACCTATTATCAAAAAAATCTGTAGTGTGCATTTAAGGCTTAAAGGTATAAATACAGCTGTAAATGTAGAGTGGGATAATATCACTCTCATGGACGAGGTGGAGCTTGCAAACTCAAGGCTTATAAACGCCAAGGCTGAGAAAGTCGAAAAAGAAATGGAGGAAAAAGCTTGA
Organism: Oscillospiraceae bacterium; assembly: GCA_015066245.1. Lineage (GTDB taxonomy): Bacteria > Bacillota > Clostridia > Oscillospirales > Acutalibacteraceae > Ruminococcoides. Next base: position 153,528 of record SVOS01000002.1, read on the forward strand.
CGAACGAAACTGATTTTTCATCTTCATACCCCACTGATGAGGAATTGGAGCTTATAAACAATTACACCCGACGACCTTTTTCGAAAGACGAGGTATATGTATTTTCTGTTACTCTTTGCGACAACGACGTGGACAGAGATTTTGAGCGATTTACCGTAGAATCTCTATTTGCACTGGAAAAGCTTTTTGTGGGCAAAACAGGTATTGTAGACCATGTAAGCTCCAGCAAAAACCAGACTGCACGAATTTTCAAGTGTGGTGTTGAGGCGGTAGAAGGCAGAAAAACCATAACCGGGGATGATTATTTCAAGCTCACTGCAAGGGCATATATTCCCATTACTGACGGAAACCGTGAAACTATTATGTCGATAGAAAGCGGTATCAGAAAAGAAGTCAGTGTAGGATGTGCAGTAGAGGAAAGCATCTGCTCTGTATGTGGCAAGGCTATGGGGCATGACGGATGTCACCACATAAAGGGTCAGACCTTCGGCTCAAAGCTTTGCTTTGCGGAGCTTATGAATCCTTATGATGCATACGAGTGGAGCTTTGTAGCGGTGCCTGCTCAGCGAGAGGCAGGAGTTACAAAGATGTTTAACAAGGGAAGGAGCAATAAAAAAATGGAAGATATTATGAAAAGTATCGAAAGCAAGCAGGAGGTTACACTTTCAACCTCAGAATGCTCAAAGCTTTTTGAGTATATCGAAGAGCTTAAAAAGGATGCCGAAAGCGGCAGAGAGTACAGAAACGAGCTCGAGAAAAACTTCTTAAGACTTATGGCGGTTACTCAGCCCGATGTGCCGGAAAGCTGTGCGAAGAAGGCTATGAAGGCGTTGGATGCTTCGGAGCTCAAGGCGTTTAACAAAGCATTGGAGAAGAATGCAGAGGGTATTATTCCCCTTAAGCCCCAGCTTGCAACATTAAAAACAGAGAGAAGCAAGACTTCTCAGAACAAAGAATTCAAGATTTAACGGAGGTATATATGAATATCGGTTTTAACGGTTTTTGTGAAAATACAGTAACATTCGAGGCAGAGTCAAATGTAGAAAAGGGCTCACTCGTTAAGATTACAGACGACAATACAGTGGGCGTTTGTGAAGGTGGCGACAAAGTGTGCGGTGTGTGCGTAAATGTGCGTGACGGCTATGCTGCAGTAAAGCTTTACGGTTATGCAGAAATCCCCGTGGAGGGCGCAGTCAATGTAGGCTACCAGACACTTTCTGCGGCAAACGGTTCTGCAATGCAGTTTGACGCACAGGGCAAGGAATATCTTGTCCTTTCAGCAGATACAGACGCCATCGGCGTTATTCTTTAATGGAGGTATGTGAATATGGCATTTTATGAGAATATTTCCCTTGAAAAGGGTATGTATGCAAACAGTAACAAAAGCATGACGGATGTGCTTGAGGAGCTTGATCCTTCTGCAAATTATGCAGGTACAGAGCTTGAGGGCCTTGACGCTTTTTCGCGTCAGCTCAAAAGATTTGATATCAGAGTAAGCGGTGCGGCATCAGATAAAGTTGAGAAGTTTTTCCAGACTACTGACTCTGCGGCACTTTTCCCCGAATATGTAAGTCGTGCAGTGCGTCAGGGTATCGAAGAAGCCAGTGTCCTTGATGATATTGTGGCTACAAAGACAAAAATTTCAGGCATGGACTACAGAAGCATCACTTCAACTCCCTCTGAGCAGGACAAGAGTCTTGTGGTAGTAAACGAGGGTGCCTATATTCCCGAAACAAAGGTAAGCACTCAGGAAAACCTTGTAAAGCTCAAGAAACGCGGCAGAATGCTGGTGTCCTCTTATGAGGCGTTAAGATTCCAGCGTCTTGACCTTTTCACAGTTACTCTTAAGCAGATTGGTGCTTACATTGCACGTGCTCAGCTTAAGGACGCAGTGGATGTGCTTTTAAACGGCGACGGCAATGCTAATCCTTGTGAAGGTATTGAGTCCAAGACTTCCGGTGTGCTTACTTACTCTGACCTTGTGGCTCTCTGGGCTAAGATGAATCCCTATGAACTCAACACAATTCTTGCACCTACAACTGCCATGCAGAAGCTTCTTGAGGTGAATGAGTTGAAGGACTCAAATGCAGGCCAGTCATTCCACGCAACAGGCAAGATGGTGACACCCTTAGGTGCAAAGCTTATTCATACTCAGGCAATTGACTCTGACCTTATTATTGGTCTTGACAAAAACTGTGCTCTTGAAATGGTGGTTGCAGGCGATGTAGTAACCGATTATGACAAGCTCATTGACCGTCAGCTTGAGCGTGCAGCAATTACCTCAATTGCAGGTTTTGCGAAGATTTACAAGGACGCCGCAAAGAAGCTTACATACTAAGAAAGGAGCGAGGAGCATGAGTTTGTACGATACTATAAGACGTTTTAAGTTGTTAAGCGGACTTGAAGATGCAGAGCTCAGCCGTTATTCAGACCTTTGCAAAGAGGCATTTGACGAAATCAAGTCTTCCGTGAAGGTGAATGCCGAAAGCCTGGATAGCGGCAAGCTCCTCAGGCTTTCATATACCGCAGGTGCCCTGGCTTTTTATAAATATTGTCTTTACACCTCCATAAATGAGCCCGCAAGCTTTGATGCTGGCGAAGTCCGTGTTACAAAAAGCAACAACAAAGCAGAAGTAGCCCGAACGCTCTTTGAAAACGAGTACAGAGGCGTGTCGGATCTGCTTAAGGACAGGGGCTTTTATTTCGGGAGGATAAAAGCTTGAATATTATAAAAGACATTGCACGTGAAATAGAAAACTTCGGCGAAAAAATAACTGTTACATCGGAAAAGGGCGAGTTTTCCATCAAGGGTATTTTAGAGCCTCTTTTATACAAAAACAAAATGTACTTTTACGGCAAGCAGGTGCCAACTGGATTCTTTGATATAGGCCATTATCTGTTGATATGTCCTTATTATGTTGAGCTGCCCGTGTTGGGTACAGTGTTTTTTGAGAGCAAAAAAGGAAGGTTTATACTTAAACGCAGCGAAACCGTAAAAGCAAAATCAAAGCCCGTCTATGTGTGGGCGGTGCTGGCTCCTTATGTTGAACCTGAAGAGGAGGAACTATAAATGTCAGATACTGTTCTTAAAAGCTTGATTCAATCCGTAAAAAGCAAACCTGAGCTTTCTATGGTGACTTGTATATACGGTAATCGCCGCGAGCTTTCACAGAACCCCAATTGCAGCTTTGTACTGAGCTTTGAAACAGAAAAAGTAAATTTAAGCAGAGATAAAAGACAAGACTTCCTTTTTGAAAAAGAGTATAAGCTTTCTTTGTTGGCGCCTTCGGGTGCATCGGGAAAAAGACTTTCGGAGGTAGCACTTTGGGTTTCGGAGGCTTTGCAGGAGGCAGCAACAGATGGCGTTGTAAAATCCATAATTATTGAAAAGCAGCAGTATAGCGACACCACGGCGGTGCTTTACTCGGATATTTATGTTGTGGTAGGGGATATTGCTCATTCAAAGCTTTGTAGTGTGTATTTTAATGATAAGCTCCAGACGGGAATAACAGAGGTTAATTTCAGAAGTGCCGAGACAAGTGAGAAAACAGGGGAGCTTTTGAACGGCTATCACGAAGTCAAAGAAAATTACATCACCATAAGCATCCAATCAAAGAACAGTCTTTCTGTGCCTGCTTATCCCTTTGAGCTGATGCTTGAAAGCGAAGAAAGCAGAGATGTGTTTGTCAATTGCGTCATAGTCTCCGAGAGGTTTGTTCAGAACATGGCAGAAGGCATCAGCTACAGCTACGAAATTAAGGGAGAAAGAAAAAATGCAGATGTTTGATACGGTTTTTGATATTGCAGCGTCAAATGACCTTGCCGAGCTTGTAAGCGAAGCCTTTGAGCGGGATTCAAGACGATATTTTACGGATGTTTCTGTGAAGGAGGGTAATTATGAAACTTGAGTTAATGAGATACAAGGGCTTTACCTTTTTATGTAATCCCCTGAGTCTTCAGATAACAGATGAAGGGGATTTTATTAAGCAGGAGTTCCCCTTTTACGGTGAAAAGCTCAGCAACTCTTGCCACAAGCTTAGAAGAATAAAGGGCAAGGGAGAGCTAAGAGGAAAAGACTGCCTTGAGCAATACGCAAACCTCAGAGCATTACAGAAAGACAAAAATGCAGGAGTGCTTTCTTTGCCGGGGATGATGCCTTTTTCTGCATATTTTGTAAGTCTTACTGTTTCTGCCGATGTTACCCCCGACACAGTATTCTATGAGTTTGAGTTTTCTGAGAAAAGCTCATTTGCAGACAAAAACCGGGAGGCGGATTATCATACAGCAGCTGAGGAAGAAACCCTCTTTGATATTGCTCAAATCTGCAAAACAGATGTTGATACTCTGGTAAGGCTCAATCCGCACATAAAGCGTCCTGATGAGCTTGAGAAGGGCGAGAGGGTGCGTATATGCTGAGTCTTAAGCTTAGAGATATTAACGGCAGAATATATGATAAGGTCACACCTCTGAGTATGGTGCTTCAAAAGGATGAAAATGTGCCTGCTCATAGTCTTGATGTATATGTGGATTCAGCGGATTTTCCCGAAATTGTATATGTTGAGCTTTTGTCAGACGGCATTGTGTTATTTGAGGGAGATGTGGACGAGCAGGTTTTGGAGCTTTCAAAAAGCCCGAGTACTTTTCTTTCTGCCAGAAGCACCGCGTCAAGACTTATGGACAACGAAGCTTGTCCCATGAGCTTCACAGACCCGTGTACCGAGGATATTTTTCAAAGATATGCAAAGCCTTTCGGCTTTAATTCGTATATCGGAGATAACAAGGTTTGTCAGGGCAGATTCACTGTGTCCAAGGGTACGTCCTGCTACAGTGTGCTCAAAAGCTTTTGTCAGCGTGTATATAGTACCTTGCCTTGTGCAGAGGGCGATACTCTCAGATTTGACAGAGATGATTCCGAGGATACGGTGAGCTTGCCTAATAAGAATATCAGAAAAGCAAGACTTAAAACCTTGCGTTTTAAAAGAATTTCCGATTTTTTTGTGAAAACCCAAGGCGGCAGAAGCTATGATTCAAAGGTACAAAATACCGCTGCAAATAATGCAGGAATCACCAGAGTAAGATATCTTAACGCCAGCCCCTCGGGTGCAGATACTTTGTCGGATGCTTATGAAATTATCCGAAAATCAGAGCAGCAGAGTGTTTTGTGCGAGGTTGAGATTGATGGTTTTTTTCCTTTGTATCTCGGCAAAAAGGTTGTGTGGGATTTGCCCTATGAGGAGCTTTATGTTGCATCGGTAAAATGCTCTTTGTCATCTTTGGGCTATACTACAAAGCTTACATTAAAGAGAAGGGAGATATAGTATGTGGCTCAGCTCATTTTTAAGTAAATATAAGGATTCAGAAATCCCCTCAAAAGGCAATGTCACTGCCACAGAGGGCGAAAAAATGCAGGTGGACACATCAACTCCTCTTGAAGATGTAAGACTTGTGGCACCGTACGGTATTAAGTACGTACCGCCGTTGGGTGAGGATGCGCTGGTGGTACCCTTTGATGGTGGAGAGGTGTGTGTTGGTGTAATGTCAAAGACGGCACATAATCTTAAGCGAGGCGAGCTTATGCTCTACTCTCAGGGCGGAGCAAGCATAATACTGAAAAACGATGGCTCGGTACTGATTAACGGCAAGAAGGTGGAGATTTGATGGACATTAAATTTGAAAATTCAGATATAAAGCTGGCAAATTCAGGGGACTGTATTTATGTAGGGTCAGTTGATGAGGCAGCTCAGATTGTAAGGAGAGCTGTTCTAATTAAAAAAGGAAGCTTCATCTATGACAAAAACTTAGGTACAGAAATAAGAGAGCTTGACACAGGCTCATCCACTTATCTCAAGACGGTTACTATGCTGATTAATGAGGCACTGGTAAACTATCCTGATATAAGCGCAAAAGCAACAAATTTCAGTTTGTGCAGTGACGGCAGCGTGAGTTTTGAGATAATGGTATATTACAAAAATCAGAGCAAAAATACGGAGGTGATTGTTGGTGCAGACTTATGATGAAATTCTGAAAACTATGACAGATAAATACACCGAGGCGACATCTGTTGTGCCTACGGAGTATTCGGATATCGGCATCAGGCTGAGAGTTCTTGCAGGAGAAATCTATTCTTCTCTTGTTAATTTCAACTGGCTCAAAGAGCAGGTGTTTATAGATACCGCCACGGGAGAATACCTTGATATGCACGCAAACTTACGGGGAATAAGCCGCCAAAAGGCTTACAAAGCCTCAGGAAAGCTTAAGTTTTATATAGCCGAGCCTGCAGAGAAGGATATTTTGGTGCCAAAGGGTACGGTGGCAGCTTGCCCTGTGTCGCTGCTGAGATTTGTAACCACAGAGGACGGAGTAATTGCAGCAGGAAAGCTTAGTGTTTCAGTAAAGGCAGAGGCAATGTTTGAGGGCAAAGCCTCAAATGTGGCGAAAAATACGGTTTCTGTTATGGTGACACCTCCTGCAGGAGTAGATGGCGTTACAAATGACGGGGCTTTTTCGGGCGGTTGCGATAGCGAAAGCGACACAAGCCTGAGAGAAAGAGTAATCAGCAGCATAAGATATCCCATCAATTCAACAAACATTGCATACTATAAATCAGTTGCAGAAAGTGTGGATGGAGTCAGCTCTGCGTCTGTTGTTGCCAGAGGACGCGGCACAGGCACAGTGGATGTATATGTTGCTGCTGACGGAAGTGAAGTAAACGACGTGACCTTAAGTGCGGCTCAGAAGCTTTTGTCTCAGCTCAGAGAGGTTTGTGTAGATGTAGCAGTCAAGAAAGCCAAGCCAAAGCTTATAGATCTGTATATCTCCATCAGCGTGGCGGCAGGATATGACTTTGACGCTGTCAAAAATATATGCTATGAAAAAATCAGCGACTACATCTATTCCCGTGGTGCCGGGGGAGATGTGCTTATGTGCAAAATATGCGAGTGCCTTAATCATATCGAGGGTCTTAATAGCTTCAGCTTTCTTGATGATACGGGCGTAGATTATATGGGCGACAGCAAGTATTTTCCTGTTCCGGGAGATTTAAGCTTTGCAAGGAGTACATAATGAAGTCTTTTGAGTCGATGATAAAGAAATTAAGCCCTCTCAAAATATATGACCTGAGTGATGGGAGTATCGTCACAGGTGAGCTCGGGGCTTTCTCGGCAGGACTTGACATACTGAGAGATTTTCTTGATGAAATGCTGAGAGAGGCTTTTGTATATACTGCAGAAAGCTACGGTCTGGAGAGCCTTGAGCGAATATCGGGAAGTGTCAGGGATGACCTTAGCTTAGACAAAAGAAGAAGCATGCTTATAAATCGCCTTAACTTTGATGTAGGTGATTTTACCCTTAAGGGGCTTTACAAGATGCTCTCGGCTTTAGGTGTTGACGGCGATATCCGCGAATATCCCGAAGACGGCAGAATAGCCATTGTGATGACAGATAAATACTATAATCTTACAGAGCGTCAGTGGCTTATTGATCAGGCTCAGCAGATATTGCCTGCCCATCTTTTGTTTGATCTGGTTTTCTCAGGCCTTGAATGGAGCAAAATTGATGAAAATAACAACACCTTTGACACAATGGATTCTAAATACAAAACCTGGAATCAGATTGACTATGTTATGTAGAAAGGAGATTTTTGATGCCATCTTTAAATAAAACCCAGAGGCTCAAGCTTAACCTCTGGGAGCCCACAGACAGACCTATGCGAAATGATTTTAACAGCGATAATATTCTTATCGACACTGTTGTAGGCGAGCATACAAACAACAGCAACATACATCTTTCTGCGGAAGAAAAAGCCTATCTTCAGAAGCCTGTGGCGGTGATGAATTACACAGGTAACGGTGAAAGCAGCAGAAGCTTTACCTTAAGCGAAAAAGCAAAGCTTGTTATTGTGTTTGCTCACGGAAAGCCTGCAATCAGTGCAGACAAGGTTTACTTTGCCTTAGGCTATACGGGGCTTGGTGCATTGTCGGGAGTCAACGTGGCTGAAAGCGGTATGGAGTTTACCGTGAGTCAGTTTGCAGATTCTCAGGGGAACACCATAAGTCTTAACGAAAACGGCACAGGCTACAGAGTAGTGATGCTGAGATAATTAAAGGTGCGGTCTTTTTAGGCCGCACCTTTTGTTTGTGAGTTTTGTATATATCGGAAGGGGCATTTTGTGAATCTTCACAAATTTACAGTTTTTCGGAAAAAGTATATAATTTTGGCGTGAGAGTTTCGTAATATTTACGTCTAATAAATGAAAACCTTAAAGGAGGATTAGCGATGAAAAAGATTTTGGCTTTTGTTCTGACACTGGCACTTCTGTGCGGTATGTCAACTGTTTTTGCAAATGCCCTGGAGGAAAGCACAGATTATTTCTATATACCAGCTCCTGAGGGCGTAATAGGCTCTGAGACCTACGGATTTAAAAATCCCAACGGTTGGGAGGATGTGTATGTATATGCCACAGGCGGAAGGTCTGAGGATGATAATAACAAAATGAAGTATCCCGGAGTAAAGCTCAACGAGCATTGGGATAACGAATACGGCAATATTTACACGTTTTCTTTTGCGGTAGGATATTACGACACAATTATTTTCAACGACGGCAAGTACGACATTACAGAGCAGGTGAAAGCCACCTTGGCCGAAGAATTTGCCGAGTATTATGTTAAAAAAACCGGTGAGCCAATCCCCGAAAACGGCAAAATAGTAATAACAGAAACTTACGGCATAACAAATACTGCGGTTTATTTTGCCGCAGAGTGCGACTGGACAGAGACTCAGAATGTGCGATTCACAGAAATGATGGGCAACAACTGCCTGCACAGAAACAAAACATATTCTCCCTACGGACTTGGTATGTATGTAAGCGTAGACGGTGTGGTTTATGACATCAAAACGGCTTATGACAACAAGGTTATCGATTATATACCTTATGGTGTGGATTTTGAGGGCTTTGAGAACCACTACGTTTTAGCCGAAAATCCCGATATGGAACTTGTTCACAGATGCTATGATGCTTTAAGTGAGGAATACGGCATAGATTCCGAGGACGATACTGTGATTTATTGCGAGCCCTATGGAATGATAGATGACTTGGTGCTTTTGCACGGCCATCATGGCGGCGGTAATGCCTGCGTAATAGCAAGAGAGCAGATTGGCGAGTATTATTTCTATAACGGCGAGCCCTGCGGTACAGAGGAGCACAATTCGGTGGGAATGTATATTCTTACTCCCGATGATAAGATTTACACTCTTTACGAGGCATATACAGAAGGCGTGATAACTGACCTTGAGAAAGCCGCCGAGCTGACAAACGGTGAGTCTATATATGGCATATATGGCAAGAGCATTCTGCCCAAGCTTGGTATTGATACAGAAAACTCCGACTGGCAGAAATACTATGACGAGCGTAGTTTCTTTTACAGTGTTTCGAATAGTGAAGCTCCCGACTTTGTGTTAGTAATGGCTGCAGAAAGCGTTATAGACGAAAAGCCTGCGGTGCATCGCTTTGGTGAGTATGTGATATACAGCAATCAGACTTATTCGGGATATGAAATCGGAGCGTATATCTACTTCCCCGAAAGGGATGAGGTTTACGACTTCGAGACTGCCTTCGGAAAATTCCCCGAGCATCAGTCGGATTTTATCATTTCATTAGATGAATATATCGCTCCCTTCGTTGGTGTTATCGGCAACGCAAACGGAGACAGCACCGTTAACATCAACGATGTAACGCATATCCAGAAACGCCTTGTAGGCAGAGACACTCTTTCAAATTATCCCTCAGCACTTGAAGAAAAGGTTTCTGACTTCAATAATGACGGCAAGGTTACCATCAAGGATGCTACTGCTATTCAGAAGCACCTGGTAGGACTTATTTAAACTTCAAACACAACAATAAAACCGCTTCCGTTTTTCGGAAGCGGTTTTTGCTTTTGTTATTGAGTTTTATCAGAATCCGTCGTTATAATCATCGGGGTCAAAATAACGGTTGATGTCGCTGTTTCTTCTCTGAGGTTCTCTGGGGGATTTTCTTTGAGGGGTTGATTTGCGGCTTCTCTCGGGCTCGCTGAATCTCTTGCCTTTACTTGAATTTGCGGCGGCTTTTGCCTTTTTGCCTTCTCCGCCCTTATAAAGAATAGCAAACGTAAAACCTGCCAGAGAAACAAACAGCAGTGCAATACCTATAATAAGAATGAACGACATACTGTCATTGCCCTTGGAGTTGTTATCCTGAATGAACTTAAAGTCACCTTTGCCGTTAGAGGGCTTTGCGTCTAAGTCCAGCTTGATTGTTTCAAAGGGATTTGTCTCAAAATCCTGGTCGCCGGGAGTGTATACAGGGTCGGGGCTTTCATAATCCGAGTAAGTCGATGTCTCGGCAGGCTCGGTGGGAGCAGTGGCCTCTGTATATTCGGTAGCACCTGTTACATTTGTTTCGGGTACGGATGAAGGGTCTGTCGGATAAGTGCCCGAAGGGTCTGTGGAGTCGCTCTGATACGGGTCATCAGTAGGGTCTGTGCCCTCATAATCCGTAGGCTCAGAGTACACATAAGTTTCTGTGGGGGCTTCTGTGTAATAAGGCTCCTCAGTAGCAATAACCTCTTGGGTTGCATCCATATCAACAGGGTCGGTTTCTGCCATTACTGTAAGGGTTAAGCTTGTAATCAGCAGAAATACAAGAATTCCGATAGTAATTAACCTTAATTTCATATACATTCCTCTTTTATCAGAGAATATCCTCGAACATTACGGGGTCATATTTGTCTGTGGATGATGTGTTTTTCTCAACCTCAACTGTTTCTGTAGCCTCGTCAAGGAAATCCAGGAATTCCTCGCCCTTAAGGCTCTGGAGAAGATTGCTGCGGTTGTTGTCGTCTTTGATGTAATCGTCAGCCTCTTTGTTTATGTCAAACTTGGTGATGAAGTAAAGCACTGATGTGTCACCATCGCCAACTCTGATGTAAGAAGCCTTGCCACTGCCTAATTTGTTAAGCTCCTCAAGAACTTCCTCACCAAGAGAAGAATATTCAATGTTCTCGATATTCTTGACAGTGGGGTCTGTGGTGATATCGTGGGCCTTCATATACTTGCTGACAACAGCTTCATAAGGAGTACCTGAGTTAACAAGCTTTACATAAGAAGCAAGCTCGGTTTCTCTTTCTTTAACCAGCTCGTCGGCATAAGGATAGTATTTCTGCTGATTTGTTGTAGCGTCAATATCTGTTTCGTAGAGGTTAACAATAAAGTAAGCGTAGCTTGTGTAGTTATCGGTAAAATACTTCTTAAGCTCGTCATCCTTTACTGCGTTCGCACCGTCTTTGCCGTAAAGATACTCAAAGATAGCGTTCTGTTTAACACTTGCAAGATATGTGGAAGTGAAGAAACTGTCAAAGGAAACGCCGTACTTCTCAAATGTATCCTTGTAGGGCATAGCCTCGTAGCCTGAGGATACGTAATACTCGTAATAAGGGCCTAAGTACCAGTCTTCCTTAGCAATTTCTCTTGCGGATTCAACCTGTGCTTTATCCAGAGTAATACCGTACTCTGCGATTTTTGCATCAAGGGCTGCAAGATTCTTGGTGATGTAGTCAGCCTCGGAAATTATCCAATCCTTGCAAAGCTTCTTTTCGTTTGTTTCGTCGAAGGTGCTTTCGATATCAAGGATAGATGCGGTAGCATCAAACTTGTCACCTAAATTTCCCTGGAGAATGCTGTAAGCCTGATTGTAGGCAGAAAACAGTGAATAAATGTAAACACCCTCAGCATAGGTGGTGTCGCCTGTTTTGTAGCTCCAGGAAGGAGTGCGGTTACAACCTGCCACTGCAAAAAGCATAATAAGAGCCAGCATAGCGGCTAAGATTTTTTTAAAGTTTTTCATCGGGAATACCCCTTTCGATAAGAAATCACATTAAATTATACACAAATCTCAGATAAAATTCAATATAAATAAGAAAATTAACGCAATTTTCAGCAAACTGTCAGAAAAGCTCGGTTTTAAACACAGACCTTAAGGCGCTTAAGGGGTCAAGCTTGCTTTTTAGCTTGACAGAAACATAGGGTTTGCTGCCTGCACTTAAGAGGGCGTTGCCCTTTTGCTCACAGATAAGCTCGATAATCTGAGGGCTGCGGATATCTTTGACATACAAAAGCACATTCAAGTCATTTTGCTTGATTTCGTAAATACCCATATCTGCGGCTTTGTTTCTGATAAGAGCAATTTCTATAAGGCCCATAACAGACTTCGGAATATCACCGAATCTGTCAATAAGCTCGTCGATAACATCTTCGGCATCCTCTTTTGTGCGAATATCTGCAATAAGCTTATACACGTCAAGCCTGAGAGTGAGACTTTCGATATAGCTTTCGGGAATGTGAGCTGCCAGCGAAATATCTACAAGGCAGTCGGAGTCTTCCCGCTGAGTAGGGAGCTCGCCTTTTTCTTCTTTGACCGCATCGCCCAAAAGCTTAAGGTACATATCGTAGCCTACATCCTCCATGTGACCGTGTTGCTGAGCTCCCAGGATATTGCCTGCACCTCTGAGCTCCAGATCTCGCATTGCAATCTTAAATCCCGAGCCGAATTCGGTGAATTCTCTGATGGCTGTAAGACGTTTTTGTGAAATTTCGGAAAGCACCTTGCTCTTTGTAAAGGTCAGATAGGCGTATGCCCTGCGGTTAGACCTGCCGATTCTGCCTCTTAGCTGATGAAGCTGAGAAAGTCCGAATCTGTCGGCGTTTTCTATAATCAAGGTGTTGGCGTTTGAGATATCCACACCTGTTTCGATGATGGTGGTGCAGACTAAAATGTCGATATTATGCTCCAGCATATCTCCCCAGACTTTGGAGAGCTGCTGCTCGGTCATTTTGCCGTGTCCCACACCGATAGATGCCTCGGGAATCTGTGAGCCGAGTCTGGCGGCTTTTGCCTCGATGGATTCAACGTTATTGTGAAGATAGAAGACCTGTCCTCCGCGTCTGAGCTCTCGTCTTATGGCCTCGTTGATAACTGCCTGCTCGTGCTCAAGCACATAGGTCTGAACAGGATAGCGATTCTGGGGAGCTTCCTCAAGAACCGACATATCGCGGATTCCGCTCATTGCCATATTAAGTGTTCGGGGGATAGGAGTGGCCGAAAGCGTAAGTACATCGACGTTGGGATAAGCCTCTTTGAGTCGCTCCTTCTGAGCAACACCAAAACGTTGCTCCTCGTCTATAATTACAAGCCCCAGATCTCTGAACTCAACGTCTTTTTGCACAAGTCGGTGAGTACCAACCACAAGGTCGATTTCTCCTCTTTTGAGCTGATTCAGGATTTCGGCTTGTTGTTCTTTGTTTCGGAAACGTGAAAGCAACTGTACCCGTATGGGATAGCCTTCAAATCTCTTGATAATTGTGTTGAAATGCTGCCATGCCAGAATGGTGGTGGGGCAGAGAAGTGCACACTGCTTGGAGTCGGAAACACACTTGAAGGCGGCTCTGAGGGCTACTTCGGTTTTGCCAAATCCAACATCGCCGCAAAGCAGTCTGTCCATAGGCGATGTACGTTCCATATCGCCCTTGATTTCGTCTGTGCATCTCAGCTGGTCGGGGGTTTCCTCAAAGTCAAAGCGAGCCTCAAAGTCCCTTTGCCACTCGGTATCGTCAGAAAAAGCGTGACCCTTTGCCTGCATACGTTTCTGATAAAGGGCAGTAAGCTCCTTTGCCATATCCTTGACGGCTTTTTTGACTCTTGCTTTGGTTTTCTGGAAATCTCCAGAGCCCAAACGGTTAAGCTTGACGGCACTATTCTCTTTGGGGCCGATATATTTTGCCACCAGATCAAGTTGAGTAACGGGCACATAAAGGACATCGCCTTTTGCATAGGAAATCTTGATGTAGTCCTTTACAATTCCGTGGGAGTCAAGTTTTGTGATACCTCCGAAAATACCTACACCATGGATGGTGTGAACAACGTAATCTCCGGCGGTAAGCTCAGAAAGACTGTAGATAGCCTGACCGTCTTTGGGGAGTTTATGCTTTTTCTGAAGCTTAACCTGAGTGGTGCTTTGGGTAAAAAGCATAAAGCTTTCTTCGGGGATTTCAAAACCGCCCGAAAGTATTCCTTCGGTGACGTGTATATATCCTTTTGTAAGCATTTCACCGTCTTTCCAGAGAATGGCCTTTTTGCCATGGTCTCTCAAAAGGTCTGTGACATTATCGCAGGCTTTTTTTGTGGGACACAAAAGCACAACGGCACACTTGTCGGCATCGCTTGAGTCAAGGTCTGATACTAAGGTTGCTATCTGACCGCTGAAGGGAGGCAGGAGCCTGAGGTTGAAATTCCCCAGAGCTTTAAGGGGGAGCTCGTAAGAGCCGTGAGCAAAATTATCAAGATAAACCAACTTATTATGAGAAAACCTATCTACTGCTTCAACCCAGTTAAGAGCATATTTATCAAATCCGCGACACAATGTTCCGTCAGCAAAATATTCGGGCATATCCTCAGAAAAGCGGAACTCTGTACCTGCGATTCTGTCTTTTACTGCAGTATGTTCAGAAATGAAAGTGATGAAACTGTCATCAATATAATCAAAAAGTGTAGCGGTTTCTTCATATACAAGATGGATGAATTTGTCTTTGTTAGAAAGATATAGCCCCTGCTTGATTCTCTCTGCTTCTGAATAAAGCGCTTCTTTTGCTTTTTTGGAGGATTCAGCCTTGAGATAGGAGGCTTTTTTCTCGATTTTCTTTGCAAGCTCGTCTCTGTCGCTGATAATAACCTCTGAGGACGGACAAAGAGTAACACAAGCTATGGTGTCGGTACGTCTTTGAGAAATTATGTCAAAGTAGCTTAAAGAGTCAACCTCGTCGCCCCAGAATTCGGCTCTTACGGGATTATCTGTGCCCGGTGGAAAGAAGTCGAGGATACCGCCTCTTAAGGAAAACTGGCCCTCACCCTCAATAGCGTCACATCTTTCGTAACCTAAAAGAGTGAGCGATTTTACGCATGATTCAATGGAAATTGATTTGCCTGTGCGCATACTGAGTGTGGCATCTGCAAGGGCGTACTGAGGAATTGTATACTGAGCGGCAGCATCGGGGCAGGTTATTACACCATCCAGGTCTTCGCATAAAAGGCTCATTAGCACACCGAGACGCTTTCGCTCGTCATCGTGGGATACACCGCTTACATTCTGAAAAGTAAAGTCGCGATAAGGATAAAAAAGCACCTTCATGCCCATTGTCCTGAGGTCGTCGCAGAGGGTGTTTGCCTCGCGCTCGTCGGCACAGATGCAAAATGCTTTTGAGCTGTGTTCTTCGCACAGGCTTTTGATTACACTGGCTTTGTGAACTGCCGATAACCCCGTTGCACCAACGGCACAAGGGGTACTGAGAGCAGTGCTTATTTCTTTGTAGGGCTTGAGTTTTCGGTATAAATCGGGGATAAAGTTCATATTTCCTCCAAAGGGTAACGGCTCGCAATGAACGGCACAGGGGGTGCGTCTTGCGAGCTGAGATATTTATTCTGTTTGCGAATACTTACTGTTTGCGAATACTTAGTTGTATTTTTGCATTGCCAAATCGGTTTTACCGTCTACAATAAGAGCGGCAGAGTCAGCGGCGTTGTCTAAGACCTCGTCTAAGGTTTTCATATCCTCTTTGGAAAATCTGGAGAGCACCCAGTCCTTAAGGTCATAGTCGGGATGAGGCTTTTTGCCGATACCGATTTTGACTCTGGGGAATTTATCGCTACCGCTTAAATAGATGATGTTTTTCATGCCGTTCTGACCGCCGTCAGAGCCACTTCGTCTGATTCTGATTCTGCCAACATCAAGGGATATGTCATCAAACATTATAATAACATTCTCAGGTGGAATTTTGTAGAAATTCATAGCCTCTACAACCGCCTGACCCGAAAGATTCATAAATGTTGAAGGCTTCATCAGAAGACAACGATGTCCATTTATAGTGCATTCGCCGGTGGTGGATTTAAAGCGGATTTTGTTTATTTTGCAGTTTTCTTTTTCTGCAAGTCGCTCAATCGCCATAAAACCTGCGTTGTGGCGGGTGTTTTCGTACTGTTTGCCGGGATTTCCCAGTCCAACAATAATATATTCAATACTTGAAGAAAATTTGGATTTGCCGAACATATAATCACCTGTAAAAACAAAAGAGAGTAGATATTAAATCAGTTTATCAAGTTCAATTAATAATTTACTTTTCATTTCTGATAATTCTTTTTCCGAGGGCCGATTGGCGTCACTGTACATTTTGTCCATAGGATACCACCAAACAGGGCCTTTTCCGTTGTTGCCATAATTTTCTATGTCTCCCTCTTTACGTGGAAACAAATGCCAATGAAGATGGGTTTCACCGTTTCCAAGGAGTTCATAATTCATTTTTTCTGCACCGAAGGCTGCCGAAACTGCTTGAGCAACTATAGACATTTCTTCTAAAAATTTGATTTTGTAAGAATGTTCCAAGTTGAATAATTCAGTTATATGTTCTTTACACAGAAATAAAGTGTAGCCTTTAAAATGTTGATTGTCACCAATAACCACAAATCCCGTTTGAAGTTCTTTAACAAAGTAAGGATTGGTGCCGTTTTTGATCATATTGATTCTATCGCAAATAAAACACATTTTGTGTTCCTTTCAGCGTTACATTATCGCATCTTTTTAAAGATATATCGCGTGTTTACACATATCGCAAATTCTCACAGAGAATTTATATCGCTATATTAAAGGCGGCAAAGACAATCGTCAAAGCCGCCATTAAAAAATTCAGATTAAGTAAAGAGGGGAGAAACAGGCTTGTCAGCGAAGATTCTCTCAATAGCCTCTGCAAATACAGGAGCAACAGGAAGAACTGTGTACTTGTCAAGCATATTTTCCTCGGGAACGGGAACTGTATCAAGAAGGATAAGCTCTTTGATTACAGAGTTCTTGATTCTCTCTGTAGCAGGACCGGAAAGAACTGCATGAGTTGCACAAGCATAAACCTCAAGAGCACCGTTGTCGATAACTGCCTGAGCAGCGTTGCAGAGTGTACCTGCTGTATCGATCATATCGTCAACAAGGATAACCTTCTTGCCTTCAATATCGCCGATGATGTTCATAACCTCAGAAACATTTGCCTTAGGTCTGCGCTTGTCGATGATTGCAAGAGGACAACCAATCTTAGCAGCAAAGTTTCTGGAACGTGTAACAGAACCAAGGTCAGGAGAAACAACAACAAAACCCTCGGGGTCTTTGCCAATCTTCTTCTTCATGTGGTTAGCAAGCATGGGAGCACCGAAAAGGTGGTCAACAGGGATATCAAAGAAGCCCTGGATCTGGTTTGCGTGAAGGTCCATTGTAAGAACTCTGTCTGCGCCTGCAGCTGTAATGAGGTCAGCACAAAGCTTAGCTGAAATCGGATCTCTTGCCTTAGCTTTTCTGTCCTGACGAGCGTAGCCGAAGTAGGGCATAACAGCGGTAATGCTTGCAGCAGATGCACGCTTTAAAGCGTCGATCATAATGAGCATTTCCATAAGGTTGTCGTTAACAGGTGTGCAAGTAGACTGAACTACAAAACACTCACTACCACGAACGGACTCGTGAAGTGAAACGGAAATCTCACCGTCGCTGAATTTTGTGCAGCTACTCTTACCTAAAGGTAAACCGAGGCAGCCTGCAACACCCTGAGCTAAGCTGGGGTTTGAGTTACCTGAGAAAATCTTAATGTCCTTACCGTGAAAAATCATGTGTTTATTCCCCTTTATAAAAATAATAAAGTTTTACTGAGTTAATTATGCACCATAGCCTTTAGCTATGGCAATTTCCTCTAATCCTTTTAACTGCTCAGGGTCGTTGGCACCAAGTACAGTATCGGGATTCTCGGCAATATATACAGAAACTCTCTTGCCGTCGCCAATAAGAATCTTAAGTGCATCGGGAAGATAGTATTCTTTTGCATTGTTATCTGATGTGATTCTGTCCAGTACTGAGAGAAGTCCTTCAGTATCGAACCAGTAGCCGCCTGAGTTGATCTCTTTTACTTTAAGTGTTTCCTCATCGGCGTCCTTCTGTTCTACGATTGCTTTTAAAGAGCCGTCAGCTTCTCTGACGATTCTGCCGTAACCCTGAGGGTCATCAATAACTGCAGAAATAACAGTAGCCTTAGCATCTGTTCTGGTATGTTCGTCATAAGCTTTGGCAATAGTGTCGGCATCCATAAATGGAGCGTCACCGCCCAGAATAACAACAGAGCCCTTGTTTTCCTTAAGAAAATCCTTAGCCATCATAACAGCGTGGCCTGTACCAAGTCTCTCTGCTTGATAAGCAGTCTTGATTTCATAGGGGAGAGTGGTGAGATATTCGTCGATATACTCTTTTGCAAAACCTTTGATAACACAGATGTTATCAATACCGGCACCCTTTACTGCGTCAATTACCCACTGAAGCATAGGCTTTGAGAGAACCTCGCAAAGAGTTTTGGGTTTGAGGCTTTTCATTCGCTTGCCTTCGCCGCCTGCCAGAATAAGAGCACACTTGCTCATACATCACAACTCCCTTTTGGTTTATATAAAGGAAAAGCATATCTGTACAACGTAATAACAGATACTAACATTATCGCATAAAAAATAGATTTTTCAAGGTGCTTTGACTACTTTTTTTGATTTTTGTTATAGATAAACAAATTGTTCCGATTAATTTTTAAATATTGGTTACATTTTTTGTCAAAATAGTTTCAAAAAAATATGGCATTTTTGAAGTTTATTTGTTATAATAACTTTTAGGCATGAGTAGGCGGGGAAAATCCGCCGTAAATGCGTGGCAGTTTTAACTATTTGCTGCCTATTAATACACATATTATTTAATTGGAGGTTTTTCAAATGAGCCACAAGTATGTTTACCTCTTTTCAGAGGGTAACGCAACAATGCGTGAAATTCTTGGCGGTAAGGGTGCTAACCTTGCAGAGATGACTTCTCTTGGTCTTCCCGTTCCCCAGGGCTTCACAATTTCCACAGAGGCTTGCACACAGTACTATGAGGATGGCCGCAAGATCAACGATGAGATCCAGGCACAGATCATGGAGTACATCGTAAAGATGGAGGCTATCACAGGCAAGAAGTTCGGTGACCTCGAGAATCCCCTTCTCGTTTCCGTTCGTTCCGGTGCACGTGCATCTATGCCCGGTATGATGGACACAATCCTCAACCTTGGTCTTAATGAGGATGTTGTTAATGTTATGGCTACAAAGTCCGGCAATGCTCGTTGGGCTTGGGACTGCTACAGAAGATTTATCCAGATGTACTCCGACGTTGTTATGGAAGTTGGTAAGAAGTACTTCGAGGAGCTCATCGATAAGATGAAAGAGGAGAAGGGTGTTACTCAGGACGTAGACCTTACAGCTGAGGACCTTCAGACTCTCGCAGGCCAGTTTAAGGCTGAGTATAAAGCAAAGATCGGTAAGGACTTCCCCACAGATCCCAAGGAGCAGCTCATGGGCGCTGTTGAGGCTGTATTCCGTTCTTGGGACAACCCCCGTGCAAACGTTTACCGTCGTGACAACGATATTCCCTACAGCTGGGGTACTGCTGTTAACGTACAGATGATGGCATTCGGTAACATGGGTGACGATTGCGGTACAGGTGTTGCATTTACACGTGACCCCGCAACAGGCGACAAGGGCCTCATGGGTGAGTTCCTTGTAAACGCTCAGGGTGAGGACGTTGTTGCTGGCGTTCGTACTCCCATGCCCATCGCTCAGATGGCAGAGAAGTTCCCCGAGGCTTACGAGCAGTTCGTAGCTGTTTGCGCAAAGCTCGAGGACCACTACAGAGATATGCAGGATATGGAGTTCACAGTTGAGGCTGGTAAGCTCTATATGCTTCAGACTAGAAACGGTAAGAGAACAGCTAAGGCTGCTCTTAAGATTGCTTGTGACCTCGTTGACGAAGGTATGATCGATGAGAAGCAGGCAGTTGCTATGATCGACCCCAGAAACCTTGACACACTTCTCCATCCCCAGTTCGACCAGAAGGCTCTTAAGGCTGCTACACCTGCAGGCAAGGGTCTCGGTGCATCTCCCGGTGCTGCTTGCGGTAAGGTAGTATTTACTGCAGAAGACGCTGAAGAGTGGAACAACCGCGGTGAGAAGGTTATCCTCGTTCGTCTTGAGACATCTCCCGAGGATATCACAGGTATGAAGGCTTCTCAGGGTATCCTCACAGTTCGTGGCGGTATGACCTCCCACGCAGCTGTTGTTGCTCGTGGTATGGGTACATGCTGTGTATCCGGCTGCGGCGAAATCAAGATGGACGAAGAGAACAAGAAGTTCGAGCTCGCAGGTAAGACATACGTTGAGGGCGACTACATCTCCATCGATGGTTCCACAGGTAACATCTATGACGGCATCATTCCCACAGTTGACGCTGAGATCGCTGGCGAGTTCGGCAGAATCATGGCTTGGGCTGATGAGTTCAGAACACTTAAGGTTAGAACAAATGCAGATACACCTGCAGACGCTAAGAAGGCTCGTGAGCTCGGCGCTGAGGGTATCGGTCTCTGCCGTACAGAGCACATGTTCTTCGAGGCTGACAGAATTGCAGCATTCAGAGAGATGATCTGTGCTGATACAGTTGAGGCTAGAGAGGCAGCTCTTGATAAGATTCTTCCTTATCAGCAGGGCGACTTCGAGGCTCTCTACGAGGCACTCGAGGGCAACCCCGTTTGCATCCGTTTCCTTGATCCTCCTCTCCACGAGTTCGTTCCCACAGAGGAAGCTGACATTGCAGCTCTCGCAGAGGCTCAGGGCAAGACAGTTGCTGACATCAAGGCTCTTATCGCTTCTCTCCACGAGTTCAACCCCATGATGGGTCACCGTGGCTGCCGTCTTGCAGTAACATATCCTGAAATTGCAAAGATGCAGACAAAGGCTGTTATCCGTGCAGCTATCAACGTTAAGAAGGCACACGCAGACTGGAACATCGTTCCCGAAATCATGATCCCCCTCACAGGTGAGGTTAAGGAAATGAAGTTCGTTAAGGACGTAGTTGTAGCTACAGCTGATGCAGAAATCGCAGCAGCAGGCGTAGAGCTCAAGTACGAAGTTGGTACAATGATGGAGATCCCCAGAGCTTGTCTCACAGCAGATCAGATTGCTACAGAGGCTGAGTTCTTCTGCTTCGGTACTAACGACCTTACTCAGATGACATTCGGCTTCAGCCGTGATGACGCTGGCAAGTTCCTCTCTGCTTACTATGATACAAAGATTTATGAGAACGATCCCTTCGCAAAGCTCGACCAGACAGGTGTTGGTCAGCTCATGGAGATGGCTATCGCTAAGGGTAAGGCAACTCGTCCCGAGATTCACTGCGGTATCTGCGGTGAGCACGGCGGTGACCCCGTATCCGTTGAGTTCTGCCACAAGATCGGCCTCGACTATGTATCTTGCTCTCCCTTCCGTGTTCCCATCGCTCGCCTCGCAGCAGCTCAGGCAGCTATCAAGGGCTAATACCTAAGGTAAGCAAATATACAATAGTATAGCTCAATAAATAAAACTATCCCCATCCGAGAAATCGGGTGGGGATTTTTGCGTATTGCATTGGTTTTTGTTATGCAGTATAATTTTAGGGATGAGAGGGGAGGATGTAAATGAGCTCTGAGAAAGAAAACTTAAAAAAGTATTACGAATTTGAGCTGAGGGACGGTTATCCTGTGTTTTCGGTTCAAAATATTCTGTTGCTGGAAGCGTTAATTAAATATAATTCTGATTATAGCGTTACCGCAGATGAGAATCATCCTGAATTTGGCGAGTCCTATGCCGGTATACTTACAAAAGAGAGAGAATCATTCTTTGATTTTGTGTCGCGGGATAGTTTAAGAATACTTGAAACTGAAGCAGAAAAAATCAATAAAAACCCGGACACTGACGAAGAAGGCAGAGAAAAAGACTCTTTATACAAGGTAGTTCAGTCCATAGACAAAATCAACTCCACTCATTTAATGTCCGAAGGTTCTTCTGTAAAAGTTCATAAGGGAATACTTAAAACCGTAGAGCGAATTAAAAGCATTGATAATTTAAAAGAGAGAATGAAAGCAGGAGACCCTTCTTTAGTACATGAAATTGCTTCGGCGGTGGAGACTAAATATAATTTTTCATTTGCGAGCAAGTTTTGCGTATATGTCTCAGAAATTGCTTTGGAAAAGTCCGATGCTTTCTGTATTTACGATAATGTTGTGCAGTCTGTGCTTCCGCTTTACATTCATAGATATGTAGGCAAGGACGAAGCTGAAAAATACTATAAAATTGTCAATAAAGGCAAGAAGAATGCAAGAGTTGAAAGTACCGTAAGCAATCTGAAATGTGAAAAGGGATATAAAGAATACCGGGATATAATCAACAGAATAATAAAGGGTGTTGAGGATAAGGATGACATTAAAATCACTTATTCTCAGTTTGACCACATGCTTTGGTATTACTTTAAAGGTTCAAAATTAAAGGTGCAGGAGGCACTCAACACCTTGCTAAAAGACAGCTGATGCTAAGTTTACATTTTTATAGTATGATGATATAATGTATGTGTAAACTGTCGGATGGTGATAGAAATGAAAAAAACACTTATTGTAATTGATATGCAGAATGATTTTATAGATATGGCTCTGGGTACACCTGAGGCGGTAGCGATTGTGCCGTTTGTGAAAGCTAAGATTGAGGAGTATGTAAAAAACGGCGACCAGGTTATTTTTACCCGTGATACTCATAATGATGATTACCTTGATACTCCCGAGGGCAAAAAACTGCCCGTACCTCACTGTATTAAGGGTACAAAGGGTTGGGAGATTTATGACGGGCTGTATGTTGAGGGTGCTAAAGTTATTGACAAGCCCAACTTCGGATGGCCCCATTGGCGTGACGAAAACCTTGAGGACGTGGAGATTGTGGGACTTTGCACTGATATTTGTGTTGTGTCAAACGCACTTATTATCAAAGCAACTTTTCCCGATATCAACGTAAAGGTTGATAAAAGCTGCTGTGCAGGCGTAACGGTTGATAGCCACAATGCAGCGCTAAAAACAATGCAGATGTGCCAGATTGATGTAGTTTGATAAGGAGAATTAAGATGTTTGATGCGTTGAAGGTTAAAAACCAGTGCGTGGACTGGATAAGAGATTTTTTTGAGAAAAACGGCAAAGACTGCAAGGCGGTTCTTGGTATTTCAGGCGGTAAGGACAGCTCTGTTGCAGCGGCACTTTGCGTAGAGGCTTTGGGCAAAGACAGGGTAGTGGGTGTTCTGATGCCTCAGGGTGTTCAGCACGATATTGATGCGGCTTATCTCCTTGTGAATCACCTTGGTATTAAGCATTACGAGGTTAATATTAAAGATGCGGTTGACGGTGTGCTCAAGAATATACCCGAGGACCTTGAGCTTACTCCTCAGTCATTGCAGAATCTTCCTCCACGAATCCGCATGTCCACAGTATACGCAATTTCTCAGAGCGTTAACGGCAGAGTGGTTAACACCTGCAATCTTTCAGAGGATTGGGTAGGATATTCAACCAGATACGGCGATTCCGTAGGTGATTTTTCACCCATGTCTAACCTTACGGTTACCGAGGTTAAGGCTATCGGCCATATTTTAGGACTCCCCGAGGAGCTTGTTGAGAAAACTCCCATTGACGGACTCTGCGGCAAGAGCGACGAAGAAAATTTAGGCTTCACTTATGCCGAGCTTGATGTGTATATCCGCACAGGTTACATTGAGGATAAGGCAAAAAAAGAGCTTATTGACAAAAAACACAAGGCGAATCTCTTTAAGCTTCAGCTTATGCCTGTTTTTGAGCCTCAGTTCTGATAATTTCACTGTCCTGCGTTTTTGCAGGGCAGTTTTTATTCGCAGGGAGTTTTTTTGGACACAAAATATTGTAAAATATAATTGTGGTCAAAACCACGTTCATCTTTTACCCCTTTTCTTTCTTTAACCCCTTTAATTTTTGAAGGTATATGAAAAGAGAAAGCAGCTTCGGCTTAGTGCTGAGGCTGCTTTTTCATTTTGTTAATATAAAGTTAATTTATGAGCGAAAATCAGGTGTTGTCAATTTGTATTAATTGTGATAAAATATATATGAATGTGCGTAAATATTACTATGTTCGTTTAAGGAGTGGTTTGCTTGGCTAAAAGAGCAGTGGCACTTGTTCTTATGCTGATTATGGCTATAACCCCTATGGTTGTGGTATCGGCTATGAATACTGATATAGTGCCCCTCGGTGCTAACGGTACATTTTTTCCTAGACTTAAAGCACCGTCCTATTCAAATAAATATTATTACAGTGACCTTAACAAGTACGAAAGATTCGGCTACGGTATGCCTAACTGCACGGCGTATGCATGGGGCAGAGCCTATGAAATTTTAGGCTATGAGCCCGACTTAAGCCTTAATGATGCCGATACTTGGTGGGACTATAACTTGGAGAATCATAGCTATAGCTATGGTCAGAAGCCAAAGTTGGGTGCTATTGCTTGCTGGGAGTATTCCTATGGTGGCGGACATGTGGCAGTGGTAGAGGAGATTAAGGACGGAGAGATTACTTTTTCCAATTCTTCTTATGGTGGCGATGAGTTTTATTTAAGCTATGCTGATGTTGATGACTCAAACGCAGGCGGTAACTATTGGACTTGGGATTTTAAGGGATATATCTATATTACAGAAGGCAAATCAAAAGAAGATTACTACGAGTCCTTGGGTGGCGATGTTTATAAAGTTGATTCATCAGACGGAATTAATCTGAGAAAGGGTCCGGGGACAAGCTATAATACCCTTACTGCTATTCCCGACAAAACCGAAATTGTAGTCACAGCTATAAAGTCTGCTGACGGATACACTTGGGGCAAGACCACATTTGACGGATTGAGCGGCTGGTGTGTCCTTGAGTTTGCGGAGCTTATTTACAAAAAGCCTGCCGAAACCTTTCCTCCCGAGACAACCTTGCCCGAAGTAACAGAGCCCTCTGAAACTGCTCCCTCAACCTTTGACGAGGCAACAGTGGACGAAGCAACACCCGACGAGGTAGTTACAGAGCCATCTGAGCCAACAACACCAAACGTTCCTGAGGTTGAGGAGATTTTGTTGGGTGATGCCAACGGAGACGGAAAAATATCTATAACTGATGCAACAATTATTCAGAAGTATCTTGCAAAAATCGGAGAAATAAGCGATAATAATAAGAAACTTGCTGATGTTAACTGTGATGGCAAAATTACCGTTACGGATGCATCCATAATTCAGAAAAAATTAGCAGGTATCATAAAATCTTACATATAATAAGCAAAAGCTTTATTTACGGAGGCAATTAAAATGCAGCATATTGATATTAAATGTTTGTTTGAAGAAGCAAAATATATCGGTGAGAAAGTTACCGTTTGCGGTTGGGTAAGAACAAGCCGTGAGTCAAAGACAATGGCTTTCGCCGAGCTTAACGACGGCACAAGCTTAAAGCACTTACAGATTGTTATCGACAGAGAAAGCCTTGAGTATCCCGCAACTGCTCTCAGACTTGGCACAGCTCTCAAGGTTGAGGGTGTGGTTGTTGAGGCTCGTCAGGGCGGCGTTGAGATTAACGCAGAGGTTATCGAGATTCTGGGCGAGTGTCCTCTTGACTATCCTCTCCAGAAAAAGCGTCACACTCTTGAGTTCTTAAGAACAATTCCTCACCTCAGAACCCGTACAAACACCTTTAACGCAGTGTTCAGAGTTCGTTCTGTTATGGCTGGTGCTATCCACAAGTATTTCCAGACAAGAAACTACACATACGTAAATGCTCCCATCATCACAGGTTCAGATTGTGAAGGTGCAGGTGAGATGTTCAGAGTTACAACTCATCCTTTTAACCATGAGTATAAGACCGAGGAAGAATATTACGAAAACGACTTCTTCGGCAAGAAGGCAGGTCTCTCTGTTTCCGGTCAGCTTGAGGGTGAGGTTGCTGCAATGGCATTCGGCAAGATTTACACCTTCGGTCCTTCTTTCAGAGCAGAAAACAGCAACACTCCCCGTCACGTTGCTGAGTTCTGGCATGTTGAGCCCGAGGTTGCTTTTGCTGAGCTTCCTGATATCATTGAGATTGCTGAGGATATGATCAAGACCATCATCAAGGATACAATGGACGCTTGCCCCGAGGAGATTGCTTTCTTTGACAAGCACTTTGAGAAGGGTCTTATTGACAAGCTCAACAAGATTTTAAGCGACAAGTTCGAGGTTCTTGACTATACAAAGGCTATTGAGATTCTCAAGGAAAGCGACAAAGAGTTTGTTTACCCTGTAGAGTGGGGCTGTGACCTTCAGACAGAGCATGAGAGATATATCACAGAGGAAGTATTCAACAAGCCTGTGTTTATCATCAACTATCCCAAGGATATCAAGTCCTTCTATATGAAGCAGAATCCCGACGGCAAGACAGTAGCCGCTACAGACCTTTTGGTGCCCGGTGTCGGCGAGATTATCGGCTGTAGCGAGCGAGAGGCAGACCTTGAGAAACTCCTTGAGGCTATGAAGGCAAGAGGTATGAGAGAGGAAGACTACACAGATTACATCGAGCTCAGAAAATTCGGCTCTGTTCCTCACTCAGGCTTTGGTCTCGGATTTGAGCGTATTCTTATGTACGTTACAGGTATCTCCAACATCCGCGACCTTATTCTCTATCCCAGAACAGTTGGCAACGTAAGATAATTTAATATATAAATGAAAAAGGAGCAGATTTTAAATCTGCTCCTTTTGATTTAACTGCATATATTGATGCTTACTTTTCTGTGATGCTATAGGTGACTACTTCGGATTGACCTTTTGCTATGTACTGGAAGGTTATGTCGTACTCGTATCTGTCGAGTCCGCCGCTATAAGGCATTTTGTCGACCCAACCATGAGCTTTCCACTGATTGTTACCTAAAGATGTGATGTCGATGTCTTCTAAATCTGTGAAAAGCAGAGTTGCCTTAGAGCTTCCGATATGGTCTTTTACAAAAGTCTTTGCATCCTCATAAACGATTTCTTTTGTGTTGCCGAAAGAGTCAGAATCAGAGCCTGCACAAGCACAAAGGGATACGCCTAAGATAACAACCATAAGTAATGCAATAAGTTTTTTCATTAAAAATCCTTCTTTCCGAATATATTAACCGATATTGGTTAATATGATTATATACCATAATCGGTTAATATGCAAGTAGAACTTTAAAGAAAGTTGAGGCTTGCAAAATGATTTCTTATGATAAGCTTTGGGAGACAATGAAAGAGAAGGGCATCACCCAGTATGCACTGATTAAAACATACAAAGTCAGCCCTGCACAGATTACGAGACTCAAGCGAAATGAAAGTGTCAGCACCCACACAATTGATATGTTTTGCAGAATATTAAATTGTAACGTAGGGGACATTATGGAGTATATAGAAAACTAATTAAAAGACCTCATCCCCAATGAAAAATCAATGGGGATGAGGTATTTGTTGGTAATCAGTTTGGTTTTACTTCGCCGCATCCGCAGGTGCCGATATAGCCTTGATTGATTTTTTTGCAGGATGGACATTGCCATTGGGCAGACGTGGCTTCAGAGTTTTTTGACGAGTCTGTAGTAATGTTGTTCTTTAAAAACAAATCGGCCAGCGAACTTAAATTTGAAGCAAGTATACATACAAATATTTCAACAGCCAGAACCAAGACAGACGCAACAGCCTCAAGAATGAGTATGTGCATCAGATATTCAGGCTCGTAAATATATCCGAATCCTATTGTAAAAATAATTTTGATTACACACAGAATGGCGGTTAATACGGTTACGATAATTGCACCTTGGTATAGTTTGTTTGAAATTTTAATTATGTTATTGAGTTTTATATCGGTTGGATTTGATTTGTTCTTCATATTATTCACTCCCTTTAAGTTTATTATAATAGTCGGCATAAAGCTTTGTCAAGACATGAATAATAGAAAAAGGACCTCTTAACGAGGTCCTTTGCTTTTAAGAATGTAATTACTCGCCAAGTACGGGTGTGCCGCCTTCGTAGTAGCCGAGAACAATCTCAGTGCCGTCAGCATTTACAAAGTAAGTGCTGAGATATGTTGTGTTTGCCTCTAAGCTCTTTCTGAGGTCTACTGCATAATATGTTACACCGTCGATTTCTTCAACGCCTTTGTATGTAAGGAAGCAGTTCTCTTCGAAATCGTATGCAGCCTCTACAATTTTTACTGCGTTTTCTTCAGTAACTTCAACAGCAGGCTTCTCAGTGCCGATGTAGCCAACCTCGTCTACAATGTAACCGCTCTGAACTTCAGAACCGTCAAGGTTTACAAAGTAAGTTGACATATATGTGGAGTTTGTCTCAAAAGACTTTCTTAAGTCGATAGCGTAGTAGTTGTAGCCGTCGATCATGTAGATGCCTCTGAATACATAGTAGAGGTTTTCAGATGTTAACTCGTGAGTGCTCTCAACCAGTGCAAGTGCATCCTCGCCTGTGAAAACATCCTCAGATGTGTCAGCCTGAGCTTCTGTTGCAGGAGCAGTTGTGGGGGCTGCTGTTGTTGTGTTTGCTTCAGCTGCTACTGTTGTAGCAGGAGCAGTTGTGGGAGCTACTGTTGTGTTTGTGCCGGTGTTTGTGTTAGCAGAACAAGCGCAAAGTGAAAGTGTAAGAACAAGAATAAGTGCAACGGGAATTAACATTTTGATTTTCATTTTATTTTCCTCCAATTTTTCCCAAGAAATTCTTGGCGTTTAATATTTTTCTGCAGTTTTCTTGACTGCGGCTTTATATTAACACAGTATTTTCAGTTAATCAATAATATAGGGATAAACAGTTAAATTTTGGGATAAAGGTAGTTGAAATTGGTCTGAAAATGAAAAAACGGAGCGGATTTTCTTTTCCGCTCCTTGTTGTATATTTCTATCCTTTTGATTAAGAGAGAGGAGAAATCTGCTCTTTTTTATTTTGTTACTGCGGTGAAAATAAAAACAAACCTCATCCTTGAATGAAGTTTTGAGTTCAGGGATGAGGTTTGATCGTTATTAAGCAAAAGTAAATAGGTCAGATTGTATTCTTTAAAGTTTGACAACTTGCAATTAGCATTCGCCTGATTCTGCCGCACAGATTCCGATGGGTTTTATAGGTGCTTTCATCTATGACATTAGTGTTAAGCATTAATTTTAACCACCCTTCAGTTTCATTGCATTCTTTTAATGAAATCTCGAACTTTGAAATCATATCTGCTCTGCTTTGCCCATAATTTGCTTCGCGGATGTTTGCGTATATACTGCTGGAACTTTTACGTATCTGAAACAAGGTGTTAGAAGGGGCTTTGATGCTTTGACAAAGCAACTCAATATTGGTAGCAAGTTGTTCGGAGTATGTAAGCAAATAGTTTTGTGGCATATTATCACATCCTTGGGATAATTATACTTCGGATTTATATAATAATCAACGGCGCTGCCGTTGCATCTCATCAATTTCAAAGAAATTGTATATCATCAAAATTTGTTTTGTATCTCATCATTGCGAAATCAAATATAAAATAACAGCTGATGATATACGCCTTCGGCGATGATATACACGCTTAGGCGTGATGATATGCCATTGCATTCGCAATGGATAAAAAATCTCGTTCCGAAGAACGAGATTTTTTTGGAGCTGATAACGGGATTTGAACCCGTGACCTCATCCTTACCAAGGATGCACTCTACCTCCTGAGCTATACCAGCATATTCATTTGCGACCACAATATAATATCATATAGTTTAATAAATTTCAAGTCTTTTATTAAAAATTGTAGAAACCAAAGCTTTGCTGTGTTATACTTATTATAAGGATGTTTGAAAGGAGAAACACTATGATTATTGATACCCATGTTCATATAGGCCAGAGCCTTAATTTTGATATGAGAGAGGAAGATGTGCTTTACTCTCTGAAAAAATATAATATCGATATCGCCGTGGTGTCAAACTGCCAGGCTGCAAGTCACGACCATGACAGAAAGCTTTTGCCTGAGAGTATGCAGACAAGTGGAATAGATTGTCTTAAGCGTTCTCTGAAATTTGCACGAGAGAATGAGGGCAAAATCTACCTCCAGCACTGGGTAAAGCCTATGGAGGAAATAACCTCTGAGCTTAAAACTCTTGTGGAAGATAATATAGATGTAATAAGAGGTATCAAATTTCACCCCTATCACTCGGGTGTTGCCTTTACTGATGAAAGCTGCGAAAAATACGTCCGCTTAGCGGCAGAATACAACCTGCCTGTTATCAGCCACACCGGCACAGAGTATGACGACAACCCAAAGAGGCTTTTTGAAATGGCAAAGAAGTACCCCAATACAAATTTTGTGATGGTGCATCTGGGATTGGGCTCTGACAACAAAGAAGCAATCGAGCTTTGCAAAGCACAGAAGAATCTTTACGGCGATACTACATGGGTAAGTATTAAGAGTACCCTTGAATTCATTGATAAATGCGGAAGTGAGCGGATTATGTTCGGCTCTGACAGCCCCATTGACGGCAAAGACACCTATGCCTTTAACTTCAAAGGCGAAAGAAGTCTTTATCAGGAATATTTCGGTGAATTCAAAGAAATGATTTCCAAAGAGGATTACGAAAATATTATGTGGCGAAATGCCTGCAGACTCTTTTCGATTAAACTGTAAATAATAAGATAAACAAAATGCCCTGCAGCAATTAATACTGCAGGGCATTTTGTATGTTAAGAGATGTGTGTAAAAACTTATTTAGCCTGAAATACTGCGGTTCTGCCCACGAGAGAGTCGGTTTCGATAAGGGCAATGTATTTCTGGATTTTGGTTGCATCGGTAATGTTACATTTGCCCGATACATCTACATCTGCAATGGCTGCTGTCAAAGAGTCGAATGTCATGATTTTTGCAAGATGTTTTCTGATTAATGTAGCATCCTTGATGCTGATTTCTCCCGAGTAATCAACGTCGCCTACAATATAGGTGGGCTGATCTGT
This sequence comes from Oscillospiraceae bacterium, assembly GCA_015066245.1. GTDB lineage: Bacteria > Bacillota > Clostridia > Oscillospirales > Acutalibacteraceae > Ruminococcoides. The sequence continues at coordinate 184,497 of SVOS01000002.1, forward strand.
CTGGGGATAAGTGATGGTTTCTATTGTAGTAGGGGGAGTTGTGCTGGGGCTTGAGGTCGAGGGCTCTTCAGGGTCAGTGGATTCTGATACCTCGAGATTCTGACCGTCAGACTGAATCTTGCCATCCCGTACCGTTATTGTTGACTGAGAAATAATTATCTTGTCATTGTCCGTATCTTTAGCACAAACCTGAAGTGCGTATTCACCGTTTTCGGTAATTATTACAGATGCATAGTTTTGTTCGGAATAGCTCTGGAAAACTTCGCCGTCCAGAACAAACTCATAAAGGTAGTTGCCTGAGCTTCCTGATGCCTCTGCAACCACTGTGAGAACGTTGTTGCCCAGATACTGAAGCTTAAGGTTGAGGGATATTACGTTGTTGATGTTGGGATCCTCTTGCTCAGTGGGGTCGGGGATAGTCACTTCGGTGGCGTTGGGGTCAGGAGTGAAATCAGGATTTTCGGTAATTGCCTTGATAACAAAAGTACCGCCCATAGGGTCGTTGAAGCACTGGTCATAAAAATCCATCAGCTCATAATATTCTGTTACGCCGTATTCTGAGAACATAATATAACAGTCGCCCGTAGTACCTTGATTTTTGAAGTAATATCCGCCATTAAAAGCAAGCCATTCGCAAACGCCGATGCTGTTGGGGATATACTTGTAGTTTGATTTTTTGGAGTTTTCTTTATATGTGCGGGTATTGTCGATGGAAACTCCGATAGCACCCGTGCCCTGAGGAAGTTCAAAGTCATTGGTATCTACAGAAATATATCCTGTATAGTCAATGGTGCCTTCGCCAAGCTTCTGCCACAGGAAAGTTTCCTGGGTGGGCTTTCCGCCAAGAATCGGAATATAGTAAACTGTGTAGTCGGCATCAAAAGATGTGCTTTCAAAGACAACTTTGTCAAGGACCGAGTATTCCTCCGAGAAATCATATACACTTATATAAGTGATTTCGTTGGCGGGGTGGTAGTCTTCGGTGGTGATATAACTGAACTGAGTAGTAGCACCGTAAACTTCATTCTGAAGAATCTCTTTGGAGCCATTAAGCTTTTCATATTCGCTTATAGCAAAGCTGGGACCGAAAATACTGTGGAAAAGCCAGGCGTCCTCGTAAGAAATCCAGAAGTAACCTCCCAGAGTGTTAACGTAATTGCCCCAACTGTTCTTAATAAGCCATGCACCGTTTTTATCGGGTGTATCGCCTGAATAAGAGGTGGAAAACGCTTCTTTGGGATAATTATCATCCCAGCCTACAATACTTACACTGTGACCGTAAAGCTCGGATGTGTGTATGGCGGAATTTCCGCAGTAAAATGCCTCTGACGAGGAGTTCATATAATTTACAGTATCTGCGTTGAAATTGGTAATTACCGCACCATATTCCATTACATAGGACTTGATGGTGTCTATGGGGGTCTTGTTGTTTATATATTTGATTCCCGTAATACCGTATGCTGTGGAGTGAGGACTCATATTGTCATAATCGGCTTTGTCGCTTTCAATCGGGAACTCAAACTCATAAAGAGGGCCTGTCCATGATGTAAAGTAACCCATGGGAATGTAGGAATATCCGCCATCTGCAACCAGGTCTTCTCGCTGCCAGCCTGTGCCGTCCTCTTGGACCGAACCCCAGATGTTCATGTGCTGAGGCGAAAAATGTCCCGGCTTTTCACCGTCTTTGAGGAGCATTGTCTCAAAGGTGGCAAGGGAGCTGTAAGCCCAACAGATGTTAGAGCTTTGCTGCCTTACAGGGGTGGTATATCCTAAATCTCTTGAATTGTAGCTTGAGGGCAAATTGCTTGCCGAAATTTCCGCAAGCTCATAACCTGCGTTGGTGTCTGTATATACACCTATAGGCTCAAGCTTGCTCAAAGCGGCAATCTCAGCAAGAGAGTCGATCTCTTTTGCACTGCCGCTGACAATACACATACTCATTAACATTGCGGTAATTAGGAGAAGAAGAAGGATTTTACGTTTCATTCTTATACACCTCACTAAATTTCCATAAATATCTTAACATTTTTTATGCAAATTGTAAAGGGCTTAAATTACGAAAGTTATATCATATTATGTAATAGAGAGCAAAAAATCTACATAAATATTATTGAATGATTGTGTTCGGGGGTGATCCGAAATAAAAAACAAAGTGTATACTTTTTCTCTGGGGTTTATTTCTGTTGTTTTGTGTTTGTTGGGGGTGCTCTGTCTTTTTAATCGGGTATCATCAAACGAGGGTATAAAAAGCGATATGTGTTATATGGCGGCGGCTCTGGCCATGCCCGACAGAGAACTTGAAATAAGCAGCGAAGGCGAGGCTCAGGTTCTGATTCCCGCAAGCTCTCAGCCGCCCCAAAGCCAGGTCGTGGCGGCTACTGTGGATGAGCCTGATCATTCTTACGAAAATGTTGATCTTCACGAAAACGAAACCCACTATCCTGTTCTGGAAACTACCTTCCGTGAAAGCGGAGTAAGTGTAAGCAATTTCTATATCAAGGATGCTCTTGGGGCAGGCACGGATTTTGAGAGTCAGCTGAGATTGCCCTTGGGCTTTGATTTTGAGAACACCACCGAACCTCAGGTGCTTATTTTTCATACTCATACCACCGAAAGCTATCTTGAATATGACGAGGGCTACTATCACGAGAGCTTTTACCCGCGAAACGAGGATGAAACTAAAAATATGACAAGCGTAGGCAAAAAAATCGCTGATTCTCTTAGGGAAAAGGGAATAGGAGTAATCCACGCCACCAAAGTTCACGACAGCCCCGAATACTCGGGTGCCTATGACCGCTCATGGGACACCATAACAAAATATATCGAGAAGTACCCGAGCATAAAAGTTGTGTTGGATATTCACCGCGATTCAATAGCAGGATACGATGGCGAAAAGGTCAAACCTGTCTTTGAGGTAAACGGCAAAAAAGCCGCCCAGATAATGATAATGGCAGGCAGCGACATATATGATCAGTACGGCTTTGAGGATTGGGAATATAACCTCAGGTTCGCTCTTAAGCTTCAGGAATGTGCCGAAGAAATGTATCCGGGCATGACCCGTCCTCTTTATTTCGGAGATTTTGCATATAATATGCCTATAAGCAGAGGCTCGTTGCTGATAGAAGTCGGAACAGATGTGAATAGTCTGCAGGAAGCACAATATACGGGAAAATTACTTGGCAATGTGCTTGCAAAGGTATTGCAAACAGAGGGATAGTTTGTTATAATAACATTATAATTGGGAAGTTTTTGGAGTTTTACAGATGAGTAAAGGTAAAAACACAATTAAATTTCTTTTGGTATGCCTTTTTGCGGTTGTTTTCGGTATGATGATTTCTACCGCAAGCGTCTTTGCAGAGCCCGATGATACCTATGCGGTGGAGTCTTATGTGGCTACTGAGGAATACGAGGATTACTATACCGAGGATGAGACCTACAGTGATTATTACACCGAGGATGAAACCGAAGTGTATGATGATTACGAGGAAACCACCGAATATTATACAGAGGCAAGTGAAACAGCCGACAATACAGAAGAAACGACTGAAACCTCTTCGGCCTTGACCGAGACAACAACTCAGACAGAGCCCGAGCCCACATATCGTGCTCCTTTGCCGACTGTCGAGGACAGCGTGATTACTCCGCCTACGGTTGTGGGTGCAGTAAAGGACAGGGAAGAGCCCAATCTTTTCTGGGGATTTATGAGCTGGATATTAATCGGTGTTGGCGTTGCGGTGATTTTTGCAGTAATTCTCTCCACAAAAGCCAGAGCTTACCGAGGTGGCAGGGACAGATACTCCAATACTGACAAAATCTCAGGTAAAAAGAAGCTTTTGCCTCAGGAATATTACGATAAGAGAAAACGAAGATAAATATGAAAATTGGTAACGTTGAAATAAATGGTGTAGCTGCACTGGCTCCTATGGCGGGAGTTGCCGACAGAGCCTTCAGAGAACTTTGTATGAGCTTTGGTGCAGACTATTGTGTTAGTGAAATGGTAAGTGCCAAGGGTATTACCTACGGCAGCAAAAAAAGTGCCGAGCTTATGGAGATTGCGGCGGCTGAACGCCCATGTGCTATCCAGCTTTTCGGCAGCGAGCCTGATGTTATGGCTGAGGCAGTACGTTTTGCTATGCAGTACAGTCCTGATATTATTGATATAAATATGGGATGTCCCGTGCCTAAGGTTAACTCTAACGGATGCGGATGCCAGCTTATGACAAATCCTAAGCTGTGTGCGGAAATCGTGAAAGCTTCTGTCGAAGCTTCGGATGTACCCGTAACGGTAAAAATCCGAAAAGGTATTGATAAAGACCACGTTAATGCCGTTGATGTAGCCATTGCATGTGAGCAGGCAGGTGCCTCGGCAATTACGGTCCACGGCAGAACAAGAGAGCAGATGTATGCTCCCACCGCTGACTGGGATATTATCCGCGATGTCAAAAGGGCGGTGTCTGTGCCTGTTATCGGCAACGGTGATGTATTTACGGCTTATGATGCCGCAAATTTATATGAACATACAGGCTGTGATATGATAATGGTTGGCAGAGGTGCTTTGGGTAATCCCTGGATTTTCTCAGAGATTAACAGTTATTTTATGACAGATAAAGTTCCCCCTAAGCCTACCGCAGTAATTAAGGCTACCACAATGCTCAGGCATGTGTCTGCAATCTGCCTTTATAAAGGCGAGAAAGCAGGCATGCGTGAGGCAAGAAAGCATATTTCCTGGTACCTGAAAGGCTTTAAGAATGCTGCAGCCTTCAGAAATGAGGCAGGCAGACTTGAGACTTTAGCACAATTTTCTGATTTGGTGAAACGAGTTCTGAGAGCTCAGAATATAAAGGAAACTATTGAAACAGAGTAAGGAGTTACAAAAATGGAAATGATGAAAACAATCGACTTCGTAAAAGAGTTTGACGCTGAGGTTGGCGAGGCAATGCTCAAAGAGCAGGTTCGTCAGCAGCAGAATATTGAGCTTATTGCCAGCGAGAACATTGCTTCTCCTGCAGTAATGGCTGCAATGGGTACATTACTTACCAACAAGTATGCAGAGGGCTATCCCGGCAAGCGTTACTATGGCGGTTGCGAAAAGGTAGATATCGTTGAGGACATCGCAAGAAAGCGTGCTTGCCAGCTTTTCGGTGCAGAACATGCCAACGTTCAGCCCCATTCAGGTGCTCAGGCTAACCTTGCTGTATATTTTGCAATGCTTAATGTTGGCGATACAATTATGGGTATGAGCCTTTCCGAGGGCGGTCACCTTACTCATGGTTCACCTGTTAATATGTCAGGTAAAAACTACAACTTTGTACCTTACGGCATTGACCCCGAAACACATCGTATCAACTATGATACAGTAAGACAGATTGCCTTGGAGTGCAAGCCCAAGATGATTGTTGCAGGTGCTTCTGCATATCCCAGAGCTATCGACTTTGCAAAGTTCAGAGAGATTGCTGACGAAGTTGGCGCATATCTTATGGTAGATATGGCTCATATTGCAGGTCTTGTTGCTGCAGGTGCTCACGAGAATCCCGTTCCTTACTGTGATTTTGTAACTACTACTACTCATAAAACTCTCCGTGGTCCCCGTGGCGGTATGATTCTCTGCAAAGAGAAGTACGCCAAGGACATCGACAAGGCTATTTTCCCCGGAACACAGGGCGGTCCTTTGATGCACATCATTGCTGCTAAGGCAGTTTGCTTCGGCGAAGCACTCTCCGACGACTTCAAGGAGTACGGCAGAAAGGTTGTAGAAAACTGTAAGGCTCTTGCTGACGGTCTTACAAAGCGCGGTTTTAAGCTTGTAAGTGGCGGTACAGACAACCATCTTCTCCTTATGGACTTAAGAGACATGGAAATTACAGGTAAAGAGCTTGAGAATCGTCTTGACGAGGTAAGAATCACAGTTAACAAGAATACAGTTCCCAACGAGCCCAGAAGTCCCTTTGTTACAAGCGGTATCCGTATCGGTACAGCAGCAGTTACAACAAGAGGTCTTGGCGTTGAGGAAATGGACAAGATTGCCGAGCTTATCTCTATGGTAATCGAGGACTTTGAGGGTAACAAAGAGAAGGTAATTGCTGAGGTTGATGCAATTTGCCAGAAGTATCCTCTCTATAACTAATTTATATTGCGTTGAATCGTAGGGGCGATTCACGAATCGCCCTCGGGTTCATTCGTGAATGACCCCTACATATTTATTATAGGCAAAGGAGGAATAGTAAAATGCCTTCACCTCTTGCAGACAGAATAAGACCTGATACTATTGATGATATAGTAGGTCAGAAGCATCTTCTGGGCAAAAATAAGCCGCTGAGAAAGATTATTGAGAGCGGTTTTATTCCTAACCTTATATTTTACGGGCCTTCAGGTGTGGGCAAAACCACCCTTGCCACATATATTGCCAAAAAGACCAACAAAACCTTAAAAAAGCTTAACGGTACAACTGCTTCTACCGCAGATATAAAAGAAATTGTGGCAGAGCTTAATACTTTTTCGGGCATGAATGGAATCCTTCTTTATCTTGATGAGATTCAGTATTTCAACAAAAAGCAGCAGCAGACTCTACTTGAGTTTATCGAAGACGGCAGAATCACCCTTATTGCATCCACTACAGAAAACCCATATTTTTATGTGTATAATGCAATTTTAAGCCGTTCTACTGTTTTTGAGTTCAAGCCTGTGGAGCCCGAGGATCTGGCTCATGCGGTAAGACGAGGTGTTAAGATTCTTGAGGAAGAATCGGGATGTAACATTGCTATTTCCGACAAAGCGGTTATGCATATTGCTACTGCTTGCGGAGGAGATGTACGCAAAGCCCTCAATGCATTGGAGCTTTCAGTTGTTTCGGCAGATATCGAGGACGGCACAAAAATTGTCAGCGACGAAAATGTATCAGAGCTTACTCAGAAAAGTGCCGTAAGATACGACAGAGACGGCGACGAGCATTATGATATTGTATCAGCTTATCAGAAGAGCATGCGCGGCTCCGACCCCGATGCAGCTTTGCATTATCTCGCAAGGCTTTTGAAGGCAGGAGATCTTATGAGTGCCTGCAGAAGGCTTATGGTCTGTGCTGCTGAGGATGTGGGGCTTGCCCACCCTCAGATTCTGCCTATTGTCAAATCTTGTGTGGATATCGCCCAGGCAGTAGGACTTCCTGAGGCAAGGCTTCCTCTTGCAGATGCTGTAATCCTTGTGGCAACGTCTCCTAAGTCCAACTCAGCCCACGATGCCATAGCCCGTGCAGAGGCAGACCTTGACATCGGCAAAGCTCTGGGAATCCCAAGGTGCCTTCAGAACATGCACTTTGACGGCGAGGACAACCGGAACAAAGGGCAGTTCTACAAATATCCTCATGACTATGAAAATCATTACTGTAAACAGCAGTATTTGCCCGACAGTATAAAAAATGCTCAGTATTATATATACGGCGACAATAAAAACGAACAGGCGTACAAAGCGTACTGGGATAAGATTAAAAAGAGTTCTTCGTAGGAAGGACTCTTTTTTATCTTTATTAAGACTAAATTGTTATATAATAAATTAAATAATTATAACTGTACTAAATATATGTCCTTTCGGGATAAATTTCAGCAATAAAACATAAGCATTTAAGCAAAAAACAGCAACTTGGGCAGAATTTGTGTTTTGCAACTTATAAAAGCTGATTTTAGGATAAAAAATGACTATGCATTACGCCTATAAAGATAACGAAAGATTGTGCAATAATCAAATTGAAATATGCTTTAAAAGAAAAATAAACTTGACAAATTGTAATAAAATTTTATATGTGAGAAAATATGCGAAACTATGTGATTTTCGCATATAAAATTGCCTTATATAAGGTAAAGGAGGAATTTTTTATGGCAAGTAAAAGAAGCAGACTGATTGCTTTAGTTCTTGCAGTTATGACACTTATCAGTGTTATGGCAGTAGGCGCAATAAGCACATCAGCAGCATCAGGCGACACAGTTTTCTGTGAAAACGCTGCAGGCTGGGGCTCCGTATATTGTTATATGTGGGGCGACGGCACAGGCGAGAATGCCAAATGGCCCGGTGTTCAGATGACAAACGATGGTACTCGTTGGTCATACACCCTTACAGGTGATTGGAACAAGATCATCTTTAACGGTGGTGAGGGTCAGGCACAGACAAGTGATATGGATTTTCCCGGTAACGGTGGTTGTTTCAACAACTCCACAAACAGCTGGACAACAGTTGATGTTCCCGATAATCCCGACATACCCACAACACCCGTTACTCCTGACACACCCGATACACCTGTTACACCTACAGGCGGTACAGCAGTTTACTTCAAGAATACTGCTAACTGGTCAAAGGTTAACGTTTATATGTGGAACAGCGAGCAGGACAAGAACGCTGCTTGGCCCGGCGAGGCTGCTAAGAGTCTTGGCGACGGTGTGTGGATGTACGAAGCAAAGAAAAACTTTGCAAACGTTATCTTCAACGATGGCGCTACACAGACAGGCGACATTGAATTCAAAGGCTCTGATTACATTTACAACTACGGCACAAGCCAGTGGGAGCTTTACGATACAAGCAAGCTTCACATCAAGAGCTTTACAGGCGATGTAGAGTCTCCTCAGTTCACAGGCGTTAAGATTAAGCTTACTGCAGTTGCAGGTGGCGGCGAAGGCGCACTTTCTTATCAGTTCTCTGTAGGTTCTACAGTTATCAGCGAGTACAGCTCCAACAACTCTGTAGTATGGACTCCTACATCAGTAGGCAACTTTACAGTTAAGGTTGACGTAAAGGATACTCAGGGTCAGACAATTTCCAAGAGTCTTTCCTACGAAATCAAAGATATCAAGGCAGAGGTTACTCCTGTTATTCAGTCTGTTGACGTTACTCCCACAAACTTCAGCGGCAACGAGCTCTTAAAGGGCAAAGAGGCTACTGTTAATGTTACAGCAGGCGGTGGTAACACAGGTACAAAGCTTCTCTTCTACAAATACACAATTACAGATTCAACAGGTGCTACTGTAAACGTACCTTACTATTCTCTCAGCAAGCAGTACAAGTTTACTCCTGCTGCTACAGGTAACTACAGTTTGACATCTACTGTTCAGGCATCTGACAACTCCTTCACAACAAGAACTGTTGAGTACAAGGCAGTTGACAAGTTTACAGAGCCCGGCGACCTTGCTGCTAATGTAAGTGCTAAGGATGCAGGCAGCGGCAAGTACACAATCTCTGCTGAAGCTTACGGCGGTACAGCTCCCTATACATACAAGTTTGATGTAAACGGCAAGGTAGTTCAGGACTTCTCAGCTACAAATACATATACACTCACTGCTACAGCACCCGGTGTATACAATGTAACTGTTACAGTTAAGGACGGCGCAGGCAAGACAACTACAGCCACAACTGCAGTTCAGATTGCCGATAATTCAAATGATAATCCTAATCCCACTGATCCCAAGCCCGAGGCACTTGCACTCACAGTTACAACAGACGAGCTTGGCGGCGGTCAGTACAAGTTCACTGCTACTGCAACAGGCGGTGCAGGTTCTTACCAGTATGAGTTCGTAGCAAACGGCTACACAGCTCAGGCTTATGCAGCTAACAACGCAGTAACACTTTCAATGGCAGCAGACGGTGCATATACAATTAAGGTATCTGCAAAGGATGCCAACGGCACAGTTGTTTCCAAGGAGTTTACAATCACAGTTCAGGGTGGCAATGTTGATATTCCTACAGACCCCGTTGAGCCCTCAACTCCTCTCTCTGCTGATGTAAGCTTTACAAAGAATGGTGACAAGGTTACATTCACAGCTACAGCAACAGGCGGTTCAGGTTCTTACGAGTACCAGTTTACCGTAAATGGTTATGTATACCAGGAGTTCTCAGCTGCAAGCAGCTTTACATGTGAATTACCTTATGACGGCACATATCCCTATGAGATTTCTGTAAAGGATAGTGCAGGCTCTATGGTTACAAAGTCCGGCAACCTTGAAATCAATAACGGCTCTATTGATACACCTACAAAGCCCACAGATCCCGTTGATCCTTCCGATTACCTCAAGGGCGACGCAGACTTAAGCGGCAAGGTTAACATCAAGGACGCATCCCAGATTCAGAAGCACGTAGCAAAGATTCTTGAGTTAACAGCTCAGGGTATCAAGAATGCTGATACAGACGGCAACGGCTCTATCAACATCAAGGACGCTACACAGATTCAGAAGTACCTCGCAAACATTATCAGCTGGTAAGGAGGATAACCTATGAAAAAGCTTACAAGAATATCAGCTCTTTTATTAGTGCTGATTATTGCAATTGGTGTAGGCATCGTAGGTATCTCAGCGGCTGAGAGCGACATCGTCGAAGTCGGTGCCGACTCAGAGGTTGGTATTACTATTTACTATAAGTGCGAGGACACTACACCATATATTTACTATTGGAACGCACTTCCTAAGAATCTTGAATCAGCTTATCCCGGCGTTAAGATGACAAAAGACACAACACAGGGTGAAGATTGGTACAAGTTTACTTTCAAAGACAGTTCTAAGATTAATTTCATCTTCACAGACGGCACAGATACCCTTGAGGGTCAGCTTTCCAAAGAGTTTACCAGAACATCAGGTGAATGGTGGCTCAAGAACGGAAGATGGAAGGATAAAAACCCTGAAATCCATGACGATTTGGATTTTGATTACTCTGATTTACGCGAAGATACAATTTACTTTGTAATTACAACTCGTTTCTATGACGGCGACAAGGGCAACAACGTTCACTGCTGGGACGACGGAAAGGCAAAAAACCCCGACAGCGACCCTGCATGGCGCGGTGACTTCAAGGGTCTTGCCGAAAAACTTGATTATATCAAAGCTCTGGGCTTCTCCGCGGTATGGATTACTCCCGTTGTAGAAAATGCTTCGGGTTATGACTATCACGGATATCATGCCATGGACTTTTCAAAGGTAGACTCCAGATATGAGTCTGATGACTACACTTATCAGGACCTTATCAACGATGCTCACGATAAGGGTATGAAGATTATTCAGGACGTTGTATGGCAGCATACAGGTAACTTTGGTGAAGCATTCTTCTGTAACCTCTTTGAGAAGGATTACAGCGCTGACCTTTCTGACCTTGAAGCTTCTATGGTTCCCACAGATTATCTTCTCAATTCTTTCGGTCTTTCTTCTCCCGAAGAATATTGGTCTCAGAAACCTCAGACCCAGTATGACCAGAGACTTAACCTTATGAAGAACACAGCATCTGCTGCAGGTGCAAACAATACAACAGGCGGACATCCCGATGATGCTGACTACGGCATGGAGAAAATGTCCACAGATGCTAAATACAACTCTCACAACTACTATCATACAGGTTACTTCCAGAGCCTTAACTGGGACGACTGGACTTGTAAGTACTGTCAGATTGCAGGTGACTGTGTAGACCTTAACACAGAAAACCCTGCAGTTGCGAAGTATCTTGTAGATTGCTACAGCGATTATATCGCTATGGGCGTAGATGCATTCCGTGTTGATACAGTACGCCACATCTCAAGACTTTCTCTCAATATGATGTATAACGACCAGCTTAATAACGCTGCCAAGGAGTTAGGTAATGACTACTTCTATATGTTTGGTGAGATTTGCTGTCGTTATAGCCAGACATGGTACAGAGACCATGCTTGCGAGTCTGTTCAGTTCTATACTTGGGACGAGTCAGACCCCTCATATAAGCAGAAGTGGAATTTTGACGAGGATGCTACTGCCGAGGAAATCAATGAGAATATGAATCTCACTTTCGACCATTACAGGCAGTTTGACGATGTAAGCAAGCAGCCTACATCCGATAATGCATTCCTCAACGGTGTAACATACCATACTCCCGATTATTCACAGAATTCGGGTATGGGTGCAATCGACTTCCAGATGCATTGGTGTTTCGATTCCGCTGACGGTGCATTTGGTATTGCTAAAGCTTCGGATAAGTATTTCAACGATGCTACTTGGAATGTTGTGTACGTTGAGTCTCACGACTATGCTCCCGACCGCGGTCAGGGCAACAGATTTGCAGGCGGTACACAGACTTGGGCAGAAAACATGTCTCTTATGTTTACGTTCCGCGGAATTCCCTGTCTCTACTACGGCGGTGAGGTTGAGTTCCAGAAGGGTGTTCAGATTGACGTAGGTCCCAATGCTCCTCTTGCAGAAACAGGCCGTGCTTATTTCGGTGACTACCTCGAGGGTACAGTTACTGCTACCGACTTCTCAGAGTATACTGCAACAGGCGAGGTTGCAAACACACTTGCTTCACCTCTTGCTAAGCACCTTACAAAGCTCAACGCAGTAAGACGTGCTATACCTGCTCTCCAGAAGGGTCAGTACACAGCAGACAGCAAGTATGTTCAGGGCAGCATGGCTTACATCCGCCGCTTTACAGATGCAGATGTAGACAGCCTTGCTCTGGTAACCGTATCAGGTTCTGCTACATTCAAGAACATCCCCAACGGCAAGTATATCGACGCTATCACAGGTGATATTCAGACCGTTACAAACGGCACTCTCACTGCTAACTGCAGCGGTAAGGGTAACTTAAGAGTTTATGTTTGCTGTGCATCAGGCTTTGACGGCATTGATGGTGTAATCGGCGAAACAGGTCTTACTTACATTAAGTAATAACTATTATCCCATCGGGGCAGGCGCTCTGTCCCGATGGAAAGAAGCTTTTATATATGTTCTTAAAAGCTATATGAAAATTAACAGAAGGAGGTAATTCGGATGAGATTTATTAAGTCGGCCCTGGCTATTGCACTTTGCCTTGCAACACTTTTGGGCGTTGGCGTATTCTCTGCTTTTTCTGCTCAGACAGAAGTTGCCGAGACAGGTGCAGGCACTGGTATTACCATCCATTATTATCATGAGGGCGGCGTTCCTTATATTTACTACTGGAACGCACTCCCCACAAACCTTGAGACAGCTTATCCCGGTGTTAAGATGTCTGCAGATGGTGCATCAGGCGCTAACTGGTATAAGTATGAGTTCAAGAATTCAACAAAAATCAACCTTATGTTTACAAACGGCACCAACACACTTCAGGGTCAGCTCTCTCCTGAGCTTACCAGAGAAGTAGGCGATTGGTTCTACAAAGACGGCAAATGGAAGAAGTCTGCAGGCGGTCCTAACGCAGAGGTAGAGCGTGGCGACTTCAGAGAAGAGTCCATTTACTTTGTAATTACAACTCGTTTCTATGACGGCGACAAGGGCAACAACGTTCACTGCTGGGACGATGCAACTGCTAAAAACCCCGACAGCGACCCCGCATGGCGCGGCGACTTCAAGGGCCTTGCTCAGAAGCTTGACTACATCAAGGCTCTCGGTTTCTCCGCAGTTTGGATTACTCCCGTTGTAGAAAACGCATCAGGTTATGACTACCACGGCTACCACGCATTCGACTTCGGTACAGTTGACCCCAGATATGAATCTTCTGACTTTACATATGAAGATCTTATCCAGGCTGCTCATGATAAGGACATGAAGATTGTACAGGACGTAGTTTGGAACCACACAGGTAACTTTGGTGAGGCATTCCTCGGCCCCCTCTTTACAAAAGAGTACAAAACAATCCAGGATTTAGGTAATGCAGACTGTATGAAGGTAATTCCTAACTCAGTATTGGCAAAACAGTACCCAAATTATGAAAATGAGTTGCCTACTGAACAGTTCCAGCTTAGACTTGACTGCCTTAAGGCTCACAGAACAAGCTCTCTTAACCAGAATGAATATTACCACAGAGAGAAGAACATGGGCTACGAGTCTTCTATCGAGCAGCAGGGCTCAATGGCAGGTGACTGTGTTGACCTTAACACAGAAAACCCCGTAGTAGCAAAGTACATCACAGACACATATATGGATTATGTAAACATGGGTGTTGATGCTTTCCGTCTTGATACAGAAAAGCACATCAACCGCTGGACACTGAACAGTGCTTACTTCCCCGTATTCCAGAAGGTAGAGAACTTCTACATCTTCGGTGAGGTTTGCTCTCGTGTTCGTGAGACATGGAACCATAACATCCCCTCCAGCTCACCTGCTTTCTTTACATGGAAAGAAACAGAGTCTGCTTGGATCGGCAACTGGGATACATCAAGCCCCACTGCCAATATTGCTAAGTCTATCGACCACTATGATTCTCATAGAGATCCTTCAGGCTGTCCCACAAGCTCCAACGCATACCTCAACGGTATCACTTACCACAAGCCTGACTACTCCAAGTCCAACGGTACAGGTATCATCGACTTTACAATGCACTGGAACTTTGAAAATGCAAACAATGCTATCAGAGCAGGTTTTGCAGAAGACTCCTACATCAACGACTCCACATGGAACGTAATGTATGTTGACTCTCACGACTACGGTCCTGACGGCATGGAGAAAACACGTTACAGCTTAGGTACACAGGCATGGGCTGAGAACCTCAACCTTATCTTCACATTCCGTGGTATTCCTTGCGTATACTATGGTTCTGAGATTGAGTTCTGTAAGAACCTTCCCATCGACGTTGGTCCTAACGCACCTCTTGCAGAAACAGGCCGTGCATACCTCGGTGATCACCTCGAGGGTACAGTTACTGCTTCTGACTTCAGCAAGTACACTGCATCCGGTAAGGTTCAGCAGACACTTGAGTCTCCTCTTGCAAAGCACATCCAGAAGCTTAATGCTATCAGACGTTCTTGTACAGCTCTCCAGAAGGGTCAGTACACACACGACGGCAGCTATGTTTCCGGTAATGAGCTTGCATTCATCCGTCGTTACACAGGCGATGGTATTGATTCTCTCGCATGCGTATCCATCACCGGCGGCGCAACATTCAAGGGTATCCCCAATGGTCTTTACATTGACGCTGTAACAGGCGACAGACAGACTGTTTCCAACGGTACACTTAACGTTCCCTCTACAGGTAAGGGTAACATGAGAGTTTATGTATGCTGTGCTTCAGGCTTCGAAGGCATCAGCGGTGCTCAGGGTCCCTCCGGTCAGACATACTTAAAGTAATCTGAATAAAACTTAAAATTACAACTCAGAGTTTCGGCTCTGAGTTGTTTTTTATTGATTTTTTCTGTGTCCTGTGGTAGTATAGTTTTTAGTATTCAAAATGACAGGAGAATTTTTATGTCAGCAGATACGCATTTAGTGGAGATAAATAACATAACAAAACATTATAAAATGGGTGAAATTACCATCAAAGCCGTTGATGGTATATCTTTTAATATTGACGAAGGTTCTTTCACCGTGGTTGTGGGTACTTCGGGTGCAGGTAAAACCACCGTTCTTAATATTCTCGGCGGTATGGATAGCTGTACTTCGGGCAGTATCCGTATTGGCGGCAGAGAAATCAGCAATTTCTCGGAAAAAGAGCTTGTAGAGTATCGCCGTCATGATATCGGCTTTGTGTTTCAGTTCTATAATCTGATACCAAACCTCACCGCAAGAGAAAATGTTGAGCTTGCAGGCCAGATTTGTAAGCATCCTATGCCTGCCGAAGAAGCCTTGCGAAGTGTGGGACTTGAGGACAGAATGGATAACTTTCCGGCTCAGCTTTCGGGCGGAGAGCAGCAGCGTGTTTCTATTGCACGTGCACTTTCAAAGCGTCCTAAGCTTCTGCTTTGTGACGAGCCTACAGGTGCTCTTGACTATAATACAGGCAAAATGATACTCAAGCTTTTGCAGCAAAAAAGCCGCGAAGACGGTCTTACTGTAGTGCTGATTACTCATAACCTTGCCATTACACCGATGGCAGACAGAGTTATCAAACTGCAAAGCGGCAAAGTAGAAAGCGATACAATCAATGAAAATCCCTTAAGTGTTGATTTGATTGAGTGGTAATTATAATAAAATTCTGACAGGAGGTGAGACGGATGTCAAAAATGCTTTTTAAAAGCACCTTGAGAGATATCAAAAGCACAAAAGCAAGATTTTTCTCGATTTTGCTGATTATTTTAATCGGCGTAGGTTTCTTTACGGGTATTAAATCCAGCAAGCCATCAATGATGGCCGTGGTTGATAAGTATTACGAAGATACAAAGCTCATGGACTTCCGTCTGTTATCTACTGTGGGATTTGATGATGCGGATATAGATGCCATCAAAGATATTGACGGAGTTACCGATGTTCAGGCAGGCTTTTTCTCCGATGTGTTTCTTGGGGGCGATGCAGGCGGCAGTGTTGTGCGTTTACATGCCTTTAAAAGCTCAGAGGATGCTCTCAACCAGCCTGTGGTAGTATCGGGACGACTTCCTGAGAATAAAAACGAGGCTCTGGCAGGAGTCAGCAGCTTTGGTGCAGTTGATGTAGGTTCCGAAATTTACTTTACTTTGAATGATAGCGACATAGGTGATATACTGACCGAAACCGAATTTACCGTTGTAGGTCAGGTAGAGTCGCCGCTTTATATATCTTTTGACCGAGGCACCACCAATATCGGCAACGGCAGCATTTCTTTATATATGCTTCTGCCCGAGGAAAGCTTTGTGTCCGACAGATATACCGAAGTTTATGTAAAAACAGAATTATCCGAAGAATTTGACCCCTACACAGAGGAATATGACAACGCAATCGAAAAAATGTCCGCTGAGTTTGAGGCATTGGGTGCTGAGCGTGTAGAAACCTTCAACGACGATACTCTCAAAGAAGCTCAGAGCAGCCTTGACGAGGCAAAGGTTCTCTTCGAAAAAGAAAAGACAAAAGCCATGAATGAGCTTGATAAAGCCAGGGGAGAGCTTGACAAAGGCTGGGAAACCTACAATCAGGGCATCAAAGACGGCGAGGCAGCCTTGAGAGATGCATGGGCTCAGATTGAAGATGGCAGAAAGCAGCTTGAAGACGGTAAAAAGCAGTTTGAGCAAGGTATTAAAGACGGGCAAGCCGAAATCGACAAAGCCCGTGCTCAAGCAGAGGACGGCAAAAAGCAGCTTGAAGAAGGCAAACAACAGCTTATGTCGGAGTTTATGACCTTGGTAGAAGGCTCGGACATAACCTATGAAGATATGGAGTCTGTTCTTGATGACATGCAGATTCCCGATTCCTCAGAGATTAAGTTTTACAAGCACTTTGCAGGTCTGATGAAAACCGAAATCGAGGAAGAAATAAAGAAGACCGAAGAGCGGATTCAGAAAATTGTGGATTTTGCAGAAGGTCTTGGTATTGATTTAAGCAAGAATCAGGAGCTCAATGAGCTTAGACAGTGGCTAACAGACCTTGAACGCAGAAATGCGGTTTTGGATTTGATTACCGGTAACAGTGCCATCCAGCTTATGGAGGCAATTGCCACCATGAGAGAATCAGAGGCAGAGCTTGAAAGCGCCATGCAGCAGATAGAGGCATCTCAGGCAGAGCTTGAAGCCAAAAAGCAGGAAGCGCTTGCCACATTTGAAGAAAGCGAAAAAGAGCTTGAAGAAGGCGAAGCCCAGTATTATCAGGGAGTAGAGGAGCTGGAAGAGCAAAAAGAAAAAGGCAAGCAAGACCTTGAAAAAGCCGAAAAAGAATACAAAAAAGGCTATGACACTGCTATCAAGGAGCTTAATGACGCTGAGAAAAAGCTGAAGGAAGCACAGGCAGAGATTGATAGAATCCCTGACCCTCAGTGGTATGTATTTGACAGAAGCGACAATCCGGGCTATTCATCATATCTTGAAAATGTAGACAGAGTTGATGCAGTTGCTACGGTTTTCCCAATATTCTTCCTGCTGGTAGCGGTGTTGGTATGTGTAACCACCATGACCCGTCTTATCGAGGAAAAACGCGGTGATATCGGTGCGTTGATGACCTTGGGATATAAGAAAAGCGATATTATCAAGAAATTCCTTTTCTACACCTTGTCTGCCACCTTAATCGGTTCTGTTGTGGGTATTGTTGTAGGTGTGCTGGCATTTCCTGCGGTTATTTTCAACGCTTACGGAATGATTTACTCCTTGCCTGAGCTTATTCTCACCATTGATGTACCTACGGCGATTATAGGCACGCTGGCAGCACTCGTAAGCACATCCGCGGTAACCTGTGGGGCTTGCTACGGACTTTTGCGATTATCTCCCGCAACTCTTTTGCGACCAAAGGCTCCCAAGCCCGGCAAGAGAATTGTGCTTGAAAGAATAGGCTTCCTCTGGAAGAGATTTAATTTCAGTGCTAAGGTTACGGCAAGAAATATATTCAGATACAAAGCGAGATTCTTTATGACCGTAATAGGTGTTGCAGGTTGTACGGCACTTATCTTATGTGCTTTTGGCCTGCACAACAGTATCGGTGATATTATAGACCTTCAGTTTGAAGAAATTTGTTCTTATGATGCTGTTATTGTTCCTCATGATAATCCCTACGATGTAGAGACTCTTGAGGCAGATATCAAAGCTGACGACAGAGTAAATAGTAGTGCTCTGATGCGTCAGATTGCTGTAACAGTTGAGTCTGATAACGCAAAAGTAACCGAGGATGTTAATATTGCCGTACCTGACAAAACAGAGGATTTCAAGAATCTTGTAAATCTCAGAGAGCGAGTAGGCCACAAGTCCATTGATATTTCCGCGGATGGTGCGGTTATTACCGAAAAGCTTTCCAATACCCTGGGCGTGTCCGTTGGAGACACAGTAAAGGTAAAGGAAGGCGACAATACTGCTGAAGTAAGAATCAGTGCAATCTGTGAGAACTATGTTTCGGGATATCTGTATATGTCAAAGGATTACTATGAGTCCTCTTTTGACACTTCCTATAGCGGCAATGTTATGATTGTTACCTTTGCAGATGACAGCGAAAGTGCTCAGGATAAGTTCGGCACAGAGTATCTGGATAAGGATTGCGTTTTGGGTGCAAGCTTTATGTCACAGAGCACAAACCAGTTCAGAGAAATGATTCAGTCATTGAATCTGGTTATTGTAGCGGTGCTTGTGTGTGCTGCAGGACTTGCCTTTGTTGTGCTTTACAATCTGACCAATATTAATATTGCAGAGCGTAAACGAGAGATTTCTACCCTTAAGGTACTGGGATTCAGAAGTCTGGAGACCTCGTCTTATATTTACCGCGAGAACATAATACTCACGGTTATCGGTATGATTTTAGGCCTGTTCCTGGGTATTCTGCTAACCAGATTTGTTGTGTCTACGGTAGAGGTGGATATGGTTATGTTCGGCAGAGACATTCATCTGCTAAGCTATATCCTTGCCGCTATGATGACCTTGGTTTTTGCGGCATTGGTAAATATAATTATGCATTTCAGAATCAAGAAAATAGATATGATTGAAAGTCTGAAATCCGTAGAATAAAATACACCCGAGGGGCTTGCCTTCGGGTGTTTTACTTTGTTGAAAACTTGTTTTATGTGTGTTAAAATAAAAATATATGCCATACTATATCGGGGTGGGTTTATGATAACAAAAGAAGACTTAAATCGAATTGCAACACTTGCAAAACTAAATATAGAAGAATCCGAAGCCTCGGAGTATATAGATGAAATCGAAACCCTTCTTATGCATATTGATAAGATTATGATAGAGGACTTAAAAGATACCTGCGACGACTTCAGACAGAGAGACTACAGAGACCTTCGGGATGATGCGGTGATGCCATCAATGAGCCGCGATGCACTTCTCTTGAATGCTGATGATACCCAAGAAGGATATGTTAAGCTTAAAAGGAGGGTGTAGAATGATTCTTGAACTTCACAAAAGTCTTATGAACAAAGAAATTTCCGCAAAAGAATTAACAGATAAATATCTTTGTGCCATTGATAGTCTTAACCCCGACCTGAACGCATACGTTAAAATAACTCGGGATTCAGCTCTCAAAACTGCGGATATTGTGGACAGAAAAATCGCAGGCGGTGAGGAGATAGGGCTTCTTTCGGGAATTCCCATGTCTCTGAAGGACAACATCTGCACAGAAAACATAGAAACCTCTTGTTGTTCAGAAATCTTAAGGGGATTTGTACCGCCTTATAGTGCTACTGCATGGCAAAGGCTTATGACAGAGGGTGCGGTGATGCTGGGCAAGGCGAATATGGATGAGTTCGCTATGGGGTGCACAGGAGAAAGCTCTGTTTTCGGAGCAACCCGCAACCCTCACAACAGAGATTTTGTTGCAGGCGGCTCCTCCAGCGGTAGTGCAGCGTCCGTTGCATCAAAACTTGCGGTGTACTCCTTAGGCTCTGATACAGGCGGCTCTGTCCGTCAGCCCTCAGCTTTTTGCGGTTGTTATGGCCTTAAGCCTACTTATGGTTCGGTGTCCAGGTACGGGCTTATTGCTTATGCTTCAAGCCTTGACCAAATTGGTATACTTGCATCAAGTGCCGAAGATGTATCTTTGGTTTTTGACAGAATTTCAGGCTACGACCCAAAAGACAGCACCACCTGCCGAAGTCATTCTCTTTGTACTTTTGATAGCCTTAATTGTGACATAAACGGCAAACGCGTAGGAATTCCAAAAGAGCTTTTGGACAAAGCTCAGGGTGAGATAAAGGCAGCAGTCCTCAACTTTGCCGAAAAGCTTGAGAAAATGGGTGTGGAGGTAGAGCTTTTTTCCATGCCTGTGCTTATTGATGCATTGCCATCGTATTATATTATTGCTTTCGCCGAGGCATCTTCAAATCTGGGCAGATACGACGGAATCAGATATTCTGACAGAGCCGATTCTTACGAAAGCATTCACGAAATGATTGTAAAAACCCGAACCCAATCCTTCGGCAAAGCAGTCAAAAAGCGTATCATTACAGGTACTTTTGTGCTGAGCGAAGGCTATTACGATAAATTTTACGCCAAGGCTCAGAAAGTACGCAAAGCTCTCAGCGAAAAATTCACTGAGGTTTTCGGAAAATATGATGTCATTCTGACTCCCACAACCCCCAAAACCGCCTTTAAACTTGGAGAAACCGCAGTGGATAAAGAGGCTGCTTTCTTTGCTGATTTATGCACTGTGCCTGCTAATCTTGCAGGAATACCTGCTTTGTCGTTGCCTTGTGGCAAGACCGGTCTGGGGCTTCCCGTTGGAGTCCAGCTTCTGGCTGACAAATGGCAGGAGAATCTTATTCTCAACATAGCTAATATGTACGAAAAGCTGACCAAAGATGATAGCATCGCAGGTAGGGGGTGGGTACTGTGAAATACAAAATGACCGCAGGCTTTGAAACCCATGTAGAGCTTAAAACAGAGTCGAAAATTTTCTGCAGTTGCAGTACAGAGTTCGGAGCTCCTGCAAATACCCATTGTTGTCCTGTGTGTATGGGGCTTCCCGGTGTGATGCCGTCTCTTAATAAAAAAGTTGTAGAGTATGGGGTTAAGGCAGGGCTTGCCCTTAACTGTAAGATAAACACAATTTCCTTTATGGACCGAAAGAATTATTCTTACCCCGATTTGCCCAAGGCGTATCAGATTACTCAGTATGATACACCACTTTGTTACGATGGATTTGTAGAGCTTTCATCAGGCAAGCGTATCGGAATCAACCGAATCCACATCGAAGAAGATGCAGGCAAGCTTATTCATAAGGATGAGGAAATTCTCATAGATTACAATCGCGCAGGTGTGCCTTTGATTGAGATTGTGTCAGAGCCGCATATCAACTCTGTTGACGAGGCAAAAGAATATGTGGAGAAACTCAGGCTTATTATGCGGTATATCGGAGTTTCCGACTGTAAAATGCAGGAAGGCTCCATGCGATGTGATGTCAATATTTCGGTGTCCGAAAGCGATACTTTAGGTACCCGAACCGAGATAAAGAATATGAACTCCATTAATTTTATCGCAAAGGCTATGGAGTATGAATGCAAAAGACAGATTGAGGCTTTAGAGACAGGACAGAAGATAGTACAGGAAACCCTCGGCTTTGACGAAAAAACAAAGCAGACCTACTCTATGCGTAGCAAAGAGGATGCCGACGACTATCGTTATTTCAGAGAGCCTGACCTGACTGCAATACATATAAGCAATGAGGATGTGGAGAAAATCCGCGAAGGCTTGCCTGAGCTTCCTCACCATAAAAGCTACCGATATGTAAAAACTATGAATCTTGAGCAAAAGGATGCAGAGCTGATTTCAAAATACCCCAAGGTAGCCGAGTTTTTTGAGAAGTCGGCATTGGGGGTGAAATCCCCCAAAAGGGTGGCGGATTTTATCACAGGAGTGATTTTTGCACATCTTAAGAGTGAAACACTGAAAGAAAAATTCGACCTCAATATATCCCCCGAAAGCTTAAAAAAGCTTGTTAATCTTATTGATGAAGGCAAACTTAACGTAAACAAAGCCAAATCTACCCTTGAGAAAATGCTTGAAAGCGGCAAATCTCCCGAAGAATTGCTGAGCACCCAAGACCTTGCAGAGGTTTCTTCTTCCGAGCTTTCCGACTTGTGTCTCAAAGCAATAGACGAAAACGAAAAAATAGTCACCGACTATAAAAACGGCAAGGACAAAGCGATTATGGCACTTGTGGGCTTTGTTATGAGAGAAAGCAAGGGAAGAGCCGACCCGGGTAAAGCAAAAGAAAAACTCATAGAATTGTTGTGATTTCAGCAAAAGAATAAACCCGTCGTATATTCACGACGGGTTTTGCTATGCCACAAAATAAAATTTGATTATTTCTTGCAGTCTTTGCAGATACCGAGATATGTAACAGACACAGAATCGGTAGAAAAACCGTTGGTGTTGCCCTTAACTATCATAGAGGGCATTTCGATATCCTCGATTTTACCGCAGCATTTGCACACAAGATGCGCATGAGCAGAAGTGTCGCCATCAAGACGCTCTTCGCCAAGAATGTTAGCAACCGCAACCGCTTTGCCGTTTTCTTTGAAAAGTGCAATATTTCGATAAACCGTACCGAGACTTAAGTCGGGATAATCTTCTTTAAGCTGTTCGTACACCCATTTTGCACTGGGGTGGGATTTTGTAGAGCAAAGTGTAGAGTAGATAAGCTCTCTTTTAGAGCTGAAATTACTGCCTTTCATAGTCTCACCTCAAATCAGTAATAATTACTGATTTTATCTTATCACAAATTTTCGGTTTTGTAAATATACTTTGCATATTTTCTATTAATTTCCAATATATATATAAAAACGGAAAGTGAGTGTATTTATTAATGCCAAAAATTTATCTAAGCCCATCTTTACAGGAGTTTAACCCCTACGTTGGCGGTGGTAACGAGGAATACTACATGAATCTTGTTGCCGATGCAATGGAGCCCTATTTAAGAGCCAGCGGTATCGAGTTTTCTCGCAATAATCCGTCATCCACGTTGTCTCAGACTATAGCCCAGTCCAATTCCGGCAATTACGATTTGCATGTTGCGCTTCACTCCAATGCGTCTCCCGAGGCATCAAAAGGTCAGAACAAGGGAGTGCAGGTTTACTATTATCCCACAAGCCGCAACGGTCAGCGTCTTGCTGACCTGATTGCAGAGGATTACAAGGAGATTTATCCCGACCCGACGGATATTTCGGTGATTCCCACCACTACTCTTGCCGAGGTGCGTCGCACAAAGGCTCCTGCAGTTTTGATAGAAACCGCCTTTCACGATAATCCTGAGGATGCGGACTGGATTCGCTCCAATATTGACAACATAGCCAGAAGTGTATCAAAAAGTATTGCAGATTATTTAGGCGTACCCTTTGTGACACCTTGATTTATGTGAACATTTATGTATAATTAAAGTATAAATTTTCAGGATGTGATATTATGCAGGTAAACGAAAGTATGATAAAAGCTCTTATGGAGAAACTTGAGAGCAATAATATGAAGCCCTTTTTCTGCGAAACAGGCAGTGAGGCAAAGGATTTGGTTTTAAGCCTTATTAAAGAAGGGGATGTTGTCACCAACGGCGGCAGCGTAACCATGAACGAAATCGGTGTTATGGATGCAGTCAAAAACAGAGCTGATATTACATATCTCGACAGAAATGCCGAGGGTCTTACCCCCGAGGAGGTTAAAGAGATATACAAAAAAGCATTTTTTGCCGATGTGTATCTTATGAGCACCAATGCCCTTACTTTAAATGGTGAGCTTTATAATGTTGACGGCAACTCCAACCGCGTAGCCGCACTTCTTTACGGCCCTGAAAGCGTTATTGTGGTATGCGGCATAAACAAAATTGTGGAGAATATTGATGAAGCCGTAAAGCGTGTAAAGACTATAGCAGCTCCCAAAAACACCGTCAGACTTCACACAGGCTCTTATTGTGAGGCTCAGGGCCAGTGCAAGTCCCTTAAGGCAGATGGCTCGTTTATGTGTGACGGCTGTAAGGGTAGCGGCAGAATATGCTGCAATTATGTTGTGTCTGCCCAGCAAAGACATAAGGACAGAATCAAAGTTATTATCGTTAACGAGAACTTAGGCTACTAAAACTAAAGACTCCTCTGAAAAGAGGAGCCTTTTGAATGATATATCATGTGATTAATGGCGATATATCAATAGCGTACACTAACATATATTACTTATTGTTTTTGTTCTGCTGATTCTTATTCTGGTTAGACTTCTTGTTCTGATTGGAGTTTTTGTTCTGGTTGTTAGAATTGTTCTGATTCTTGTTAGAGTTGTTCTGGTTGTTCTGATTTCTGTTCTGGTTCATTAAAAGCACCTCCCTTGACATTATTATTAGCAAGGCAAAGGTATTTATTCAGTTTGCAAAGGAATTTAAAATATGGAAAGACTATCTGATATAGGCGAGATTAAAAGAATACTTTCAAAGCACGGCTTTACTTTTTCCAAAGCAATGGGACAGAATTTTCTTATAAATCCTTCTGTTTGTCCCCGAATGGCAGAGTTTTGCGGTGCAGACTCAGAGACCGAGTTCTCGAGATTGGTCCCGGCTTGGGTGTGCTTACAAACGAACTTTGCAAAGTTGCAAAAAAAGTCGTTTCTGTAGAGCTTGATACCCGACTTCTCCCTGTACTTGAAGAAACAATGGCAGAGCACAGCAACTTCAAGGTAATCAACGGAGATGTTATGAAGGTTGACCTGCATAAGCTTATAAAAGAAGAATTTGAGGGCATGGATGTGGTAGTATGTGCAAATCTGCCGTACTACATCACCTCGCCCATAATTATGAAGCTTCTTGAGGACAAACTTCCCATAAAAGCTCTTACGGTAATGGTGCAGAAAGAGGCGGCTGACCGCCTTTGTGCTGAGGTCGGTACAAGAGAAAGCGGAGCGGTTACCGTAGCCGTAAGCTATTATAGCAAAGCCGAAAAGCTTTTCTCGGTGTCCAGGGGTTCCTTTATGCCTGCTCCCAATGTCGACTCTGCCGTAATCAAGCTTCATGTGGCGGATAAGCCCAGAATTGATGTGAGAGACGAGAAACTTTTCTTCAAAATGGTAAAGTCTGCCTTTGCCCAACGCAGAAAGACCATATCCAATTCCGTAACATCGGGCTTGTCGCTTTCAAAAGATGATTTCAGGGTAGCTTGCGAAAATGCAGGCATAAGCCCCGCAGCCCGAGCCGAGGCTCTTACTCTCGAAGAGCTTGGCAGACTTGCAGATGCAATATATGATATAAAATAAAGAAAGCCACTCAAGTTTTATGTACTTGAGTGGCTTTTATGTTGTGAGGTGAGTTTGTGATTATGCGGAATTTGATACAACACAAAACCCCGCCGTTAAGCGAGGTTTCGAATAAACTAAAGTTATAAAAAGGCGGAATCGCCCACCGTGGCTAACGGTTTACATCTTCTCGGGGCAGTTTACGTTGAACATTGTGAGCACGTTGCTGATTACAGTCTTAACTGCACCGCAAAGTGTAAGACGAGCCTGCATAAGAGCCTCATCATCAACCTTAACACGCTGAGCATTGTAGAACTTGTGGAATAATGCTGCAAGACTTGCAACATAACGGGTAATTCTTGTGGGGTCGTAGTCCTTTGCAGCCGCTACGATTTCATCAGTATATGCGCTGAGGTGGTGTATAAGCTCGATTTCCTCAGGTGCAGCAAGAAGCATAAGCTCCTCACTTGTGCAAGCTCTGGGAAGAATGCCGTCAGCAGCAAGGTTGCGGAAGATGCTGCAGATTCTTGCGTGTGCATACTGAACATAGTATACAGGGTTCTGGTTGTCCTGAGTAACCGCAAGGTCAAGGTCAAAGTCCATCTGAGTGTTTGCCTCTCTTGTGTTAAAGAGGAAACGTGTGGAGTCAACGGGAACTTCCTCCAGAAGGTCAGCAAGCTGAATAGCCTTGCCTGTACGCTTGCTCATTCGTACAACCTCGCCGTTTCTAACCAGACGTACAAGCTGCATAAGCACGATGTCAAGCTTGTCACCGTCAAGGCCGATAGCGTCCATTGCACCCTTCATACGGGCAACATGACCATGGTGGTCAGCACCCCAGATGTTGATGCAGGTGTCAAAACCTCTGTCGAATTTATCTTTGTGATATGCAATATCTGCGGCGAAATATGTGGGGTTGCCGTTGGCACGGATTAAAACGTCATCCTTAAGCTCGAGCTTTTCGATGTCGGCTTCTTTCATGCCGCTTTTCTTAAGTCTCTCAGCAACAACCTCTGCGTTTTTGTACCAGAGAGCGTCCTCTTTTTCGTATGTAAGACCTTTTTCGGTAAGGAGGTCAACAACTGCCTTAACTTTGCCTGAGTTGTGAAGCTCGCTTTCGAAGAACCACTTGTCGTATTCGATGCGGTACTTCTTCATATCTGCCTGCATTTTTGCGATATTCTTGGGCAGTGCAAAATCTACCAGAGCCTTTTTTCTCTCAGCTTCTGAAGCAGCAACGAAAGAGTCACCATTAATACCCTCAAACTCTTTTGCAAGGTCTTTGATATCCTCGCCCTGATATCCGTCCTCGGGCATAATAAACTCAGGGTCAAAAATCTGCATATATCTTGCATTAAGGGAGGATGCAAACTTTTCAATCTGATTACCTGCATCGTTTACATAGAATTCACGGGAAACCTCATAGCCAGCAGCATCCAAAACTGCTGCCAGACAGTCGCCCAAAGCACCGCCGCGGGCGTTGCCCATGTGCATGGGACCTGTGGGGTTTGCAGATACAAACTCAACGTTGATCTTCTTGCCCTGACCAAAGTCGCTTCTGCCGAAATTCTCGCCTGAAGCGGTGATTTCTTCAATAACATCGGCAAAATACTTGGGGCTTAAAAAGAAGTTGATAAATCCTGGACCTGCAACCTCGCATTTTTCAAAAACTGTACCCTCGAGGCTTATGTTTTCCTTGATAGCTTCTGCGATTTTGAAAGGAGGCATTCTGAAAGCTTTTGCGCCAGTCATTGCGGCATTGGTGGCGTAGTCGCCGTGGCTTCTGTCGGCAGGAGCCTCAATAATAAAGCTCTGAAGCTCGCCCTGGGGGAGTGCACCCTTATCAATAGCTGTCTTTACAGCATTTTCGATTGCCTCTCTGAGGCTTTTAATAGCATTTGATGAAGTTTTAGACATCTTTTATACCTCTTTTTTGGTTATATTAATATGCAGTTCATTGCTGGATACAAGACCTGCGTTAAAATCCAGACTATATTTAAGACTGAGCTTACCGCCTACATTTTCTTTAAGCGTATTTTTGATGTATTCGGTATAAACTCCTACAGAAAGGTCACCTGCAACGGTTGTGTAAATGCATTGGTGGCGTCTGCCTTTTTCCAGGATAAGACGGCTTTCTGTACCAATATTGCGTATAACGGTAACCTGGCTGTCGCCATTTACAAGCACCGAGTTGTCAATGGCTATTCTGGGGTCGTCGTTGTCTCTTTCGGTATATTTAATCAGAAATCGGCCGTCACGGTGCATAAGTGTGCCTGAGGTCATAATCTCTACCGTGTCGGACTCACCGTCGATTTCCTGAATACCTGTAACTTTAATAAGATAATCTTCTTTCATAATTGCACCTTAGTAATTCTCTATGTCAATACGTGTGGCAGTGCTTTTCATATCTTTGCCCAGAAAACGACCTGCAACAACCTCAAAGTTATGAGGAGTATCGCTGACATAAAACTCTCTTACACCTTCGGTATTTCTGTCAGAGATAAGGTTTTGTTCCTCAAGAAGCTTTTTGGTGTAAAGTGCAGTCTCATATCCCGAGTCAATAAGTTTAACATTTTCGCCCAATGCTTCGCCGATGGCGGCCTTAAGCAGGGGATAATGGGTACAGCCTAAAATAATTGTATCAATCTGAGTGTCCTTGAACTGACTTACATAACGCTCAATTACACTTCTGACGATGATGTCGTTTTTGTCGGTAAAGCCGTTTTCGACCAAAGGCACAAACAAAGGACAATCCTGCTCGTAAACCTTAAGGTCGGGGTTGATTTTCTCAAGAAGCTTTTTGTAGCTGTGGCTGTTTATTGTGGCGCTTGTGCCCAGAATCGCCACATGACCTGACTGCGTTGCATTGGCGCAGGCTAAGGCTGTAGGCTCCAGAACACCCGTAAACTTTACGGGAAGACTCTCGCCCAGAGATGATGCCACAGAGCTTACAGTGCCGCAAGCAGCAATGATCATCTTTACATTGTGGCTCAGCAGGAACTTTGCATCCTGAGCGGCATATTTAATTATGGTTTCTTTACTTCTGGTGCCGTAGGGCACTCTGCCTGTGTCACCAAAGTAAACTATGTTTTCGCAGGGCAGACACTTAACAAGCTCTTTAACCGCCGTGAGTCCTCCAAGACCCGAATCGAAAACACCGATTGCCTTATTTTTCATAAATCTACCTGCTTTCAGGACATTACTCATATTATTTTATCATATTAATCCGATACTTTCAAGCCATATAAATATGTATGCAACAGAAAGTTTTTATATGGCTTTGGCGATTTCCTTTGACAAATAAGAATATTGTATGTATAATGGTATGTAACTCACTGGGAGGTAACTATAATGACAGATTTAAAAAAGGCATTTGGTATTATTACAGATAAAGTAGAAACCGCTTTGAAGTCTCAGGGCTTTGCAAAGCAGAAGGTTGAGAGCCAGAGCGACAACGAGCTTGTAAGCCTTTTTACAAGTGATACAATGGCTTATTCTACAATTTACTATAAAGATAAGACTCTTTGCTTGCTGAGAAACTGTGCTATGACTGACGAAGGCCCCGACAACGAGTGGAAGACCATGGCAACATGGATGTTCAATCCAGAGACCGACACAGACAAGGATGCAGAAAGCATTGCAAGCGACTTCGTGGAGGCAGTTTCATCAGTTTCTGCTATTAAGAGAGCAAAGCAGGCTAAGAAGAAAAAGAACGGCGAAGACGGCAACGCTGACCCTCTTTTCCTTGCAAAGCGTTTTATGGTGCTTTTCCCTGAGCTTAAGGACGAAATCAAAAAAGAGCAGGACACAAAGGAAGTTTTCCGCGGTGTTTACTTTACCCGCAACTTTGTTGTGCCAAAAATCAACGAGCTTCTTGCAAAGGGCACCAAGGCTGAAATCAACAAGTTGTCTCAGATTCTCTCTACTCAGTATCAGAACGGCGATATGGATACACGCTCAATTATCACTATCGTAATTCTTAACTCTACTGACGAAAAGTATAAGGAAAAACTTGAGGAGAAGATGAGCGACGAACTTAAGAAGGCTTGGAGCTTTGCTATTAAGATGAAGGGCAAAAAGGTTAAGCCCGAAAAGGTTAAGCAGAAGAAGAGCTCTGTCTTTAATTCCAGACTTTAATATTTTAAAACAAAGGGAAGTGGTTTTTACTGCTTCCTTTTTTGTCCCATAAGGAGGTTTTATTGTGAACAAGGATTTATGTGTAAAAACCGATGACGGAATACTCAATATCCGAGTTGGTGCAATTATTATGAGGGATGATGAGTTCCTTATGGTTAAAAATGAAAGAGATGAACATATGTATTCCGTAGGCGGCAGAATAAAGTTCGGCGAAACTGCCGAGGAGGCCGTAGTGCGAGAGGTGTTTGAAGAAACTGGAGTGAAAATGGAAGTCGAGAGGCTTGGGTTTGTCCATGAAAACTTCTTCCCCGGGGACACTCTGGCTAAGAAGGGAAGCATCGTTCATGAGATATCCTTCTTTTTCTATATGAAGGTGCCTGAAAATTTCGAGCCTGTGTGCATGAGCTTTACAGAAGACGATGTAAAAGAGCATCTTGTCTGGATAAAGTCAGACCACCCCAAAAAGTATTATCCCGAATTTTTCAGAACAGAGCTTAAAAAACCTTCTAAGGATGTTAAGCATTTTGTAAGCAGGGATATCTGATTTTTTTGTAGCATTTTTAAACTGTATGTGTTACAATGATTTTATAGGTATATGAATTTTATGAAGGTGATAACATAAATGGTTGAATGGATAACAAATCTGGATTTTTCGGTGCTTTACTGGATTCAGGAAAATATGCGTACAGATTGGCTTGACTCGGT
The DNA here is from genome assembly GCA_015066245.1 of Oscillospiraceae bacterium. GTDB lineage: Bacteria > Bacillota > Clostridia > Oscillospirales > Acutalibacteraceae > Ruminococcoides. The sequence continues at coordinate 214,822 of SVOS01000002.1, forward strand.
TTGTGCATTTTTAAGCTGGGCGTTTCAGCTTGGTATACCGTGGCTCGTGCTTGGAGTGGTGATGTTCTTCTTCAAGAAAACCAGAGTAGCGGGTGTTATGCTTATAGCTGCAGTGGTGCTGACTTTCTTCTTCAACGAGCTTGCCATCAAAAATGCCGTCAACAGAGAAAGGCCCTGTACCATCGACCAAAGCATAACGCTTGCTATCGAAAGACCCACTTCGTATAGTTTTCCCTCGGGACATACCTCAAGTGTGTTTGCGGCAGTGGGTGTGCTGATTTTCAGACACAAAGCGGCAGGCTTGCCTATGCTTTTGTTTGCAATCTTTATGGGATTTTCACGAATGTATCTTTTTGTGCATTTCCCTACAGATGTTATTGCAGGTGCGGTGTTGGGACTTTTAATGGCATGGGTTACCGTGCTTGTTTTCAAAGAACTTAAGTATGACGAAAAACTAAGTAATCTTGACATAAAGATAAGGAGAGATAAAAATGACAGAGCTTAAAATTACAAGCCTTTTTAACCTTGACGAAACTATAGCAAAAGAGCTTTTCGAAGGTTTTACATATCCCTGGGAAGTGCTTCCGCATATAAGCGAGTTTATCAAAAAGCTTGGTGCGACTCTCAGCGAAGAAAAGTTTGACAAAATCGGTGAGGATATCTGGGTTGCAAAGAGTGCAAAGGTAGCGCCTACAGCTGCTCTCAACGGTCCTCTTATTATTGATGAAAATGCAGAAATCCGCCATTGTGCCTTTATCCGCGGCAGTGCCATTGTGGGCAAGGGTGCTGTGGTAGGCAACTCTACAGAGCTTAAGAATTGCGTGCTTTTTAATGGCGTGCAAGCTCCTCACTATAACTATGTTGGCGACAGTATCTACGGCTACAAGGCTCACACAGGTGCCGGTGTAATTGCGTCCAACCTCAAGTCAGACAAGTCTTTGGTTACAATCAACTTCAGAGGCGAAAAGGTAGAGACAGGCATCAAGAAAATCGGTGCTATTGTTGGCGATTTTGGCGACATAGGATGCAACACCGTTATGAACCCCGGCACAGTAATCGGCAGAAACACAAGCGTGTATCCCTTGTCTTTTGTAAGGAGCTACGTCGAAGAAGGCTCTATCTACAAGAAGCAGGGCGAGGTTGTAAAGAGAAGATAATGCAAAATATCATCTGATATTTTGCAGCGATATAAATCCTTTTGGGATTTGCGATATATTGCTGCTCAATGCGATATACGCCTTGCGTGCGATATATTTGCTTCGCAAATGAGGATTTATATCATATCGCACCGAGCTAATGCTCGGTATATCGCTAAACCAAAAAAAGAGAGAACATTGCATATAAGCCTTGTTCTCTCTTTTTGTTTAATTATTTTCAATTATAAGCTCTGCAATATAGTTGCAGAAAGCAGGATTTTTCACCAGCACAGGGCCTACAATCTGAGTACCGAAGAAATTCTTGCAGTGGATACCTTCGGTTTCAAATGCGAAAGACTCAGGCTTCATTGTAAGGGTAAACAGGGGAGAGTCGACACCCGAAACTTCACTGCACTTATTGATAAAGCCGATAAGCTCATTATCCAGAAACTCAGCCTTTGCCTTAATGTCGCCTGTAAGACGTCTTGAGCTCTGCTCTTTTACTGTAAAGTCAAAAAGATTAAGTCCGTCAATAGTTTTGCCTTCTGCACTTTCTATGGATTTGCCAAGCATCTCCCATGAGTTGCCTGTAAAGAGCATTACCTTGCCTGAATCAAAAGCGGACTTTAAGCTATCCTTAAATCTCTTAAGGTGATTAAGTGCAAAGGTTCTTTTAGATTCTGTACCTGCACCGCAATAAATGAAATCGTAGTTTTCAAAATCAATTTCACTGTCGGTAATGGTTTTATGCTCTGTCAGTACAGCGCAACCTTTATCCTCAAGTGATTTTGTAAGGAGTCTTACATTGCCGTATTCGCCGTAAAGGTTCATAAAATCGGAGTATAAGTGTAAAATCTTAATTTCCATTATTACACCTCTCCTTTCTTGACTATCTCAAGGAACTTGCCCTTATCTGAGAAACAGGTGATAACATAGGTAAAGTTTTCTTCGCCTTTAAGCTTTTCCATAGCATTTTCTACGCTGTTGCAGATTATAAGCTTTTCTTTCGGGATATCTGTAACAGAAAAACGAACGTCAAGGTCGCTATAATAACTGCCTGCAAGATAAATTTTCTTGACGTTTTGTGCATTTAGCTTTTCAAAGTCAATGTCCCAAAGCCATGATGTATCTTCGGTATGATATTTACGGCTGATTTTGTCAACGATAATCAGCACCGCCACATCGCGGTTGTCATTGGTAACAACATTTATAGACTGGTCATAGGAAACAGAGTTTTCGTGCTTTGATACAAGGAGTGTGCCATGAGATGCGCCAAAGTTAAAGTCCATAATTCTTCCTGACTGCATCTTGTAACCCGACAGAGCCTTAACTGCATCTTCTGCCCTAACCCCTGCAATGTCAGCTGCCGCAAAAGCGACAAGAGAATTATAGCACTGATAAATGCTGGAGAATGAAAGCTCAATTGTGTGCTTGCCGTTGATGGTAAGCTTCTTTTCATCAAGGTTTGCATTAGTGATAGTCCATTTGGTCTCGGGCTTTTTAAATCCGCATTCTGAGCATTTGTAAGAACCAATGTGGTTGTAATGATAATAATCATAGCTCATAGGAGCATTACAAACGGGACAGTATTTGCCGTCGTCATACACAGAATCGTTAACGTCTTTGTCGAATGAGAGCTTGTCTGCACCAAAGTAGAGAGCCTTTCTGCCATTGCCAAAGGTAGTAACCAACGGGTCATCGGCATTAAGCACCAGAGTAATGTCCTCAGAGATAGCATCGTTAATAGACGCATACACCCATTCGGGGTGGCCGTTTCGGGTAAGCTGGTCTCGATAGAGATTTGTGATAAAAAGATAATTGGGTTTGATATACTTAAAGGTATACTTTGCAAACCTCTCGTCAGACTCAATAAGGGCGATTTTGCTTTTTGCTTTACCCGAAAGGGTAGAGTCACAAAGAAGCATAGTGGTAACGCCCTCAATCTGATTAGAGCCTTCTTTGTTATAAACTAAGCTTGCACCGCTTTCTTTCAGCACATGGGCAATAAGCTCAACGGTTGAGGTCTTGCCGTTGCTACCTGTTACGGCAATAATCGTCTCGGGAGGAGTAATATCCTTTAAGATGTTGGGGAAGAGCTTAAGGGTTAACGCTCCGGGAAGGCTTGAGCCTCGTCCCAGAAGTTTTGCAAAAAAACGGACAGTTTTGCAGAATAAAACCGCCAGAAAAACCTTGATTTTTTTCATAGTCTGCCTCTTTCTAGTTATATATAGAGAAATTAATTTCGATTTCCATTTTGAATTATATAGCTTATTATTGAGCAGGTCAATATAATTTTGAGCATTTTCCGCAATATAATGAGAAAAAACGTGAAAATTTCTCAAGATTTTGTGTTGTGCAATATTAACAAAAATAATACGAAAAATTCTCTAAAAATCTACATAGAAAATTTCGCCGAAATCCTTGATTTTGCCCTATATATATATTATAATTGACCCTGCGTGACTGCAATAAATGATATGCGTTGAAGCGGGAGGTTGCGGCTTTTTAGCCGGTTTTTCCGTGGAGTATGTCCGATTTCAAACCGGGCGAAAAAATTTTAAAGCACAGTGTTAAGACAAAGGGGTTGCTATGTCCTAACTGTGCCCTTATGCTTTTCAAGACTTTCCCGGTTAACAAAATATGGTTAACCGTTTTTTTATGAAGGGTGATGAAACACCCGGATGTGTGTAAAAGGTTTAGTTTTGAAGTACGCCCGCCAACTAACAAAATTTTAAGGAGGCGACTTTTATGGCAGTCAAGGAAAAAATCAGAATTAGATTAAAGGGCTATGATCATCAGTTAGTTGATCAGTCAGCTGAGCGAATCGTTGCTACAGCAAAGCGTACAGGTGCAAGAGTATCCGGTCCCGTACCGCTCCCCACCGAGAAGCAGGTTGTAACAATTCTTCGTGCGGTTCACAAGTACAAGGATAGCCGCGAGCAGTTCGAAATGAGAACTCACAAGCGTCTTATCGACATCTTGAGACCTTCAAACAAAACAGTTGATGCTCTTATGAATCTGGAGCTCCCTGCCGGCGTTGAGATTGAGATCAAACTCTGATAGCTCAGTTATCAACCTACAAGCAGACAGGGTCAAGTCGATGAATGACTACATCTTCGTCGACCAATAACCTAATAAGGAGGAAAATAAAATGCAGAAAGCATTAATCGGCAAGAAGATCGGTATGACACAGATCTTCGACGAGAAGGGAAATGTAGTTCCCGTAACAGTTGTTGAAGCAGGCCCTTGCGTTGTTTCAATGATTAAGACAGTTGAGACTGACGGCTACAATGCAGTTCAGCTCGGCTTCGGTGATGTAAAGGCAAATAAACTCACCAAACCTATGAAGGGTCACTTTGACAAAGCAAACGTGGCTCCCAAGAAAACTCTCAAGGAGTTCCGCTTTGATGATTGCGCAGCTTACACAGTAGGCGACATCGTAAAGGCAGACACATTTGAGGCTGGCATGAAGGTAGACGTAACAGGTACAAGCAAAGGTAAGGGTTACGCAGGCGTTATCAAGCGCTGGAACTTCAGCAGATTAAAGGAAACTCACGGTTCAGGTCCTGTAGCTCGTCACGGCGGCTCAATGGGTGCTTGTTCTTCTCCCTCCAGAGTATGGAAGGGCAAGAAGATGGCAGGTCACCTCGGTGCTGAGAAGGTTACAGTTAAGAACCTCAAAGTAGTTAAGGTTGATGTTGAGAACAACCTCGTTGCTATCAAGGGCGCTATTCCCGGTCCTAACGGCGGCACAGTTGTTATCAAAGACATCACTAAGGCTTGAGGAAGGAGGAATACAGAATGCCTAATGTAGCAGTATTAGATATGCAGGGCAAGAAGGTTGGCACAATCGACCTCAACGATGCAATTTTCGGTATCGAGCCCAATGCAGCAGTAATGCACCAGATGGTAGTTAACTACCTCGCAAGCCAGAGACAGGGCACACAGTCTGCTCTTACTCGTTCTGAGGTATCCGGTGGCGGTAAGAAGCCCTGGAGACAGAAGGGTACAGGTAGAGCTCGTCAGGGTTCAACAAGAGCTCCCCAGTGGACTCACGGCGGTATTGTGTTTGCTCCCAAGCCCAGAAGCTACCGCTTCTCCGTAAACAAAAAGGTTAAGAGATTGGCTCTTAAGTCAGCTCTTTCTTCTAAAGCAGCTGCTGAGGAAATCATCGTAATCGACTCCATCACAATGGACGAGTACAAGACAAAGACAATGGTTTCCATGCTTAAGGCAGTTGGTGCTGAGGGTAAGGCTCTTATTGTTCTTCCCGAGGTTAACAACTTCGTTATCGCATCTGCATCCAACATCGAGGGCGTTAAGACAGCTCAGGTTAATACAATCAATGTATATGACCTCTTAAACGCTGACAAGCTCATCATTGCTAAGGATGCTGTGGCAAAAATCGAGGAGGTGTACGCATGATAGCTCAGGATATTATCATCAGACCTATTATCACTGAAAAGAGCATGATTGGTGCTACTCAGAAGAAGTACACATTCGAAGTTGCCAAGAATGCAGGAAAGATTGAGATTGCTCAGGCAGTTGAAAAGCTTTTCAAGGTAAAGGTAGCAAAAGTTAACACCCTTCACGTACGTGGTCAGTATCGTAGACAGGGCAGAAGCGAGGGTTACACAAGAAGCTGGAAAAAGGCTGTTGTTACTCTCACTGCTGACAGTAAGAACATTGAATTTTTTGAAGGCATGATGTAAGCCTGACAAAATAAATTATCAGGCAGAACGTATGGGGACGCCATTCCCCGCAAAGCCATCATGAGGAGAGTGAAACCAAATGGCTATTAAAGTATACAAGCCGACTACAAACGCAAGACGTAATAGCTCGGTTACAGATTATTCCATTCTTTCCAAGGTTGCACCCGAAAAGAGCTTACTTGCTCCTCTCAAGAAGAACTCCGGTCGTAACAGCTACGGCAGAATCACAGTTCGTCACAGAGGCGGCGGTAACCGCAGAAAGTATCGTATCATCGATTTCAAGCGTCAGAAGTTTGACGTAGAGGGCGTAGTTAGAACACTTGAGTATGATCCTAACCGCTCCGCATTTATCGCACTTGTTGAGTACACAGACGGCGAGAAGGCATACATCATCGCTCCTGAAGGACTCAAGGTAGGCGATAAGGTTATGGCAGGTGAGAATGCCGACATCAAGCCCGGCAACGCACTTCCCCTTTCCGCAATTCCCACAGGTACATTCATCCATAACGTAGAGCTTTATCCCGGCCGCGGCGCTCAGCTCGCTCGTGCAGCAGGTAACATGGCTCAGCTTATGGCTAAAGAAGACGGCATGGCTCTTTTAAGACTTCCTTCCGGCGAGCTCAGAAAGGTTCCTGCAAACTGCATGGCTACAATTGGTCAGGTAGGTAACACAGACCACGAGAACGTTAAGATCGGTAAGGCTGGTAGAAAGCGCAACATGGGTTGGAGACCTACAGTTCGTGGTTCTGTAATGAACCCCTGCGACCATCCCCACGGTGGTGGTGAAGGTAAGTCCCCCGTTGGTCGTCCCGGTCCTGTTACTCCCTGGGGTAAGCCTGCACTTGGCTACAAGACCAGAAAGACACACAACCGCTCCGATAAGTATATCGTAAAGCGTAGAAACAGTAAGTAAGGCAGAGGAAAGGAGCTTATATAATGAGTAGAAGTACTAAAAAGGGTCCTTTTGTTCAGCCCGTACTGCTCAAAAGGGTTCAGGAAATGAACGCTTCAGGCGAAAAGAGAATCCTCAAGACTTGGTCAAGAAGTTCAACAATTTTCCCTGATTTTGTAGGTCACACATTTGCAGTCCATGACGGACGCAAGCACGTTCCTGTATATGTAACTGAGGATATGGTTGGTCACAAGCTCGGTGAGTTTGCTCCCACCAGAACATTCAAGGGTCATGCAGGTTCAAAGACCAGTAGATAAGCGGAAGGAGATTATTAGAATGGAAGCAAAGGCATATTTAAACTATGTCCGTATTTCGCCCCGTAAGGTTTGCATCGTTCTGGATCTTATCCGCGGCAAAGATGTTAAGCTTGCAAAGGCTATTCTCGAGCATACACCTAAGGCAGCATGTGAGCCTCTCTTGAAGCTCTTAAAGTCTGCTGTAGCAAATGCAGAGAACAATCACGATATGGACACCTCTAAGCTTTACGTTGCAGCTTGCAGCGTTAGCCAGGGCCCCACACTTAAGAGAATCAGACCCAGAGCACAGGGTAGAGCCTTCAGAATCGACAAGAAGACTTCACACATCACTCTGGTTCTCAAAGAGAAAGAATAAAGAAGGAGGTAATTAGTCATGGGTCAGAAAGTTAATCCCCACGGTTTACGTGTAGGCGTTATCAAGGACTGGGATTCCCGTTGGTTTGCTAACAAGGCAGCATTCGGCGATACTCTTGTTGAGGACTATAACCTCCGTAACGCTCTTAAGAAGCAGCTCTACGGCGCAGGCGTTCCCAAGATTGAGATCGAGCGCTCAGGCGACAAGGTAAGAATCCACATTCATTGTGCAAAGCCCGGTATGATCATCGGTAAGGGCGGCGCAGAAATCGAGAAGCTCAGACTTCAGTGCGAGCAGATGCTCGGCGGCAAGACTGTTGCTATCAATATTGTAGAGGTTAAGGCTCCCGACCTCAACGCTCAGCTCGTTGCTGAGAGCATTGCACAGCAGTTAGAGAAGAGAATCTCTTACAGACGTGCTATGAAGCAGGCTATCGGCCGTGCTATGAGAATGGGTGCAAGAGGTATCAAGACACAGTGCAGTGGTCGTCTCGGCGGTGCTGAAATCGCAAGAAGCGAGCACTATCATGAGGGTACAATTCCCCTTCAGACACTCCGTGCTGATATCGACTACGGTTTTGCTGAGGCAAACACAACATACGGCAAAATCGGCGTAAAGATTTGGCTTTACAGAGGCGAGGTTCTCAACGTAACTCAGAACAGACAGCGTGAGAACAACCGTCCCAGAAGAAACAGAAGAGAAGGAGGCAATAAATAATGCTGATGCCCAAGCGCGTTAAGTACAGAAGAGTACACAGAGGCCGTTTGACAGGTAAAGCATACCGCGGTAACACAGTTACTTACGGTGAGTATGGCCTTCAGGCTCTCGAACCCACATGGATTACATCTAACCAGATTGAGGCAGCTCGTATTGCAATCAACCGTTACTGCAAGAGATTTGGTAAGGTTTGGATCAAGATTTTCCCCGACAAGCCCGTAACAGCTAAGCCTGCTGAAACTCGAATGGGTTCCGGTAAAGGTTCACCCGAGTACTGGGTAGCAGTTGTTAAGCCCGGCAGAATTATGTTTGAGCTTGCAGGTGTTGACGAGAAGACAGCTCGTGAGGCTATGCGTCTCGCAGCTAACAAGCTTCCCATCAAGTGCAAGTTTGTTAAGAAAGCAGATCAGGAGGTTGAGCAGTAATGACAGCAGCAGAACTTAAGAAATTATCTGTAGACGAGCTTAATGAGAAGCTCGGCGACCTCAAAGAGGAACTTTTCAACCTCAGATTCCAGCTTGCTATTAATCAGCTCGAGAACCCCATGCGTATTTCCGCAGTAAAGAAGGACATTGCAAGAGTTTCTACTGTTCTTCGTCAGTTCGAGCTTGAGAATACTAAGGCTTAAGGGGGACGCTAAACATGGAAAGAAATTTAAGAAAAACCACTATCGGTAAAGTAGTTAGCAACAAAATGGACAAGACTGTTGTTGTAGCTGTTGAGGATAGTGTTAGACACCCACTTTACAACAAAATCGTTAAGCGTACAAAGACATTCAAGGCTCATGATGAGAACAATGTTTGCGGCGTAGGCGACAGAGTAAAGGTTATGCAGACTCGTCCTCTTTCTAAGGATAAGAGATACAGAGTTGTTGAGATCGTAGAAAAAGCTAAATAAGGAGGGAACACACTGTGATACAGCAGCAGACTTATCTTAAAGTTGCCGACAACACAGGCGCAAAAGAAATTATGTGCATTCGTGTTCTCGGTGGTACAAGAAGAAAATATGCTAACATCGGCGACGTTATCGTAGCTTCTGTTAAAAAGGCAGCACCCGGTGGTGTTGTTAAGAAGGGCGACGTAGTTAAGGCAGTCGTTGTTCGTTCAGCAAAGGGCGTTCGCAGAGAAGACGGTACTTACATCCGCTTCGATGAGAATGCAGCGGTTATCATTAAGGAAGACAAGAACCCCAAGGGTACTCGTATTTTCGGACCGGTAGCCAGAGAGCTCAGAGACAAGGATTACTTAAAGATTCTTTCTCTTGCTCCCGAAGTACTTTAAGGAGGATACACGCCAATGAATAAGCTTCATGTAAAAACCGGCGATACAGTCGTTGTTATCAGCGGTAAGGACAAGGGCAAAAAAGGCAAGGTCCTCGCTGTAAGCCCCAAAGAGGGTAAAATCATCGTAGAAAAAGTCAACATGGTATCCAAGCACGTTAAACCCAGAAAGATGGGCGAGCAGGGCGGTATCATTAAGGCTGAAGGTGCTTTCTATGCTTGCAAGGCTCAGGTTTACTGTTCTTCCTGCAAGAAGGCAACAAGAGTTGCACACAAGGTTAACAAAGACGGCAGCAAAATCCGTGTTTGCACCAAGTGCGGCGAGAAGCTGTAAGAAGGAGGAACTGAATAATGGCTAGACTTAAGGAATTTTACGTTAAAGAAGTTGCTCCTGCTCTTATGAAGAAGTTCGAGTATAAGAGCGTTATGCAGATTCCCAAGCTTGACAAAATCGTAGTAAGCATTACTTCCGGCGAGGCTAAGGATAACTCCAAGATGATTGATGCAATCGTTAACGACCTCGGTATCATCACAGGTCAGAAGGCAACAATCTGCCGCGCTAAGAA
>SVOS01000033.1 GCA_015066245.1 Oscillospiraceae bacterium
CAGGGCAGAACAGTTGATCACATCGAAGGTCATCGTACAGAGAGCTGGGTGCTTCTTGATTATACTGATGTTATCATCAATGTATTTTCTGATGAAGCCCGCGAGTACTACGGTCTTGAGCGTCTGTGGCAGAGTGGCGAGGTAATTGACCTTGCTGAGTATATAGCTGACTGATAACAAAAGAGAGGGATTACTTTGAAATACGATCACAAACTTATTGAGCCTAAATGGCAAAAAACTTGGGAAGATACAGGTGTTTTTGAGGCACAGGACAACTCCGACAAGAAGAAGTTCTACGCTCTTGTAGAGTTTCCTTATCCCAGCGGTGCAGGTATGCACGTTGGTCACATCAAAGCTTACTCCGGCCTTGAAGTGGTTTCCAGAAAGAGAAGAATGGAAGGCTACAACGTACTTTTTCCCATCGGCTTTGATGCATACGGTCTTCCTACAGAAAACTATGCTATCAAAACTCATATTCACCCCAGACAGGTAACTGATAATAATATCGAAAGATTTACAAGCCAGCTTAAGAAGGTAGGTTTTTCTTTCGATTGGAAAAGAGTAATTGACACTACAGAAGAAGACTATTACAAGTGGACACAGTGGATTTTCCTTAAGATGTTCGAAAACGGCCTTGCTTTCAGAGATAAGACATTGGTAAATTACTGTCCTTCATGTAAGGTTGTTCTTTCCAATGAGGATTCTCAGGGCGGCAAGTGTGATATCTGTCACAGTGATATCGTTCAGAAGTCAAAGGATGTTTGGTATCTTCGTATTACCGAATATGCTGATAAGCTTCTTGATGGTCTTAAGGACGTTGACTACCTTCCCAATGTAAAACTTCAGCAGGAAAATTGGATTGGTAAGTCTACAGGTGCATTTGTTAACTTTAAAGTTAAGGATACTGACGAAACCCTCAGAATTTACACAACACGTCCCGATACATTGTTTGGCGTAACCTTTATGGTTATGGCACCTGAGCATCCTATGCTGGATAAGTATAAGGATATGATTTCAAACTTCGATGAAGTTGAAAATTACAGAACCGAGTGCTCCAAGAAGACAGAGTTTGAGAGAACTCAGCTTGTTAAGGACAAAACCGGTGTAAAGCTTCAGGGTTTTGTGGGTATTAATCCTGTTAACGGCAAAGAAATTCCTATCTTTATTTCTGACTATGTAATGATGGGCTATGGTACCGGTGCTATTATGGCTGTGCCTGCACACGACCAGAGAGACTACGAGTTTGCTAATAAATTCGGTATTGATATTATTGAGGTAATTAAAGGCGGCGACATTTCTAAAGAAGCATATACAGGCGACGGCGAAATGATTAACTCTGATTTCCTCAACGGGTACACCGATAAAAAGAGCTCAATTGCAAAAATGCTTGAAGAGCTTAAGAAAATGGGCATAGGCGAGAAGGGTGTTCAGTACAAGATGAAGGACTGGGCATTTAACCGTCAGCGATACTGGGGTGAGCCTATTCCTATTGTTCATTGCGAAAAATGCGGTATGGTTGCTGTTCCTTATGATCAGCTTCCTTTAAGACTTCCTAAGGTTGAGAACTTTGAACCCGGCCAGGACGGCGAAAGTCCTCTTGCAAAGATTGATGATTTTGTAAACTGTACTTGTCCCAAGTGCGGCGGTAAAGCTAAGAGAGAAACCGATACAATGCCTCAGTGGGCTGGTTCTTCATGGTATTTCTTACGCTATATTGATCCTCATAACGACAATGAGCTTGCAAATATGGAAAAGCTTAAATATTGGATGCCTGTTGATTGGTATAATGGCGGCATGGAGCACGTTACACGTCATCTTATCTATTCACGTTTCTGGCACAAGTTCCTTTATGATATTGGTGCCGTACCTTGTGAAGAGCCTTATGCCAAGAGAACTGCTCAGGGTCTTATCCTCGGACCTGACGGTGTTAAGATGAGCAAATCCCGCGGTAATGTTGTTGACCCTAATGAGGTTGTTGACCAGTATGGTGCTGATGTTCTGCGTACATACGTGCTCTTTATGGGCGATTACGAGCAGGCGGCTCCATGGTCTGAAAGCTCTATGAAGGGTTGTAAGAGATTTACTGACAGAATCTGGAATCTCCAGGATATTCTTGTTGATGGTACGGAGTTTTCAGATGATCTGTCTGCAGATTTCCACAAGACTATCAAGAAAGTAAGCGAAGATATTGAGAGCCTTAAGTTCAACACAGCAATCGCTTCGCTTATGACACTTATCAATGCAATCTATACAAAGGGATCTATCAATAAAGCAGAGCTTAAGGCATTCCTGCTCCTTGCAAATCCCTTTGCTCCTCATATTACTGAAGAAATCAATAGCATTGTATTTGAAGGCGAAGGTATGCTTGCACAGACACAGTGGCCTCAGTTTGATGAAGCTAAATGTGTTGATTCTTTAGTAGAGATTGCAGTTCAGGTTTGCAGCAAGATTAAAGCGAGAATTATGGTGAATCCTTCTGCTTCTGAGGATGAAGTTTATGCTCAGTGTCTTGAGAATGAGGATGTAAAGAAAGCCTTAGAAGGCATGACAATCATCAAAAAATTCTACAAAACAGGTAATCTTGTAAATTTTGTAGCAAAACCTATGTAATATTTCGACATTTTTGAAGAATATTCTGTTTTTTCTATTGACACAATCGTCAAAGTTATGTATAATAACATTTGAATTTTGAAATATCCCTTATTTCAGATGGGAGGGAAACCCGATGGC
>SVOS01000034.1 GCA_015066245.1 Oscillospiraceae bacterium
TAACGTTGATAACGGCGAAATGTGGAGCTATACACAGGGAGCTAACGAAGTAACAAGGGCAAGCGTTACTAAAGAGGATTTGGCAGTAACTACAGAAAAGCTCGCTGATGGTGCAGTTACCGGGGAAAAGGTTAAGGAAAATACTCTCACTCCCGACAAATTCGATAGAGAATATTGGGAAAAGAAGGTTTATACCAAGGTTATTGACAGTTATACGGGGCTTTTTAGCTCTATTGTACCCATCAATTCGGGCGGCAGCATCTGTATTGCAAACCTTAACATTATCACGGGAGCAGGTCGTCTGAGCGGCTATTGTGAGATTGTGGCGGTGCTTGAAGACACCGGGACAGGAATGTATATCACAGATCTGGGCGACGGCTCATGCTGGAGGATTTTCAAGGAAAAGGATAAAGAAGTATTTTCCGCTTTTCATAATGAGGATATAAGATATCTTGCAAAGAGCTCCACTAATTTAGGTGAGGTTATCAGTGATTTTGATACGCTCTTCCAGAAGGTGGGGTATATAAGCATGGGTGGCACAGTGGGATTTGTGAAAATCTTGGTGAGCGACAAAGACAAGGTTACTGTGACAGGTAATGACGGAGTTCTGGATGGCGAGTTTATGGCGGTGGGTTCTCCTACATTTACCGACAAAACAATTTATCTGAGAAATCTTTTTAACGGCGAATGTTGGACGGTTGTTCATAATGGCGACGGAAGCTATCTTGCCACAAAAATTGATGGTTTGACACCGAGAGTGGAGCACCTTGAGAAATACTCGGTGATTAATCTGGGTGCAGTTGCTAATAAAGAAAGCTTAAAAAATGTTTCTTTCAACGTAGACAATCTGTATCGATTCTCTTTCACCGGTGAGCTGAAAAATCAGATTGAATTGCCGGAGAATGATTGCCTGGGAACCTACGGCTATGAGAACGGCCCCGGAAGACACCTTAAGTTTATAAACCTCGAGAACGGCAAATCAGGTGTATACTGGATAGATTTAGGCAGTTATGTAGAGCACGAAGGAATCAAAGGCGAGGATGGACAAGACGGAGAAAACGGAAAATCTGCTTATGAAATAGCAGTTGATAAAGGATTCAATGGCACTGAGGACGAGTGGATTGAGAGCTTTAAAGTAAATGTAGGGACAGACATTAACGCGGAATATTTTGCGATTACTGACGACGGCGAAATATCGTTAAAGCCTGAGTATAGAGGTGCTTCTACAAAAAGTGATTTTGAGCAGAGCATAAGCGATATGGGATTAGGCGTAGCAGGAAGTAAGAATGCTGAATTACCAAAAGACTTAGTAATTCCTGATATTCTGAACGGAATAGCTGTAAACAGTCTTGCAAGGGGTATGTTTCTCGAAAACAGGGTTGTTGAGAATATTACATTGCCTTCTACTGTTGACGTAATTCCCGATAGATTTTGCGATAAAGCTCTTAATCTTAAGGCAATTAACAACACTGAGCGTATTATTAGTGTTGGTGTGGGTGCGTTTCAGTCGAGCAGTTTAATAAAAATATTTTTACCTAAACTTAAAACTTTTGCTGGAGCAGGACAATTTAATAACTGCGGTTATCTCACTTATGCAGATATTGGCGAGGTAGAGAGAATATCTCAAACCGCGTTCGGTTATTGCGTCAGCTTATCGAAAGTTAAGAATGCATCGAATGTTTCTGTTATTGAACAAAATGCGTTCTTAGACACCTACAACTTAAAAAATATCGACCTGACATCAAAGTTAACATCAATAGGTAAGAGTGCTTTCTTCCCCTCAAAGGTTGATTTTGATTGGAGTTCGCTTCAGAACTGTACATTTGACACAAACGCTACTAAGTTGCAGGTAAATCCTACCGACTTTTGGAGCGGACTTACACCTGTTGCGTGTGAGAACCCACTGCCTACTGTTTTCTGTCAGCAAGACGACCGCTGGGTAAATAGAGCAATCAACGGCAGCTATACTTATAAAACAGCTTGTGGCTTGATGTGTTGCTTGCATGTATATTGCGGATTTAATAACCTTGCTATGGAGTCGGTTGTTGAATTTGAGAACGTGTTGAATGCTATTAACACAGACCTTCTGACTTCTTATATAGGTTTATCTACTACATTTAAGAACATCTTAGATAGTTTAGGCTTTACCACAACTATTTATAATGGCACTGATGCTACAAAACTAAATGCTATTTACTCTGTGCTTGCTAACGGCGGTTATGCAATAGCGGGCGTAAGCGGTACAGGTAAAGGCTCGGTAGTCGGTCACGTTGTAACTATTTACGGTGTTAATGAAAACAAAGAGTTGTTGGTTGCTGATAGCGAAAAGCGTTATCACAACGACTCGACTAAGCCTTGCAAGTATGCAATTCCTTTCAGCAACCTCATTGCTCACAACGTAGAGGTTATGACTGTTTCAAAATAGGAGGTGTAAGCGGTGCAGAATATATCAGCAAATGAAGCCTGGCTTGCATTTGTCGTTGTCATTTTGGTTCTGAGTGCGGTGCTTGGTGTTGTTGAGAAAATCATCAGCATTAAGAAAAAAGTTAAGGAGCCTGAGGAGCTGCAGGACAACAAGCTTAATGAGCTTGAGGACAGAGTTTGCAAGGTGGAGCGCAAACTGAGTGATGACCATACTCATCTGACCGCGATTGACGACAGTAATCGCATTACACAGAGAGCGTTACTGGCTTTGCTTAGCCATGGCATAGATGGTAATAATCTTG
>SVOS01000035.1 GCA_015066245.1 Oscillospiraceae bacterium
AAGTGCGGAAAAATGGTGTTTCAGGGCGAAAACGCACAGGAACTTGCAGACGATGTGGCAGAAGAAACAGGCATGAATCGCAATTCTGCTTTTATGTATATCTATGTCGTAAGCAGTTTGTTGTCCGGAGAGGTTTTCAAAAGAGCAATCAGTAAAAAGGCATTAGAGATATATTTCAAAAAGATTTTCCAAGAGTACGGTAGCGAAGGCTTGAAAAAAGCAATAAAGGCTACAAGGCTTCATATTGACTATCGCAAAAGTTGTGGTCACACTGTTGATTCTATTGAAGAAGTGTGTGACAAGGCAGAAGCAAGATTATAATAAAGGAGATACCACAAATGGCACAACATATATCAATTAGAGTTCCGTGGAAAGATAATGGTTATAGTGGTTTTGTTTGCGATAAGCCATGTTACAACAATGCGTGTTTGAGACTGAAAAATATTTCTGAAAATAAAGACGATGATTTAGAAAGCAAATTAAGCGGATGTCCGATCAAAGGTCATGAAGATGAAATTCCATGTTTATCCGAGGGTGGATGTTTTATGTCTCCGGATGGTTATTCCAAGATTACAGTACATCCATATAAAAAGTCTAAAAACAATGCTATGCACGCACATTTCTTGGATACGGAGTTAGTTTATCCTCCCTTTTCTCTTCCGGCTAGACCTTTCGGGTGGACAATGTTACGAAAAGGCAATGAAAACAATATTGAAAAACTTGTAAAACGTCTGGGTATTGATTATGAAGTATCACGTGAACCAAATTTATCTTTTCATACAAACTGGGTTCAGGATGCTACAAATCAGAGAGCAATTTTTAAATCATTTTATGAAGATGTTGAAATTGGAAGTTCACTTGTTGTTCCTTATGCAAAACAGGTTCCATTTATTGGTTCCCTAAGTATGGGAAGTCAATGGACACATTCCGGGCAGATGTCAAAAAGCTATTAAACGGAGAAACGGAGGAAACCGCTATGACCGCAGAAGAAAAGAAGAAGCTCGAAGCTCTTGAAAAAGATGTCATCGAGTTAAAGGACAAAGTCCACGACCTTGCGAATCCTATGATTTACGCGTGGGTGGATGACAATATGCCCGAATGGGCCAGAGCTACGGTAACAAAGTTAATGCAGAACGGATATTTGAAAGGTGATGAAGAGGGCAAACTGAATCTCACTTACGATATGCTTCGCATTATGGTTATTCTTGACAGAGCCGGAGCTTTCGACAATAAAAAGTAAATAGTAAAATAATACCCCTTACCTTGTGAAATATCTCGGTAAGGGGTATTTTTTGTTTATAGGGCTTTATTTGCCCCGTAAATCGTTTTTAATTGTTTAGCGAGTGTTTAATTGGGTAAACATATTAAACGCTGTTGCAACTCATTTTATAAGCTCATACGGGGTATTTATTCGACTTGCTTGTGGTCGGTAGGTGCTTGACTCATTTCCATAAGCCCTGTGTAGTGCCAATAGTCCAATGGGAGAGGCGTTCCTTTCATAGCGTAAATAGCTTCCTCCGCTCCGCATACCTCGCAGACATATACATCAGCCTGTCGGCTCAGGCAGTTGTGCGTTGGGACATCTCTCATTCGTTCCTCTCCGCAACGAGGGCAGAAATGCAAATCTCCGTCAAGTTGCATTTGCTTAAATTCTGTAAGCGCCTCCTTGATTTGTTCGTCCGAAAAAACACGGTTTTTTAATCCAACACCCTTGAAATTATAATTGCCTTTTTTGATTTCGGCAACATCCGCTTCGTGTGCATCTTTATAATCTGCTCTTTTTCTCTCCTCGTCTTTGCAGTTCATACATATACATTCCTCGTTGAACATTGACATTGTTCTGCCTGATGCGAGAGAGCCGCCGCATCTATCGCACTGTGTCTGTGTGAAAAACTTATCCATAAATCCTTTCCTCCATTCTACTCTATGGCAGTGTCGATATTATCCACCGCATCCTCAAGACTACTGACTGCATCCTCCAAAGCCGAAACCGCTTCCTCTGCTTTTTCGTAGCGTTCGCTACTCTGCATATTTTCGGGGATGTTGTCAAGGTATTCCTGTTCCTCGTCAAGAAGCTCCTGTAATGTGTCCTTTATAGCCTCAATCTGTTCCTTAACCTCTGCTAATGATTTTCTGCGTATTTTATTCATTTATCGTTCCTCCTAAACTATCGTTTTAATTATGTCATAATCTTCGTTTACCTCAAAAAGATTAAATAATGTGCCGTGTTCCTCTTCGTAATCGTAAGCTTCTTTTAGTGCTTCTTCGTCCGTATCGCAGAATGAAAAAACCTCAATCTCGTTATCTGCGTACTCGGCTTTATAAACTCTACTCACTTTTATCATCCTTTCTGGGCGGTATTGCCGCCGCCCTCGGCTTATAGATTAGTCCTCAAAATTTATCTTCGTTTCACCATCTACTATAATTTTTGCTGATATAAGGTAATCTCCATCTCCATATACACAAGCATCAACTTCGTGTCCCATATCTCTAAGTATTTGACTAAGAGTTGATACAGAGCCGTAATTCGTGTGATTCCTTAACAAGTCTTTTTCTTTTGCGTGGTTGTTCATCATCATCACCATTGATATTAGCTTTTCATAATATTTGTTATACATTGTGTCTTTCATCTTATTTTACCTCCTGTAAAAGTTCTCTTAA
>SVOS01000003.1 GCA_015066245.1 Oscillospiraceae bacterium
TTGGCAGACTTTCACCCTGACGAGTATTACACAGTTTATACTTTAACTGATGAGGACTTTATCTCTAACAAGAACAGATTCCCCTTTACACTTGTCTTCAACAACACATCTGCAAATCGTGGCAGATTCTACAATGTTTATGGTTATATTGCTCTGACATATACACCTGAAGGTTCAACAACATCTGTTACTGATTATTACTTCAGCAATATGCAGACACTTAACTTCCACGAAGCAGGTACAAATACTTCCGCTGCTTACAATAATAACTAAACTTGACAAAAGTGTTATTGTATAGTATATTATAAGATGAAGGTGATATTATATGAAGATTAAATATGAGTCTCCCTTGATGGAAGTATATAAGTTTTCGTTAAAAATAGAGACGGTGACCGCCAGCAATACATTAGAGAATCCCGGCGGTGAAAATACACGTCCTGTTGAAGATGATGATCCATTTGCATAATCAATAACTTTGAATGGCGGATACATTGTATCCGCCATTTTTGTATATTAAATTAGTGTATATATATTTAGTAATCGGTTGATTTTTGTATTTAGATGTTGTATAATTATATTGAGTAAATACCGTTTGGAGTGGTGTTATGAATAAGAAAATTATAATCTCTGTTTTATGCTTGATTCTAGCAGTATTTTCTGTTGTTTCATTAATATCTGCATCAGCCGGTTCTTTCGTTGAATATAACGATTGGAAACTTGAAATACCTTCTATGACCAATAAAACAGAGTATTATATTGGTGGATATAATGGCAGTGATTCTAATCTCGTTATTCCTGACAGAATCCTTGATAGAACCATTGTGAAAATCAACGAATATGCTTTTGCAAATAATGAAAAGCTTTTGTATTGTACTATCCCTGATACAATAATCGAAATTGACAATTACGCTTTTGATACTTGTACAGAATTAAGGAATATTACCATTCCATCTTCTGTTGAAAAGCTCGGCAAGGGTGTATTTTACGATTGTTCTTCAATCGTTGAGCTTAAGATAGAATCAAAGTCACAACTTGATTCTATTCCTTATGTGTGTTTTGGTAACTGTACTTCTATGCTGACAGCTGATATTGGTCAGGGTGTTGAATCTATAGCTGACTATGCTTTTGGTAACTGTGCTAACTTAAGATATATAACCATCTATCCTTCTGTTACCGAGATTGGTCAGAATGCATTCTATAATTGCAATAATCTTACCATCCGAGCTTACAGAGATTCTTATGCTCTGCAGTATGCAATAGAGAATAATATTCCATACAAAGATCTTGGTGTTTATGTTGAGCCTACTGAGCCTGCATCTACTGTTTCTACAGAGCCTTCTGAGACTGATACTACTGTAGTGACAACACCTTCGACTACTACTGTAACACCTTCAACTGTTGTTACAGAGCCTACTGAAACTTCCGTTTCCACAACGGTTTCTGAGCCTATCGAAACCACCACGGTGGATAAATTGCTTTACTTTATGGGTGATGCAGACTTAGACTACAGAATTACCATTAAGGATGCAACAAGAATTCAGAAGCACCTTGCAAATATTTCACTTCTTGGCGAAACACAGCTTATTATCGCTGATGTAGATGAGAATGCTAATGTAACAATTAAAGATGCTACTTTGATTCAGAAATACCTGGCAGGGTTTGCGAACGTTTCTTTTGTCGGTACAGAGGTTTATCTCTGATGCCAAAGTATAAGATTGCTGATGTAGTCGTAGAGATGGTTCAGGACTACAAAGAGACTGCCCATTGGTATTCCGACTATATTTATAACGGTGATGAAGAAGCAGCTTTCGCGATAAAGGCACCGCAGACGGACATTGATTATTTTGTTGAGGTCGGCAAGGATATCACACCTGCCGTCGCTGAGAATATGGTGCTCTGCAATATATTTAACAGAAGATTGCTGAGATATGGCGGTAGTTATCTGCATTCCTCTGCACTTTTGTATGAACACAAAGTGTATCTATTTTCTGCAGGCAGCGGAGTAGGCAAGTCAACCCATACCAAAAAGTGGCTTGATAGATTTCCTCAAAAGGCATCAGTTATTAATGATGACAAGCCTTCCTTCAGGATAATTGATGGTAAGTGCATTGTGTACGGAACTCCTTTTTCGGGAGGAACCAATCTACAGATAAATACCTCTGCTGAACTTGGTGCTATTGTATTTATCGAAAGGGCAGAGGAAAACTCCCTCACAAAACTTAATGCTTCTCAGGCTATTAACCTGATGCTTTCTCAGGCACCAAAAATATTCACAGAAAAAGCAGGAGAAATCCAGCTTGATTTATATTCTCAGATTCTCACTTCCTATCCCGTATATCTTCTTAAGTGCAATATGGATGACAGTGCACTGGATGTATCTATGGGAATTCTTACAAGTTGAAAGGACAATTTACCATGAAAATCAAAGATAATTACATGTTAAGAAAAGTTGCTGATACCTTCGTTGTTGTGCCCGTTGGTGAAGCAGTTGCAGAATTCAACGGAATGATTAACCTCAATGAGGTTGGTGCTTTCTTATGGCGTCAGCTCGAGTCCGAAACAACTTTTGAGTCTGTTTTGCAGGCTGTACTTGCTGAATATGAAGTTGACGAATCTGTTGCAAAAGCTGATCTTGAGCGTTTTGTCAAAGAGCTTGAGGAAGCAAACCTTATAGTTTAACTATATAAATTTTAACGGGGTGAAAATATTTTCGCCCCGATAGATTTTTTATTACATAATGATTTGAGGAATTAACTTGAAAAAAGGTTCTAAACTCAAAAATGCCTTTTCAAAGCTTGCGGATACAGCAGCTTTAAAATGGATACTTAACAATTCCAAAAGACAGTGGATTTTTATACTTATTCTTACGCTGATAAACGTACTTATAGCATGTTGCAGTATTGCAATTTCATATATGCTCAGGTTTGTTATCAACTCTGCAACCGACTCAAGTATTACAGATCCCGGTGTTAAGATGGATAATATCTTTTTCTGGGGCAGTATTTTTATAGGGCTTACTCTCTCTCAGGTTGTATCAAGGATTCTCAGCAATCACCTGGTATTCAGAATATCCGCGAGACTTACAATTGATATCAAGTCCTCTCTTTATCATAAAATGCTCAAAAAGAGCTATGCTCAGATTTCAAAATATCATACCGGTGAGCTTTTAAACAGACTTAACGATGATATAAGCAGTATTGCTCATGCCATTACAACATTGGTGCCAAATATTGCCTTTATTGTAGTCAAGCTTGTGGGTATTTTTGTTGTGCTTTTCAGCATTGATGCTTTGTTCACATTGGTGTTTATCGGTGTTGGAGTGGGAGTGTTTGTTTTTTCGTCCCTTTTCAAAGGTGCTATGAAGTCGTATCACAAGCAGATTATGGAGACAGATGGAAAAATCCGCTCTTTTATGCAGGAAACTCTGGCAAGCCTTATGGTGGTTAAGGTGTTTAAATCCGAAGACAAGGTTGAGAAAACTGCCTCTGACCTTCAGGAAGATAACTTTAGACGTAAGGCGAAACGTAATATTATTTCTCTTACCACAACTTCTGCTTTTAACCTTGCTTTTAATGCAGCGTATCTCTTTGGACTGTTTTTCTGTGCGGTAAAAATTGCAAACAACGACCCTGTAATTACTTACGGTACACTTTCTCAGGTGCTTTCTCTTGTGTCACAGATAAGTGTTCCCATTAACTCTCTTACTACGATTATTCCTCTTTACTATACTGCACTGGCTTCTGCCGAGCGTATAATGGAGATAGAGGATATAGAGGATGAGCCTCTTGTCAACGATGATACTCTGGATGTAAAAGAGATTTATTCCAACCTTACTTCCATTGAGTTTGATAACATCTCCTTTAAATATGACCGAGACGAAATTTTTGATTCTACAAGTCTTACTGTTAACAAGGGTGATTTGCTTGTTATGACGGGTATTTCGGGTATTGGTAAGAGTACGTTGACCAAGCTCTTACTGGGAGTATTTCCTTTGTCTCAGGGCGAGATTTACTTTAAGCTTTCTGACGGCAGCAAGATTTCGGTTGATGCCAACACACGCAGGTTCTTTTCTTATGTGCCTCAGGGCAATTTTCTGCTTTCGGGTACTCTCAGAGACAACATTTCTTTCATAAAATCCGATGCTACAGATAAGGAAATCTGGGATGCCATAAGATTTGCGTGTGCAGATTTTATCGAGGAGCTTCCCAATGGTCTTGACACTGTAATCGGTGAGAAGGGATTGGGTCTTTCTGAGGGACAGGTGCAGCGTGTGGCTATTGCTCGTGCAATTCTCTCTGATGCACCTATTGTTTTGCTTGATGAAGCTACATCTGCTCTGGATGAAGCAACTGAGCTTAAGCTTCTTGAAAACATCAAAAATCTCTCCAATAAAACTTGTATACTGATTTCTCACAAAAAGGCGGCTAATGAAGTCTGCAACAAAGAAGTGAGAATCATTGATAAAAAGATTACGGTAATTAACAATGATTGAATCCAACACTAAGTCTGAAAATAACCTGAGATATTTTTTGATGCTGGTTGCATCTGTCCTTAACGAAACAGAGCCTCCTTTGCCCGATGAAAATATTAATTGGCAAGAGGTGTTTGAGCTTGCGTCTTCTCAGTCTATGGCAGCTGTAGTGTTCTATGGAGCAGATAAGCTCCCTGACTCACTAAAGCCCGATGGAAATGTGTATGCTTATCTTAAGCAGATGTACGCAGAGCAGCTTGTAGTTGATATGAATCTTAGTGTAGAGACTCAACGTATGTTGAATCTCCTTAGTGACAACGGCATCAGTTGTATGCCCCTAAAAGGAATTGTCACAAAAAACGATTACCCTCTTGTTAATCTCAGAAGTATGACGGATGTTGATATCCTTTGCGATGACAGAAAAAAAGCTGAGTCGGTTTTTCTATCCGAGGGCTATGTGCGTGAGAGTGTAGGGGAGAAGGATTCATCTTTCAGAAAAAATGAGATTCTCCATTTTGAAGTTCATTCATACCTTGTCAACAATACTTCACCGGCATATAGATATTTTAATAATGTTTGGAAAAGGGCAATAACTGACGAAAAGACCAATATAGTAAAAATGAATCTTGATGATACATATATTTATATGCTTGAGCATCTTGCTGGGCATCTTGAGTATGGTGGTGCAGGTGTCAGAATGTTTGCTGATGTATATATGTTTCTTAAGAAACACAGCGACAAACTGAACCAAACTGAGATATCCGAGGTGCTGAGTTCTATAGGTCTGGATGAATTCGAAAGATTTATTCTCAAATTAGTCAACAACTGGTTTTCAGGTGATACTATCCCTGATGTAAGTTCTGATTATTCCCGTTTTATTTTGCTTTCAAGCACATTCGGTTTGTCCAGATATACTTTTTTGTCTGATTCTATCCGTAATAGTGGCGAAAATTCTACCCCTAAGAGCAATGGGTTACGCCGCATTCTCAGAAAGTTGTTTCCTTCTTTAAAATGGATGAAACTGAGATTCAAAGCAGTGGATAAGATTTCAGTTTTGTATCCTGTTTTTGTGGTCGTGCATTGGTTTGACCGACTTTTCATAAGACGCGATGTTAAAACCTACAATCTTAAGAATAACTACTTTGTGTCTGCTGATTCTGATGAAGCCAAAGAGCTTGAGAGAATATATGCTGAGATGGGCCTTAATAAACGATACTGAGGTAAAAATGAAAGAGTATAAGGTTATTATCTGGGACTTTAACGGTACCCTTATAGACGATATTGATGCAGCTCTTGCGTCGGTTAATGATATGCTAAAAAGGCGGGATTTGCCGCTGATTAATTTTGAGCAATATGCAAGTTACGTTGATACACCCATTATTAAATTCTACGAGCATATTTTTGATGACTTGTATTCCATGGACTTTGATGTTATAGCCCGTGAATTTAACGCAGGATACGAGAATCATCTGAAGCCCAATGCGGTTATGGACAAAGCCCATGAAGTGTTGGAATATTTTAATTCCAAAGGCAAGCTTCAGACAGTTATTTCAGCTACCCATATTGATAAAGTATTAAATCGTTTGGGCGAGTTTGGACTTAAAGATTATTTTGACAGAATTCTTGCTCACAATAATCTGATTGCTGAGGATAAAACCCATCTGGCTGTTGCGTATTTTAAAGAAAAAGGCATTTCGCCTTGTGACGCAGTTGTTATAGGCGATTGTGTTGCCGACTATAAAATGGCAGAGACCTTAGGCTGCGATTGTATACTCACAACTCAGGGCCACCAAAGCTGCAAGGAATTTGCAGAGACTGATGCTCTGGTTATAGATTCTCTTGTTGAGCTTAAAAATTTAATAGCATAAAAATAATCCCACGACTATCAATAAGCCGTGGGATTTCTTTTTTAGTTGTCGATGAGATAGGAGAGAGTCAGCAAACTTTCGCTTAAGTGCACATTCTCTTCTACGACATCGCTGTATTTTGAGCTTACTTTGAAGTGGCTGAAATTCCAGAAACTTCTGACGCCGCCATCATAAAGGAAATCTGCCACACTCTCGGCAAACTTGGTAGGAACACAGATAATTGCGGTTTCTACATTGTTTGCTTTGCAAAACTCAACAATATTCTTTTCGCTCTGAATAATCAGATTCTCAACAGCCTGACCTTGTTTTGCCTTGTCAGAATCAAAAAGACCCACAAGCTCAAAGCCGTATTTGTTTGCATCGAAGTGATGAAAAATTGCTTTGCCTAAGTTACCAAAACCGCAGATAACCGCATTCTTCGCTCTGTCGATACCAATGATTTTTGCGATTTCTTCTTTAAGATCAGAAACAATATATCCGTAACCCTGCTGACCGAAACCGCCAAAGCAGTTAAGGTCCTGTCTTATCTGTGAGGCGTTGCTGTTCATAAGCTCAGCTAATTTTCCTGAGCTTATGCGTTCAATGCCTTTTTCTTCCAGGACTTTAAGTATTCTGTAATATCCGGGAAGTCTTCTGATAACAGGCATGGATATGTTGGCAGATTTACTCATAATAAAACCTCTGCGGATTAGCCGCAATATTCTGTAAGAAGTTTTCCGATTGCCTCTAAAAATTCAGTAGTGTTAACCTTCTTCTTGTTCTCTAAAGTGGAGATAAGATAGAGGTCACCTGTCATGATACCGCTTTCGATAGTATCAATTGTAGCTTTCTCAAGCTTGTCAGCAAATGCCACAAGGTCAGTGTTGCCGTCAAGCTCACCGCGTTTTCTCAAAGCGCCGCTCCAAGCAAAGATTGTTGCAACAGAGTTTGTGGATGTTTCCTCACCCTTGAGGTGCTTGTAATAATGACGCTGAACAGTACCATGTGCTGCCTCGTACTCGTATACGCCGTCAGGGGATACAAGCACACTTGTCATCATAGCAAGAGAACCAAAAGCAGTAGCAACCATGTCGCTCATAACGTCACCGTCGTAGTTTTTGCAGGCCCAGATGTAGCCGCCTTCGCTACGGATAACACGAGCAACTGCATCATCAATAAGTGTGTAGAAGTACTCAATGCCTGCGTTCTCAAATTTCTCTTTATATTCTGCCTCGAAGATCTCATTGAAGATATCCTTAAAGCGGTGATCGTAAATTTTGCTGATTGTATCCTTGGAGCTGAACCATACGTCCTGCTTTGTGTCAAGAGCGTAGTTAAAGCAAGAGCGTGCAAAAGAAGAAATGCTCTTGTCGGTGTTGTGCATGCCCTGAATAATGCCGTCGCCCTTAAAGTCCATAATAAGGCTTCTCTGCTCAACGCCGTCTTTATCTGTGATGCACAGCTCTGCCTTAGAGCCCTCTAAAGCTCTCATCTCAGTGTTTTTGTATACATCGCCGTATGCATGTCTTGCAATTGTGATGGGCTTTTTCCAAGACTTAACGTAAGGCTCTACACCCTTAACGATAATAGGAGCTCTGAAAACAGTACCATCTAAGATGGCACGGATTGTTCCGTTGGGAGATTTATACATCTCGCTTAAGTTGTACTCAACTACTCTCTGTGCGTTGGGAGTGATTGTAGCACACTTAACAGCTACACCGTATTTTTTAGTAGCGTTAGCACTGTCAATTGTAACCTGGTCTTTTGTTTCATTTCTGTGAACAAGACCAAGGTCATAATATTCTGTATTAAGGTCAACAAAGGGGAGAATAAGAATATCTTTGATCTGTTTCCAGATAATTCTTGTCATTTCGTCGCCATCCATCTCAACGATGGGTGTGTTCATTCTGATTTTAGCCATTGCTCTGCTCCTTTGTATAGTTTAAGAGACCGCCTGCAAGGATGATGTCCCTCATTCTCTCTGTAAGCTCACATTTTGCAATAATATCTTTGCCTGTTGTGATGTTTTTGATAACAATATCGCCGCCATTCTTTACGATTTCTGCGATATCGGGAATCTGAATCTCGTTACCGAGAGCAAGGTTTTCGTAATCTGCCTCGTTCTTGAACTCAAGGGGAAGAATACCTGCGTTAATAAGGTTAGAGCGGTGGATTCTTGCAAAGCTCTTAACAAGCACTGCCTTAACACCAAGATAGAGAGGAGCAAGTGCAGCATGCTCGCGGGATGAGCCCTGACCGTAGTTTACACCACCGACAATGATAGAAGAACCAAGAGCCTTAGCACGCTCAGGGAACTCTTTGTCACAAACGGTAAAGCAGTGCTGAGAAATAGCAGGAATGTTGGAACGTAAGGGGAGAATCTTAGCACCTGCGGGCATAATGTGGTCAGTTGTGATGTTGTCACCAACCTTAAGAGAAACGCTTGCGTTAATCTCAGCAGCTAAAGGAGTAGTTGTGGGGAAGGGCTTGATGTTGGGACCACGGAGAACCTCAACAGAGGGAGCTTCCTCAGGAGTTGCAGGAGCAATCACCATATTGTCGTTAATAAGGAACTTCTCGGGCATCTCAATCTTAGGAGCAACGCCTAAAGTTGTTGGGTCTGTAAAGTAACCTGTAAGTGCGGAAGCTGCAGCAGTCTGAACAGATACAAGATAAATCTGACCGTCAGCAGTACCGCTTCTGCCTTCAAAGTTTCTGTTGAATGTTCTAAGGGAAATACCTGCAGAGTTGGGGGACTGACCCATACCGATGCAAGGACCGCAAGCAGACTCAAGAATTCTTGCACCTGCGGCAATCATATCAGCCAATGCACCATTCTGAGCAAGCATATTTAAAACCTGCTTGCTGCCGGGTGCAATTGAAAGAGAAACACCATCAGCAACAGTCTTGCCCTTAAGCATAGCAGCAACAGTCATCATATCAAGATAGCTTGAGTTTGTGCAGGAGCCGATGCAAACCTGGTCAACCTTAATGTCGGAAAGGGATGAAACAGGCTTAACATTGTCGGGGCTGTGAGGACAAGCAGCAAGAGGAGTAAGAGTAGAGAGGTCAATCTCAATTTCCTTATCGTAAACTGCATCTGCATCTGCACAGAGTTCTGTGTAATCTTCTTCTCTGTCCTGAGCCTTTAAGAATTCTCTTGTAATCTCGTCAGAGGGGAATACGGATGTAGTAGCACCAAGCTCAGCACCCATATTTGTAATTGTAGCACGCTCAGGAACAGAAAGTGTCTTAACGCCTTCGCCTGAGTACTCGATAATTCTGCCAACGCCGCCCTTAACGGAAAGAACGCGGAGAACTTCAAGGATAATATCCTTAGCAGCAACATAGTCGTTTAACTTGCCCTTAAGGTTAACCTTAACGATTTCGGGCATTGTAATGTGGTAGCCGCCACCACCCATAGCAACTGCAACGTCAAGACCGCCTGCACCCATAGCAAGCATGCCGATACCGCCGCCTGTGGGAGTATGGCTGTCAGAGCCGATTAAAGTTTTGCCGGGCTTGCCAAAACGCTCAAGGTGAACCTGATGGCAGATACCGTTACCGGGACGAGAAAAATAAACGCCGTGTTTTTTACAAACTGACTGAATAAATCTGTGGTCATCTGCATTTTCAAAACCTGTCTGCAGAGTATTATGGTCTATGTAAGCCACGCTTTTTTCTGTTTTAACTCTGTCAACGCCCATGGCTTCAAACTCTAAATAAGCCATTGTACCTGTAGCGTCCTGAGTAAGAGTCTGGTCAATCTTAAGGCAGATGTCTGTGCCTTTTACCATTTCGCCTTCAAGAAGATGTGCTTTGATAATCTTCTCAGCTATTGTGTATCCCATCCTAAGATACCTCCTTCAAATATTCTAACTTATATATTATATATTAAAACATCTATATTGTAAAGTGAAAAAAATCACATAGTAATATAATAAGTTTTGTTCTTTAGCTTTTAATTTCATATATAATTACCATAGTAATTAAAGTTCTGGTGTGATAAAATATTTTAGTAATTTTAATGTAGAAAGAATGGTTTTTGTGTCAAGAAACGAAAATTTACGTAATGTAGCCATTATTGCCCATGTAGACCACGGCAAAACTACCCTTGTTGACTCACTTTTAAGACAAAGCGGTATTTTCAGGGCTAACGAGGCAGTAGCCGAGCGAGTAATGGACTCAAACGATTTGGAAAGAGAGAGAGGTATCACTATCCTTTCCAAAAATACAGCGGTAATGTATAATGATATCAAGATAAATATAGTAGATACACCCGGACATGCCGACTTCGGCGGTGAGGTTGAGCGTATTCTGATGATGGTAGACGGTGTTCTGCTTTTAGTTGATGCTTTCGAGGGTTGTATGCCACAGACAAGATTTGTTCTTAAGAAAGCTCTTGGACTCAAGAAAAAAGTACTTGTTGTGGTTAACAAGATTGACCGTGACGGTGCTCGTCCCGAAGAAGTTATAGACGAGGTTTTAGACCTCTTTATTGAGCTTGGTGCAGATGACGACCAGCTTGAATTTCCTGTGGTTTATGCATCCGGTAAGGACGGCTTTGCAATGCTTGACCCCTATGAGGACGGCAAGGATATGGAGCCTCTCTTTAAGAAGATTATCGAGGAAATACCTGCTCCCGAGGGTGAAAAGGACGCTCCTTTACAGCTTCTTCTTTCCAATATTGACTATGATGATTATATCGGCAGAATCGGCATCGGCAGAGTTGAGCGTGGTTCTGTCAAAGCAGGTCAGCAGGCTCTTCTTTGCACAGAGAATGGCGAAAATAAGCGTGTAAAAATAGCTAAGCTCTATCAGTACGAGGGCTTAAAGCGTGTTGAAACCGAAACTGCAACCCTTGGCGATATTGTATGCGTAAGCGGTATTGCTGATATTAATATCGGCAACACTATCTGTGACGTAGAAACCCCAGAGGCTTTGCCTTTTGTAAAGATTGACGAGCCAACCGTTTCTATGAACTTTATAGTAAACAATTCTCCTTTTGCAGGTCGAGAGGGTAAGTTTGTTACTTCCAGAAACCTTCGCGACAGACTCTTTAAAGAAATCGAAACAAACGTAGCACTTCGCGTTGCTGAGACAGATTCTGCCGACACATTCAAAGTATCCGGCAGAGGTGAGCTTCACCTTTCAATCCTTATCGAAACAATGCGACGTCAGGGTTACGAATTCCAGGTTTCACGTCCTAAGGTAATTACCAAAACTATCGATGGTGTACTTTGTGAGCCTATCGAATATCTCATGATTGAAGTTCCCGATTCTTATGTTGGTCCTGTTATGGAAAAGCTGGGTTCTCGTAAAGGCGAGCTTATTAATATGGGCACCCGTGACTCGGGCATGACTCATATCGAGTTTCGTATTCCTGCCCGTGGCTTAATGGGTTACCGTCCCGAATTTTTAACAGATACCAACGGCAACGGTATTATGAACTCTGTTTTTGACGGCTACGAGCCATATAAGGGCGAAATCATCACCCGTCATCAGGGTTCCCTTATTGCTCACGAATCCGGTGAAAGTGTTACCTATGGTCTTTATCAGGCACAGGAAAGAGGCAGACTCTTTATCGGTGCAGGCGTTGAAGTTTACGAGGGAATGATTGTCGGCGAAAGCCCCAAGGCAGATGATCTTGTTGTAAATGTATGTAAGCGTAAGCACATGACCAACACCCGTTCATCGGGCTCTGATGATGCACTCCGACTTGTACCCCCCACAATTCTCTCTCTGGAGCAGTGTCTTGAATTTATCGCGGATGATGAGCTTGTAGAGGTTACTCCCGAATCTGTAAGAATGAGAAAGACAATTCTTTCAAAAGAATTAAGAATGAAAAAGGCGTTTAAGAAATGAGTTTTGTAATCCTGGATTTAGAATGGAATACAGCATTCAGCAAAGAACTTAATAAATATGTCAATGAGGTAGTTGAATTTGGTGCTGTTAAGCTTGACTCAAAGCTCAGGGTTGTTGATACCTTCTCAAGTCTGGTAAAGCCTACAGTAGCTAAGTCTGTGCATCCTCATGTCAAAAAACTTATAAATATCAGCTTTGAGGAAATTATTAATGCTGATCATACATTTCCTTATGTTCTTGACAGCTTTGCTGAGTTTGTGGGGGATAGCGTCTTGCTTACATGGAGTAATACAGATCTTCACACACTTATTGATAACTGTGCTCTCCACTTCATGGACGAAAATCTTCCGTTTATATCTAGTTTTTGTGATTTGCAGAAATATTGCGAGTATGAGCTTGGAGTTACTTCACATAGCCGAATGCTGGGGCTCTCCGCATGTGCACAGATTCTGGGTTTTGTAGAAGGTGAGAACCAGTCTCACAGAGCACTTGAAGACTCTATGCTCAGCCTCAAGTGTCTCAAAGCACTTTATAACAAGCGTCATTTTGAGGAATTTGTTGAGGTTTGCGATGAGGAGTTTTATAAAAAGCTCAGATTCAAAAGCAAGTATATCACCAATATCAACAATCCTAATCTTGATAGCACTCAGCTTCACTTTGATTGTCCTGAATGCAATGTGCGTTGCATCCGAAAATCTAAATGGAGCAAAGCCAATAACTCTCTTGTTGCGTTCTTTGTTTGTCCCGAATGTAAGGAAAGTTACAAAGGCAGGGTGCAGGCTAAGCTTAAGTATGAAGGCGTAACCATTACAAAGCGGCTTGTTGCCAACAAAAGCGAAAAAACCGAATAATAGTATTGACTCCGCCCGAAAAAGGCGGAGTTTTTTTATGAGCCAATAGTATAATTTTTCAAAAATACGAACAAATATTCGAAAAACTATTGTAATTTCATAAAATAACTGCTAAAATAGAATTACAGGAAATAACTGTATTTAACGAATAAGCCCCGATTTGTTAAATGAGAATGACGTTTATCGAAAGGAAGGTATATGAAATGGATTACAAGCTGTGGTCCCAAGAGTATTATGAAAAAGCACAACAGGTTAAGGAGGATATGGAAAAATTAAAACAGAAACTCAGAAAAACAAAAGGTGATGAAAAACGAAGTATCAACTCTGCCCTCATTACACTCAGAACCATGTATCTCGATTGTATGAAGGCATCAGAGCTATTATTAAGCCGTGCAGGAGGTAGTTATTATGCAGCATAAAATTATCAGCAGCGACAGTTATGTGTTTGATGCTTTTGTATTTGATAAATATCAGAGTGGGTCTGATAACCATCTGGAACGTCGCAAAAAATTCAGCTTTGTATATAAAGCCCTCAAGAATGAGCTGACGGACGACCAGTTTCAATGTGTGAAAGAATACATAATTGACGGCAGAAAAATCAAGGATATCGCCAAAGACAGAGGAGTCCACCCCTCAAGCGTTTCCCGAAAGATAAAGCGAGCTACAGAAAAGATTAAAAGAATAGCATCATATTATTGATGAACACTGATTGGCCTTTCTTGTGTTGGGAAAGGTCAATTCTTATCTTCGGAGTTAAATCCACAGTGTAACATTATAGATAAGATAAAAAATGCATATAAAATCAACAAAACTTATGGAGATGTTTTATCAAATTTATTGACAATGGTAAAAATTTGCTATATAATTTTTATAATGATTTCTAATTTAGTACACTATAGCAAAAGCTTAATATAAATGAGGTGGATTAATATGAAAACAAAAACAATGTCTAAACGTGTTATTTCAGTAGTTTTGGCAGCTCTTGTAATTATTTCTGTATTTACTGTGCTTCTTACTACTACTGCAAATCACGCAGAGGCAAAATCAGGCGATGAGGTTGTAGGTACAAAAACCTTTAACTCTACATTTTACGATTACTATTACGATTCAGAGTTAGCCGGTTCTTCTATTCTTCAGGGTGTATCTCAGTCTTACACCAATGAAGCATACCACACACTTAATAATGCTGCTTCCGATTATTATGAAAATGCAGGGGTTAAGTATCCTGTTTATTTCGGTAATTTCTACAAGCAGGATGTAAACACTGTTTTTGACTATACTCAGAAGCCGACTGAGCTTTACAACTTTACTTGGTCTGCTAATCTTGCTAATCGTTCAAATCCTAATGCTGTTGTAGCCGGCATTTATTCTCAGAATCTTTTGGATGGCACCCTTGCTCAGGATACTGCGTCAGGTTCTGTGAAGGTTCCTTATTTTGACAAAGAGTGGCTCACAAAGGACGTTGAGCTTCAGGCAATGGTTCTTAACTTCTCTTTCAGCTACGGCAACACCAACATGACTATGCCTTATACAGATGGCGATCCCACAGGTGCTGATACTTTCAGACTTTTTGAAGTTATTGAACCCGGCACAAACTATTACTTTGCAGAACGCACATCTGCAAGCGGTTCTGACTGCAACGTGCTTTCAGACAATCTTTATTCCGGTGTTGAGGATACACAGATTGGTATCAACTTCAAGTTTGAAAGCTGGGGTATGCCCGACAAAATGTCAGTAAATATCCTTACACCAAACGGCGAGACAGTTTCTGTTCCTATGAATGCTGATGCTCCCAACAAGTCATTCTGGCTTATTATTGACAAGAACAACTCCGCAACATCTGCTCTTTACAACCAGCTTACCGCTAAAGGCAAGACAACCAAGCTCGGTGCAGTGTACGAGGAGCTTAATTTCCCCTTTGATGTAATTGACAACAACGGCATTACATACTATCAGTTCTCAACTCGTGAGTATAATTACGACATCAACAATACCCTCAAGGATGAGAATGATAAGTTATCGGGTGTTACAACAAAGCAGAACAATATCTATTTTGATGGCTCCGATTGGGCAACCCGCTCTGAAGGTGTAAGAGACTGGAACTTTGAAGAACTCTCAGGTACCGGTGCAGAGTGGACTTATGACAACGATATGGGCGATGGTTTCTTCCCCAACAATGCCACAGACCCCGATTCCAGCGCTGTTGGCGATTATGATTACAAAGCTAAGCGCGACCTTAAGTACGGCTATGCAGTAAAATACGAAATCCCCTTTACACTTTCCTCTAATGGTCTTGTTCTGGACAAAGAAGGCAACGAAGTTCCCATCAGCTTTGAGTTTATGGGTGACGATGACCTTGTTGTTTACATTGATGATGAGCTGGTTCTTGATATGGGCGGTGCTCACAAGATGGCAAAGGGCAAAATCGACTTCTCTACAGGTAAAGCTACCGTAACAACAGGTACAGTAACAGATATTGACAGCAGAGAAGCAACAGGCGACCCCCTTAACACTCGTATGAGAGAATCTCTTAACCAAGAATACACTCAGAGCAACGGTATTCTGGCTGATTTTATTGCAAATAATAACACATATAATCCTGCAGTAACTCATAAGATGACAATCTACTATGTTGAGCGCGGTATGTTTAACGCAAACGCATATATCCGTTTTAATCTTCCTGTAAGTTCTTCTGTATATGTTGAGAAAGAAGCTGATTATTCTGCACTTACCGAAGAGCAGAAGGCAGGTTTTGCAGACGATGAGTTTACATACAACTTCAAGCTCACAACAATCAATGGTGAGGATATTGCTGAGTATACAGACGCTCTTTGGAATACAATCACAAACATCGACAAAGCAAACGTAAATGGTGATACATATACATTTACTCTTAAAGCAGGCGAGAGCGTAGAGTTTGGCAACATTCCCGCAAATATAGGTTATATTATTTCTGAGAATGAATGTGCTGATTATAGCTTAGCTGCAATCTACAAGCAGGATATGAACAATCTGGATGCAGAACCTTCCAAGCTTGATTCTGCATTTGTAGGTGGAGTTACAGACGGCAGAGGTAATGTTAAGTATAAGTTTGTAAATGCTGCTAATGAAATTCCTACAACTACAGTAGCTCCCACAACAGAGGCTCCTACCACAGAAGCTCCTACAACAGAGGCTCCTACAACAGTAGCTCCCACCACTGAGCCTACAGAAGCCCCCACAACAGAGGCTCCCACAACAGAAGCTCCTACAACAGAGGCTCCCACAACAGAAGCTCCTACCACAGAAGCTCCTACAACAGAAGCTCCCACAACAGAAGCTCCCACAACAGAGGCTCCTACAACGGAAGCTCCTACAACAGAGGCTCCCACAACAGAGGCACCAACAACAGAGGCTCCTACAACAGAAGCTCCTACAACAGAAGCTCCTACAACAGAAGCTCCCACAACTACTGCTGAGCCTGCAACAATGGAGGTTACAGAGCCCACAACTCTGCCCAAGCCTGACGTTCCCAAAACAGGCGACAGCAACCTTCACGTTATTGCAATCATCGTAGCAGTAATGGGTATTTCAGCTTGTGTATGTCTTAAGAAAAAACTTACAAACAAATAATTAAAGCAAATCCCCTGACATAAACTGTCAGGGGATTTTTATGCAAAAAAAGCAGGCTCTTAAAGAACCTGCAAATAATATTAAAGTGTAAAATCTTCCTTGTTATAGCTGTCTAAAACCTGAAGATTGATTTTTCGCATAGTTGGATTGTATTCAAATTTGCTGCATTTACCTTTTGCGTTAATGCTTTTTTTAGCTTTGCAAAACTGAGTGTTGCTTTCTGTGATACAGTGCTGGCAGTATTCGCATTTAGTGATGATATTTGCACCGAAAAGCCTTTTTGAATTAACCATAATTCTTCATCCTCGATAATATTATATATTTATGATATCACATAAAACCTGCTCTTGCAAGTTATTTTATGCTGTAGTACAATAGAAAAGAGGTGAAATAATGACTTATACGCTTAATTCTGAGAATATGACACTGAAAGGAGACAAAACTCCTTATCTTGTCTACAATAAATTAGACGAAATCCCCTTTATCCGTCATGCCTTTTCTACTCGTCTGGGCGGTGTATCAAAAGGTGTCTGTGAGAGTATGAATCTTGCTTTCGGCAGAGGAGACAGCCGCGAAACTGTCCTCGAAAATTATAAACTTTTTTGTTTGAGTGCAGGCTTTGAGTATGAGAGCCTTTGCGGTTCTGTCCAGATTCATGAGGCAGTGGTCAAGGTTGTAACCGAGAAAGACCGCGGACACGGAATACTAAGAGAGCGTCAGTGGACTTCTGCTGATGCACTAATTACAAATGATAAGAATGTAACATTGGTCACTTACTATGCAGACTGTACTCCCTTGTTTTTTATAGATACAAAAACCCATGCCATTGGTCTTGCCCATGGAGGCTGGCGCGGTACAGTTGGGAAAATAGCTGTTAATACAGTCTATGAAATGACCAAGAACTTCGGCACAAATCCCCAGGACCTTATATGTGCCATTGGTCCCGTAATCGGCAAATGTTGCTACGAAATTGACTCTGCCTGTGCCGATAATTTCAAGGCACTGACAGAGATTGACAGCAGTCTGGTGTTAACTTCCAAAGCTGACGGAAAGTATATGGCAGACCTGGCACTTACCAACAAGCTGCTTTTGATGTCTGTCGGTGTCAAAGAAGAAAACATCGAAATCTCCGACCTTTGTACCAAGTGCAATTCTTCGCTTTTGTGGTCTCACAGAGCGACAAACGGCGAGAGAGGTACCATGGCGGCTTTTATGAAAATTCTATATTAAAACACAAACGGACAAATCATATTGAGATTTGTCCGTTTTTTGCAAACCATATATTCTTTACTTCAAATTCCTTGCCCTCAAGATACTCCATAATCGTATCCTTGCAACCTGTAAATCTAAGCTTGTAAGAATACAAAGCCTGACCCACATTTCCGTGTTTTCTGAATTCTTTACCACCGTATTTGGTATCGCCTGCAAGAGGATGTCTTAGGGATGACATATGAACTCTTATCTGATGAGTACGGCCTGTTAAGAGCTGGCATTCAACCAATGATAAATTGTTCTTTTCGTCTATAACCTTGTATTTTGTGGCGGATTCTTTGCTGTCCTCAGCTCCTATTTTAACTTTAGTTACAGTGTTTGATTTTTCGTTTTTCTTAAGCCCGCTTTCTACAAGACCTTCTTTTTTCGTGAAAATTCCTTCACAAAGGCAAAGATAATACTTTTCAATCTTTCTTTCTTTCATCAGCAGATTCAGTGTTTTTAGGGCGTCAGAGTTTTTTGCCGCAATAACAATACCGCCGGTGTTTCGGTCAATGCGATTAACAGTAGCAGGGGAGAAGGAATTTTCTTCTTCGGGGTTGTACTCTCCTTTATCATAAAGATAGTGCTTGACTCTTGCTATAAGAGAGTCAAAATGATAGTCCTTATCCGGATGTACCAGCAAGCCCTGAGGTTTGTCAAGAAGCAAAATGTTTTCGTCCTCGTATACTATGCTGAGTTTTACGGGTGCCTTCATAAAGTCATAGCTTTTTGGCTTGATATCAAAAAACTCATCTTTAATATAAAATGTCAGTACATCGTTTTCTTTAAGAACATCATCAATATTGCACTTTTTGCCGTTAAGCTTTATGCATTTGATACGGATGTATTTATACATAAGGGACTTTGGCATAGTCTTAAACTTCTTTGAAAGAAATTTGTCAAGACGCTGACCTGCATCGTTTTTGTTGATTGTTAATTCTCTCATAGAATAACCTCATCACATAAATGATTATGCCGTTATTATATCAGAAAAATTACAGACTTTCAATGTATTCGGCTTTTTGTCCTGATTTGTGACAAAATATCGTAAAAATACCCAAATATTATTTTATATGTGGAAAACCGTTGTTAAAATGTGGAAAGCGATGTATAATATTACCAACTTACAATCTCAAAGGAGGAGATTAAATGAGAATAAGCAAAAAAGTTTTAAGTCTTGTATTGACACTTTGTATGATTCTGAGTGCACTCAGCGTCATGCTCACAGTAAATGCGGCTGCAGGGGATATTTTCTATTTCCAGAAGCCTGCTGACTGGAATGACGAGATTTATGTTTATTGGTGGTCGGGCTCAGGTGCACCAAGCTGGCCAGGTGTAAAAATGACTAAAGAAAGTCCGGATTTATACTCTTTCAAAGCCTTCACCGCTTTCACTGAATTCAACATCAATGATGGCGGTGCAGAGAATGTAGACAATCCTCACCAGACCGTAAACCTTAATTTCCCCAAAAACGGTCAGATGGGTGTTGTGGGTAAATCTGCAGGCAAAAATGACTATGGCAACGAGTGCTGGAATCTTTCTTGGCAGGATGCTGTTTCTGTAGGCGTCAATGTATATGCTTCTCTTGAATCCTGTGATTTTGTAGATTCTGTAACTGTTGAGCTTTCTGTAACCGAGGTGTCAAGCGGCACCTATTCTCTCAACGGCTCGAAGGATACCGAGTTTAAAGATGGTGATAAGATTACTATCGGCAAAGAGGGCAAAGCAGGGGACAAGTTTGTTCTTGTACTTAAAGCAGGTGATGGTGTCGATGCCGTTGAAAAGACCTATACATACACAAAGACCGATTCTCCCGTAGGTGACTCTATCGTGTATTTCGATAACTCCAAATACAACTGGGAGAATGTTTATTGTTATGCTTACGGCACAAAGGAAAACGGCAAATGGCCAGGTCAGGCTATGGTTTTTGATTCAAAGTCGGGTCTTTACTACCTTACCTTTGATAACAAATATAAGTCAGAGAGTATTATATTCAACGACGGAATTGACGGCGATACCGAAGGCTCAGAGCAATATCCTGAGTCCGGCGGACTTGCTCTTAAATCTGGACAGTGCAAGCTTTTATCGGCAGACTTACAGTGGGTTGACTACGGCAAGCCCGATTCTAAGCCATATGGTTTTGCTTATATTGCATCAGGAAGCAAATTCAGCTCAGATGCTCTTAATATTGATATTGATCTTAAAAATGCAGTAAAAGGCAGCTATTCTGTTGATGACGGTGCAGAGTTTGAGTACACAGAGCGTACGACAATCGCAATCGGTCAGGGTAAAATCGGTAACTCGGAAATAAAGCTTACTCTAAAAGCAGAGGGTAAAGACGGTACAGTCACCGAAACCGTATTTACTTACTATAAGACCTTCAAACCTACCGTGGTCAGCTTCTATTCTCCTACCGATGGCTCTACTACAAATGCGGTGGGCGGTAATTATGCCACAAACCCCGAAATGAATCTTGGTAAATATTCCGATTCAATTACGGTTGATGGTAATCCTTCCGATTGGGACAAATCCATGCTTATTGCTCAGGGTGTTGCAAATGATGACCCCAGAGTATATATGCCATCTGCGATTCATGAGCGTTCTGTTGATACATATGCTCTTTACGCATCATGGGATAACGATAATATTTACTTTATGTGGGAGATGACAAATGTCAGCGGCATTTTAGGCGGCGACAGCATCTTCTCTGCTCAGAAGCCCAACGGTTCTATCTGGAATCCAGGACTTCCTATGTTTATGCTTCTTAGCGTTGACCCTGCAAAGCACGCCGAGGGCAAGGCAAGAGAGCTTGATATCAAGACTAATAATTGGGTTGAATCTTCCTCAGTTTGGGAGTCAGCAATTACCTTTGATACAAATGTAGATACCTTTATTGCCTTTGACTCTGCCAACACAAACGGCGGTGCCGCTATAATTTCTCTTGACGATGAGGGCTTCTTCAACTATACTGAATCTGTTAATATAGGCAGACCAAGAAATGACCCTGGTGTAAAGAATAACAACGGTTTTGAAATTGCCTGGGATTACGGTACTTTTTCTGATGAGATAATCGGTATTGACGGCTATGGTTCGGGTCGAAAAATCGGCGATACATATTCAGATAATTCCGATTGGGTAGATTTCTTTGATGAAGGCTATGATAGAGACGACGGCTTTATTTATGAAATCAAGGTGCCCCTTGAGCATCTC
The DNA here is from genome assembly GCA_015066245.1 of Oscillospiraceae bacterium. Taxonomy (GTDB): domain Bacteria; phylum Bacillota; class Clostridia; order Oscillospirales; family Acutalibacteraceae; genus Ruminococcoides. The sequence goes on from SVOS01000003.1 coordinate 21,111, forward strand.
GGAATTGACAGAAAGTATATTGAAGAAAATGGCATCGGTGCAATGCTCATAACCACTTTCGGCACATCTCCTATGAACACTCTGCCTCATGACCCTTCTTGTCTTGATAATGCCGACAAAGAGTATTCATACGAGCCTTCAACCTCTCATGAAAAAGAAGACGCAGATAAAATCACTGTTCCTCTTGCCAGAGTTGGAGCATTCCTTAAAGATACAGTGATTGAAGAGGTACCGTTAGAGCTTAACTTTGGTGCTGACAAATCCAGCGCTCAGAGCATAGGTACAGAGCTTACACTTAAGGCAGAACTTTACGGCACGGATGAAAGCTACACTGTTACCTACAAAGTAGACGACGATACCCTTGAATCTGCGAATAATTCTGCCAAGTGGACACCTTCAGCAGTGGGAACATATCTGATTTCTGCAACTGCAAAAACCCAGAGCGGAAAAGAGGTTACAAAGTCCTTTGAGTTTGCGGTAGGGGAAGCAGTAGAGGTTATTATTCCTCCCGAGACCGACCCCTCAGAGCCCCAAAAACCCACTGCTCCAGTTGATCCCGATGTATCATCTCCGTCGGAGGACAGCAGACCCTCAGAATCAACAGACCCTTCAGAAGGTACAAAGCCCTCTGACCCTGTTGAGCCTTCTGAAACTAATCCGGGCACATCTACGCCAATTATAGTACCGGATAACAAGGTGATGATTGGTGATGCAGACCAAAACGGCAAAATTAATATCAAAGACGCAACAACTATTCAGAAACATATTGCAAAGATAATTGACTTTGATGAGACTGCTTTAAAGAGTGCAGACGTAAATGCCGACACAAAGGTTAATATCAAGGACGCAACCGCTATCCAGAAGTTTATTGCACAGATAGAAGATGTCTATAATATAGGAAAATGGATGGCAATTTGAAATTTTAATATTTTTTAAATTTATTTGTGACCTTTCAGGCTTTTGAAACGTATATATATCAGGAGGGCAAAACAGTGGACAAGCCCAGTGCATCTAACCCCACAATTGAATCCGCGTATCTTACCTATTCTGATATGCTTTACCGAGTTGCAGTGGCTGAGCTTCGAAATGAAGCTGAAGCCCAGGACGCAGTGCAGGATGTTTTCATCAAGTATATGTCAACAATGCCTGTTTTCAGCAACGAAGAACACACCAAAGCCTGGTTTCTCAGAGTAACAGTCAACACCTGTCATGATTACCTGAGAAAAAGAAAAGTCAGAAATCTGTATGTTGAAAATACATCAGTAACGGAAGACTCTGTGGATTCTGAAGGCAGACAAGAATTATTTGAGACACTTGCATCAATACCCGAGAAATACAAATCTACGGTTATTTTACATTGTCTTGAAGGTCTTTCTCTGCAGGAGACCGCGAAAGTTTTAGGGATTTCTCTCTCAGCGGCTAAGATGCGACTGTCCCGAGCCCGCGAAGCCTTGAGAAAGGAGGAATAAGGTGTTCAGCCAAAACCAACTTGACGCCTACAAGAATATCAAAGCACCTGACGAGCTTTTTGACAAAATCAAAAGCACAAAACCCCGCAAGAAGCCCTTGTATCTGATACCTGTTGCAGCGTCCCTTGCAGCTTGTTTTGTGATTTTGTTCTGTACAGTTTTCTTACAGAGCAAAGACTACAAGCCCAATGTACTTGTAAACGGACAGAAACTGGATTCTTCGGTGGTGTTCTATGACGTCAGCCCAGCTGACCTTATGGAATCTCGCACGATGCCAAAGCTCAGCGTGCCTGTGTTCATTGAGGCTCAGGAAAAGACAGAGATAACAGTGTCCGAGGGTGTAGTTAAGTCTGATGACTTGCAGAAAGAAACCGTCACAATACACAATGCATCTACTGTTTATTGGGAAATTGAACAAACCGTTCCTTTTCCTCAGTGCACAATGACTCTTAAGTCAGCTTCGGGAACAACAGTTATAACCCTTACGCAGAACGAAACAGACGGTAGCTATACCGCCAAAATTAATTAAATTTTAAAGGAGTTCACGAAAATGAAAAAGACAATTGCTATTATCCTTGCTGCGCTCATGCTCTTATCTATGGCTGCTTGCGGCACAACATCCAACACAAACGATACTCAGCCTGCTACTACAGCTCCTGCTGCTAACACAGTTGGCACAAAGCTTCTCGCAGACTTCAAAACAATGGCAGACAAAACTCCCCAGGAAATCGCTGATACACTTCTCACAAATCCTGAGATTCAGTTTATGCCCATGGTAATGCCTGTAGAGGAAGGCTTCCTCAATGGCTTCAACGAGGAAATCAAGGGCTTCAAAGAGGGCGTAATGTTCGGTCCTGCTATCGGTACAATTCCTTTCGTTGGTTACATCTTCACAGTTGAAGGCGACGTAGATGCTTTCACAAAGACTCTCGAGGACAACGCTAACCTTCGCTGGAACATCTGCACAGAGGCAGAGGAGATGATTTGTGAGGCTGTTGGCAACACAGTATTCTTTGTAATGTGCCCCACAACATTTGAGGAAGCTCCCGTAGACGGCGGTGCTGATGTTGGCGGTATGGAGATTACACCTGATGACGGTGCAATCGCTGCAGAAGACGGTATCACATTAGAGTAATTCCCCATAAAGGCTTTCTCATCTTATTGGTGAGAAAGCCTTTTTAAAAATATGGGAGCGGATTTATATGCTGCGAGCTTTCTGAAAATCCTCGGAGTATATAAATCCGTTTCCTGCAAATCCTTTTATCGGGAGGTTAGAGCAATGCTTTTTTCGGGTATTCCTTTTTTATATTATTTTTTACCCTGTGTTTTGCTTTTGTATTTTATTACGCCCAAAAAGCTTAAAAACCTTACACTTCTTTTGACAAGCCTTGTGTTTTACGCTTGGGGCGAGCCCAGACTCGTTATACTTATGCTCATAACGGTGTCGATAGGTTACGGCTTTGGTTTGCTTACAGAGTTTGTGCCAAGGGTAAAACGTTTGTGGCTTATTCTTGCTTTGGTGTTTGAGTTAGGGTTCCTTGTTTACTTTAAATATGTGGATTTCTTTATCACAAACTTCAATGCGGTCACAGGCCTTTCGGTGCCGCTTTTGCAGGTAGCGCTTCCAATCGGTATCAGCTTCTACACATTCCAGATAGTAAGCTACAACATTGATGTTTACCGCGGTGATGTTCCTGCCCAGCGAAATCCTATTGACTTAGCAGCATATATTGCACTTTTTCCTCAGCTTATTGCAGGTCCCATTGTGCGTTACAGTGATGTTGTTGCACAGCTCAAGGAACGTACCCACAGTTTTGATAAAATAGCTCTCGGAATCCGCAGATTTATCTTGGGACTTTCCAAAAAAATCCTTATTGCGAATGTACTTGGTGAGCTTTGTGATACCTTCAAAGCAAGTGATGACAAAAGCGTGCTTTTCTACTGGATTTACGCCATAGCATTCTGTCTGCATGTATATTTCGACTTCTCGGGTTACAGCGATATGGCGATAGGCCTGGGCAAAATCTTTGGCTTCGACTTTATGGAAAACTTTAATTATCCATTTATTTCCAAAAGTGCAACTGAGTTCTGGAGACGTTGGCACATGTCACTGGGCAGTTGGTTCAGGGATTACGTGTACATTCCCATGGGCGGCTCAAGAGTCAACAAAGGCAGAATGTTCCTTAATATCCTCGTAGTATGGCTTCTCACAGGATTCTGGCACGGAGCAGCCTGGAATTTCATTGTATGGGGACTTTATTTTGCAGTACTTCTTCTTATCGAAAAGGTGTTTATCCTTAAATTCCTCAACAAATCCAAGGTGCTAAGCCACATCTACCTGTTATTCTTTGTTATGATAAGCTTTGTGATTTTCAATGCTGCGTCTATGGGTGAGGCATTTGAATATATCGGAGCAATGTTCGGTGCAGGCGACAATCCTTTAATCAGCGCCGAGACTCTCTACTACTTAAGAAGTTATATTGTTGTTATTGTAATTGCTGCTATCGGTGCCACACCTCTGCCTAAAAAGCTTGTGTCTGCACCTAAGTTTTTGCAGTATGCAGAGCCCGTTGTGCTTTTAGGCTTATTGGCGGTTTGCACTGCATATCTTGTAGACGGCTCTTTCAATCCGTTCCTTTATTTCAGATTCTAAGGGGGAGAGGTTATGAAAATTAAAAATATAATTACTGTTCTCCTTTGTGCGGTTTTTCTTTTTGGAATGTCAGCGTGGTGTTTTTCGGGACAAACTCCTGAATATTCCGAGAGCGAACGCCGTCTTCTTGAGGGATTTCCCGAGGTTAGTTGGGATAAAATTTCCAGCGGCAAATTTGCATCAGAATTTGAAAAGTACAGCACAGACCGCTTTCCTATGCGTGATACCTTCAGAACCATAAAGGCTTACGCAAGACTTTACGGCTTTATGCAGAAGGACAACAACGACCTTTTTACTGCTGACGGACATCTTTCAAAAGTTATTTATCCGCATAATCCCGTTATGACAGACCATGCCACAGAGCTTTTTTCAACTGTAAGAGATAAATATTTCCCGAATCTTGACAAAGATACCGAAAACAAGATTTACCTTGCAGTTATTCCTGACAAAAACAGATATCTGGCGGCAGATAACGGTTATTTATCTCTTGATTATGATGAGATTAACACTATCATTCAGGAAAAAATGCCCTACGCAAACTATATTGAGGTCTCAGATTTGCTCTCAGCCGATGATTATTACTTCACAGACACTCATTGGCGTCAGGATAAAATCGTTGATGTAGCTGAGAGGTTAAAAGCCGAGATGAATCACAAGAGCAGCGTAGAGTATAAAGAAAACATCATGCCTTATGATTTTAACGGTGTTTATGTTGGTCAGTCTGCTCTTATTGTAGAGCCCGATACCATCACATACCTGACAAATGATATCATTGATAACCTTGTTGTTGAAGGTGCAAACGGTGTTTATGATATGACCAAGGTTCAGAGCAAAGACCCTTATGAAATGTTTCTTTCGGGTACTCAGCCCGTAATCAAGCTTACAAATCCCAAAAATACAACAGGGGACAGGCTTGTGATTTTCAGAGACTCCTTCGGCTCAAGTATCGCACCTCTTTTGGTTGATGCATACAGCGAAGTAACACTTGTAGACCTGAGATATGTAAACAGCTCTATTCTTGATATGTTTGTTGATTTTTCTGATGCTGATGTACTCTTTATGTATAGCACGGTTCTTCTCAACGACTCACTTTCAATGAAATAAAAAAACGGCACTTCGGAATCTTCCGAAGTGCCATATTTTTTATATTTGATTATTCAACACCGATAAGCTTCTTTGCTGATGCAGAGAGACTGTCCATAATCTCAAGAGTGTTGTCCTTGGAAGTGCCCACAGATGTAAGGTAAAGTTTAATCTTGGGCTCTGTGCCTGAAGGTCTTACGATAACTGCGTTGCCACCCTCAAGTGTGTAGGAGAGAACGTTGGATTTGGGAAGATTGATTTCCTCAGCTTCATTTGTCTCAAGGTTTGTAGCCTTGCTCTCAAGATAGTCAGCGATTGCAAGAACCTTCTTGCCGTCAATCTCAGCAGGAGCATTAACTCTTAAATCGTTCATAATCTCTGCCATTTTATCCATACCGCTTGCACCCTCAAAGTAGAAGTCAAGTGTGCGGTTAAGATAGTAGCCGTATTTATCATAAAGTCCGTCAATAACTTCAGTAAGAGTCTTGCCCTGCTTCTTGTAGTATGCAGCCATCTCGGCGATAAGCATAGAAGCTACAACAGCGTCCTTGTCTCTTACATAAGTGCCCGAAAGGTAGCCGTAGCTTTCCTCAAAACCTAAAAGGAAGCGGCTTTCTTCACATTTCTGCTCAAGGCCTAAGATAACCTCGCCGATATATTTGAAACCTGTGAGAACATCAACCATCTCGCAGCCGTAGTCTTTGCAGATACGCTTAACAAGCTGAGTTGATACAATTGTCTTAACAATAATAGGATTCTCGGGGAGAGTACCCTGCTCACTCTTAACTCTTAAGAGGTAATCTGTAAGCATAATACCTGTTTCGTTACCTGTGATAAGTCTGTAAGAACCGTCCTTTTCGGGTACTGCAATACCAACTCTGTCAGCATCGGGGTCAGTAGCCAGAAGAAGGTCAGGCTTAACCTCGTCGCACATCTTAAGACCAAGCTCCAGAGCTTCTCTGATTTCAGGGTTGGGGAAAGGACATGTGGGGAAGTTGCCATCGGGTAACTCCTGCTCTTTTACAATGCTTACATTTTCAACACCGATTTCAGAAAGCACTCGTCTTACGAGCTTGTTACCTGTGCCGTTAAGGGGAGTATAAACAACCTTAAGGTCAGCACCCTTGCAAATACCTGCGTTTGCCTGCTGAGCTTTTACGTTCTTTAAATACTCATCGTAAACTTCGTCCTTAACATACTCAACAAGACCTTTATCGAGAGCTTCCTGAAGGTCCATAAGCTTAACGCCCTGGAACATATCAATACTGCAGATTTCATCATAAACAATGCCTGCAGAAACGTCTGTCATCTGACAGCCGTCCTCGCCGTATGCCTTGTAGCCGTTGTATTTTGCGGGGTTGTGGCTTGCAGTAACCATAATGCCTGCCTTACAACCGAAGTGTCTTACCAAAAAGCTTAAAACAGGTGTGGGCTGAAGCTCACTTGTGATATATGTTTTTATGCCGTTAGCTGCAAGAACCTTTGCAGCCTCGATCATAAATACGTCAGCGTTGTTTCTGGAATCGTGAGAAATAGCAACCGCACCGCCGCCGAAAGTCTTGTTGACATAGTTTGCAAGACCCTGAGTAGCCTGACGTACAATGTAGATGTTCATTCTGTTTGTGCCGGCACCCAGAACACCTCTTAAGCCTGCTGTGCCGAATTTGAGCTGTGTGTAAAAACGCTCGTAGATTTCTTCGTTATTTCCGTTAATTTCCTTAAGCTCAGAAACGAGAGCTTCGTCCTCCGTAGCTTTTTCAAGCCAGGTTTTGTAAAGTTCGTTGTGACTCATAAATATAACTCCATATTGAAAAATAAAATAAAAATATACATTTACTTTACCACATTTCGGAAAATTGTTCAATGTAATTTTTGGCGAAAAAAATGTTGTCTACTCAACTTAAATTGTAATTTATTACATAAAAAATACCCAAAAACTAAATTTTGTTACAGTTTATGGCAACTTTTGTTTCTTTCACAAAATAGTCATAATAAAAATATTGATTTATTTCTTATTACATAGTAAACTATTAGATAAGATTTATTTGGAGGAATACAAAGTGATTAATGATAATGAAAAAGAAATAATGTCTGCTGATGTGCAGACTGAAAATTCTGAGTGCGGTGGTTGTTGTGATTGCTGTGGCGGCGAATGCAGCTTAGAGTCAAAACCTGCACCTAAGAAAAAATGTCCCGTTGTTACTCCTGTGATCATTGCTTTTGTAGCTTTTGTTCTTGTGGCAGCTATTGTGTTTGGCACTATTGCAATTTATAACGCTGGTTTTAAGGTAGACAACAGTATTGCCGGTGTTTGGATTGAAGAAGGCACCGAAGACGCAGGCATCTATTTTGTATTTGACAATGACGGCAATGTATCTATGGATGGCGGCGGTATCAGTTATTATGGTACTTATGCTACCGATGTATGCGACCTTTCATCAAGTGATGTCCCCGAAGTTGTTAAGACTATTGCCGACTCCCAAAAGATGGAAGGTACTGTAAATGTACTGACTTCTGAGTTTTATATTTTCGGCATGTGCGGCTCTAAGCTTGTATATGAATTTGATAGAACTGATGAAAAAGAAGTTATCAATTTCTATTATACCGATAATACCGGTGCAGTTTCAAATCTTAACTTTATCAAGTCCGAGTTGCCTGAGTTCAGCATCGATCCTCAGAATATTACAAACGCATCTGCTGATGAAGCAGGCATAACCGCCCTTAATACCGACAAAAACATTATCGGTACATGGAGCGAAAAGGATTACGGCACATATACCTTTAATGCCGATGGTACAGGAAAGTACAGAACAGATTATCAGATAAACCAGATTTATCAGCTTTACTATGGCATAACTTTAGGCTATGGCGTAGACATAGACTTTAAATACACAACATCTGACGGCAAGATTTACATGACTATTGATTATTTCACAGGTCAGGGTCAGGACGATGTAATGACATATATGCGTGACGGCAACAACCTTGTTATCAACGGTGTTGGATACGCAAAATCAAAATAAGATAAAAAATTATGCACGGCTTAACCTAATAAGCCGTGCATTTTTTATTTCAGTGAAAGATATACTCCGCTTGTATCAATTTTTTCTACCTTCATTTCCATAAGGTCAGCCCAATCTTCTACATTTATGAAAACAAAGTAGTTAGCACCTGGTGTATGTCCGTCGATATTTCTCAGAGTTTCAATGTTAAGCGGTTGGTTGTTTTTATAAAACTCAGGAATTTTAGATTCGTCTGTGCTTGTCATTCTGTATTTGTTGCCGTTGATTTCGTAGGTTGTAATTTCCGTTTTTGCGTTAATGTTATATCTGCTGTCAGGATAGTAATGAGATATTATTTCTCTGTGCAGGTGGTCTTCTACGCCAAAATTATGGCTGAACTTCTGGCCATATCCTGTGATAGCGTAGTATTTGCCGTCCTTAATTCTGTAGATGAACTTAACATCATATTTTTCGGATGTAAATTCTTTTCCGTCTATATAAAGATTCCTGATGTATCTGTGAGGGATAGAGTCATAATCAACGTTGGTAAAATAATCGGGAGAATATGAGTACTTTATTTCATCCCCAGTAGCGTTTACGTCAAGTTTTGCCTTTAAATCTGTAAGTGTGCTGTAGTATTTATAATCCCAATCTGTTTTTCGACGGGTACTTATACTTTCCAGAGCAATGGTTATGTGGTAGGAGGCGTCATCAGGTTTATATTGATACTGCGGGTCTATTTTGAATTCTGCATCAAAAAACTTTTCTTCAGGCAGATATTCGTAAACACATTCGTTTAATTCTTCAATAAAGTCGTAGATTCTGCGAAGCTCTGCAGAATTTTGTGCACAGGGATGAAATGTAGGGGATGAATCTCTGTAAAGATATTCTACAGACATATCGTATTCTTCAAGCAAAGCTTTAATGTTATCTGTCTCAAGAATCTGAGAAAAATAGTCAGTTGAAAACTGAGGTGATTCAGTCAGAGCGTCAATGCTGGCTTTTTTGATTTCGTTGTAAACGTGGAACTCAATATCCTTGTACTTTACAGTATAGGTGTTGCATTTTTTGCTTTCTTCAACATTTATAACTTCGCTTCCGGGAAGTTTATTTTCTATGTCTTTTATCATGGATGAAGGGTTTGTGAGAGAGCAACCTGCAAACGCTGAAAGAAAAATGATGACCGTCAGCAATAATGCCGAAACGTATTTATAATTTTTCATATCAGTATACCGCCAAAAGAGGATTAACTGAGCTTTGATTGTTGCTTTCGGCATCTGCGATGAATTCTATAGCTTTGCCGCAACCCTTTACTACACAGTCGGCAGGAGTATCGGCAACATTGATTTTAAGCTTTGTCTGATGAGAGATAAGCTCTGCAAAACCGCCAAGCTGAGCAAGTCCGCCTGTAAGCGTAACACCGTCTGAGTAAATATCACCGATAAGCTCAGGAGGAGTTTTCTCAAGAACTTCTCTGATGCCTTTTACAATATTCATTGCAGGCTCAATGAGAGCTTCCATTATCTCAGAGGACTTCATATCAACAAAACGGGGTAGACCTCTCATGGTGTCTCTGCCTTTAACTCTGAAAATCTTTTCTTCCAAAGGAGGCATAACACAGCCGATTGCATTTTTACATTCTTCAGCAGTTGTGTCGCCGATAATCAGAGAGTATTTGCGGCGGATATACTTGATGATTTCGCCGTCCATATACTTACCTGCGTTTTTGATGGTCTTGCTAACGGCAACGCCGCCCAAAGACATAACTGCGATATCGGTTGTACCACCACCGATATCAATAATCATGCTTCCGTGAGGGCTCATAATGTCAAGGTCTGCACCCATGGCAGCAGCCTTTGCAGACTCAATAAGATAAACCCTTCTTACACCGAAGCTTGAGATAGCGTTAACAACGGCACGTTTTTCTACCTCGGTGATTTCACCGGGAATACAAGCCACAACCCTCGGCATAACCACCTTGCTTGTGCTTACCTGAGACAGAAAAATTCCGATTAATTCTTCCACGAGGTCAAGCTCCGCGATAACACCGCCCTCAAGAGGGTACACGGTCTTAAGTCGTGTGGGTGTTTTGCCTATGGTTTTGTAGGCTTCTTTGCCTGCTGCAACGATGTCTTTGTCAAAAATATCATATGTAATAACCGAAGGCTCGTCCAACACTTTGCCTTTTTCGGGTACAAATACTCGGGTATTGCAACTTCCAAGGTCTAAAGCAATATCCATATTATCCTTCCTTTCAATAAAAAGTCGTAAACTTTGTATATTATATTATAGCTTTCATAGGTTTTCAAGTCGTTTTTGGCAGAGTAATCGCAAAAGTAAGGCACATAATTTCTTTTGCACCTGCTTTTTCGAGAATGGATGCACATTCGGTCAATGTAAATCCCGTTGTTATGATATCATCCACAAGTAGTATCCTTTTGCCCTCTACAAGATTTTTGTCAATACACCTGTATACACCTTTTACATTTTTCTCACGTTTATCGCCTGTCAGGGAGTGTTGGGGCTTGTTCTTTCTGCTTTTGTTAAGAAGCTCCGTGTAACTGACGTTGATAAACCTCGATAAATCTCTTGCCAAAAGCTCGCTCTGATTAAATCCACGTTCCTTCAGGTTGTCTTTGTGAAGAGGAACGCTGGAAATCAAATCATAATCTTCAAAAATGACTTCACCGAAAAACTTAAGATACATATATTTTGCAAGCTGATACGAAAACTGCTTTCTTTTGCCAAACTTCAGCCGCAAAATTGCATCTTTATATTGGTCTTTGTAGGGCAGAGCAGAAGCAACAGAGAAGATTCCTCCTATCTGCTTGTGAAAAATCTCTTTTGGCATATCTTTTATGCATTCGTCGCAAGCAATTTCGCAGGGCAAGACTAATTCTGAGCAATAGGGACATCTCTCAGGAAAGAAAACACTGGCGATTTTTCTTTTTGTTTCAACTTTCATATCAGTCTCTCTTTAAAAATTCTGACAGTCCGCTATATCTCAGTGTGCGGATGTTGTTGTTTACCATGTGGTGCACAGTTTCTTTGTTGCCTACGATGATAAGCATTTTTTTAGCTCTTGTTACTGCGGTATAAAGCAGATTGCGGTAAAAAAGATACTGTGAGTTTTTAATAAGAGGTATTATTACAAAGTCAAACTCGTTACCCTGACTTTTGTGAACAGTGCAGGCATAGCTCAGCTCAAGATCAATTGCACAGTCAGCATCGTAATTTGCGTATCTGTCATCAAACTTGATTCGCATCATACGCTGAGCTTTGTTGACAGATTCGATGATTCCTATATCTCCGTTAAATATTCCCTCACCGCATTCGCCTGAGTATTTAGTCCACAGAATGTCATAGTTGTTTTTTACCTGCATAACCTTGTCGCCAACTCTGTAGACAGTGTTGTTAAAGGTGATTTCGTCTTTTTCTTCGTTCTTGGGGTTGAGGACTTCCTGCAAAGCACGGTTAAGCTCGTTGGTGCCAAGGATTCCTTTTTTGCCGGGAGTAAGAATCTGAATATCGTTAATAGGGGAGATACCGTAAGTTTTTGGGAGACGCGTTTCGCAAAGTCCGAGGATAGTGTCTCTTGCAGCACTCATATTGTTATTCTCCAGAAAGAAAAAGTCAGAATCTCTGCGCGTCAGCTCAGGCATTTCGCCCTTTACAATGTGATGTGCGTTGGTAACTATGAGACTTTGCTCGGATTGTCTGAAAATACGGTCAAGCCCCACAACGGGTATAGCTCCCGATGCAATAAGCTCAGCCAGCACATTGCCTGCTCCCACAGACGGCAGCTGGTCGCTGTCGCCAACAAGAATAAGCCTGCATGCCATTGGCAAAGCCCTGAGTACCGACTCAAACAACTCATCATCTACCATAGAAAGCTCGTCAAGTACAAGAGCATCGCAGTCCAGTGTGTGTTGCTCGTTTTTCTTGAACTCAGGTTTGTCATTTTTGTCCCACTGAACTTCCAGAAGTCTGTGAATTGTTTTTGCTTCACTTCCTGTAAGCTCGCTCATTCTCTGAGCGGCTCTGCCTGTTGGAGCTGCCAGAAGCACCTTCTGTCCGTTGCTTTTTAAAACATCAATAATGGCGTTTAGGGTGGTTGTTTTGCCTGTGCCCGGGCCACCCGTCAACACAAGAAGTCCTTTTTGCAAAGCACTTTCAATAGCTTCTTTCTGTTTGTCTGCATATTTGATGTTATGCCTTGATTCTATTATTTCTATCTGTTCTTTTGCATCTCTGAAAGCAGGTGCAGGAAATCTCAGCATCATTTTAAGCCTTGCCGATATATATTGCTCGCTTTCGTAATACTGTGGCAAAAAGATAAAGCTTCTGTCACGAAGTACATCCTTAATCAGATTCTGCTCATCCAAAAGCTCGTTGAGCACAGCCTGTGCTTTCTCCTCGTCAACTGAGAGAAAGTCTGCCGCGGTTTTGACCAGCTTATCCTCCGGCAGACAGGTATGACCGTTTAAGGTGTTGTGCCTAAGTATATGGGTAAGTCCTGCGCGGATTCGGATGGAGCTATCCTGCAAAATATCCTTTTTCTGAGCGATAAGGTCTGCAGTCTCAAAGGAAATTCCCGTATCGCTCATGCAAAGGGTAAAGGGGTTTTCTTCGATAATATTCATGGCTTCGTTGCCAAATTCTCTGTATACCGCAACTGCTTCTATAGGATTAACTCCGAAAGAGCCCAGATACGCCATCAGATCGCGGATGTTAACAGCACGATTCAGCTGGTCAGCAAATGTCTTGGCCTTTTCAAGTGAAATTCCTCTGATGGATGCAATGCGTTCAGGTTCATTCTTCATAACCTCAAGGGTGTTTTCACCGAAAGCTTTGATTAGCCTTGCGGCAGTAGCGGCACCAATGCCTTTAACTGCACCTGCGGACAGATATTTAAGTATACCGAGGGACGTTGTCGGCATTATGCTTTCAAAAGCAGAAACAGAAAACTGTTCGCCATAACTTGAGTGAGAGGTAAACCTTCCGATAAGGTGCAATTGCTCTCCTTCGCATACCATCGGCATAGTACCAACTGCGGTGATTTCGCCGCTTTCGGTTTCAGCCTCGATAACCGTATATCCGTTTTCTTCGTTTCTGTAAATAATGTGCTCAACCGTACAGTCAAGCTCATATAATTTGTCGTCTATCATTATAATTCCTCATAAGAAAATTCTGGATGTATATAATATTATTATACTATGTTTTGGATTTTATCTCAATATAAAAGAAGATTAATTTACACTAAATTCCATAATTTGTCATCCGTTCGAAGGTTAAGTGTTTCTACGATTTCATAATCATTCTGAAGTCTTCTGCAAATATCAACCGTCTCTTTTTCGCTGTTACTCTTTAAGAGAATGTATATTTTCTTATACTTTAAATTTTTCTTCCATACTGAATCCGAAACCCTGGATTTTACAGTGTATTCTATATCCTTGATGTCATCAGCTTTTATTAGTAATACAGAATCCGTGGCTTTGTTTTTCATAAATAAGCTGACTATTATTCTTATTAATTCAACAAATCCCAGAATGCTTAATACAGTAATTATTAGTCCTGAAATAAAGTTAAGCATAATTTCACCTCAATATATAATATCTGAGAAAAAATATGTTGTGAGAATAATCAGCACTGTGTTGTCAATAATAATCTCAGGCGAAAGCCAAATATAAACGAGGTGACAAAAATGGATAACTCAAAAACACCTAACAGATGTATTCAGTGCTCAGTTTTTTCTTGCAAGAATAACAACAACGAGCAGGGCTACTGTGTACTTGATAAGATCGTAGTAGGTACCCACGAACCCAATCCTACTGACAAACAGTGTGCAGACTGCAGAAGTTTTGTAAAGAAAAACTGCTGCAACGGCTAATCTTTTTCTCAAGAGACAACCTTCCTTTATTCGTAAAGGGAGGTTGTTTTCTTTTTGCTCTTAATATGGTGTCAAATATAAAAGCAAGGCATAAAATACCAGTGACAAGACAATAGGTTAAGTGGTGGATTATATGAGTTTTGATTGTAAAACATTTGCAATAATAGGCGGAGACAAACGCCAGCTTTACTGTGCCCGACAAATTGCTGATGACGGATATGAGGTTATCCTCGGAGGCTTTGACAAGGTGCTTTCTATGAGAGGAGTTTCCGTTTTGTCCGAAATTGAAGCCATAGAGAAATCAGATGCAGTAATCCTGCCTTTGCCGTGCGTAGACAAAGACGGATATATTCCATCGGCTTTTTCCGACAAAAAAATAAGTATAAAAGAGCTTGAACCCTATTTATGTACAAAACGGATTTTCTGTGGTATGAAGGATAAGCTCTTAAGCTTTACAAAATTGCTTAATCCCTTGATGATAAACGACTATTATGAGCGTGAGGATTTTGTGCTTGCAAATGCCTACGTTACCGCAGAAGGTGCCATCAGCATAGCTATGGAAAAATTTGAAGGAACTCTCAATGGCGCAAAAATACTTGTCTGCGGATTTGGCAGAATAGGCAAAGCCCTGGTAACTTTGCTTAAAGGGTTTAACCCTGACCTTACAGTAAGTGCCAGAAAGCCTCAGGACCTGACCGCTATCCGTATTGCAGGTGCAAAAGCTGTTCACACCCGAGAGCTGCTGACTCTTGATAAATTTGATATAATTTTCAGCACAGTGCCGTCAATGATTTTTGAGTGTGATCTTATGGCAAAAATCGCCACTGATGCCTTGCTTATTGATCTTGCCTCTGCAAAAGGAAGTGTGGATTATGAAGCTGCAAAAAGACTTGGCATAGATGCAATCCACGCTTTGTCTCTGCCGGGCAAGTCAGCTCCAAAGACTGCAGGAAAAATTATAAAAGATACTGTATATACAATTCTTGAGGAGGAACACAGGTGAAAGGTAAAACCGTCGGTTTTGCAATGTGCGGTTCGTTCTGTACCTTCAAAAAGGCAATAGAGCAAATGGAGATACTGAGAGATACAGGCTTTGACATCCTTCCCATAATGTCCTTTAACGCATACAATACCGACACTCGATTCGGAAAATCCGCCGAGATTATCTCGAGGATAGAAGTAATATCACAAAATCACGTTATCCACACCATAGAGGACGCTGAGCCCATAGGCCCCAAAAAGCTTTGTGATGTACTGCTTGTGGCACCTTGCACCGGCAATACACTTGGAAAGCTTTCGCTGGGAATTACAGACACACCTGTAACAATGGCAGTGAAATCTCATCTGAGAATCAATCGTCCCGTGGTGCTCAGCATAGCCACCAACGACGGCTTGGGTGCATCAGCAGCTAACATCGGCAATCTTATGAACACCAAGAATATTTATTTTGTTCCTTTTTCTCAGGATGACCCCGAGAAAAAACCTAAATCCCTGGTGTCTCATTTTGAGCTTGTTTATGAAGCTGTACTCAACGCCCTTGAAGGCCGCCAGCTTCAGCCCGTATTACGCTGAACAAAAGCCGACATAACTGTCGGCTTTTTCCTTGCACAAAATCATTTGTTGTGGTATAATATTTTTATATTTGATATATGAGAGGTTTACTATGAAATATTGTACCCATTGTTATACACTGACTAACGAAAGCGATACCTGTGCCTGCGGTGGCAAGGCTGAAGAATGTAAAGCCCAGACCGGTGTGAAGATTGCATCGGTTAAGGGTAGCCTTAAGCCTATTGTGGAGCCTGCCCTCAAGGACAAGGGTATTCCTTGCGAATTCTATAATCCCGAAAAAGACGTATACACCCAGCTTAATGCCAAAATCAGCAGCGAAACCGAGTTCTTTCTTCTGGTGCCTTTTGAGTTTTACAGCGAAGCCTTTGATATCTGTGTTGGTTTGGGCATTGTAGAGCCTGATGAAAAGATTGAGGTAGAAGAATCTACCCAGACCACAGACGATAAGGACTATGACCAGCGTTTCGAGGAAGCAACCGGCACAAAGCGTAAATCCTTTACGGTGCTTTGGATAATTCTCTTTATCGTTGTGGGTTGTCTGGTTATCTGGGGCATTGATTTGATTGCTGCACTTATCAAAACCTCAATGGGAGTACCTGTTATATCTAAATTTATAAACTTTTTATAATTTCGGGGGATTAGTATGAGTGAAAAGCCTTTTGTAACTGCGGTGATTGTTGCTGCAGGTAATTCTACCAGGATGTCCTGCTATGTCAGCAAACAACTTATTCCTCTCTTGGGAAAGCCTGCTATATATTATACCCTCAAGGCTTTTGAAGAGGCTTCCATTGTAGATGAAGTTATAATCGTCTGCCGAAAAGTTGACACAGATGAGCTCAAAGAAATTGTATCCGAATATAAATTTGAAAAGGTGAAAGCTTTTACACCAGGCGGCAGCGAGCGTAGCGACAGTGTACGCAACGGAATTGCCTGTGCAGATGAAAAAGCTACTCATTTTGCAATTCATGACGGAGCACGGGTTCTTATTACTGCTCACGACATAAATAAAGTTATTTCTGAGGCACTTGTGTCAGGTGCGGCTACTTTAGGCTCTCCTGTTACCGATACTGTCAAAATCGTGGACAAGAGCGGCACTATTGTGTCAACTCCTGACAGAGCTTCTCTTATGGCTGTTCAGACTCCTCAGGTCTTTGAACGCAATATATACCTTAAAGCACTTGAAAATTCTCAGGGTAAAGGCTTTACCGATGATTGTGCAATGGTTGAAGAAATCGGTGTTTACCCAAAGATTATTATGGGAGACCACCCAAATCTGAAGCTTACTACTCAGACAGATATTCCTATGGCAGAGACTATCCTTAAGAAAAGACAGGAGCATGAAATATGAGAATCGGACACGGATATGATGTTCACCGCCTCAAAGAAGGCAGACGTCTGATTTTAGGCGGAGTTGAAATTGAATATGTTATGGGGCTTGATGGCCATTCCGATGCTGATGTTTTGTGCCATGCCATAACAGATGCCATTTTAGGTGCGGCAAAAATGGGGGACATAGGACTTCTTTTTCCTGACACGGATATGTCATTTAAAGACGCAGATAGTGTTGAGCTTCTCCGCACTGCCGTCAGAGCAGTGGCAGATAAAGGCTACAAAGTCGGCAATATCGATGCCACAATTATCGCACAGAAACCTAAGCTCAGACCATATATCGACAAAATGTGTGAGAATATTGCAGGTGCCTGCGATACGTCAGTTGACAATGTCAACATAAAAGCCACCACCGAAGAAGGACTCGGCTTTTCGGGCGAGGGTCTGGGTATGGCGGCTCATGCGGTTTGTCTTTTAGAAAATAAATAATAGAATAACCCAAGCACCTTTTTCATATTCATAGATATATGAAAGAGGTGTTTTTATGTTTAAAAAGCGTATACTTAGTATTCTGGTTGCGATGCTGATGATTGTGCCTTTTGGAGCATTTCACACTTTTGCTCTGAGCGAAGAAGAAATCTCCGCACCTTCGGCAATTCTTATGGAGCCCGAAACAAAGAAAGTTCTTTTCGAGAAAAATGCTCACGAAATCCGTGCCTGTGCATCTATTACAAAAGTTATGACTCTGGTATTGGTATTTGAGGCTATTGAGGACGGCAAGCTTGACTATACCGACATTATCACATCCTCAGAGCACGCCGCGTCTATGGGGGGGTCTGATATATGGCTTGAAAAAGGTGAGCAAATGACAGCAGATGATATGATAAAGGCTGTTGTCGTTGCTTCGGCAAATGATGCAGCCGTTGCTCTTGCAGAGGCAATTTGTGGTACAGAGGAAGAGTTTGTAGCAAAAATGAACGAAAAAGCCAAAGCTCTTGGCATGAATGATACCACATTCAAAAATTGTAATGGCCTGGACGAAGAAGGCCACCTGACATCAGCCTATGACGTTGCCATTATGTCATCAGAGCTGATTAGACATGAGAAAATCTTTGATTACAGTACCATCTGGATTGATTACCTCAGAGGTGGCGAAACCCAGATTGTAAATACCAATAAACTTCTTAAGTCTTATAAAGGAATAAAGGGCCTTAAAACAGGCACAACATCTCAGGCAGGAAGCTGTATGTCTGCAGTTGCAGAGCGGGATAATATGACTCTTGTGGCGGTTGTGTTGGGATGCGACACAGGCACCGGCCGTTTTTCTGACTCTGCAAAGCTTCTGGATTATGGTTTTGCCAATTACATGATAAAGGAGCTGACTCTGCCCGGCGGCAGCCTTGCTCCTCTGAAAGTCAAATCGGGAATGGAGACAACAGTTACCCTCAAAAGTAAGACATCAAGCAAAATCCTGCTCCCAAAAAGCGGTAAAACTGAGATTGACTATAAAATAGAAATCCCCGAAGAAATAGAGGCTCCCGTCAAAGAAGGCGAGAAAATCGGCAGGGTACAGTTTTATTCGGATTCTGCCACGTTGGATGAATTTGAAGTTTTTACGGGAGAAAATGTTGAAAAAATCACTTTCTTCTCAGCATTTAAGTTTTTGATAAGCAAACTATTTTCTTTTTAAGAAAAATGAGCTAAAAATTTTACAAAATAACCAAATACACCTTGCATTACTCCACAAAATATAGTATAATACCCTCAATAGACTATGGGTGATTGCACCCGATACTTTTTCCAAGGGGGAGTTTACTATGCCAACGCAGGTTAATGACAAGCACATTCAGGCTTTCATCGGTGAGGACGAATACCAGGGTATTGCTGCTCAGGTTAAATCCGCACACGAAGCACTGCACAGCGGCACAGGACTCGGCAACGATTTCATCGGCTGGCTTACATTGCCTACCGACTATGACAAAGACGAGTTTGACCGTATCAAAAAAGCCGCTGAGAAAATTCAGAAAGACACCGACATCTTTATCGTTATCGGTATCGGCGGCTCATACTTAGGAGCAAGAGCAGCTATTGAGTTCCTCAAATCTCCTAACTATAACGCACTTTGCAAGGATACACCTCAGATTTATTATGCAGGTAATTCCATCAGTTCTACAGCTTTAGCAGAGCTTTTAGAGCTTTGTGAGGGCAAGGACATTTCTATAAATATGATCTCTAAGTCAGGCACAACTACCGAGCCTGCTATCGCTTTCAGAGTATTCAGAGAGCTTCTTGAGAAAAAATACGGCAAAGAAGGCGCAAAAGAGCGTATCTACTGCACAACCGACAAGGCAAGAGGCACATTAAAGCAGCTTGCAGACCGTGAAGGCTATGAGACATTCGTAGTTCCCGACAATGTTGGCGGCAGATATTCTGTGCTTACTGCTGTTGGTCTTCTTCCCATTGCTGTTGCAGGTTGCGACATTGACGCACTTATGCAGGGCGCAAAGAAGGCTCAGGATGAGTTTGACAATCCTGATATGTTCACCAACGATTGCTACAAGTATGCCGCTATCAGAAACCTTCTCTACCGCAAGGGTATGACAACAGAGGTTCTGGTTGCTTATGAGCCCGGCTTCACAATGATGAACGAGTGGTTCAAGCAGCTTTACGGCGAGAGCGAGGGCAAGGACCAGAAGGGTATCTTCCCTGCAAGCGTTGTTTTCTCCACAGACCTTCACTCTATGGGTCAGTACATTCAGGACGGCAGACGTAATCTTTTCGAGACTGTTGTTCAGTTCAACAAATGCAAAAAGGAAATTACCATCGGTTTTGACGAGGATAATGTTGACGGCCTCAACTTCCTCTCGGGCAAGACCATGGATTATGTAAACAAGCGTGCTTTTGAAGGCACAGTGCTTGCTCACAACGACGGCGGAGTTCCCAACATTATTCTCAATGTTGACTCTATGACAGAGGCTGAGCTGGGTTATCTTATTTACTTCTTTGAGAAGGCTTGTGCTATTTCAGGCTATATTCTCGGTGTAAATCCCTTCAACCAGCCCGGTGTAGAGAGCTACAAGAAGAATATGTTTGCACTTTTAGGCAAACCCGGCTATGAGGAACAGAAGGCAGAGTTAGAGGCAAGACTCAGATAAAAATTGGAGGAATTACTATGGTAACACTTATTATCGGCAAAAAAGGTACAGGCAAAACAAAGAAGCTCATCACACTTGCAAACGAGACAGCTGCTGCATCCACAGGTAATGTTGTAGTTATCGAAAAGGGCGCAAAGCTTACATACGATATTACTCACAAGGCTCGTCTTATTGATACCGATGCTTATGCAATCTCCGGTTATGATATGATGTTCGGCTTCCTTAGCGGTATCTGTGCAGGTAACTTTGATGTATCCGACATTCTTGTTGATTCTACTTTCAAAATCTGCCCCGAGGCAGTTGACGGTCTTGAGGAGTTCGTAGTTAAGCTCAATAAGCTTGCAGAGACAAGTGAGACTAAGTTCACACTTCTCATTTCTGCTGCAGAGTCTGACCTTCCCGAAGGTCTTAAGGCAGTTTGCCACGAAATTTAATCGACTCTTATAAAAATTAAAGTCTGAGCAACTTATCTTAGTCGCTCAGACTTTTCTTTTGTGTGACAATTTATTGAAAAACGATAAAAATATATTGACAAACAGAAATATGTATTGTATTTTATAAGTATAAACGAAAGGAGAATAGCTTATGTTCAGAATTTCTAAAAAACTATCAACTAATATCTCGATTACGGTAGCTTATATTTTTATGGCGGCTTGTTTGTTTGCGGCTTTTATAATGCCGCCATTAGTAGAGATGCTTATTAATCTTCCGGACAATATAGGTATGAGAAGTGAAATTACCAATGGTGGCAGAGTGCTTGTTCTTGTGATGGCGTACCTTATGCTTCTTACACTTGTGTTTGCAGATGTGCTTATGATTATACTGCTTATGCGTGTTCGCAAGGGGCTTGTTTTTACACCCAAAAGCATTTCCTGTATACGAGGAATTTCATGGTGTTGCTTCTTTATTTGTCTTGTGTTTGCAGTGTTGGGTATTTATTTTCAGCTTTCCTTTATTCTTGCGTTTTTCGCTCTGTTTCTTGGCATAAGCCTGAGAGTTGTAAAGAACGTTATCGAAGAAGCATCAGAAATCAAGTCAGAAAATGACCTTACTGTATAAGGGGGAGTTTTATGATAGTAATTAACCTCGATGTTATGATGGCAAAAAGAAAAATGACTCTCAACGAGCTATCCGAAAAAGTAGGAATTACCCTGGCTAACCTGTCGATACTTAAAAACAATAAAGCAAAGGCTATCCGATTTTCTACACTCGATGCTATCTGCAAAGCTTTGGATTGCAAGGTAGGGGATATTATAGAATTTGTTGAGGATTAAGAAAGGAGTACATTATGAATAATCAGAATAACGTTTACTATAATTACGCACCATCTGTAGCCGCAGATCCGGCACGTTCAGAAACTGCCGCAAAACCCGCACCACCCCGAAGACCTGCTCGTGAGTACAGCAAAGCCGAAAGCGTTTTTGCCTGGCTCAGTGTTTTGTTCGGATATCTTTTCTGCAGGGTAAATCCTGTTGCAGAAAATCCCTTTGGCGGATTGATTTTTGTAGCGGTGATTTTTACCGTTACTTTGGTTGTGCTGAAAATAATGAGAAAACCTCTTACGGTTTTATCTGTTGCGGTTGCTTTGTCTGCTATAATTGTTTCGCTGACATTCCTCTTTACTGCCAATGAATTTTTATATTTTATTGCGTATTCTTATTGTATTGCGGCGTACCTGTATTTTATTTACGCTGCAACCGGAAACACAGTCAAAAAAGGCTTTAATGATTATATTGTAGCAGATTTTTTCAAGGCAATGTTTGTTATGCCTTTTGCATCTATGGGATGTATGTTTAAAGCAATGTTTTCGGGCAAATCCAGAGGAAAAGGTAAGATAATGCTCAAGGTGCTGATTGGAATAGGTGTTGCGGTTATCCCCACACTGATGGTTTTCTGTCTGCTTTCTTATGATTCGGATTTTATGAATCTGCTGGGCGATATTTTTGATTTTAATTTTGAAAACATCTTTTCTCATATTTTAAGTCTTACTTTTGGCGTAGGACTCGGACTTTATCTGTACGGATTGTTTATTTCGTCACTGGATAAAAAGTGCGAAAATGCTTTGTGTGAAAAGAATTGCAAGGCTGTATTTTCAAAAATGCGTATCGCTCCTGCTATAACAGTGGTTGCTTCGGTAATTCCCTTGATGTTTCTTTACATAGTTTTCTTCATTTCACAGTGGAAGTATTATGTATCAGCCTTTACAAATGTTCTCCCCGAAAATTTCAGCTATGCCGATTACGCCCGCAAAGGATTCTTTGAGCTTTGCATTGTTTCGGTTATTAATCTGTTTGTAATCGTCAACATAGTTCTTTTGCTTAAGAGAAACAAGAAATCTTCATACGTAATTCTAAGGATTACTGCAGTAGCGGTTTCTCTTGCTACTTTGGTGCTTATTTCGACTGCTATATCAAAAATGTTTATGTATATCAGCAGATACGGACTTACACAAAAGAGAGTTTTTGCGACATGGTTTATGTTGTTTATTGCCTTTGTTTTTATATTTATCTGTATCCGCTTATTTGTCCGTTCTTTTAAACCTATTGCAGTTGCGTTTGTGGTGGGACTTCTTATGTTTTCTACCCTTGCATTACCTGATGCTGATGCGTTTATAGCAGAGTATAATGTTAATGCATATTTGGACGGTACTCTTTCTAATGTGGATGTTGATGCTCTTGAGGAGCTTGAGCATTCGGCGATACCTTCTCTTGTAAAGCTTTACAGAGAAATTGACAGAAGTGCAGATACCGATGCCAAAAGAATATACTTCAGAGTAGAAAAAGTGCTATTAAATTACGCTGACGAATTCAGCGCAGAAGACAAAAATATCTTCGCCTTTACCATAGTAGATGCTAAAGCCCAAAACGCATTGAAAGAAATTGAATTTATAGGATAAATTAAAGCCTTCCTTAGTCGGATAACCGATTGAGGAAGGCTTTGTGTTATTTATTAATATTTATCATAAACTGATCGGATTCGGTGATTTTTTCAAAATCAGTGCCATCAAAAACACCGAAGCTCATAATGATTTCTTCAATGTTATCTATTTTGTTTTCCTTGAGTGTGGGCTTGTAGAAAGATAATTCATAATAAGCGTTGCTGCTTGCAGGGGCATTTATGATGCAGTCAGGGTCGATTTCGGTACCGTTTACTGTAACATCTTCGGCGCGTACAATCACATCCTTGTCGTTGGTGTTGGCAACAAATATACCTGCAACATAATCATAAGAATCACTGTCATATTTTTTAATGTTTTCAATGTAAATTGTAACACCGTTGTGGCTGATAATTTCTTCGCCATAAGACATATCAGATGGCACAGAAACCTTTTCGTCAAAATAAATCTCTGTTAATTCACTTGCACCGATGTTTTCGAAGGTATCAGGATTTGAGATGCTGAGTTTTACTTTGATTTTGCGGATTTCTGCTATTTTAAGAGTGTTAAGCTCGCTTTCGTACAAGTAGAGCACACCCTCAGCACTTTCGTAGGCAGGTACCTCTGCGTAGAAAGTGGCAGGGAATACGCAACCGTTAACAATAACCATCAAAGACTCAACCGAGATATTACTTTCGGAGAAGTTGTCAATCTCAAAACCAACTACAGGACCATAAAAATCCTCGTATCCTAAGCTTTTTGCTCTGACAGTAATATATCCGTCATCGTAAATTTCTTCGTCTAGTTCTGTTTCTTGAACATTCACCTTGGTAATTTCTTCGTTGAACATCTGCTCGCTATTGTCTTTAAGGGTGAACGCACGTCCCCAGAATCCTTCGCCCTCAGTTGTTTCTCCGGTGGTTGCTACGGGTTTGTCATCGCCGGTTTCTGCACAAGCGCAAACCGAAACAGAGAGCAAAAGTACAAGAATCAATGCAAATATTTTTTTCATATTAATTACCTCACTTTTAAATAATTATATCAAATAAAATATTTACCGTCAACACGAATTCAATTTCGTTGACTGTAGGCGATTTCGGGTGTATAATTTAAAGAATAGAGGTGATACAAATGCTCATAAGAAAAGCACAAAAAGAAGACATAAACGGTTTGATGAATCTGCTCAGACAGGTGCTTACAGTACATGCTGACAAACGCCCCGATATCTTCAAACCCGGAACTACCAAATATACCGAAGAAGAACTTTTTTATATAATCACAAACCCTCTCACACCTGTATTTGTAGCGGTTGATGAGAATGGCAATGTTCTCGGCCACAGCTTTTGTAAATTCATTCAGTTTTCAAACAACAACTCATTAACAGATATAAAGACACTGTATATCGATGATTTGTGCATTGATGAAAATATGAGAGGTCAGCATATCGGCAAAGCTTTGTATGAATATACCATTGACTTTGCAAGACAGGAGAATTGCTACAACGTAACTCTCAATGTCTGGGCGACAAATGATAGTGCAATGAAGTTTTACGAATCTATGGGACTTTCCGTGCAGAAAATCGGCATGGAAAAAATACTCTGATATTTTTATTAATTTATAAAAAGTTATAAAAAGGGGGTGGTAAGATGCCGTCATTATTTGAAATGCCCGTAACAAATGTCAGAGGAGTAGGTGCAGCCGCAGCCGAGCTTCTGAGAAAACTCTCGATATATTCGGTAGGTCAGCTTTTGTGCTATTATCCTCGTACCTATGAGGATTGGAGCAATCCCGTACCCCTGACACCGTTTTTAGAAGGACAGGCACTTATCAAGGCACGTCTTACCACAGCTTTTGCAACAAGTCGGCTTTCAGGAGGGCGTCTTCTTTCTAACGCTGAAATTTCAGACGATACAGGTTCTCTCAGCCTTGTATATTTTAATAATAAATACATATCCTCAATGCTCAAAGTCGGTGAGGAATACTATTTTTACGGTAAAATTGAAAAAACTCTTTACGGTCAGCGTATGATAGCACCTACTTTTTCTCCCGTTGGCTCAGGAATAGGTCTTCATCCTGTTTATAATCTTACTCAGGGACTTTCCAATAAAATGATGCAAAGATTCCTCAAAGAAGCTCTAAAGCTTCTGCCTGCCGAGGTAAAAGACCCTTTACCACAGTGGATTCGCGATAAATATAATCTTTGCGACCTGCGAACTGCTATGACAGACGTGCATTTTCCAAAAACAAAAGAAGCCATGGAAAAAGCCCGCTACAGACTTGTTTTTGAGGAGCTTCTTATTTTAAATCTTGGACTGCGTTCAATTAAAAGCAACAAGACATCTAAAGCTCCTCTGCATATCGAAACAGATTACTCTCAGGAGTTTATCTCAAAACTTCCTTTTGAGCTTACAAACGCACAGAAACGAACTGTTTCTGAGTGTATGCAGGATATTACAAAGGGTAAGTACCCTATGAACAGACTTGTTCAGGGAGATGTAGGCTCAGGTAAAACTGCGGTTGCGGCTGCGGTTTGTTACTCTGTGGCAAAATGCGGCTATCAGGCAGCATTCATGGCACCTACCGAGATTTTAGCCGAGCAGCACTATAAAACACTCAGCAGATTTTATGAGGGCACAGATATAAATGTTGTTCTTCTGACAGGCTCAATGAAGGATTCTCAGAAGAAAAATGCCAGAAAATATATAGAAGACGGTACTGCACATATTGTAGTGGGTACCCACACTCTTATTACTGAAAAAACTATATTTAACAACTTGATTTTAGCAGTTACAGATGAGCAGCACCGATTCGGTGTTGCTCAGCGAACAAAGCTTCTGTCGAAGGGCAACTCTGTTCACCTTCTTGTAATGAGTGCTACTCCCATACCTCGTACAATGGGCCTTGTGATGTATGGCGACTTGGATGTTTCTGTAATTGATGAGCTGCCAAAGGGCAGACAAAAAATCCGTACGATGCTTATCGACAGCTCAAAGAGAAATCGTGCATATAATTTTATCAGAGACCAGATATCCAAAGGCAGACAAGCATACATTGTGTGCCCCTTGGTAGAAGAAGGCGAGCTTCCTGTGGCGTCTGCCGAGGAATATGCCGCAGAGCTGATGTTAAGCGAGTTTTCTGACTTGCCTGTGGGTATAATCCACGGCAAAATGAAGTCTGTAGATAAAGAGAATACCATGTCACAGTTTGCAAAAGGCGAGATTAAACTTTTGGTTGCAACTACCGTAATTGAAGTTGGTGTTGATGTACCTAATGCAACTGTTATGATGATAGAAAATGCCGAACGGTTCGGACTTTCTCAGCTTCATCAGCTTAGAGGCAGAGTAGGCAGGGGAGAGCACAGCTCTTACTGTATCCTTGTATCTGACAACAAAGGCGAGGATTCAACTCGCAGGCTTTCTGTGCTCTGTACCACAGACAACGGCTTTGTAATAGCAGACGAAGACCTTAAACTCCGCGGCCCCGGTGACTTTTTCGGCAGTCGTCAGCACGGACTTCCTCAGCTAAGTATTGCAGATTTGTCTGACTATGTTTCTCTTTCCGAAAGCTCAGCGGCTGCATTGGATATTCTGGATTTTTCCCCCGATTTAAGCCACGATTCTCTGAAAGGAATTCGTTCATCTATAAAACGCCTTTTCAAAACCGCAGGAACCCAAATGAATTAAGAATATTTGTGAGCCTTCTGTTTCTCAATGCTTATTCAGATGTAATTTATACGGAAACAAATATCCTTTAATGATATTAGCAGATTGACAATGTATTTAATTAATATAATTAATTAATGATTTATCCCATTGATAAAAGTGATTTTTGGAGTGGTTATCATGAGTAAACCAATAATTAAATTTACCAACAAGTGTCTGTCGTTGGTTTTATGCTTTATTATGATTTTTTCCTTGACTATTCCTGCCATAAATTCAGTCTCGGCTCAGGAAACTGAGCAGACCTCAGACAGTATAGTACACTCGGTTACAAGTATTAATTATTATAACGCAGACGAAAATATCTTCAGACAAAATACTGTCAGTGTAATTTTCGGCAAATCAGCAGAGGAAAGAGTCGCTGACGGACAATTTCCTATCGGTGCTGACTACAAATGGCACACTGCTTTTGTTCTCGAGTGTATAGGTGCTCAGAATAACTCACGCTATGAGTTTATTGTTGACTCTGTTGTAGCCGGTGAAAATATAAAAAAAGATCATCTGCTTCCTAAAACCGATCAAGGATTTGTTCTTTATATTCTGGATGATATCCTCAATGAGAGCAACACCCCAAAACGCGGTGATCTTGTAATGTCAGATTCATGGATTGCACAAGATAAATTTATTGAATCACCGGGAGAATATAACGGCAACAACTACGGCCATCTTACTTTTATCGATAATCCCAGCACAGACGAAACAATTTCAACCGCAGCAGCTGACGAAAACCACTCTCGTGTAAAAATATTCAACTATGACTCATCTATTATCGGTCAGGGCTCGGATATCGGTTTCTGGCAAGGTGACTGGGGTTTGGGCGGTAGTTATGAGTCTGTTGACGGAGAGGGTCAGGAATATAATTTTGACCTCAAAAATCAACACTATAAAATGTCTGACACTCTGGATTCTCAGGGCTATCCCATTACCGAAAGCGGCAAGTCTTTTGCATATCTTTTTGATGGCAGCTCTACCCGCAGTGACGGAAGCTCAACATTAAGGGGTTCAATGAATAATGGCGGAGGTCTTTTCAGAGAGCGTAACGGCTATTATTATTATGACTCTCTTTATAATGCCGCTTATTACAACGAGACACTCAATAAGTTTGAGATTTATGACAATCTGATTGTTCGTCCATGGTATGATACCTCAGATCTTTCAAAGGAAGCTTACGGTAATTTCCTGCCTTTTAACAAGATTTCTTCTGATAATATTCTTATAGACAACAAGCTTACATATACCGACGAAGCACTAAGTTCTAATGTTGTCGGCAGCCAACAGCCGGCAGAGCATACTTTCAAAGATATAGGAAACGAAAAGAATGTAACAACTGCAAGACATGAAGATAAAGTTGATTTGTGGTTTGGTATGACTGTAGAGGATGAGTTTATTCAGCCTGTAAGCGGTCTGGTAAACGATAAAGAAATGAGCTTCGAATTTTTGGGTGACGATGATGTTTTGGTATACATCGGACTCTGGAATGAAGCTGAAAATGCCTACGACTATAGACTTACTTTAGACATCGGCGGAGTTCACGGAGCAAGACACGGCAAAATCAACTTTGCAACCGGAGAGGTTGAGGATTTTCCCGATACCTTAGATGGTGTTACAAAAAATGAAGCTCCCCGTACAAGAACGCTAAAAGAAATTTTCGACCTTGAAGGTAATACCTTTGAGGATTACTCCAAGCTTAGCCTGAAGTTCTTCTATCTTGAGCGCGGTGGCAATATTTCTTACTGTGGTTTAGGATTCAACATTCCATCTTTGCCTCAGAATTCCCTTACTGTCACAAAAGAGATTGAAAGTGACGTGAAGGTATTTGAAAATGCTGCTCCTGCAAAATTCCGTATTGTAAAGGCAGACTCAGAGGGTAACGCAACTGACGAACCTCTAGTTACAAGCGGCACTTATGATATTATCGAAAACGATACTGTTGTGGGTGTTGGTAACCTGAGCGGTAAGGGTATATTTACTCTGCTCCCGGGTCAGAGTGCAAGATTTTCGGATATGCTAACCAAAACGGACTTCGGTTACAAAAATTATGTGGTGCAGGAAATCATCGGCACTGATATTGCTGCTCAGTATACCGGTGTTACTTGTATTGTGGGCGGCTCCAAACCCGTTGAGCTTTCTTCATCAGCATCAGAGGATGGTGTCCTTTACAACAGCACAGCTCTGTCCGGCGAAGAGACAGAGTCAGTTACCTTTATCAATGAAATCGATTCTTCTGTAGCAGGTGTACTCAGCGTAAGTAAAAACGCAGTATCTGGTACGGATATCCCTGCTGATAGAATTTTTGACATCAATGTTACAATCGGCGGAAAGCCCCTGCCTGCAGGCACCGAGTATTATCTTAATTATGACACTTCAAAAGTTTATACAGTAAATAATGCAGGTATTATTCCTCTTAAGGTCGGCGAGACCGCAACCTTAGTAAACAAGCTACTTGCAGGCACTGCTTTTGAGGTGAAAGAAGCAAAAACTGTCGGCTATGCTCCCGAATACAGCGGAAGTATTACAACCGTCCTCGGTACTGAAAATCTTAATATCACTCTCAGCGGTGCCAATGGTGTTATGCCTGTTGGTGGTGCTGCAAGCGTTGTTGTTTCAAATTCCATCGATACTTCGGGTATCACTACAGACAAGTATGTTGACGAAGCCGATACCGATGACAAGTTTGTGCTGACTCTTGAGTCCTTCTCTCAGGGCGAAACCCTTATATTGCCCAAGGATGAGCCTATGGATATTGTTTTGGTTCTTGACCAGTCAGGTTCTATGCATGCACCTGCAGGTGTTACCGAGAATTTATACAATACCAAGCTTTATACCGATATTCCTAATCCCATGCAGATTTCTGAAATTGACACAGAAAAAGCCAAGTATCAGGGATATTATATTGCTCAGAGCCGCAGCGGCAGACCTATAAGAGATGCCGCAGGTAATATTATCAAACACGAGTACGACTGGTTTATTGTTTGGTACAAAGACGGATATTGGTACTATGTCCGTAACGCTAACCATTACACTCCTGTTGTGTTTGATTTAAACGGCAGTGCCGATACACTACAGATTGGTGCTACTCTCAAGAGAACCGTACCTTATGACACCTTTAATTACTACAAAACCCAGTTTGGTGCACTTCATGATGCAATGCTTGACTTTATTGATGATGTTAAGGCAACAGGAGTTAACCACAAAATCGCTATTACTGGTTTTTCGAGCCCCTTCTATGACGGCTATCAGAACTACAACGGCTCAGGCTTATATCTTGATGGCGACTATTATCTTTTTGATACCCAGTTTCTGAATTCCGATGGCAGTATTACAGACAGCGGTCTGCCTGATGCAGAGGATGTTTATGACAGAGCTTTGGTTGATATCTCAACAGAAGAAGGATATCAGAGCATAGTAAGCTCTGCAAAGGCTGTTATCTCCAACTACTGGCATACATGTCCCGCAGCAGGTCTGCACATGGCCAACGAGATTTTCAGACGTACCTATAATCAGACAGATTCTCTGAATGGTGCCAAGCCCGAAAGAGAGCGAATGATTATTCTCTTTACTGACGGTTACCCGACAACGGCCACAGGTGCTGACCAGTTCAACAGATATAATAGCGACAGAAATTTATACTGGGAGGACGAAGCAAACGGTATTTATCCCGGTCGAAACGATGCGATTGCTTATTCTTATCAGTCTCAACACTATTTTGGTGCAGATGTTTTCACCGTTGGTACATCCCAGATGAACACTGAGAAATTCCTCGAGTTGGTTTCCTCCAACTATCCCGATGCTCAGTCTCTCACCAATATTGGTACTGTTGCTTCCAATCCAAAATATCACGCTCTTTATTCAACTCCCGAGGATTTGAATAACGTATTTAATTCAATTCTTCAGACTTCAACAAATACCGAGATCAATCTTGGTCCCGATTCTTATACCAAAGATTTTCTCACCGATTATTTTGAGCTTTACGGTGATGCAGCAGACAAATACGGCATCAAAGCATATACTGCTGATTATCTTGGAAACGGTAAGTTTGCCGATAGGGTAGAGTTTACCGATGCGATTATCAACGTAAAGAGCTCTCAGGGCAATTCCCGACTTGATACTGTTGAGGTTTCGGGTTTTGACTATTCTGCAAACTTTATAGCCGAGGCGGCTCTGGATTCATCTGCACAAGGCAAAAAACTTATTATCGAGATTCCCGTAAAAGTCCGTGATGGATTCTGGGGCGGTAACAACGTACCAACCAATAAATCGGAATCCGCGATTTACGGAATCGAATCAGATGTTCCTGTTATTCGTTATCCTGAGCCTCAGGTCAATGTTACACGAACCCCTGAGGTAGTCACAAATGATAATGTTATCTATTATGATAGCGAGATTGATTACGAGGACGTCCTTGAAAGCATCGTAATCGATGGTGTGAATGTAATTATAGGTAACGACGGAAGTCTTACTCCTGCCGAAACCTGGATGGATGACTTTGCTGATCTTACATGGGCAGATAACTCCTGCACTTCAGCCGACTCTATAGATAACAAGAACAACAAGGATTATTTATATTCAGTTAACCTCACACCAGATTCAAAGGGTACATCCAACAACTCTTCCAATCCTTCCAATATAGCAGGCAGTGTTATGCCTTCAGAAGGTATAAATGGCAGCGATGTCGGAAATGTAGAGGTGCTGATTCCTCAGATTACATTCAAGGATTCAACCATTACCGTTGGCACAATACCTGACAATGATTATTTTAACAGTGAAAATCTGGTTGATATCAAGTGGGTAAGTTCTCTCAATGGCGAAGAAAAAAACGCCACAATGCCCGAATCTGAGCCTGAGCTTCAGCTTGAGTATACAATCTCAGGTACTCTGGGTGATATTGATACACTATATTATCACTTCAAATTTGACACAAAGCTGGATGTTACCATTGATGCTTTGTATCCGGATGGTAGCAAGAGCTCTATAACCGATGTTACAAAGTTCAAGTGGCAGTGCGACGAAAGCGAGCATAAAGCAGAGCAGGATATCCCTGAACACTTAGGCAGCGAAGATAGCATCGAGTTCTGGATTCATGTGCTTTCAGGCTATGCAATGCCCGACTCCGTAGTTATCGATTATGGCCTGCCTGTGGATATATATCTTATGGCAAATGACCTTGTGATTTCGGACGGTAACCCCATACTTATGGGCATCAGCAACGAGAATACCCTGGAGTCCTATCAGACGGATATCACCTGTAAATATGGCAAAGCAGAGGTCTTGGAGACTTCAAGTGCCTTTACCGCTAAGGTAAGATACACTCCTGATACTATGACCATTGATGATGTCGACACCTTCTGGTATGTTATTGAGTATACAACCGATGATGGCCTGAGAATGAAATATTCCTCAACGGTTACGGTGATTCCTGCTACAAGTATTTATTTTGAGGACAATTTTGTTGACTTTAAGATTTTTGACCAGAGCAACGTATCCGAGATAACTTCCGACAATCCTCACTACGATGACCTTAAATGGACAGACGAGGGTGAGACAGTTTCAGGTGTTCAGGCAGAAGACCGTCCCGGAGATTATCTTCTCGAGACTGTGGATGCCGACAATATTTACGGCAGTGATGGTGCTTATGAGAATATGAGTATGTTCTCCATGGGTTCATCAAAGCTTGTTAATGTTGGCAGCCATATCTTTGACGACGGCGAAATCAAAACCTT
This sequence comes from Oscillospiraceae bacterium, assembly GCA_015066245.1. Taxonomy (GTDB): domain Bacteria; phylum Bacillota; class Clostridia; order Oscillospirales; family Acutalibacteraceae; genus Ruminococcoides. The sequence goes on from SVOS01000003.1 coordinate 53,578, forward strand.
TGCTACGGCTTCCTTTGCTTTCAAGGGCACCGGTTTTGATATCATAAGTGTTACAAGCCATAACACAGGCACAATCGTTGTGCAGATAAGCGGCAAGACTATTGACGGCAAATCAGTCAACAAAGCTGTGATGGTAGATACCTATTACGGATATCAGTGGAGCGGCGACAGTTGGGTGGTTGATCCCGATGCAAGCGACGCACTTTATCAGATACCTGTTATGAAGGTAGATGACCTGCCTTACGGCAGCTACAATGTCAAGATTACTGTAACTTATGCCGAATTGTTTGACCATGGCCAGTATGACGGCTCAGGTAGTTTTGACTTCTATCTTGATGCTATCCGAATTTACAGCCCTGCATCAAACGGCGAATATAATGACGTAATCGAAGATGCTTATATTGCTGACAAAGAAGGTTGGCCTCTTTATGAGGAGCTCCGAAATATTCTGCTCAAGGCAGAGTCTTTCGGTAATCTTGAGGATAACGAAGTGATCAGCGGTGCAGTATTTATCGATAATACTGCACGGGATACCGAAACGGGTGCTTTGACTCCTACTATCAAAGATTACCTCAATTACGGACCTAACAACGAGGTTTACCTTGCACCCGGTCAGGCAATAGCCTTTGAACTTAACAGAGAAAATGCCGCAAGCATTCATCTTGCAATGAAGTCTGTAGGTCTTGGCACTGCTAAGGTCAAGGTCTTTGATGCAACTGTCAATAATGAGGACGCGGCTCTCCGCGAGATTTCCACTGCAACAGACCTTTACTGTGATATTACTGCTTTAAACGGCAAAACTGTTGTTATTTACAACGCAGGTAGCGAAATCGACGGTGTCCTTTCTGTTACAAACATAAAGACAGCCTACACCTCAGACCCCTCTGAGGCTGAGCCTCAGGCTATGCCTTACAGAATGAGCCGCCAGCTTGCAGCTCTTGCTCTCAATGCTTTGATGGCAAAGCCTGAGCCTACGCCCACAACTGAAGCAACAGAAACAGAAACAACAGAAACAGAAGCAACAACTGAAGCCTCTACTGAAGAAACAGTTACCGACTCACCAGAGATTTTCACAGAGCCTTCTGAGGAAATTTCCTCATCTGCTGTTGCTACTGAAGCTGAGCCTGCAACTTCTCAGGAAACTACTACCGTAACTTCAGAAACAGCAACTTCAATTGTTACAGAGCCTTCAGAAAGCACCTCGTCAGTTGCTGTTGAGCCGACCCAGACTATATCAGAAATAACCGAGTCAACAGAAGCACCTGTCAAAACAGTTCCTTTTGAATCTTTGACTACTGACACAACAGAGCCTGAATGTACCGAAACTCATACAGAGAGCAATACTACCGAGCCCACAGAACCTTCGGATGATATTCTTGTTGGTGATGTAAATCTTGACGGCAAGGTCAGCATCAAGGATGTTACTGTTATCCAGAAGTATAAGGCTAAAATGATTGAGCTTGATGAGGTTTCTATAAAAGCTGCTGATGTTGATTTCAATAATAATGTCAATATCAAAGACGCTACTGCAATCCAGAAGTTCCTTGCAGGAATAATCAAAAAGTTCACATAAAGAAAAGAGGTTGTCATAACGACAACCTCTTTTAAATTACATTAGAAATTTCTGCTTTTTCTGATTTCGTCGATAGGAACAATCTCCTCAAATACCGAGAAAACCGAGTCGCTCAACGCGAAATCTGCGTGAAGATTTCCAAAAAACCACTTTTTGTATCTTACCTCGGCACATAATTGCTCCAAGAAAAGATTAACTGGATTTGTTTTGCAGTTTCTCCAGATTTTATGCTTATGAGTAGCATTTGCTTCATGAGTGACGATATAGTCAACTTCGCAGTTAACTTTTTTAAGATTTTCTACAGCATACCGCATTTCGTCTTCTGTGGGCATTTCACGCTCGCTCCATGTGCCTCTGTCAAGAAGCTGCTCCAGATCTGGGCTTACACCACCGCCGAAGGCAAAAAGGAATTTTCCGTCTATATTATAGATTTCACCTCTTATAAGATGATAGATGTTTCTTGTGATTCTGTGGGCTTTGGCAGAGTAAAGGTCAACCACAGGCTGACTCTCGATTTTTTGGAAATTCTCGTGAGTGCCGTCTACAAAGAGTATCTGATACTTCTGCTGGTTGAGAAAATCGATTTTTTTCTGTTCTTCCTCAGATTCATCCCACATAAAGCCGAAATCACCGCATACAATCAGAATATCATCTTTTGTGAGCTTCTTTGCGGCTCTTGTTTTAAATCTTTTGATATCTCCGTGAGTATCTCCTGTAATATATATCAAAGTCAAAAACCCTTTCCAAATTAAAATTTACGTTGAAATGAACTTTGTAATGTTGTATAATCTATATAATACCACAAGAAAGGCATTTTTTCTATGAAAAAAAGAATAATTCGAATAATTTCTTATATTTGTATATTTGTTTTGCTTTTAGGCGTAACTTTCTCTGCTTCTGCAGTGTCTTATGACTATGAGAGTTGGGAGGATGCCGAGGCAAAGCTTTATTCTGATACAATTTTACTTGTAAATATGGACACAGGCGTAGTTGTATATGAAAAAGATATCCACGAACGCAGATATCCCGCATCTCTTACAAAGATTATGACATATATCGTTGCTATTGAAAACATCGAGGATGTTGAACACACAAGGGTTGAAATTAAGCAGGATGTAATTGATTTGCTAAGCGGTACAGGCAGCTCTATGTCAGGACTTGATTACAAAATCGGCGAAAAAGTTACTGTTATTGACCTGCTTTACTGTCTTATGGTTTCTTCGGGTAATGATGCTGCGTTGGTGCTTGCTGACTATATCGGTGGGGGAGACATAAGCATTTTTGTTGATGCTATGAACAAAAAGGCTCAGGAGCTTGGTCTTGAGGACACCCATTTTATGAACCCTCACGGACTTCATGACCCCGAGCACTACTCCACGGCTTATGATATTTACACAATGGCTTCTTATGCACTGACATTGCCGTATTTTTCAGAGATTACCGACACTGCTACTTATTATTGCGAAGGCGACGACTATCCTCTTGTAACCACAAACTATCTTATAGATGCTAACCGCGGCGGTGAGTATTACTATACTTACGCCAAGGGTATCAAAACAGGTACTACCGAAGAGGCAGGCAGATGTATCGCAACTACCGCAGTAGGTGACGGATATGCATATATGTGTATCTGCATGGGTGCTCCTTATGATGATTCTGACATAAACGGTGCCATGAAAGATGCCCGAAGCCTTATGCGCTGGGCTTTGCTTGAGCTGGAGTTTACACGTCTTCTTGGTATCGATACTCCTGTGTGCGAGGTGGATGTTAACTTCTCTAATGGTGACGAGTCAATCCATCTCTATCCCGACAAGAACGTAAACAGTATTTTGCCTAAGAATTATAAGGTTGAAGATGTTGAGATAACTCCTGATGCTCCTCTTGAGATTGATGCTCCTGTCAAAAAGGGCGATGTCATCGGTACTGCGGCGGTTTACTACAAAGACGAGCTTGTCCAGGAGGTTAACCTTATTGCAAGCGAGGATGTTGGCAAAAGCGACTTGTCCTACACCATGTATATCCTTAAAAATATACTTCTTTCATGGCAGTTCTGGATTGCCGTTATTATTGCGGTTATACTTCTTGTAGTGTATTTTGTTCTTCTTAACAACGTACGCCAGAAGAAAAAGCAGCGTAGAGTAAAGCGTCACAGACGCATGTGATTTTAAAAAAAGCTTCTCCTGTTTCTCGGGAGAAGCTTTCTTTATTTTAAGACACAGAAAATCCCGGCAAATACCACTTAAGAGCGTCGCTTGCACTGCCTGAATTTTCGCAAAGGTAGTTTATACCATAAGCGCTGATACCCTCAGCATATTCTTTTCCATAAATATAATCATTGCTGTTCATATCCCATGGGGATGCTACTGTTTCCATATAAGGATATTCATTGGTTGTCTTTGTACATCCTTCCGAGAGCTTTGTGATTGGTATGTATACTGATTTATTGTTGTATTTGAGAGTAATTAATTTTGACTTACAGATTGTTTTTATTCTGTCATAAAATTCGTCAGATATTTCTGTGTTATCCGTATTATAATCATATCCTGCTTCTAAATTGTTTCTGATAACCGCCGAAACACCTAGTATGCCTTCGTCACAGAAGCTTTCGTTACAATACTGTGATGTTACGAGGATTAATGTATCATCTGAATATTCAGACGTTGTGTTGACAGGCGGTGATTCTATGGAATTAGCAGCTTGTGCTTTTTGGGGCAGTTGTGTATATTCACCTTTGGCTAAAACACAGATTAAGGGGATAAAAATGATAATTAAAAACCAGATTAGTATTAAGATGACTGTCTTCTTCATAAATTCTCCGAAATTTTGCTGAATTTTAGGTGACCAATCCTTACTGAATCTTGACAAGCTTTTGTGTTTGTTCTACAATAGTATCTGTAAAAGAATTGCTCTTAAGAATATTTATTTATTCCTAATGTGTTTTATTACAGAAAAGGAGCCATAAATGAAAGCTATAATAAATTGGATTATTTTAATCCCTGTACTTATTCTTGCAGTAGGCGTTGAGCTTTTTGCTGCAATTAATCCTGATGGAGCCCAGAAATTCTTCGGTCTGGATGCAGACGGCATATCAGAGATTATTATAATTGCTCTGGTTGTGTTGTTTGCACTGTTCTTTGTACTTTCACTTTTCGACCGCAAGACTTCTCCGGTACACCTCATAAGACGTAACTATGTTGCAGGTGCATCCGGTGTCATTGCTGCTTTCTCCCTTGCAGGTGATACAGCTACAACCGTAGCTGAGGCTATCCGCGGCACAGGTATGGAGTTTATGGAAGTTCTGGTGGCAGTTGTTTCTGCATTTGCAGCGGTTACAATGCTTTTGGTAGGTATCAATCACTTTACCGGCTCGGGAACCAAGAACAAAACATCACTTTTGTTCCTTTCTATGCCTTTGTGGAGTGCAATGCACCTTATGTCAAGATTTATGACTCATACCGCAACACCTGTTGCAATGGCAGAAACTCTTGACCTGGTAATGTATGTATTCCTTGCAATTTACTTTATGTATTCCATGATGGTTATTTCCCTTATTAACGGCAAAAATCCCGTTAAAGCAACCATTTATTGGGGTGCTCCTGCTGCAGTAGCTTCTCTTGTTTATGCAGCATCAGTAATTGGCAAGGTCATCAATACAGAAGGCTCAAATGCATTTGATTTCCTTGAAGCAGTAACCTGCGGATTTATGGGCATCTATATTCTCGCATTTGTTGCCGAGCTTAGCTTTAAGTCAAAAACAAAATCAGAGCAGAAGATTATCGACGGCTCTGTGCCTGCAGAGGACGAGGAAGTTGATGAGGTTGCAATTGAAAATGCTCCCATAGCTCTGAATGAAACCGAAGATACCGAGCTCCTTATTGACGATGAAGAGCTTGATAATAGCGTAGAGCTTGAAATTAACGAAACTACCCGCAAGTATTTTGACGATATCTCCAGCGTTGAGTCCGAAATTGAAATTGAGGATGATGGTGTTGCTGAGAATAGCGAGAACACCGAAGAAAGCGTTGAGACTCGTGATTACGGTAGTTATTTTGATGTCGAGGAAGATGATGACATGTATATAGAAAGCGAAAATGTTGCAGTTGATACAACCAAAAAACGCTTTGCTGATAAGGCAAAATATCCCGTAACAGGTGAGCCTGTATCCCGTCAGCACGCAGTTCGTGATGAATATGTTGTTGGACTTGATGAAGTAGGTGCTGATGAGTTGTCTTTTGAGGTTGAAGACAAATCTGAAACAGTGGTTAACGAAACTAAAGCCGAAACATCAAAAAGCAGTCTTGATTCTGAAGACGGCTACGAAGCCCGACTTGACGAGATAGACCGTCTTATCATTAGTCTTCAGGGCGGAGATTCCGAATAATTTCTAAGGGGCGGTCTGACCGCCCTTTTTTCATAAGGTGATTGTTATGAAAAAAATATCGGTATTTATCTTGATTTTTGCAGTTGCACTTTGCTCTTTATTTGTGTTGACACCTTCTGCAAGCGATGAGTTTGTTGTTGAGGACGGTGTGTTGCTTACTTATACAGGCAGCGAAAGTGTTGTTGATATTCCTGCGGATGTGTACTATATTGCTGACGGTGCCTTTAAGGGCAATTCTCATATACGCACAGTAAACCTTCACAGTGGTGTTTATCTTATCGGCAATGAAGCATTCAGCGGTTGCACCACACTTAAGAATGTAAACAACCCCTACTCGGTTTCTTTTGTCGGAGCCTATGCATTTGAAAATACACCTTTCTACAATAATAATGAAGCGGAATTTATTTGCCTTAACAATGTACTTATCGGCTCCAATGCAAAAGGTGATGTTACTATTCCCGATAATGTAGGCTCTGTTGCAGCTTATGCTTTTGTCGGCAATACCTCTGTTACTTCCGTTTATATTCCCGACAGTGTGTCCGAGGTGGGCGAGGGTGCCTTTCTTAACTGTACTGCTCTTAAAGCCGTAACAGGCGGTAAAAACCTCTCATATATAGGAAGCCTTGCTTTCTACAGCACTGAGTTTATTAAGACTAACAGCGACGAGTTTCTTATAATGGGCGAAGATATACTTGTAAGCTATAATGGAAATAGTGAGCAGGTATCTGTACCCGAAAGTGTGCGTAGTATTGCCGGTGGTGCTTTTTACGGCAACCGTAGCATTAAGTCTGTTACCTTGAGCGAGAATGTCAAATCTATTGGAGTACGCAGTTTTATGAACTGTACTTCTCTTGAAAGCGTTAATCTTTCAGAGGAGCTTATGATGATTGAGAAAGAGGCTTTTGCTAAATGCAAAAATCTCAAAGAAATCACAGTCCCGTCTTCCGTCAAGCTTTTGGGAGAGAGCGTGTTCTTCGGTTGTTCGTCTTTAAAGTTTGCAGACCTTAACTCTGCTGCTTCTGTTTCTGACGGTCTTTTTGCCGAGTGTACCTCTCTGGAGTATGTTCTTCTTAATCACGAAATCAAATCAATCGGTAAAAATGCCTTTAAGGATTGCTCTGCACTTGAGAATCTGGCGATTTCTGACTCTGTTACTTCTGTAGCTGATGATGCTTTTGAGGGTGTGGACAAACTCACTGTTTCTGCTAAAAAAGACAGCTATCCCTATAAGGCAATTTCAGATTTGGGGATAAATGTAATTCAGAGCGGTGACGCAAACTTTGACGGCAAGGTCAACATCAAGGATGCATCCTATGTGCAGAAGTATGTAGCAAGTATTGTGGAACTTAGTCCTCTTGAAGCTCTGCGTGGTGAGGCAAATTTTGACGGAAAGCTCAATATCCGTGATGCAACACATATCCAGAAGGTTCTTGCAGGACTTATCTAAAATATCCGAAAAATCTGTTGACTTTTAAATTCTAAGTGATATAATATTTTTAATTTCACAAAACGTTGATGGGGACAATACCTTTGTTGACTGCTCAAAAGAGAGTCTGCCTCTTAGCTGAAATGGCAGATGGAGTAAAAATTTTGGTTACCACCCCTGAGTCTGTGCAGGAAATGGCACGGCGGTCAAGCACCGTTATCGCTTTCGAGGGCAGTTTGTCTGCCAAAGTTGGGTGGAACCACGTTGTATTTACATCGTCCCGATATTCCTTACGGAGTATCGGGATTTTTTATTTCAGAAAGGATGATTAAGATGATTAAAGTTGAACTTAAAGGCGGCGTTATCAACGAGTACGAAGCAGGCACTTCTGCTGCTGAAATCGCAAAAAGTCTCGGCGCAGGTCTTTACAAGGCATGTTGTGCCTGCAAAATTGATGGTGTAGTGTGCGACCTTCGCACAACTTTAAATAACGACGCAAAGCTTGAGCTTCTTACATTTGATGACGAAGAAGGCAAGGCTGCATTCTGGCATACATGTTCTCATGTTCTTGCTCAGGCAGTAAAGCGTCTTTATCCCAAGGCAAAGCTTGGTGTCGGTCCTTCCATCGAAAACGGTTTCTTCTACGATTTTGAGGTGGAAAAGGCATTCTCTCCCGAAGATTTGGAGAAAATCAAGGCTGAGATGAAGAAAATCGTAAAAGAGGGTATCGAGCTTGAAAGATTCGAGCTTGACGCAGAAGAAGCAGTCAAGATGCTCTCCGATATGGGCGAGGAGTACAAGGTAGAGCTTGCAAAAGAGCATATTGAAAAGGGCGACAAGCTTACATTCTATAAGCAGGGCGATTTCACAGACCTTTGTGCAGGTCCTCACCTTATGTCTGTTGCTGCTTTAAAGGCTATTGAGCTCACAAACTGCACAGGTGCATACTGGAGAGGTAACGCAGAAAATGCTCAGATGTGCCGTGTTTACGGTATAGCTTTTCCCAAGGCTTCTCAGCTTGAAGAATATCTCCAGATGGTAGAGCAGGCTCGTCTCAGAGACCACAACAAACTCGGACGTGAGCTTGAGCTTTTCACAACCTCCGAGGTTATCGGCCAGGGACTTCCCATTCTTCTTCCCAAGGGCGCAAGAATTATCCAGCTTCTCCAGCGTTTCGTAGAGGATGAAGAGCAGAAGCGTGGTTGGCTCTTGACAAAGACACCCTATATGGCTAAGTCTGACCTTTACAAAATCAGCGGTCACTGGGACCACTACAAAGACGGTATGTTCGTTTTAGGTGACGAAGAAAAGGATAAGGAAGTTTTTGCACTCCGTCCTATGACATGTCCCTTCCAGTATCAGGCATACCTCAACCGCGGTCGTTCCTATCGTGACCTTCCCTTAAGATACAACGAAACATCCACACTTTTCAGAAACGAAGCAAGCGGTGAGATGCACGGCCTTATCCGTGTTCGTCAGTTTACAATTTCCGAGGGCCACCTTATGTGCACACCCGAGCAGTTAGAGGACGAGTTCAAGGGTTGTCTTGAGCTTGCAGTATATATGCTCAAAACTCTCGGTCTTTATGAGGACGTTTCTTTCAGATTCTCTCAGTGGGATCCCGAAGACAATGAGAAGTACATCGGCACACCCGAGCAGTGGGATGAGGCTCAGGGTATTATGGGCAAAATCCTTGATAACCTTGGTCTTAACTACAAAATCGGTATCGGCGAAGCTGCTTTCTATGGTCCCAAGCTTGATATCCAGATCAAGAACGTATGGGGCAAAGAGGATACTCTCATTACAATTCAGGTTGACCAGCTTCTTGCTGAGCAGTTCGGTATGGTTTATGTTGACAAAGACGGCTCCAAGAAGAACCCCTATATTATCCACAGAACATCCATCGGCTGCTATGAGCGTACATTAGCACTTCTTATCGAGAAGTACGCAGGTGCATTCCCAATGTGGCTTGCTCCCACACAGGTTAAGCTCCTTCCCATTGCTGACAGACATCTTGACTACATTTATGATGTCAAGAAAGCTCTTGAGGCAAAGGGCATGCGTGTAGAGGTAGACGACAGAAGCGAGAAAATCGGCTATAAAATCCGCGAGGCTCAGCTTGAGAAAGTGCCCTATATGCTTATTATCGGCGACAAGGATATCGAGGCAGGCACAGTTTCTGTCCGTTCAAGAAAGCAGGGTGACCTTGGTGCAATGAGTGTTGAGGACTTTATTGCTCGTGCTGTTGAGGAAATCGAAACAAAGGTTATTAACTGATAGGAGACCTTAATGCCATATAAACGATACGATATTACAAACACATATTCATATCGGGGCAGACGAAAAAACGAGAATGTGGTTTTAAAAACCATAATGCTTATCGTTATTCCACTTGTGATTATTGCGGTGCTTTTGGGCGGAGCATATATTTCATATCTTGTTATTATCGGTGACGAGAAAGAAACAACCGTAAAACCTGTGGCAACCTCTGACGAGGCTTTTCTTCACGAAGATGAGCTTTTAAGGATTGTCAACGAGTCAGAACCTCTTGATGCGGATTATGTGCCTGAGCTTGCTGATTTCAATGGTGTAAAGGTAAATGTTCTTTTGATTGAAGACCTGAAGGATATGATAGAGGATGCAAAAAAAGCAGGAGTAACACTTGATGTCAAAGCAGGCTATGTTTCTTATGATGAGCAGGCTAAGCTTCATAAGACTGCCTTCGAAAAAATCAAGAAAAGCGGAAACTATTCTCAGATCAAAGCTGAGGCAGAAACTAAGAAAATCTGTCCTCTTGAAGGAGCCAGCGAAAGTCAGACAGGTCTTCTTATTGAGTTCGACTCTCCCGACGGCAGCGATACCTACAAGTGGCTTGTAAAGCATAGTATAAGCTATGGTTTTATCCTCAGATACCCCGAAGCAAAAGAAGACGACACAGGTATGACCTTCAATCCCAATCTTTTCCGCTATATCGGCAAGCCTTCGGCTGCAAATATTCGTCGATATGATATGTCTTTAGAGGAATATGCCACTCATATTTCAATAAGATAAATAAAGATTATTTTTAATTCAAAAAATACTTGCATTTTCAGATTTTTTGTAGTACAATAAGCCTATTGCAACTGAGTTTCATGAAAGAGGTGAATTCGAATGAAGGAGAATATCCATCCTAATTATCAGCAGACTACTATCACATGCGCATGTGGTAATGTAATCGAGACAGGTTCTACAAAGCCCAATCAGCGTGTTGAAATCTGCTCCAAGTGCCATCCTTTCTTCACTGGCAAGCAGAAGCTCGTTGATACAGGCGGCCGTGTTGACAGATTCAAGAAGCGTTACGGCATCGACAAGTAATCTATCTAAGCATTTTTGGGCGGTACTTCCGATGGAAGCACCGCCTGATTTTTTATCCGGTGGTGAGAGTGTTGTCAAAAGATTATGTAACCGTTAAATGTCAGGCTCAGGATGAATTTGTAGAGCGTCGCTCCAGATTCATCGGATATGTCATGCCTGTTACTACCGAGGCTGAGGCTCTTGATTTTATCAACGAGATTCGTACCCGTCACTGGGATGCAACACATAATGTATATGCCTATGTAATCAGAGAGCAGAATCTCTGCCGTTACAGCGACGACCACGAGCCTCAGGGAACTGCCGGTGTGCCGGTTCTGGATGTAATCCGCAAATCAGGCCTTACCGACGTGTGCGTAGTTGTAACCCGATATTTCGGCGGTGTGCTCCTTGGTGCAGGCGGTCTTGTACGTGCTTATTCTCATGGTGCATCTATAGGACTTCAGAAGGCAGGCAGACGAGAAATGATAACCTGCTACGAGGCAAAGCTTACTTGTTCATATAGCCAGTATGGAAAATTAGGCTCACTTTTGCCTGAAAACGGTGCAACACTTGATGATACGATTTTCGAAGATAATGTCACTTTATGTTTTCATATACCTGTGGGAGATATCGGTGCCCTTAACAAAAAGGTGGCGGATGCCACAGGCGGAACCTGCGAAGTGGAGATAGTGGCAGAAAAATACTTCTCCTATTAGTAAAAATATAAAAAAGCAGGATAAATAAATTTATTGTCGTATATAATATTGTAATTCAATTTTGAGAGGAGGATGTTATATGGCATTACCGGCAAGCTTCATATCCGAACTTAAAGCTCGCTTAAGTATTACCGATATCGTCTCCTCTTATGTTAATTTAAAGCGGCGTGGAAGGAATATGATCGGACTTTGTCCTTTTCATAGCGAAAAAACACCATCATTCACACTTTATCCCGAAAACGGCAGCTTTTGTTGTTTCGGTTGCGGTGTAGGCGGCGACATAATCACCTTTACAATGAAGATTGAAAATCTTGATTATATCGAAGCAGTCAAGCTTTTAGCCGCAAAAGCAGGTATGTCAATGCCTGAGGATTCCTATTATGACGATAGCATCGCAAAGCTTAAGGGCAGAATCCTTGAGGCTAACCGCGAAGCAGCCAGGTTTTTCCATGCTCAGCTTATGAGTGAAAATGGCAAAGCTGCTCAGGAATATCTTATGGGCAGGGCTTTAAGCCGCCAGACTGTTGTCAGATTCGGTTTAGGATATGCACCTGCTAACAGATTTGCGTTAAGCAGCCATCTTCGAAAAAAAGGCTTTAAGGACGAAGAAATCGTAGCTGCTAACCTTGCCTTTCAGAAATCAGGCGGCAAGGGGATAGTCGACAGGTTTTCTGACCGTGTTATGTTTCCTATTATTGATTTGAGGGGAAATGTAATAGCTTTCGGCGGACGAATTCTGACAGACCAGAAGCCCAAGTATCTTAACACCTCTGATACTTTGGTTTTCAAGAAAAGTGCAAATCTTTTCTCCCTTAATAACGCCAAAAATTCCGGACTTCGTACGCTGATTCTTTGCGAAGGATATATGGATGTTATTGCGGTAAACGCTGCAGGTTTTCAGAATGCAGTAGCTACACTGGGTACGGCTCTTACTTCAGAGCAGGCCTTGCTTATGAAGCGTTATGCCGACGAAGTTATAATTTGCTACGATGCTGACGAAGCTGGACAGAAGGCAACCGCAAGAGCTATTGAAATTTTAAGAAATGCAGGTCTTGTAATCCGCGTGCTTACAGTGCCCGACGGCAAAGACCCAGATGAGTTTATTCGTAAAAATGGTGACAGGGGACAAGCTGCATTCAAAAATTTAATCGAAAGCAGCGGCAACGATGTCGAATACAGGCTTACCAAAATCAGGCTTATGCATGACCTTGGTCGTCCGGATTCCAAAGCCGCATACATGAAAGAAGCACTTAAGGTTATCAGTGGTCTTGACAGTGTTATTGAGCAGGACATTTATTGCTCGCGACTATCCGAGGAGCTTGGTATCCGCAAGGATGCTATCACTGAGGATTTAAATAAGCTTAAGGCAAGCAAACGCAAAGACGACTATAAAAAAGAATACAAAAAAGTCAGCGATAATCTTGTGGGCAACAACGAGAAACTCAACTCTGAGCGTAAGCAAAATATCCGCGGCGCCAAGGCTGAAGAAATGCTGATTGCTTATATTTTCCATAATCCCGATATGCTGAAAAAAGCAGAAGAACTGATTTCCGACAAAGATTTTGTAACAACATTCAATCTTAGATTTTATCAGTATATCTCTGATAAAATCAAATCAGGGCTTCCGCCCGATTTAAGCATTGCACAGGATTTTACATCTGATGAAGTATCGCGTTTTTATTATATAATTAATTCATATAACTCCCAGACTGCCACAGTCGCGGCTATGAAGGAGTATATTGATACAATAAAATTCGAAAAAGGAAAGCTTTCCAAACAAGACCTTGCAGATATGTCGGCAGAGGAAATTATGCTTTCCATGAAAAACAGAAAAAAACCTAAGCCTTAGGCTTAGAACAGAATAAAGGAGAATTAATATGGCAGGTTCAATTCAGGATAAGAAGACCATAATCAAAGAAATTACAGAATTAGGTAAAGCCAAAGGCCAGCTTTCCAACAAAGATATTCTTGATGCTATCGGCGAAATTGATTTCGACCCCGAACAGTTGGAAAAACTTTACGATAACTTAGAGAGCTTAGGTGTTGAAATCGTAGAAGACAACGACGATTTGCAGCAGTTTGCAGACCTTGAGGTTGCAATCAACGCTGCTGAGGGTCGCGTTGTAGGTGGCGATTATGACGGCTCCGAAATTATTGCCATTGATGACCCTGTTAAGGTATATCTTAAAGAAATCGGTCGAGTTCCTCTTCTTTCTCAGGACGAAGAAATTGAGCTTGCAATCCGTATCAACGAAGGCGATGTTCAGGCTAAGCAGCGTCTTTCTGAGGCTAACCTCAGACTTGTTGTAAGTATCGCAAAGCGTTACCTCGGCCGAGGTATGCAGTTTTTGGATCTGATTCAGGAGGGTAATCTTGGTCTTATCAAGGCTGTTGAAAAATTCGACTATACAAAGGGCTTTAAGTTCTCAACCTATGCTACATGGTGGATTCGCCAGGCTATCACCCGTGCAATTGCAGACCAGGCTCGTACAATCCGTATCCCCGTACATATGGTTGAAACAATCAACAAAGTTAAGAAGATTTCAAGCCAGCTTCTCCACCAGAACGGTCACGAGCCTACTGCTGACGAAATTGCAGAAGAGCTTGATATGTCTGTTGACAAGGTGCGTGAAATTATGCGTGTAGCTCAGGAGCCTGTTTCTCTTGAGACACCTATCGGCGAAGAAGAGGACAGCCATCTCGGCGACTTTATCCCCGACGATGACGCACCTGCTCCTGCTGATGCAGCATCCCATACACTTTTAAGAGAGCAGCTTGTAGAGGTTCTCGATACCCTCACTCCCAGAGAAGAAAAGGTTCTTCGCCTGCGTTTTGGTCTTGAGGACGGTAGAAGCCGCACCCTTGAAGAAGTAGGTAAAGAGTTTAACGTTACCCGTGAGCGTATCCGTCAGATTGAGGCTAAAGCTCTCAGAAAGCTTCGTCATCCCTCCAGAAGCAAAAAGCTCAAGGATTTTCTTGACTGATGATTAGCTTTGAAGAATGCGGCGAGATGCTTGATGAAATAGCCGACTCCATGCCTTTTGAGCTTTATCGTGAGCTAACGGGAGGTATGAGCTTGTTACCTCAGGCAAAAGTCCACCCCAAAGCCGTCAACAATGACCTTTTTATTCTTGGTGAGTATAAGCGTAATTCTATAGGCAGATATATCGTCTTCTATTACGGCAGTTTTTGCAAAGTATACGGTAATTTGCCTCGTGAAGAGTATTACGAAAGACTCCGCAAGGTGCTCGCTCACGAAGTAAGACACCACAACGAATATCTTGCAGGGGTTGATGATTTGATTCTTTATGACAACGAGCAAATCAACAATTACTTAAAAAGAAAAGGTAAATTATAAAATGTGACCGCAAAGCATACGCCTTGCGGTCTTTTTTTATGGTTTCAACCTAAGCCTCTGACCGGGATAAATCATATTTGGTTTTTCGATATTGTTATATGCTTTTATATCCTCAATCTTAAGTCCGTATCTGTTTGCTACAGACCATAAGGTGTCACCGGGACGAACAATATAAACAGATGGCATATCAGGGGGAATTGTTGCCGGTATTCTGAGCACCAGACCGGGAATTATAAATTCGGGATTTTCAATATTGTTGCATCTTACGATTTCGTCCACAGTTGTCCCGAAGAAATTCGCAATTCCCCAGATGGTGTTACCGGGCATAACGGTGTAAAGTGTGTAATTCATCCTGAACCTCCCTTCTGATATTAATATATACAAAAGTATCTGATATGTTCGCATAAAGTCCTTCTTGATGACAATAATAACTCTATAACAGGAGGTTAATATATGGAGTCAAAAATCAAAAATATCAGTGCAAGAGAAATACTTGATTCAAGGGGCTTTCCTACGGTAGAATGCGAAGTAATGCTTGAAAATGGTGCAAAGGGTGCTGCCTCGGTGCCCTCGGGAGCATCCACAGGCGAGCATGAGGCGGTAGAGCTCAGAGATAAAGAATCCAGATATATGGGCAAGGGTGTAAGAAAAGCGGTCACAAATATCAACAGTGTTATCGCGCCTGCTCTCTTGGGCCAGAAAGCCACCAATCAGCTATCCATAGATTCGGTGCTCACAACTCTTGATAATACCGAGAATAAGTCTAAACTCGGAGCCAACGCCTTATTATCTGTATCCATGGCAGTAGCAAAAGCAGCCGCAAATGCCGTAAAACTGCCGCTTTACAGATATCTGGGCAGCGTATATACCCATCGTCTGCCTGTACCCATGATGAATATTCTCAACGGCGGTGCTCATGCATCAAATAATGTAGATATTCAGGAGTTTATGATTATGCCCATTGGATTCAGAAGCTTTGCTGAGGCTTTGAGGGCAGGTGCTGAGGTCTATCATACTCTCGGCAGGCTTCTTAAAGAGAATTCTATGCTCACATCTGTGGGAGATGAGGGAGGTTTTGCGCCCCATCTCAGCTGCGATGAAGAAGCAATAGAGTATATCATCAGAGCTATTGAAGAAGCAGGATACAGTACAGATAAGATTAAGCTTGCTTTGGATGCAGCTTCATCAGAATGGTACAAAGATGGGGAATATGTGCTGCCAAAAAGAGGTACGAGATATACAAGCAAAGAGCTGACTTCGTACTTTAATTCGCTTAAAGAAAAATATCCTATATATTCCATCGAAGACCCTTTAGCAGAGGACGACTGGCAGGCTTGGCAGGAGTTTACAACTTCAGCAGGGGACAGCCTTCAGATTGTGGGGGATGATTTGTTCGTTACAAATTATAAGCGACTTGAAAAAGGCATAAAAACAGGTGCTGCCAACTCAATTCTCATAAAAGTTAATCAGATAGGTACCCTCAGCGAGACCTTCCGAGCCATCGAAAATGCTCATCGTGCAGGTTACACAACAGTAATCTCTCACAGAAGCGGAGAGACCGAAGATACCACAATTGCTGACATTGCAGTAGCCTGCAACGCTGGTCAGATCAAAACAGGTGCTCCCTCAAGAAGTGAGCGTGTAGCAAAATACAACCGACTTCTCAAAATTGAGCAGGAATTAGGCAATTCAGCAGTTTATTCTATTTCATAAATTTGTAAATATGGCATAATTAACGAAAAAATACCGAAATTTTCTACACGGAAATCGTATACAATGTACGGTTTCCGTCTTTATTTATTTTGTGTTTTGTGGTATATTAATTATGTATTATATTATGGAAGTTGTGTCTTCCGATGTTTGGAGTTTTTTGATATGAATTCAGATGTTTGTACTTGTGAAAAAGGGTTTGATTTCGGCAAACCTGTTCATGAACTTGATAAATTTGCTTATTTCGGCAATGATTTAGGTGCCGTATATTCTAAGGAAAAAACTGTGTTTACTCTTTGGTCTCCTGCAGCTTTGTCTGTAAAAGTAAAGCTTTACGCCACAGGCAGCGACAACGAAGCAGGCGCCGGAGTTTTGGCAGAGCTTCCTATGGAAAAAACTCAGGACAACGTATGGCGTCTTGAGTATGCCGGTGATCATAAAAACGAGTATTACACCTATATTATCACTCACAAAGACAAAACCGTAGAAACCGTTGATATTTATGCCAAAGCAGGCGGTGTCAACGGCAACAGAGGTATGATTGTCGACCTGCCTTCTACTGATCCCGAGGGCTGGGACAAGGATAATTACATCTTTATGCCAAGCCCCACAGATGCTATTGTGTGGGAGGTTCATGTAAAGGACTTTTCTCACTGTGCATCTTCCGGTATTTCTGAAAAGAACAGAGGCAAGTATCTTGCATTCTGTGAGCATAGCACTCTTTATGGCGAAGGTATTGTGCCTACTTGTGTTGATTACCTCAAAAATTTAGGTATCACACATGTTCAGATTAATCCTTTCTATGATTTCGGCTCTATTGACGAAAGCAAAAACGACGACAGCTTTAACTGGGGATATGACCCTAAGAACTATAACATCCCCGAGGGCAGCTATTCCACAAATCCCTATGATGGCAATGTCCGTATTACCGAGTGTAAACAGATGATAAAAGCACTCCATGATGCAGGCATTGGCGTTATTATGGACGTTGTGTATAACCACACATATCAGGGTGGCGGCTCCTTTTTTGATCTTTCTGTCCCCGGATATTACTATCGTTACAATCGTGACGGATCATGGTCCAACGGCTCAGGTTGCTCCAATGATACAGCCTCAGAGCATCTTATGTTCAGAAAGTTTATGGTTGATTCCGTTCTTTACTGGGCTAAGGAGTATCATATCGACGGCTTCCGTTTTGACCTTATGGGTCTTCACGATGCTCACACGATGAATCTTATCCGCCAGACCCTTGACAAAGAATTTGGCAAGGATAACATCATTCTCTATGGTGAGGGCTGGCATATGGGTACCGCTTGTGCAAGGGATACTCAGCTTGCAAACCAGGGTGCAGTCCGTTCTATGCATGGTGTCGGTGCTTTCAACGATAATATCCGTGACGCTATCAAGGGCAGTGTATTTGGTGCCTATGATAAGGGCTTTGTTCAGTGCGGTGCCGGTGCCGAGCGTATCAAGAGCGGTATCTTAGGCGAGACATGCTCCTGGGCAGGTGAGGCTTCTCAGTGTGTAAACTACGCATCCTGCCACGATAACTATGCTCTCTACGATAAGCTTATTTTAAGTGAGCGTGGCGGTGCAGGTTATTCCGAACGTTTTGACAACCTTGTGTCTATGATCAAGCTTTCAGCCGCAGTTGTGTTAACATCCCGTGGTATTCCATTCTTCCTTGCGGGAGAGGAGATTGCCCGTACAAAGTTCGGTGACGAAAACAGCTATTGCTCCTCGGCAAAAATCAATGAGATCGACTGGGAGAATACCGGTCACTATGCGGATCTCATCCTCTACTATCAGGGCCTTATCCGACTCAGAAAGCGTCTTGATGCTTTACGCGGCTCCAACGAAGTTTCAGATAAATCAAATCTCAGATTTATTGACAACGCAATGCCTTGTGTAACCTATGTGGTTGATTTTGAGCAGGACGGAATAAATGGACACATTTTTGTGGCACTTAATCCTTGTGACTATGATGTTCGCATCAATTTAGCCGACACAGGTCTTGATAAAAATACAAAGTGGATTGCCGTTGCAAACAAACATTCTGCAGGTACTGCTCCTCTTATGGCTATATCTGAGCTTGCACTTGTTGAGAACAAGAGTGCTCTTGTTCTTATTGATGAGGCTGCATACAAAGCAATCTTCAAAAAATAACATTGGTAATTCTCTGCGTGAGGCAGATTTACATTAATATTCTTATAGGAGGTAATTCTATGAAACTCAGAAAAATCCTTTCGGTTTTGCTTGCAGTTATGATGGTGTTAAGCACACTTACAATCGTGGCTGCTTCTGCAGAATCTGAGGTAACAAACGACAACCCCTATTCGGTTGCCGCAATGGAGCTTGATAAGCTTTATGCTTATGACGGCGATGACCTCGGTAGCACATATACACCCGAGGCAACAACATTCAAGGTTTGGTCTCCCACAGCCGAGAACGTTGTTCTTAAGCTTTATGCTACAGGTAGCGACGAAGAAGAAGGCGCTGCTACTTTAGACGAAATCCCCATGACAATGGACGAGACCAACGGTGTATGGTCTGTTGTTGTTGAGGGCGACCTTCTCAATGTTTACTACACATACGAAGTTACATCTGTTGCACTTGTAACAGGCACAAAGAAAACTTCTGAGGTTTGTGACATCTACGCAAAGGCTGTTGGTGTTAACGGTAACCGTGCAATGGTAGTAGACCTTGATTCTACTGACCCCGAAGGCTGGGATAATGACCAGTATGTATTAGTTGACGAGCAGACAGATGCAATCGTCTGGGAAGTAGTTGTTCGTGACTTCTCCAACCACGAGTCTTCAGGCGTTTCTGAGGCTAACCGCGGTAAGTTCCTTGCTTTCACAGAAAAGGGCACAACAGTTAACGGCGAAGGCAACATCTCTACTTGTGTTGACTATCTCAAAGAGCTTGGTGTAACACACGTTCAGATCAACCCCTTCTATGACTTTGCTTCCATTCAGGAAGACAAGGATCTTGCAAACCAGTACAACTGGGGTTACGATCCCAAGAACTACAACGTTCCCGAGGGTAGCTATTCTTCTAACCCCTATGACGGTAACGTAAGAATCAAAGAATGTAAGCAGATGATCCAGGCTCTCCATGAGGCAGGCATCGGTGTTATCATGGACGTAGTATACAACCATACATACGCTTCCGATACATCTTTCTTCCAGCTTACAGTTCCCAACTACTACTATCGTTTCAACGAAAAGGGCGGTTGGGTTGCAGGTTCCGGTTGTGGTAACGATACTGCTTCCGAGCGTGCAATGTTCAGAAAGTTCATGCTTGACTCCTGCCGCTATTGGGTAGAGGAGTACCACGTTGACGGTTTCCGTTTTGACCTTATGGGTCTTCACGATGCCGAGACAATGAACCAGATCAGAGCAGACCTCGACACAATCAATCCCAAGCTCATCATGTACGGTGAGGGCTGGAATATGACAACAGGCTTCGACCCCGTTGACTGCGAGGGTAACGTAGTTGTTGGTGCATCCCAGACAAATGCAGCTGTTGTTGACGAGAGAATCGGTATGTTCAATGACCAGATTCGTGATGCTCTTAAGGGTAACGTATTCACAAACACAGCAACAGGCTTCCTCCAGGGCTCCAAGTCTTGCTACGAAGGCGTTGCTTATGGTATCCGTGCAAACACAGTAGGTAAGGGCGGCACATGGACTCCCCAGTCTGCTAACCAGTGCGTAACTTACGTTTCTTGCCACGATAATCACACACTCTATGACAGACTTGTTGCTTCTACACGCGGCGAGGATGCAGAGTACAGAGTAAGATATGCAGACCTTATCGAGATGAACAAGATGAGCGCAACACTTATCCTTACATCTCAGGGTACATCCTTCTTCGTAGCAGGTGAGGAGCTTGCTCGTTCCAAGGATGGCGACCACAACAGCTACGCTTCTCCCGTAGAAGTTAACGAGATCGACTGGAACCTCGCAGTTTCCAACGCAGACCTTGTTTCTTACTACAGAGGCCTCATCGACATCAGAAAGAACTTTGCTCCTTTCTCCGATGGTACAGGCAACTATTCTTCCAGCTACAAGTTCGCTACATCTCTCTCCAGCGTTGAAAGCTACATTTCTTATGTAGTTACAAACGACACAGAGGGTCAGTGGGAAAAAGTTGGTGTTATGGCTAACAGCGCATCCGAGCCTCAGGAAGTTACACTTCCCGATGTAGGCGTTAACGAGTGGGTTGTTATCGCTGACAACACATGTGCAGGTGTTTCCGAGATTAAGACAGTTAAGGGTAACACATTCACACTTACACCTTCCAGCTCTATGATCGTTGTTGACAAGGCAAGCTTTGATGCTGTTGCTCTTGAGTCCAACGACTCCAAGGTTATTGTTAACCACGTTGATGCTGAGACAAACAAGGTTATCACAACTCAGGTTATCACAGGCGAAATCGGCAAGGGCTTTGAGACTGCAGTTGATTCTTCCTTGAGCCTTGAGTGGGAAATTGACAGTATTGTAGGCGAGACAAAGGGTGTATTCACAGAGGCTGATCAGACAGTTACTTACAACTACATTCCTTATGTTGCTCCCGCACTTAAGAACAATGACTTAACAGACGACGGTAAGGTTACAATCAAGGATGCTACAGCAATCCAGAAGTACCTTGCTAAGATGATTGATTTCACAGAAGAGCAGGTTAAGCTTGCTGACTACGACTACAACGGTCAGGTTAGCGTTAAGGATACAACAACTCTCCAGAAGCACCTTGCTAACATGAACATCAGCATCGGTACAGTTGTTACAAACTTCTACTATATCAACGAGAATGGCGATAAGATTGCTGCTGCTCCTGCTGTTGAGAAGAAGTACAAGGTTGGTGCTGAGTACGACACAGAGGCTATTGCTATCGAGCTTTACGAGTTAAAGGAAACTCCCGCAAATGCTAAGGGTGTTGTAGCAGTTGGTACAACTAACGTTAACTATATCTACAACTACGCTGCAAGCGGTATCAAAGTACACGCAATCCACCTCAATGCTGAGGAGACATGGGTACCCTTCCTCTGGGCTTGGGATCCTGTTAGCGGTACAAATGCATTCTCATCATGGCCCGGTGTTCCCATGATGGAAGAAGGCGACGGTTGGTTTACAATCGATGCAGCTCTCCCCGAGGGTTGTACTTACGGCGTTATCATCAACAACAATGGTGTAACTCAGACTGCTGATATGATGGGTAACACTGCAGAGGAAATCTGGATTGTTATTGACGACTACAATGTAGTAAACCAGGGCGAGTTCATCACAATCTACACAGAGAAACCTGATATGGACGCTCTCCGTGCAGAGGTTGTAGTTCCTGCAGAATAATTTATATATCCTGATATAATAACAACCCCCTCGGTTAATCCTGAGGGGGTTGTTGTGTTAATAAAGTTAAACGATTCTGTTTTTTATTTCTCCATCAAAATAAGCCTTGATGTTTTCTGCCATAATTCTGACGCATCTGTTTCTTGCTTCGTAAGAGCCCCAAGCCATGTGAGGTGTAAATATCACATTGTCATATCCGAGGATTTCAGTGTAAGGATGACTCTCAGGGAAGGGCTCCGCCGAGTATACATCCACGCCCAATCCACCGATAGAGCCTGATTTTATAGCATCAGCCAAAGCTTTTTCGTCAGCAACCGCACCTCTTGCGGTGTTGATTACTATGGCACTCTTTTTCATTGATGCAATTCTTTGAGCGTTAATAAGATTTCTTGTTTCATCGCTTAAAGGAATGTGCAGCGAAATAATATCACATTGTTTGCAAAGAGTATCAATATCAACCACAGGAAATCTGCCTTCCTGCTTTCTTCTGCAAATCATAACCTCAGCACCGATAGCGTCTGCAATCTCGGCGACCTTCATGCCGATGCCGCCACCGCCAACAACACCCCACTTAAGGCTTGAAATCTCGTGATAAACAGGGGTGAGCTTGTTTGCAACACCCGACTTTGAATACTCGCCACTGTTGACGAAACATTCGTACTCTTTAATATGTGTCACAAGGCTCAGTGCCATGGCCGCAGATACCTGAGCTACACTGTCGGTAGAATATCCGGGCACATTACAAAGTGCAATTCCTGCTTTTTTGCAGTATTCGGTGTCAATATTATCATATCCCGTTGCTGCAACAGAAATAACCTTCAGGTTTTTCGCATCTTTAAGGTTGTTTTCGTTAAGCTTTATTTTGTTGATAACAACAACGTCTGTCTCTGTTAATCTCTCAGCAATCTCATCAGGTGCAGTTGTCTCAAAGGTTTCAACCTCGCCCAAAGCATAAATAGGGGAAAGGTCAATATCTTCGCCCAATGTACTTTTGTCAAGAATAGTTATTTTCATAGCTTATCTCCGTATTATTGTTTTATTTAATCTGCTTAGGATAGTTTTATTAAATATAATAATCAGAAATACTTCAATTGGAATAGCAATAAGAGTCTTGATACCTCTAAATCCTGCAGTTACAAAGTACGCACTGGAAAACTGTATGTACAGCCAAAGAGTACCGAGGATAATCTCAATAAAAACCCCTATTACTACTTCGCAAATAATTAACGAAGGTAAAAATCGTTTGGTTTCAAATAAAAATAGACCATAAAGCATGCCCACAAGCAGACCGTTTATTGTCCATCCCGGAAAATAAGCTCCGGGTGGTACAATAAAGAAACAAATTACATCTCCTAAAGCACCAATTGCAGATGCTGCAACAGGTCCGAATAATATTCCTGCAATTGCAATGGGCAAAAAGGAAAATCCCAGTTTTGCTTGGGGGATAAATGATAAAGTTACGTTAGCGAAACATCCGATCACAATTCGCAGTGCTAATAACATGCCGCATATCGCTAAGTTTTGCGGTTTTTTAAGCATCTGGGCAGATTTTGAAAACTTATCTCCTAAAATATTCACGTGCAAACCTCCTGTGTTTGCCGCAGAAAAAGAGAATGGCGAAACTAAACACAAACGCATAGCTCCGCCATAAAATTCTGATTTTCAGCGGGATGCAAGCCTTATACCGCGGAAATAATCCTTCGTCCTCTTGGCAACTCCCCGTCCAAGCGGCACTTTACGCACAAGGCTCTACTCTGTTTTTTCTTATATGATATACCTGATACTCTGATTTGTCAATCAGATAATGTTGTTAAAGGCGAGAATTGCCAGCACACAACTTGCAATTATAATAACCGAAATAAGGATAGAAGCAATGAACGTGCTGCTCAGCTTCTTTGTCTGATTTTCTGTCTTGGGCAAAAGATTTGCTTTTCTGAGTGCAGAAACAACAAATTTGTAAAGAAGCAAGGTAGCACTGGCGTTGAGAGCGCCTTTGATAAGATTAAAGGGTACAAAAATCGGTAACAGAAATTTTGTTATTTCTTCCCTTGACATAAACGGCATATAGATAGGTGTAATAAGATAATTCCACAATACCATTGCCAATGTCATACTCAATGTGCCTACAGCAATACCGATTATAGCACCTACCAAAGAACGTTTCTTTTTGTAAATAAATGCCGCAGGGCATACAAAAGCGGTAGTTGCAAGCAGATTCATAACAAAACCTATAAATCCCGTGTAGCTGAATGTAAGCATTTCAAGAAAGCATACAACAGCACTTATGGCAAAGCCTGCCAAGGGACCATAGATAAAGCCGCCGATAAGAATAATCGCGCTTTTAAACTCTAGCTCAAGGAAAGAAAATCCCGGAATAATGGGTACTCTGCATACAAAGGTGATTACATAAGCCAAGGCGGCAAGCATACCTAAAATTGCCAGCATTTTTACTTTGTAATCACGGTCGTGTTGCGTTTTTGTCTTATGAGTTATTTGTTTGGTCATATATACCTCCATCGGAAAAAAATAAAAGCTCCGCAAAATAGCGGAGCGAACAATACAAAAATGTATATTGTCATCTTTTCTCATCCGGACTATACCGTCGGCACAGGAATTACACCTGTTCAGCCTTTAAAGGCTCGTGGGCTTTACCACCGGTGGGGAATTTCACCCCGCCCCAAAGATTTATAAGTATTTTATAACTAATCAATATATTTGTCAAGTTATCGGGAAATCTTGTTAAGCTCAAGACTGATAATGTCATGATGTGCTACTCTTTCGTCCTCTGGTGGCAACTTCATGTAATTGCCGAAAGGAATTTTGAGGTAATCGTCGTAATTTTTCATGGCGAGGTAATTTCTGCCTTCAAATTCAACCTCAGTAACACCATCATAAATACTTCTGGGATATACTTTTTTCATAAAGTAAAATCCTGCACAAAGCTCAGCAACATTATCAGCGGTTTCAAAGCTGTGACAGCTCATTCGCTTTTCGGCAAACTTCCAGATTTTGTATCTGATGCCTTTTCTTCTGAAAATACCAAGCAGTATCTTAGAGCCGAAGCTAAGCAAACCGCCCTGATTCTTTGGTACAATTCCTGAGCGGAAAAGAGAATAAATCATAGTCCATACATACTGCATAATTCTTCCTATCTTGCCGCTTGCAAGACCATCAATAGGGAAGATGTCCAGAGGAATACCATGAGGCATATCCATATTCTGCTGATATTCCTTGACCATAGTGTGGTTTGTGTCCATCAAAACCGCAAAGATATTGCCGTAGGTAGCTTCTTTGGTTCCATCCAGAAGTACAAATCTTTCGCTTGGATTCTTTTCTTTATATAATTTCAGAAATTGCTCATAGTCGGGCCTTGGCATCAGTACATCTATATCGTCATCCCAGGGTACAAAGCCTTTAGTGCGTATAGAGCCGATAAGACATCCGCCACACATATAATATGTAAGACCGTTATTTCTGCAGAAATCATCAAAAAACTTGAGCCCGTCAAGCTCTGCAAGCTGTAATTCTCGGAGTTGTTCAGGGTTAAGCTGAATATTCAAAGTTAAACTTCACTGCTTTCTTTTTTGTTGTGTCTGTTGTTCTTGATAATACATTCTTTAACTTCGGTAATTCTGTCAAAAGGAGCTTTTCCCAGCTTTCTTCTCCAGAAAGGCATCTTGAAAAGTCCGCACAAAGTTCCTACTCCGTATGCAATGTGAAGAATAGGGAATAGTATAGGCAAAAGTAAGAACGGAAGCTTTACCTTTTTGGTAAGAAAGCATATAACTGTATTTACAAAGTCAAACATAAGATAAGCAAGACCGGTGTAAAACAGAGGATATACATATCCAAGACCTGCAAACACGGAGAAAACCAAAAGCATAATAAGAAATACAAAGGGTGCAAAATGGAAGTAAGAAAGACAACCGGGACATACACCTGTTGTAAGTCCGATCCAGTATCCGTTGCCAAATTTCTGCTTTATCATATGACGCAGAGTACTTCTCGTGTGCTGAAAGGAAATAATATCAGGAAAACTGCACATTTTATATCCGGCTTCTCTGATTCTGTAATGGAGCTCGTTGTCTTCAGTTCTTCCCAAAGCCTCGTTAAAACCGCCGACCTTCTCAAAAACCTCACGCTTGTAAGCTGCGTGGAAAAGCGAGTCGTGGTATTCCTGCTTTCCTGTGGGGCGTCTGTAATTTGCAATAGAGCTGCCAAAAAGGCTTTCCTCTGCTGCTAAGAGAGTAAGCTTCCAGGATGTCTCGTTATCCACAATATTAGGTCTGCCACCGCCAACGATAGTCTCACCGAATTCTTCCATGTTGTAAATACAACGAGCAATAAAGTTACGGGGGATAGATGCGTGAGCATCAATTCTGATGATAACATCTCCTGTTGCTTTTGTGAGAGCTGCATTCCAGGATGCTGCCTGACTTCCTTTGTCGCTGTTTGTAATGATAACATCCTTAAATCCATAATCGGTTGACTTGAAATCCTCCATCATAGACAAAGTGTTGTCTGTGGAGTTACTGTCAACTAACACTACCTCGATTTTTTCGTGAGGGTATGTCTGGTCTGCTATATTTCTGAAAAGTCCGTTAAGGACTTTTTCTTCATTATATGCAATTACACATAGTGAAACCAGCATAATCAGTACACTTCCTTGTCAAGTTTTAATATCCATTTGGCTGATGTAGCCGTTGTTGTTTCAAAGTAAGGTACAAAGTATATCATACCTACCCCTGTCAATGCAAACAAAAACCAACCCGCAAAGGAGAAGATAAGCTTGTTTGTAGATGCAGTAAGCTTACCTTTGAGTATTCTTGCGGAGTGTCTCTTGCACTCTCTTACAGATAAATTTTCATTTTCGTTGAATATATAGAAAGCTAAAAAATATCTTGATGTCCACAATATCCAGAGCAAAAATCCACCGACTGCTAAAGCTATTGACCCTATAAGTAATGTCTCACTTACAGGAGAGTTTGTAGGCAAATCGTGGCTTGCGGTATATACAGAAATTACAATAGGCAAAAATTCACAAAGCAAAAGTTTCAGAAAGCTTGTAAAGCCATAACCCATAGCAAAGCCTATTGCTCTTTTTTTCTTGCCCTTGGAGAAATAGTAAAAAATCTCGTGAAAATCCGCTTTTTCATTGATGCTCAGCTTATAAAAGAATCTTTTGATTCCGCAGTAAATCATAAACACAAAGACAAAGCTTAAGACAAACATAAATATCAGAACAAGCCCTGATATGTCAGAGTAGATCATACTGCCCAGAGAGGTTTCGCTTTCCATGGAAAAAACGGGATTTATGCCTGCAAGATAGTTTAATAAAGCACCAAGAGAGGCCTCCAGCAAAAGCTCTGCCACACTTATTGCAAACAGTGCAAGAATAACAGATGAAAAAAGCACAAAGAATGCACCAACGGAAACCGGCCAGTTGCCATTCCTGAGAATAGATCTTGCTTCGGTGCGTATTGCTTTTTCAGGATTCATCAGAATTCCTCCTTTAGTCAGCGATGTACATTCTGTACATTGCCTCAAGACAAATTTCTGCGTGATTCATAAAGTTTTCTTCATCGAGACCTTCGTTGTCTGTATGAAGGTTTGAGGGATCGCCACTGAACACAGGACCAAAGGCTACTCCGTTTCCACCGAGCTTTCTGGCATAAGTGCCGCCACCTGTGGCGTACATTTCGGGCTGTTCTCCCATGATCTCAGAATAAGCATCTTTAAGAATGCCGATAACAGGCTTTGTGTCGTCAAGGTAAAGAGGCTTTGCATGACTTAAAACATTAACCTCGATGTTTTCAACGTCAGCAGCTTTTTTAACACGTTTGATAAGTTCTTTGCCACCAAAAGTAACAGGATATCGGATATCCAGTGTAGCACGCTCGGTTGTTTCGTTTATATCAATAGTTGATGTGCAAACTGTCAGAGCACCTGACTGGGAATCTCTCATTTTCATACCAAGAGATGTACCGTCAGTCTCAAGTCTCAATCTTGTGGAGATAAAAGAGCAAAGGTTGCCCAGCGCAGATAAAGAGAAGTTGGATGCAAGAAGGTCAATAAGCTGAAGAATTGCGTTGTTGCCTTTATCAGCCTCACATGCATGAGCGGCTTTTCCGCTGCACTTGATAAGCATACCATCGGGGGTATACATAAAGTCAAACTCGCTGTTTTTTGCATCAGCCAATCTCATAAGCTGGTGGTCGTCATTTTCAGAGCAGTTAATAACTGCGTATGCAGAATCTGCAACTGCATTCACAACAGTACCACCCTTAAGCTCTGTGAGCACTGCAGCGTTTCCTCTGTTACAAGTAAGCTCAAGCTGTAAAATACCTTTTTCGGCTCTGCAGATGCCGTATTCAGCGTCAGGAGTAAAAGACATATCAGGCATATCTTCTTTAGCAAAATAAGCCGCAACATCTGTCATACCTACTTCTTCATCGGTTCCGAAAATAGCACGGAGAGTGTTTTTACCTTCAATACCGCATTCTTTCAGAATTCTCAGGCAGTAAAGAGTAATAAGAGCAGAGCCTTTGTCATCTGCCACACCTCTGCCAAGCAGTCTGCCATCCTTAAGTGTAAGGTCAAAGGGGTCTGTGTCCCAGTTTGAGGATGCAGGCACAACATCAAGGTGTGTCAGTGTAGCACACAACTTTCCGCCTTCGCCAAGCTGTGCGTGACCAGCTTTGTTGTCGATGTTTTTTGCAATAAGTCCGAAATCTTCAGCTTTCTTGAGCATCCACTGCAACGCCTCAACACATTTGTCCGGATGCTGAGAGGATACGGATTCAATTTTAATAAGCTCTCTGAGGTCACTCAGAAGTTCTTCTTTGTATTCACGAATTTTGTTACCAAATGCCATAATACACCTCGAAATTTATGGGGAGATAAAAAAAGTCTTTACCTCCAAAGTTTCTTGTTATATAATCAGATTAAATTATTATACCATATATAATCAAAAAATGCACTATGTTTTTTAGAATTAAGGAGATTTTATGTCAAATTACAATTTTTTTGCTATGCTTTCCAGAATGAGATATATAAATCGCTGGGGTCTTATGAATAATACAAGGGAAGAGAACATTGCGGAACACAGTCTTGATGTGGCAATTTTTGCTCATGCGTTGGTTTGTATAGCCAACGAAAGGTTCGGCGAAAGCCTCAATCCCGACCGTGCGGCTTTGATGGGACTTTTCCACGATTCAAGCGAGATTATAACAGGTGATTTGCCAACTCCCGTCAAGTATTTTGACCCCGAAATTAAAGTTGCGTATAAGAATATAGAGCACCTCAGCGAAAAGAAACTTTTGTCCATGCTTCCTGATTATCTCAAGGATAATTATGTTCCTCTGATTGACTCTCAGAAGGGCGACGACGCTCTTTGCCCATATATCAAAGCGGCAGATAAGCTTTCGGCTCTTGTTAAATGTATCGAAGAGCTTAAAATGGGCAACAACGAGTTCGCTAAAGCAGAACGCAGCACAAGAGAGGCATTAAATTCCATGGATTTACCTGCTTTAAAGGTATTTATGGACGAATTTTTGCCTGCTTTTTCTTTGACTCTTGATGAACTTGATTAATTAATCTGAACAAAATGTGAAACTTTGACGATTTGTGTCTAAAT
This sequence comes from Oscillospiraceae bacterium, assembly GCA_015066245.1. Lineage (GTDB taxonomy): Bacteria > Bacillota > Clostridia > Oscillospirales > Acutalibacteraceae > Ruminococcoides. The sequence goes on from SVOS01000003.1 coordinate 83,065, forward strand.
TTCTTATATAGAAAAATAAACAGCATCGTTTGTATATAATTGTTCTTTGGAAGGTAATAAAGAAAGGAGAAAGCTATGTCTGGGTATAATGAAAATGATTTAGTTGATATCAGTTCCAACTTACCGTCGGGCAGAAACCGAAAAAAATCCGCCAAAAAGAAAAGATATAATAGAATTATTGTTAAAGCTGTAGCTTATACTTTATCGTCAATATTTTTTCTTATTGGTTTGTTGATTGTTGTTGGTTACGGTTACTATTCCGAAACTCTTAACAAAATCAATTACAAGGACCTTGATAATAAAGTTGTGGTATCGCCCGATAATAACGATGATACAAATGAGGACGAAGAACCCGAGATTCTCGTTCTTGATTATGAAAGAGGAGATTTGCTAAGCGACCCCTATGTCCTCAATATAATGCTTTTTGGTGCAGACCAGTATGGTAACGATGGTTTGAGCGATTCTATGATACTTCTTTCCATAGACAATCGTCACGAAAAAATTAAGATGACCTCGTTCCTTCGTGATACCTACATCTCAATTCCCGGACACTGGGCATCCAAGCTCAATGCAGCTTATGCCTTAGGCGGAGCTGAGCTTTCTATCGCTACAATCGAGTCCAATTACGGAATCAGAGTAGACCGATATGCCATAGTTAACTTCGAAACATTCAAAGAAATAGTTGATATTATGGGCGGTGTTGATATAGAACTAACTCAGGACGAGATTTACTATATCAATGACCAGATTGCTCAGAACGGGCAAAGCGAGTATCTGCCATGGGATACTCAGGAGGGTATTGTTCACCTTAACGGCCAGCAGGCACTGTGGTATTCAAGAAACCGTGGCGGTTATGTTAACGGCACAGAATACGCAGGCTCCGACTGGGACCGCGTAGAACGCCAGCGAAAATTCCTGAATGCAGTAATTGATGACATGAAGGATGCAAGTCTGGGTGAATTGGTTGATATTGTAAATGCCATCGGTCCCAGCATCACCACCAATATCAAAAACAGCGAGCTGACAGCCCTTGTTTCAGGTGGACCTACTTATCTTTCTTATGATATAGAGCAGCTCTCTATGCCTACAGATGGCACATGGGGCTATGGATATAACGAAGCAGGTTCGGTTATTCTTGTTAATGACTGGAACCGAGCAAGATATGATTTGGCTAAGTTTATTTACGAGGATTCCGTTCATTCCTCAACCTATGAATATTAAGGCATAACAAAACACCGCATTCCAGACGGAATGCGGTGTTATTTTTTATCGGATTTTTGTATCAGAGTATGCTTTCGTATTCTTCCTTGTTTCTCTTAATAGGTTTAAGCTCAAAGCAGAGTATGTTGAGTATCAGTTCTACATACATAAGAGGCAGAACCAGAAGTGAAAGAATAAATCCTGAAATTAGCACAGAGATAACTACAACGGCAACAAGTGATACAACCAGAAGAATGCCTGCAAATGCCAAGGCAAAAACCCTGTTATATACACAACCTCTTATAGTAAGACCTGCGATAATATACGGGTAAATCAACAAAACACCAACCGCAAAGCCCAATACTTCCATACCCTGTGGAATAAGCTTAAGAATGAATAATATTACAAATGCCATAGCAATTAGTATTGCAATAACATAACAAGGAAACTCGCCAAAGATGTTTTTCTTTGTTCTTATCAGCATAAACGCACTTACACCGGCGGTAAGAGGAAGGACTGACACAACGCTTGCAAGGTCGTTAAGACCAAAGCTGTTGTCGGTAATAGGAAATTCAAGCTTTACAACAGAAAGAATCAGCATAAACACTGCAATGCAGATTATAATTATAGGAAGCTTTTTGTTGTCTGTAAGCTCTACTGCTTTAATTTTTCTCATTTTTTCATTCTCCTTGGCTGATATTTGCCTTTTCCTTCAATTTGTTTCTTTGACTTGGAAGAAAGACAAACACAAAGAATAGCGGGACAAAGGGCAACGGCATAACATCTGCATAATACGCTGTAAGCACCAACCTCAAAACCTGCATAGCTGATTACAGAGTAAAGCACAAATATAGTTGTAAGCACAGATAAAAGAATTACAGGAAAGTTTGTTTTGAGAAGTCCCAATAAGTATACAATTGCAGCAACTATTGTAATAAGCACCATAGCCGCTTCAGCTATGTTGATGTAATTCTGTGTGTAGCTGGCATGCATATTCATAGAATCGTTAAGCTCTTTTCTGTTTGTATAATCGCTTGTAACGATGATGAATTTGATTACTGCAGACACAAGTCCTGTAATTGCTGCAGGCAGCAAAGCCATGCTTGCTCTTTTGCAGGTATATACTGCCAAAGAAGCTACAGTAACAATAGCGCATATACCTTTAATCCACACATAAAAGGTATAGAGTGAAGCATCAGCCTTGTATGGCAGTGCACCTGTTACCAGGTTGTTTCCTTCAAGTCTTGTAAACTCAGACAATAATCCTTCCCACAAAACCATAAGCATCGGCAAAGCACCGAGGATACCTAATATTAAAGCGAGATTAGGTAAAAAAGAAGTCTTGTGAACTAAAGGAAAGGATATTTTTAAAGATTTCATACAATCCCTCCATATACATATATAAATACATTTTATCATAATTAAGATATTTTTCAATATACAAATGCAAATTTTCAAAAATACGTCTCTTTTGTCACATAACCTACACAAGCAGTATTATTTATAAGAGTTGTGCATATATATAAATGTAAGGAGGGAAGATTATGATAAGCAGAGTAGGGGAGCTAAGACGAAAAGAGGTCATCGACAGTCTAAGCGGGTGTAGAGTTGGTTATATAGATGATGTTGAGTTGGATACAATGACGGCTCAGGTACGCTCTGTAGTAATCTTCGGAAGGCCTCGTTTTTTCGGTCTTTTGGGCAAAAACGACGATGTAATCATACCTTGGAGCGATATCGCGCTTATTGGCGAAGATACGGTATTGATAACAACAAATGTGAAAAGTAAACATAAACCTCTTAAAGTACAACGGTTTTTTCGTTAATTTGACGGCATCGAAAGTTTGTGCCAATTAGCAATACACATAAAAATCGACAGAAATTATTGTATAATATGACGAAGAATAATTCTGCTATAGAAAATAAAGTTGATTATAATTCTGTAACAGAAATAAAAACACAAAGCTCAATTTTTGCAAAATCACAAAAAGTATGTCATAATAGCCCTCGGATTGTGTGATCAAGCAAAAATTTTACTGCTTACACAAGACCTTACTTGAATCTCTGCAAAGCTTCAAAATAAAATTTCCTGCGGGAAACTTGAGGCCGAGCACAGTGTGACAATTCAATAAGGCTCTTGTCTTAGGGCACTTAGGCCGCGCTTGCGGTATGCACAGAACTTAACTTTGTATGTGCCCGGAATAAGGAGGACAAATTTGATTAAAGCATTCAAAAGATCGACTGCTATCCTGACACTGGCATTAGTAATCGCAATCGCAATTACACCCTGTCTTGTATGTTTCCTTGCAAACAACAATGTACAGGCAGCCGAGGAGTCTGATAGCCGACCCGAAGGAAGCATTCAGCTTGTAACCAAGACTTATAAGGAAGACCAAATTCTTTCAGCAAAACAGGACGACGAGTCCTTCTCCAGAGCTCAGGCGTTTGACCTTGCAATCAAGGCAACCGCAAAAGCAGTAACTGAGCTTGAGGAGCAGAAGGAGTCAGGTGAGGCAGTTCTCTGTGCGACAGAGAGTAAGGATTTTCTGCTTCAGATTGACAACCCTGACACATCTTATGTTAGCTACAGCGTAGAGCTCTCTGATTATGACAGAGATGTTCTTGAGCACCTTGTAATGGGTGAAGCAGGCGGACAGGGATTTATCGGTTGTGCACTTGTTGCTCAGGCAATCAAAGACACACTCATTACCGATGGCTACCCCTCAGTTGACGCAGTAAGAGTCGGCAACGGCTACTCTGCTTCTCTCGATAATGTTCCCAACCAAGATGTATTAGACGCTATCGAATTCGTATTCGATAACGGCGGTGCCGCAGTACAGCATAGGGTAATCTACTTTTACGCACCTAACGTATGCGAAAGCGCATTCCACGAGTCACAGAATTATGTTGTAACCCACGGTGGTCACAAATTCTTTGACAGATGGTAAATTTTTCTTATATCACCAATCAATCCTGAAACGCTCTTCTCAAAAGGAAGGGCGTTTCTTCTTTGTATCAGGGCAGAGGATGATTATAAAAAAGTATTTAAATTTCTAAAAAATCCTTAAAAACCCTTGACTTTACAAGCATTTTTTGGTATCATACTAAAGCATTACGCACGTCGGGTATGCTCTCAAGGTGTAATCTGTGACGTTCGGATTATATACAGAGTAAATTTCAAAGCTCGGCGGAGGTTTTAACCTAAGGAGGAAAATAAAATGTCAGTAGTATCTATGAAGCAGCTTCTCGAAGCAGGTGTTCACTTCGGTCACCAGACAAGAAGATGGAACCCCAAGATGGCAGAGTACATTTTCACAGAGAGAAACGGTATCTACATCATCGACCTTCAGAAGACTGTAAAGAAGCTTGAAGAGGCTTACAACTTTATCCGTGACATCAGCGTTGATGGCAAGTCTGTTCTCTTTGTTGGTACAAAGAAGCAGGCTATGGACAGCGTTAAGGAAGAGGCAGAGCGTGCAGGCGCTTACTATGTAAACGCTCGTTGGCTCGGCGGTATGCTCACAAACTTCACAACAATCCGTCGCAGAATCGGCAGACTCAACCAGCTCAAGGCTATGGAGGCTGACGGCACATTCGATATGCTTCCCAAGAAGGAAGTTATCAAGCTCAAGCTCGAGATTGAAAAGCTCGAGAAGTTCCTCGGCGGTATCAAGGACATGGAGAAGATGCCCGGCGCACTCTTCATCGTAGACCCCAGAAAAGAAAAGATCGCAGTTTCAGAAGCAAAGAAGCTCGGTATCCCCGTTGTTGCTATTGTTGACACAAACTGTGACCCCGATGAGATTGACTATGTAATCCCCGGCAACGATGATGCTATCCGTGCTGTTAAGCTTATCACAGGCGCAATGGCAAGTGCTATCATCGAGGGCAGAGAGGGCCAGATGGGCGCTGCTGCTGTTGTTGAGGACGAGACTGAGGCAGAGGCTTAATCTCTGAAATTTCAGTTACAAATTAATATACAGAGAGGATTTTAGATTATGAGTTTTACAGCACAGGACGTTAAAGCACTCAGAGAGAAAACAGGCTGCGGTATGATGGACTGCAAAAAGGCTCTTACAGAGGCTAATGGCGATATGGATGCAGCTGTTGACTTCCTTCGTGAGCAGGGTCTCGCAAAGCAGGCTAAGAAGGCTTCCAGAATTGCTGCAGAGGGTATTGCATACGCTCTCACTAACGATACAAACACATGCGGCGTAGTTATCGAGGTTAACTCCGAGACTGACTTCGTTGCTAAGAACGACGATTTCAAAAACTTCGTTGATATTTGTGCAAAGACAGTTATGGCTCAGAATCCTGCTGACGTTGACGCTCTTAAGGAGTGCAAGGCAGAGGGCACAGAGATGACTGTTGCTGAGCTTTTACAGGAGAAAGTTCTTACAATCGGTGAGAACCTTCAGATCAGACGTTTCGCACGCTTTGAGGCTCCTTGCGTAGGTTATGTTCATGCAGGTGGTAAAATCGGCGTTATCGTTACATTTGATACAGATGTAGATACAACTTCCGAAGCTTTCGTTAACTGCGGTAAAGACGTTGCAATGCAGATTGCAGCTCTTAACACACAGTACCTCAATGCAGAGGCAGTTCCCGCAGAGGTTCTCGATCACGAGAAGAAGATCATGCGTGAGCAGCTCCTCAACGAAGGCAAGCCCGAGCAGATCATCGAGAAGATTCTCGGCGGTAAGGTAGCTAAGTACTACAAGGAGAACTGCCTTGTAGACCAGGAGTTCGTTAAGGATAACGACCTCACAATCAAAAAGTACGTTGACGGTGTTGCTAAGGAGCTCGGCGGTGCAATCGCTATCACAGGCTTCGTTCGCTACGAAAAGGGCGAAGGCATCGAGAAGCGTCAGGACGACTTCGCTGCAGAAGTTGCTTCCATGGTTAAGTAATTTAATCTTATGCCTTTATAGCGTCGGACATTTTGTCCGACGCTTTTTTTATAAATTTATTGTAAAATTATATTAAACTTTTGAAAATAAGTCTTTTATTTCCTTTACAAAACCAACAAAATGTTGTATTATTATTGTGATTAAATATATGTTATATGAGGTGACTTGTATGCAGGCGAAATATAAGCGTATTTTACTTAAACTTTCCGGTGAATCCCTTGCCGGTGAGCAGAAAACAGGTATTGATTTTGATACAGTGCTTAAAATCTGCGAGCCTATCAAAAAGTTAGTTGAGATTGGCGTTGAGATTGGTATTGTTGTAGGCGGAGGCAATTTCTGGAGAGGCAGAAGCTCAGGCAAAATGGACAGAACAAGAGCAGACCACATGGGTATGCTTGCTACATCCATTAATGCTCTCGGCGTATGCGATGCATTAGAGCAGCTTGGCGTTGACACTCGTGTTCAGACTGCTATCTCTATGCGTGAGATTGCAGAGCCATATATCCGCGGCAAGGCAGTAAGACATTTAGAAAAGGGCAGAGTTGTTGTATTCGGTTGCGGCACAGGTAATCCCTTCTTTTCTACAGACACAGCGGCTTCTTTGCGTGCTGCCGAAATCGAAGCTGACATTATCGTAAAGGCTACAATGGTTGACGGTGTGTATAACTGCGACCCCAAGAAGTATCCCGATGCAGTTAAGTACGATACTCTTACTTTTGACGAAGTTGTTGAAAAGCAGCTTGCAGTAATGGATGGTACTGCTGCAACAATGTGCAGAGAAAACAACATTGATATAATGGTACTTTCAATTGAGAATCCTATGAATATCTATGATGCAGTTTGCGGTTTACCCGTTGGTACACTGGTAACTAATAAGTAATTAATAAAGGAGATTTATATTATGAATACAGTTATTAAAAAATCAGAAGAATCCATGCAGAGACGTCTTGATCATCTTGACAGTGAATATGCAAGAATCAGAGCAGGCCGTGCAAATCCCGGTGTTCTTGATAAATTAGTTGTTGATTACTATGGTGCTCCAACACCTGTTAAGCAGCTTGCTGCAGTTTCTGTTACCGAGGCAAGAACTCTTACAATTCAGCCCTATGATGCATCTGTTTTAAGAGCTATCGAAAAGGCTATCCAGACTTCTGATATCGGCATCAATCCCCAGAATGACGGCAAAACAATCCGTCTTGTATTTCCTCCTCTTACAGAAGATAAGCGTAAGGAAATCGTTAAGGATGTTGCAAAGCAGGCTGAGGACACAAAGGTTCAGATCAGAAACGAGCGTAGAGATGCTATCGAAAAGCTTAAGAAGATGAAGAAGAATTCTGAGATTACAGAGGATGATCTCGAGGACGGCCAGGAAAAAATTCAGAAGCTTACAGATAAGTACACAAAGAAGGCAGATGAGCTTTCTGCAGTTAAGCAGAAGGAAGTAATGGCTATCTGATATGGCTTTGTTTTCTAAGAAAAAGGGAGACAAAAATTCTGTGAAAGAATTTAATCTCCCTCAACATATTGGAATTATAATGGATGGTAACGGCAGATGGGCAAAAAAGCGAGCTTTGCCTCGCAGTATGGGTCATTCTGCCGGTGCCCAGACATTCAGAAAAATCACTCGATATTGCTCTGATATCGGCATAAAACATCTTACTGTTTATGCTTTTTCTACCGAGAACTGGCGACGCCCCGAGGACGAAGTAAATGCTCTTATGAAGCTTTTTGAGGAATACCTCAACGAAGCATTGAGAGACTTCAAGGACGACACAATTGTTGTTAAGTTCTTAGGCGACAGATCTGCTTTCTCTCCAAAGCTTCAGGCTCTTATCAATGAAAATGAAGAAGAGTCAAAGAACAGGGGAGGTATGGTCTTAAACATCGCCATGAATTACGGCGGCAGAGACGAGCTTGTAACTGCTACCCGTGAAATTGCCCGCAAGGTTAAAGACGGCGAATTAAGCATTGACGATATTAATGCAGATCTAATTTCCAATTCAATTTACACAAAGGGTCAGCCTGACCCTGATCTTATTATCCGCCCCAGCGGAGAGTTTAGAATTTCTAACTTTCTTTTGTGGCAGTCGGCTTATGCCGAATATTATATCAGCGACAAGCTTTGGCCTGATTTTACTACCGATGATTTAGACAAGGCTATTGCTGAATTTTCTACACGTAATCGCAGATACGGCGGTGTGTAATACATCGCCATAACTGCTTTTTGGAGGTATTTAGGTGAAGACACGATTAATTACCGCAGGTATTGCGGCTGCTTTTGCTATTGCAATTATGGTTTTAAGTGAGTTCTTTCCGTGGGTTCTTATTGCGGCAGTTTGCGTTGTCGGATGTATGATGTCATTCGAATTTCTTACTGCCAAACGTATGCACAAAGACGTATTCATATTAATTATGAGTGTTGGCTTTGTGGTGTCTTCGGTGATACTCTCCATAACAAACTTCTGGTTTGTACCTCTTTATGTTTACACATTGGTGCTGATGTGTGTTCAGGTTTTAAGACACGAAAAGCACTCCATAAGTGATTTGCTTTTTGTTTACGCAGGTACTATTCTCATTGGTCTTGCTTTACTTTGCTTTACAAGACTTGCTTGTGTTCAGTGGAAGTTTGCAAGCTTCTTTGTGTGTGTTGCTGTAGTTCCGCCCTGGTTTGCAGACAGTGCAGCTTACTTTGTAGGCTCTGCAATGGGCAAACGCAAGCTTTGTCCTGCAATCAGCCCCAAAAAGACTGTAGAGGGTGCAATCGGCGGTGCAATCGCCTCTATATTAGGCTCCCAGCTTCTGGGTCTTGTTTATCAGTTTATTATCTACCGCAATGTAATTGTTAACTATCCTGCACTTCTTCTTATCGGTATGTTCAGTGCAATAGTTTCAGTGTTCGGTGATCTTGTGTTCTCACTTATCAAGAGAGAGTGCAAAATCAAGGACTACGGCTCAATTATGCCGGGTCACGGCGGTATGCTCGACAGATTCGACTCTATTATCTTTACAGTTCCTTTTGCATTGTTTATTTCTTACACAATGGGACTTATCTGGCAGATACCTGTTATCACCGTTTAAGTTTACATATTTCTGACAATAATAAGGAAGATACTATGACAAATAATCTTTCTATTTTAGGTTCTACCGGTTCTATCGGTACACAGGCTATTGATGTTGCCCGAAAACTTAATATCAAAGTATCTGCTATTACTGCTAACAGTAATGTCAAGCTTATGGAAGAGCAGATAAGACTCTTAAAGCCCGAAATCGCGGTTATGTATCAAGAGAGTGCTGCTGATGAGCTTAAGCTCAGAGTTTCTGATACCAACACAAAAATTCTCACAGGAATGGACGGACTTTTAGAGGCGGCTTCCATAGATTCTGCCGATACTGTGCTTAACTCTCTTGTAGGTATGATTGGTCTTTTGCCTACACTCACATCCGCAAAAGCCAAGAAGAACATAGCCCTTGCCAATAAGGAAACTTTGGTTGCAGGCGGTGACCTTGTTATGCGTACTATAAGAGAAAACGATGTCAAGCTTTTGCCTGTTGACTCTGAGCATAGTGCAATCTTCCAGTGCCTTCAGGCTTGCCCTGAGGATAGATTCCTCAAAAAGCTTATTCTTACTGCTTCTGGTGGTCCTTTCTTCGGCAAGAAGTATGACGAGCTAAGAGATGTGACCGTAGCCGAAGCCCTTAATCATCCCAACTGGAGTATGGGTGCAAAAATCACCGTAGACTCTGCATCTATGATGAACAAAGGTCTTGAGATTATCGAGGCTCGTTGGCTCTTTGACGTTGATGTTGACAATATTGATGTTGTTGTACATCGCCAGAGCATTGTTCATTCTCTTATTGAATTTGTAGACAATTCTGTCCTTGCTCAGCTTGGACTTCCCGATATGCGTATTCCTATTCAGTACGCCCTTACTTATCCCGAAAGATTTGTTTCTCCCGCAAAACCCCTCAATCTTTGGGATGTAGGTAACCTGACCTTTGAAAAGCCCGATTATGATACTTTCAAGTGCCTTAATGCTTGCAAAGATGCATTAAGAGCAGGCGGCACTGCTCCTGCCATTGTAAACGGTGCCAACGAAATGGCTAACAGTCTTTTCAGAGAAGGCAAAATCAAGTTCCTGGAAATAGGTGAACTTGTGTCAAAATCCCTTGATGCTGTTGAATCTCGTCCCATTAAGGATGTTTCCGATATCCTTGATGCCGACAAGAATGCCAGAGACTTTGTGCTTAGCAGTATCTGATATTTTGGAGGTAACAGTTTTGTCCGTTTTTCTTAACATTCTTACAACCGTAGGACTTATTGTTATAGCAATTCTTCTTTTTGAGCTTATTATCTTTTTCCACGAAGGCGGTCACTTTGTTGCCGCAAAGCTTTCGGGAATCAAAGTTAATGAATTTGCCCTGGGTATGGGTCCAAAGATTTTTTCATTCAAACGCAAGGAAACTACGTATTCTTTGCGTCTTTTTCCTATTGGCGGTTTCTGTGCAATGGAAGGCGAAGATGCCGACAGTGAAAACCCTCGTGCCTTTAATAATGCAAAAATCTACAAGCGTATGATTGTGATTATCGCAGGTGCTCTTATGAATATTATACTCGGTCTTATTTTTATGGGCATTATTCTTGCACCAAGCGAGTATTTCACAACTACAACAGTAACAGACTTCAGCCCCAAGGCATATTCTGCTAATTCGGGTCTTGAGGTAGGGGATAAGATCCTCTCTGTTGACGGTTACGCCGTAAATAATTCAATGGATCTTTCCTATGCATTGTCAAAAATCAAGGTGCAGGACGTGGATGGCACTGAAATTCAGATTTACAAGCAGGATTGTTGTAATTCACTGTATGAAGCTTATGCAAAGCTTGTAAACGATGGTACAATTTCTGATGATGCCACGAACAATGCCGCTTTCGAGGCTGTTTGTAAAGGTGCTGACCTGATTAATGATGCACAAAATTCTAAAGAAGCTTACGAGGCTCTGCAGCAAGCCGTAGTTGGTCTCAGCCAGACAGTTCCCAATGTGTCAATTACCATTGATGCTATTGATATCCAGGAAACCCGACCCAGATATCGTGCCGATATAGAGGTCCAGCGTAACGGCGAACGTGTTAAGCTTGAAAATGTAGATTTTGTTACTTATGTAACCGAAGATAATTCTGAGCCTCAGATGGCTATTGATTTCTATCTTGATGCCAAGGACAACAACTTTGGCAATCTTATTGTTGAGACAGGTAGCCAGACTGTATCGGTTGTTCGTATGGTTTATGATTCTCTCTATGGTATGGTAACCGGTCAGTATAGCATCAACGACCTTTCCGGCCCCGTAGGTATTGCCACAGTCGCCGTAGAGGTAGCACAGACAGGTCTTGAGAATTCAGGCTTTGGCGAGGCAGTTAATAATATTATTTACATTATGATGGTTATTACAGTAAACTTAGGTATTGTAAATATGCTTCCTTTCCCGGCACTTGACGGCGGCAGATTTGTGTTCTTGCTGATTGAGGCTATTTTCCGCAAGCCTATCCCCAGAAAAGTTGAAGCAATCGTCAACGGCGTAGGTCTTGCACTTTTATTGATTCTTATAGCACTTATCACCTTTAAAGATGTATTTAAACTATTTATGTGAGGTTTAATATGAATTCGGTACGTAAAGTTAAAGTTGGCAATTTATATATTGGCGGCGATGCTCCCGTAACTATCCAGTCTATGCTCAATACTCCTGCCGAAGATATCGAGGCAAGTGTTCAGCAGGCAAAAAGACTTGAGGCGGCAGGATGCGAAATTATACGTGCCGCTGTACCTACACGGGATGCTGTAAAGCTTATCTACGCACTTAAAGAGGCAGTAGATGTACCCGTAGTTGCAGATATTCACTTTGATTACAAAATCGCCCTTGAATGTGTGGCTGCAGGTGTTGATAAAATCCGTATTAACCCAGGCAATATCGGCTCGGACGATAGGGTAAAGGCGGTAGCGGATGCCTGCAAAGCTGCAGGTGTGCCAATAAGAATTGGAGTTAACTCGGGCTCTCTTGAGAAAAGTATTCTTGAGAAATACGGTCATCCCACAGCCGAGGCATTGTGTGAGAGTGCACTGTACCACGCTTCTTTGTTAGAAAAGTTTGATTTTTACGACATTGTTCTCTCCATGAAATCCTCAACTGTTGCAACTACAGTAAAGGCATACGAGCTTGCCAAAGAAAAGACCGACTATCCTCTGCACCTCGGAGTTACCGAAACGGGCACAGAGTATGGCGGTATTATCAAATCCAGCGCTGGCATTGGTTCACTTCTTCTTCACGGAATAGGCGATACTATCCGTATCTCCTTAACTGCTGACCCCGTAAGAGAAGTTATAGCTGCCAAGGAGCTTTTGAGAGCCGTTGGACTCAGAAACGATGGGGTAGAGTTTGTATCTTGTCCCACCTGCGGCAGAACAAAAATCGACCTTATATCCCTTGCAAATAAAGTGCAGGAAAGCTTAAGCGGTATTGACAAGCATATCAAAGTTGCCGTAATGGGTTGCGTAGTAAACGGACCCGGCGAGGCAAAAGAGGCAGATATCGGTATCGCAGGCGGTGACGGATGTGCACTTATCTTTAAAAAAGGCGAAATCCTCAGAAAAGTATCTGAGGACAAAATTATTGAGGAGCTTTTAAAAGAAATCGAAAAGCTCTGATTAGTACGAATAATTAATGAGGCTTAAATGAATACTTTTATTTCTTATTTCGAAAAATACATTGATATATCTCAGGTTAGCAAAGCTGTGCAGTCTGCACAGCTTGTTAAACTTTGTGTGAATAAAGATGCCAGAATACTTAACGTTACTCTTGGCTTTAATGAGTTAGTTGACAGACAAGAGTTATTCTCTGCCGAAACACTTTTGAAATCCGCACTTAAGCTCAGTAATTGTGAGATTTTTCCTAAGTTTTCCGCAGAGTTATTCAATCCTTCTTACTATCCTCAGCTTGTTATGGAGCTCAGACGAAGAATGCCGTCTATTAACGGTACACTGACCGACAGTACGCTGAGTGTGAGAGATAACATTTTTGACATTGAGCTATATCACGGCGGAGAAAAACTCCTTGCGGGTTTAGGTTTTGAAGAAAGCTTCAAGGAGCTTGTTCGTGACGAGTTTTCTTTGTCTGACATAGAAGTTACATTCTCAGGTGTCAAAGAAATGCACATTGATGACCAGGCATATATTGAGCAGCAGCACCATATAGAAGAAACCCTCAGACGCGAGGAGCTTATGCGTATTGCCGAGGAAAACGAGTGTGCCGAATTTAAAAACGATAAAGCAAAAGATGTTATCGAAATCCGCGAGAAAGAGAATCTCACTCCTCAGGTTTATCTGCCTTCGGTCAAAGCTTTGTGGGGCAATGTTATCAAAAGCAAGCCTGTGCCCATAAGCTCACTTTCCTTTGATTCGGGTAAAGTTGTGATATGGGGTGATGTCTTCCAGATGGAAGTCAGAATCACCAAATCAGGTGACAAAAATATTATTCAATATTTTATTACCGACTATTCAGGTTCAGCTATAGTCAAGGTTTTTGCACCAATTAACGAGTGCAAACCCTTAGAGGCTATCAAAAAAGGCTCAACAATTCTTGTCCGCGGTGATTACGAGTTTGACCCTTTTATAAAAGCTTATGTAATTAATGCACGCTCTATTGCCACAGCCTCTAAAATCAAAGTAGAGGATAAAGCAGATAAAAAACGTGTAGAGCTTCACCTTCACTCCAATATGTCTCAGCTTGACGGTGTGTCTTCTGCTGAGAGCCTTATTACACGCGCTGCAAAATGGGGCCATTCTGCCGTTGCTATTACCGACCACGGTGTGGCTCAGGCTTTCCCCGAAGCTATGAATACTGCACGCTCTCTTGCAAAAGCAGGTACTCCAATCAAAGTGATTTATGGTACAGAGGCGTATTTTGTCGATGACCTTGTATCAGCCGTTGTAGGCAGCAAAGACATCACCTTTGACGATACTTTTGTTTGCTTTGACCTTGAAACAACGGGCTTTTCTGCAAAGAATGACAGAATTACCGAAATCGGAGCTGTAAAGATTGAAAATGGTGTAATTACCGATACATTCTCGACCTTTGTTAATCCCGAAAGACCAATTCCTGCTAAGATTACGGAGCTTACAGGTATTACCGATTCTCTGGTAAAGGATGCTCCCTCAGATGTTGATGCAGTAAAAGATTTCCTTGAGTTTTGCGGTGATGCAGTTCTGGTTGCTCATAACGCACCTTTTGACACCTCATTTATCCGTGAGGTGTGTGCAAAATCCGGTGTTGAGTATACATACACATCCATTGATACTGTTGCAATCTGTCGCAGTATTCTTAATGACATCAAAAACTGCAAACTTGATACGGTTGCAAAGTATCTGAGACTTCCTGATTTTAACCACCATAGAGCTTGCGATGATGCTAATATTTTAGCACATATTTTCCTGCAGCTTATAGACAGACTCACAAGCGATTTTGACATAAAATCAACTGCTGAAATCAATACTAAAATCGCAGGCGGTGACTTTAAGAAGCTTCCTTCGTATCATCAGATTATTCTTGTTAAAAACCAGGCAGGGCTTAAGAATCTTTACAAGCTTATTTCCTATAGCCATCTTGATTATTTCTATAAACGCCCAAGAATTCTCCGCTCCGTCCTTGATGAGCACCGCGATGGACTTATTATCGGCTCTGCTTGCGAATCAGGCCAGCTTTACAGGGCTATAATGGCGGGTAAAAGACAGCAGGAGATAGAGGAAATCGCAAATTATCACGATTACCTTGAGATTCAGCCCGACGGCAACAACAGCTTTATGCTCAGAGAAGGCAAACTCAGCTCTTATGATGAGCTTCACGATATCAACCGCAGAATTGTAGAGCTTGGCGAAAAGCTGGGTAAACCTGTTGTGGCTACCTGCGACGTTCATTTCCTTGACCCTCACGACAGTGAATTCCGCCGTATTCTTATGGCAGGTCAGGGCTTTAAAGATGCAGATAACCAGGCACCTCTTTATCTCAGAACAACTGCCGAAATGCTCAAGGAGTTTGAGTACCTCGGAGAGCAGAAGGCATACGAGGTGGTTGTAGAAAATACCAACCTCATTGCCGATATGTGCGAAGAAATCCAGCCCATACCACCGGGCAACTTCCCACCATTTATCGAGGGTGCCGAGGAGCAGCTTATCTCCATTACATGGGAGAGAGCCAAGAAGATGTACGGCGACCCCTTGCCCGAGATTGTTAAGGCAAGACTTGATAAAGAGCTTAATTCAATTACAAAATACGGTTTCTCGGTACTATATATGACAGCCCAGAAACTTGTTGCAAATTCAGAGGCACACGGTTATCTTGTAGGCTCCCGAGGCAGCGTAGGTTCCAGTTTCGTTGCTACCATGTCGGGTATCTCTGAGGTTAACCCTCTTTGTCCTCATTATGTTTGTCCTGAATGTAAGTATACCGAATTTATCACCGATGGCAGCTACGGCTCAGGCTTTGATATGCCCCCCAAGGATTGCCCCAAGTGCGGTACTCATCTTATTCAGGACGGTCACGAAATCCCCTTCGAAACTTTCCTTGGATTTGAAGGCGACAAGGTGCCTGATATCGACCTTAACTTTAGTGGCGAATACCAGTCAAGCTCCCACAGATATACTGAGGAGCTCTTCGGCAAAGATAACGTTTTCAAAGCAGGTACAATTGCAACGGTTGCTGACAAAACTGCTTTCGGTTATGTTAAGAAGTTCGAAGCAGAACGTGACATGACTCTTGGCAAAGCTGAAGAAACCCGTCTTGCCATAGGTTGCACAGGTGTTAAGCGTACAACGGGCCAGCATCCCGGCGGCATGGTTGTTGTGCCTAAGGGTATGGAGGTTTACGATTTTTGTCCTGTCCAGCATCCTGCAAATGACGTTAACTCCGACAGCATAACAACCCACTTCGACTTCCATTCTATCCATGATACTATCTGTAAGCTTGACGAGCTTGGTCATGATGTTCCGACAATTTATCACTACCTTGAGGAGTTCACAGGTATTCCCGTTATGGAAGTTTCCATGAGCGACCCCGATGTTATGTCTCTTTTCACATCAACCAAAGCCTTGGGCGTAACTTCCGAAGATATTGATTCTATCACAGGCACATATTCACTGCCCGAACTTGGTACACCCTTTGTTCGACAGATGCTCGTAGATGCCCAGCCCAAGACATTCACCGACCTTCTGCAGATATCAGGCCTTTCTCACGGTACCGATGTTTGGATTGGCAATGCTGCTGACCTTATCAAAGACGGAGTATGTACAATTTCAGAGGTTATCGGTACTCGAGACAGTATTATGACATATCTTATGCACAAGGGCCTTGCTCCCAAGATGGCTTTCCAGATTATGGAAATTGTGCGAAAAGGTAAAGCCACAAAGCTTCTTACTGAGGAGCACATTCAGGCTATGAAGGATAACGATGTTCCTCAGTGGTACATTGACTCTTGTATGAAAATCAAGTATATGTTCCCAAAGGCTCACGCAGCCGCTTATATGATTGCTGCTTTGAGACTCGGCTGGTACAAAGTGCATAAGCCCTTAGAGTATTATGCGGCTTATTTCACAGTACGAGGTGACGATTTTGACGGTATTACTGCTGCAAAGGGCAGATTTGCTATCCAGGACAAAATCGCATCAATAAAAGCCAAAGGCAACGATGCCAGCGCCAAAGAGCAGAGTGAAATCGCGACGTTGCAGATTATCAACGAGATGCTCGCTCGCGGTATTGAGCTTTTGCCTGTTGACGTATATAAGTCCGAAGCAAAAAAATTCATGGTTGAGGATGGCAAGCTTAGACTTCCCTTTATGACCATTGACGGTATAGGTGAGGCCGCAGCAATTTCTCTTGCTGAGTGTGGCAAACAAGGCGAGTATTTCTCAGTTGTAGAAATGCAGCAGAAAACAAAGGTCAGCAAGAGCGTTATCGATTCCTTAAGAGATATCGGAGCATTAAAGGGTATTCCCGAAAGTTCCCAGATGTCACTTTTCGGTGATTTTTAAGGAGGTTCTTATGAAGAACAATAATGATCCCAACTCTTTTGCATCAAAAGTAAAAGTAGTGGGTAAAACAGTGACGATCTGTATGGTTGTGATTGTTCTCACTGTGTTTGCAGTATTCAATCCCACTACATGGACAGTTATAAAAACAATCATAGGCGTAGTTTCTCCTCTTGTATACGGCATAATGCTTGCTTTTATAATCAACTACCCCTATGAGTTTTGTTATAACAAGATTTTCAAGAATGTGGGAAGAAAGAACCCTAAATTACTTGTGTTAAGAAAGGCACTTTCTGTTGTATCTACTTATGTTTTTGTTGCTGCCATTGTGGCTTTTCTTGTAGCAATTCTGATTCCTCAGGTAGTTGAAAGCATCAATAATTTCGCAAATTATCTGCCTCAGTATACTAAACAGTTTTCTTCTGCTTATACTAATGTCGCAGACTGGATTAACAAAACCTTTAAGATTGACCTTACTGATACTGCAGCTATAGAAAAATTTGCAAGCAACCTGCTTATGGGTGATGATGCAGGAACCTCTATTGTATCTCATTTTCTTAATCTTGCTCTCAATTCTATCTGGGATTTACTTTACGGACTTTATAACGCAATTATTTCTATTATCGTTTCTGTTTATATCATCAGCACAAAAGACAAGCTTATCCGCCAGATAAGAAAACTTACCATCGCATACGTTCCTTCTAAATTTCATAACTTCATCAGGGATGTAAAAAATGAAACATATAATATCTGCGGTAAGTTTATCATCGGCAAAATTATCGACTCAGCAATTATTGGTGTACTTTGCTTTATCGGTCTTACCATAATCGGCATAGATTATGCAGTGCTTATTTCTGTTGTTGTGGGAATCACAAATATAATTCCTTTCTTCGGTCCTTTTATCGGTGCAATTCCTTGTGCATTCCTGCTCTTATTGGTTGATCCGTGGCAGTGTCTGTGGTTCGTTATCTTTATTTTCGGACTTCAGCAGCTTGACGGCAATCTTATCGGTCCCAGGATTCTCGGTGACAGAATTGGTATTTCAGGCATCTGGGTGTTGGTTGGCGTTACCTTAGGCGGAGGACTTTTCGGCTTTGCCGGTATGGTATTCGGTGTGCCTGTGTGTGCAGTAATCTATACTCTCTTAGGCAAAGCGGTGAATAACCGACTCAAAAACAAAAAACGCCTGACATCAAACAAAAAGGCAGAGTAATTTATGAATTTTAAGATTTACACCTTTGGTTGCAAAGTTAATCAGTATGAGTCTGAGTACATCCGACAGCTTCTTCTGGATGCAGGCTTTGAATATTCAGAGACTGATACAGAGTCTGATGTTTTTATCATTAACTCCTGCACGGTTACTGCAGTCAGCGACAAAAAATGCCGTCAGCTTATTCACAGATTAAGACGTCAGAGCCCTGATTCGATTATACTTCTTTGCGGTTGTATGTCCCAGGCTCATCCCGACAAGCCTCGGGATTTTGAACTCTGTGATATAGTGATCGGCAACACAGACCATACGGTTATTCCTCTTTACATCAAGGAGTATTCAGCAAACCATAAAAGAATCGTGGACATTAAGCCCCACGACCGCGAAAAAGAACCATTTGAAAAGTGCAGGGTTTCTTCCTTTTCTGAACGTACCCGAGCATATATAAAAATCGAAGACGGATGCAGCCGTTTCTGCTCTTATTGCATTATTCCTTATGCAAGAGGCAGAGTACGCTCCAAACCCATAGCTGATATAGCCGAAGAAGCAAAAATTATTGGTGAGAGCGGCTATAAAGAGGTAGTTCTTACGGGCATCAACTTGTCACTCTACGGAACTGACACAGATTCTGATCTTTGCGAGGCTGTGGAAGCAGCCGCCGGAGCTGAGGGCATAGAGCGTATACGCTTAGGCTCTCTCGAGCCCGAATATCTGGACGAAAACGTGTTGGAAAGACTTTCAAAAGTAAAGAAGTTCTGTCCTCAGTTTCATTTGTCTCTGCAAAGCGGTTGTGACAAAACCTTAAAGGACATGAACCGCAACTATACATCCGCAGAATATGCCCATATTGTTTCTAATATCCGAAAATTCTGGGATAATCCTTCGGTTACCACAGATGTTATGGTTGGATTTGCTGGGGAGAGTGACGAGGACTTCAACTCATCTCTTGAGTTTGTAAAATCAATCGGATTTGCAAAGGTTCATGTTTTCCCGTATTCCAAGCGAGAAGGAACAAAAGCATGGGATATGAAGGGACATCTCACCAATGCAGTAAAAGCTCAGCGTGCATCGGTGATGGGTGATGCAGTTGAGAAAAGCCGAGTTGAATTTATGAATTCTCAGGTTGGCAAAGTTTGCTTTGTGCTTTTCGAAACCATCAGCGACAAAGGCTATTTCGGACTTTCTGAAAACTTCACTCCAATAGTTGTCTCTTCAGATACCGATATCCGTTCTCAGATTCTCAAGGTTGAGATTGTAGGTACAGAGGGCGAACTTTGTATGGCTAAGCTTTTATAAAGCATCCTTGAAATTAGCCATTTCTGTTTGAGCATTCTCAGAAATCATAGCGTTGTAGTCATAGAGTATATAACCGTCCAGATTTTGATTTCGTATGATCTCAAGCTCTTTTTTGAGTATATCGCTTTCATCCAGCCACGTACCGCTATCAGCATCTGTGCCGGCTTTATATACCCCTAAGCCTACATAAAACTTTAAATTCTTATGAAAGCTCATCTCAAGCCACTTATCAAGCCCTGCCTTAAATTCAAGTGCAGGGTTTTTTAGTGAAAAATACAGTTGAGGGCAAATATAGTCCACATATCCAAGACATTCAGTCCAGGAGAGTACATCTGCACCCATATCAAGGTCGTTCTGAATATTGCCTTGCGGAGATATACCAAACTGAATACTGTTGTCATAGTCTTTAATCAATCTGTAAACATCACAAATCAGCAGATTAACATTGTGTTGTCGCCATTTTGTAAGAGGCATGGCATCACTTTGAGATTTGCATGATTTCAGGTAGCGGTTGTACTCCTCTTTGTCAAAGCTTTCGTCACTTGTGGGATAAAAATAATCGTCAAAGTGAATTCCGTCTACAGAATAGTTTTCTATAATCTCTTTTACTCCCGATAAAATGAGATTCCGAGCATCCTTTGAGGCAGGATTAAGGTATATTCCGTCCCCGTATTCTACACAAGCTTTGTTCATCTCATAATAAGGATTTTTGCTGCTAAGCTCAAAACCCGAGGTGCTTGTTTTAATTCTGAAGGGATTAATCCATGCATGTACTTCGATATTCTCGTTTTTACATTCATCTATGATGATCTGGAGAGCATCGTAGTTTTCAAAGGCACCTTGAGTACCCCACAAAATATGAGAGCTGGGATAAACTTCCGACTTGTACAATGCATCACAAAATGCTCTCACATGAATAAATATCGCGTTGCAACTGTTTTCTTTGGCAGTGCTTATAATGGTGCTTAATTTCTCTCTGAAGGCACTTTCACTTCTGTCTGTGTTGCTCATATCCAGAGATATGTAACTTACCCACATGCCACGCATTTCTTTTTTGGGCATTTCTTCGTCAATAGTCGAAGAATTCTTTGATTCTTTGGCGGCTATGTTCTGAGGAGTCGGCTCGCTGGGATTGTGTGTGTTTACCGCTATAATGGCTAAAGCAATAATAAGAACAGATATCATAATAAAAGATATGGATTTTTTCATAGTTTCCTCCGAGGTTTTTTATGGAAAAGATTTTGTTAGTTTATTTAATACTTATAAATATAGTTTCTGTTGTACTTACTGTCGCGGATAAGATTTCTGCTAAAAAGCGTGGCTTTCGTATAAGCGAGGCTACACTCATACTTTGCGGTGTGTTTGGCGGAGCAATTTCAGAGCTTGTAACCATGCTTATTATCCGCCACAAAACCAGACATGTTAAGTTTATGCTGGGATTACCGCTGATAATACTTGCTCAGATAGTTGCGATGGTAGCTTTTTTCTGGCTTAGAGGTGGTTTCAATGCTTGAATATATAGTTGACAAAAACTTTGAAAAGCAGACAATTGGCAGATACCTGCGAACATATTGCTCTGTATCGGCCCGCACTCTTGCAAAACTAAAGCGTATTGAAGGCGCTATACTTTTAAACGGACAAAAAGCAAAAGCTGTTGACCTTGTAAAACTTGGCGACAAAATCTCTATCTCTGTACCGTCGGGTGTTTCTGAGGGTGTAACTCCTGTTGAGTTGCCTATTGATGTGGTTTTTGAGGATGAGTATCTTGTGGTTCTTAACAAACCGCCTTTTATGCCTGTTCATCCTACAAAGGTGCATCAGCAGGATACTCTTGCAAATGCTCTGAGCTATTATGCCGGGAGCAAAGGGGAGAGCTATGCCTTTCACGCAGTTAACCGACTGGACAGAAACACATCGGGACTTGTAATTGTGGCAAAAGACAGACACACCGCATCCATAATGTCGCAGAATGAAATCACTAAGCATTATACTGCTTTTGTTATGGGAGAAATTGTCGGTAACGGCACCGTTGATGCTCCCATTGAGCTATCACAGAACAGCAAAATCGTCCGTACCGTATCTCCTTCGGGCAAGCCTTCTGTAACACATTATGAGTCGGTTTCAGTTAAAGAAGGTTTTTCTGTTATTAAACTTATACTTGAGACAGGCCGAACCCATCAGATAAGATGCCACATGAGCCATATCGGATATCCTCTTTTAGGTGATGACCTTTACGGAGGTTCTTTGGACAGAATTAATCGTCATGCACTTCACTGCGGATATATTTCTTTTACTCATCCCATTAATGGTGAGAACATAACCATCAACGCAGATATGCCTGATGATATGAAAAGTTTATTGATATAAAAAGTGCGTCTGCAAAAAAAACAGACGCACTTTCTTTTATACCTTGAACTTTTCTTTTTTGTTGACACCCTTGATTCCGCCGATAACGGCAGGGAGTATAAGAGCAATCGCTTTAATAATAAGCATATATGTAATTTCGGCATTATTTGTACAAAAGCCTATTATAAGCATCAGAATAAAAACTATAGAGCCGCACAAAGCTCCGACAATCATTCCTTTTGATTTGCTTATTCTTGCCCCCAAAAAACCACCGAAGTACCCTGATATTAAAAGGGGAATGAGCATGATATATCCCGCAAAGTCCTCAAAAAGATTACCTGCCGTATTTATAATCAGTGACAGCATCAGGGTGCACAGCAGAATCAATAACGAAGATATAAATATACCTGCAATTATTGCTTTGATAAATTTTGAGTTTTCATTTTCGCTCATTCTGATTCTAATAGCTTTCATAAAACAAAACCCCTGAATATAAATCTCTGTTGAGATTATATTCAAGGGTTCTTTTAATTATTACTGGTCCTTCTTGGATTTCTTAGCCTTTTTCTCAGCCTTAGCCTTAGCTTTCTCTTCAGCTAAACGCTTTTTCTCTTCTTCCTGAGCAGCAATAGCAGTGTTGTTAGCATACACACACCATTTCTTGAATCTGAGCTTTATTCTGTCAGAGCCTGTCTCAAGAACGATTTCATCTTCTTCGTCCTTAACTGCAACAACCTTACCTGTGATACCACCGATGGTTGTAATCTCGTCACCAATGTTGATGTTCTTCTTAAGCTCTTCCTCAGCCTTCTTCTTCTTAGAGTTAGGTCTGATCATAAAGAAGTAAAGAGCGGCGAAAATAAGAACATAAACTGCCAGCATGGGGAATGCACCGCCACCGCAACCGGGGTTGCCGCCGTTAGCACCTGCAGCCTCAGTAACAGTCTGAGTGGCATCTGCCAAATTCATAAGGGGAGTAATAAAATTCATTTTATATCTGTCCTTTCAATACAATAGATTAATTATATCAGTTGTTTTGGTATAAATCAAGTAAATATTTAATTTATTAGATACGTTTACCGTAAATCTCTTTTTTCTCTTTGTAAAACTCTTCGTATCTGTCTTCGTCCAGTGCATTTCTGATATCTTCTGCAAGCTTGTTGTAGAAGTAAAGGTTATGCATAACCGCAAGTCTTAATCCCAGAGCTTCCTGAGCCTTTAAAAGATGTCTGATGTAAGAGCGGCTGAAGTTTCTGCAGACAGGACAATCACACTCAGGATCAATGGGAGACTCGTCCAGAATATACTTGGCATTGGAAATGTTTATGATTCCCTGACTTGTAAAGAGATGTCCGTGTCTGGCATTTCTGGAGGGCATAACGCAGTCAAAAAGGTCAACACCTCTGTAAACACCTTCAAGAATATTCACAGGAGTACCAACCCCCATGAGATATCTTGGCTTGTCTTTTGGCATGTGAGGCTCAACGGCTTCAATAACCTCGTACATAACTTCGGCTTCTTCGCCTACTGCAAGTCCGCCTATGGCATAACCGGGCAAGTCAAGCTCAGCGATTTCTTTCATGTGTTCAACTCGCAAATCAAGGTATGTGCAGCCCTGATTAATGCCGAATAAAAGCTGATTTTTGTTGATTGTTTCTTCTAAAGAATTAAGTCTTACCATTTCAGCCTTACATCTTAAAAGCCAACGGGTAGTTCTGGCTACGGAATCCTTTGCGTAATCATAGGCCGCAGGGTTTTCCACACACTCGTCAAATGCCATAGCAATAGTGGATGCGAGGTTTGACTGGATACGCATACTTTCCTCAGGTCCCATGAATATCTTTCTGCCGTCAATATGTGATGAGAAAGTAACACCTTCCTCGGTAATGTTTCTCAGCTTTGCAAGAGAGAACACCTGAAAACCACCGCTATCTGTAAGGATCGGGCCTGTAAAACGAGTGAATTTATGGAGTCCGCCCATATCTTTTACAACCTTATCACCGGGACGAACATGCAGGTGATAGGTATTGCAGAGCTGAATCTGACAGCCGATATCCTTTAAGTCAAGTGCCGACACGCCGCCTTTGATAGCACCTGCTGTTGCAACATTCATAAAGCAGGGAGTTTGAACTGTACCATGTACAGTAGTAAACTCACCGCGTCTTGCGTTTCCTTCCTGTTTTAAAACTTTAAACATATTTACCTCTTAATATTAAAATTACTATTTCAGTATATATTAAAGTAAATGAAAATTCAACAACTAATATTTATAAATTGACTTTAATGTATGATTTGATATAATATTTACTCTACCAACGGTAGAAATCTCCCCATTCAACCGTTGGTATGTGGATTTTTGGTTCAAAACAGCCTATATTTATGGCGAAAGGAGGGTTCCTATGGACCAAATTAAAATCGGCAAATTTATTTCAAAGTGCCGCAAAGAAAAAAACTTAACTCAAATGCAACTTGCAGAAAAGTTAGGGATTACAGACAGAGCAATATCAAAATGGGAAACAGGTAAATCTTTGCCTGATTTCTCAATTATGCTTGAGCTTTGCGAAATGCTCGGCATAACAGTAAACGATTTATTATCAGGGGAGGTAGTTACAATGAGTAATTACAATGAAAAATTAGAAAAGAATTTAATTTCAATGATTAAAGAAAAAGAAAGAGCAGACAAACGTCTATTATCTATGGAAATATTCATAGGTGTATTAGTATCTGCTATATTGATTTCTTTGATGTTAACTGCCGCTTATGTACAGATGGCAGATTGGCTCAGAGTATGTTTAATCGTAGTCGGTTTTGTGGTTTTTGCTATTGGTATTGCTTATGCCGTAAAAATCGAGCAGACCGCTGGTTACTACGAGTGTGCCCGATGCGGACATAAGCACGTACCTACTTTCAGCAATGTAATGTGGTCTATGCATATGGGCAGAACCAGATTCATGAAATGCCCTGAGTGTGGCAAAAAAAGCTGGCAGAAAAAAGTAATATCCAAGGAATAATGAAAAACCTGAGAGGAAATGTATCTTCTCAGGTTTTTATGTTATGTTTAATTTTAAACAATCATCATACTGTCACCAAAGCTAAAGAATCTATATTCATTTTCAACGGCGATTTTATATGCGTTCATTGTATTATCATATCCTGCAAAAGCAGACACAAGCATAATAAGTGTGCTTTCGGGAAGATGAAAGTTTGTAACTAATCCGTCAAGTGCCTTGAACTCGTATGGGGGATAGATAAAAATTTCTGTGCTTTCAGCGGTTGCCTTAAGCTCTCCGTACTTTGCCGCAACGCTTTCTAAAGTTCTGCAGGTAGTTGTACCAACCGCAATAACCCTGCCGCCTCTGCTTTTGCAAGCTTTGATTTTATCAACGGTTTCCTGAGAAAGCTCATAAAATTCCTTGTGCATCTTATGGTCTGTGATGATGTCTTCCTTAACAGGTCTGAAGGTGCCTAATCCAACGTGTAAAGTTACATACGCAGTATCTACACCCATAGCTCTCACTTTATCGAGTAGCTCTAAAGTGAAGTGAAGTCCCGCAGTAGGAGCCGCAGCCGAGCCCATTTCGTTGGAATACACAGTCTGATATCTTTCTTTGTCCTGAAGCTTTTCTGTAATATATGGGGGAAGGGGCATCTGACCGATTTTGTCAAGAGCTGAATAAATATTTTCTTCACTCTCAAACTTAATAATTCTTATGCCTTCATCAATAATATCGGTTATCTCACCATGCATAATACCTGCAAAATCAAAAGATGTGCCGATTTTCGCTTTCTTTCCGGGCTTAACAAGAGTTTCCCAACTGTCATTCTCAACTTGCTTCAGCAGCAAAAACTCTACCTCGGCACCTGTGTCTGTCCTTTTGCCGAAGATTCTTGCAGGGATTACCCTTGAGTTATTCATTACAAGTAAATCGCCTTCTTTTAAAAAGTCGCAGATATCATAAAAGTGTCGGTGTTCTGTTTCACCTGATACTCTGTCAAGCACAAGCATTTTTGAGGAGTCACGCTTCTCTAAAGGTGTTTGTGCAATAAGTTCTTCCGGTAAGTCATAGTAAAAGTCGCTTTTTTTCATAAAAAAATCTTCTCCAAAGTTAAATATTAAGAAAATATGTAATTTTTTGCTCTCTATATTTGACAAGAGACCATGTTAATGATATATTATTAGAATAGTGGGTAAGAATTTGCTTTTGTTTTTACCCAACAACACTATAATATAATATTTCAAAGAAAAACACAAGTTTTTCTTTACGTTCAGGAGGATATTATGAAGAAATACAAAGTTGGTATTATCGGTGCAACAGGTATGGTTGGTCAGAGATTCATTCTCTTACTTGCAGACCACCCCTGGTTTGATGTTGTTTGCCTTGCAGCAAGCCCCAGAAGCGCAGGTAAAGCTTATGCAGAGTGTGTAGGCGAGCGTTGGGTTATGACATCTCCCATTCCTGAGAAGATTGCAGATATGGTTATCATGGATGCTTCCAAGGTTGAGGAAGTTGCATCTCAGGTAGACTTCTGCTTCTGCGCTGTTGATATGAAAAAGGATGAAATCAGAGCTCTTGAAGAAGCTTATGCTAAGGCAGAGTGCCCCATTATTTCCAACAACTCTGCAAACCGTCTTGTTGACGATATTCCTATGATCATTCCCGAGATCAACGATGACCACGCTGAGATTATCGAAGCTCAGAAAAAGCGTCTCGGTACAAAACGCGGCTTTATCGCTGTTAAGTCCAACTGCTCACTCCAGAGCTATGTACCTGCTATCCACCCCTTGATGCAGTTTGGTGTTGACAAGGTTCTCGCTTGCACATACCAGGCAATTTCCGGTGCAGGTAAAACTTTTGAGCGTTGGCCCGAGATGGTAGATAACCTTATTCCTTACATCGGTGGCGAGGAAGAGAAGAGTGAGGTTGAGCCTCTCAAGATCTGGGGTAACATTGTTGACGGCAAGATCGTTCCTACAGATGATGTTAAGATTACTTCTCAGTGCTTCCGTGTACCTGTTTCTGACGGTCACACAGCAGCAGTTTTCGTATCCTTCAAGGATGCCGACAAGAAGCCTTCCATCGAAGAAATCAAGAAGGTTTGGGCAGAGTACGCAGGTGCTGCTCAGAAGTTAAAGCTTCCCTCAGCTCCCAAGCAGTTCCTCCACTATTTCGAGGATCCTTCCCAGCCTCAGATCAAGTCTGCAAGAACATTAGAGAACGGTATGGCTATCTCTATCGGCAGACTCAGAGAAGACAGCCAGTATGACTACAAATTTGTTTGTATGTCTCACAACACTCTCCGCGGTGCTGCAGGCGGCGGTGTACTCCTTGCAGAGCTTTTAGCTGCAAAGGGCTATTTTGACTAATATTTTTGAGAATTTCCACATAATTATTAACGGAGGTAATTAGTATGAAAACTCCTATTTTCACAGGTTCAGGTGTGGCTATTGTTACTCCTATGAACTCTGACGGAAGCGTTAATTATAATGTGTTTGATGAGCTTATTGAGTTTCAGATTGCAAATGGTACAGATGCAATTATTGCTTGCGGTACCACAGGCGAGTCTGCAACTCTCTCCGAAAAGGAGCATTGCGAGGTTTTAGAGCACGTATCCAAGCGAGTAAACGGCAGAATTCCTGTTATCGCTGGTGCTGGCAGTAACGATACAGCTACTGCTATTGCTCTTTCAAAGGCAGCTCAGAGCTATGGAGCAGATGCTATCCTTTCTGTAACACCTTATTACAATAAGACTTCACAGGCAGGTTTAGTACGTCATTTTATGACTATTGCTGATAGCGTAGATATTCCTGTTATCCTTTACAATGTACCTTCTCGTACAGGTTGCAACATCAAGCCCGAAACTTATGCAGAGCTTAGTAAACACGACAATATTGTTGCTACTAAAGAGGCTAACGGTGACATTTCTTCTGTTTCCAAGACACTTTCTCTTTGCGGAGACAGTCTTGCTGTTTACTCTGGTAATGACGACCAGACAGTACCCTTTATGTCTCTGGGTGCATTAGGTGTAATTTCCGTATTTGCAAACATTTGTCCCCAGGAGATGCACGATATTTGTAAGCTTTGTCTTGACAATAACTTCCAGGAGGCTTCCAAGCTTAATTTCAAATATATTGAGCTTATGGATATGCTTTTCAGTGATGTTAACCCCATCCCCGTTAAGACTGCAATGAATCTGTTTGGATTTGATTGTGGTGAGTGCAGACTTCCCTTAGTGCCCATGAGCTATCATGGATATCATGATTTAAAGGACTGCCTCAACAAGTACGACCTTATTGGTAAGTACAAGAAGTAATTGAGTTTATAAGTTAAAGCGTGCAGGGGTGTACCTTAGCACGCTTTACTTTTAATAAGGAGTGTAAAAAATGACGAATATTCTTATTTGCGGCAGCTCAGGTAAAATGGGTAAAGCAGTTTTTGATGCAGTAGAACGTACCGAGGGAGTAGAAGTGCTCTGCGGTGTGGATGCTTTTTCAAAAGGTGAACTTAGCTTTAACGAATATAAATCTTTTGAAGATGTCACTGAAATCCCCGATGTTGTGGTTGATTTTTCAAATCCCGTAAACCTTGACTCTATGTATGATTTCTGTGTCAAGAACTCTGTTCCCGCAGTAATCTGCACCACGGGCTTTTCTCCTGAACAGATTGAAATAATCCACAAGCTCTCCGAGTTTGTTCCCGTTTTCTACTCAGGCAATATGTCTCTGGGTGTTAACCTTCTTATTGAGCTTTCAAAGAAGGCAACCGCTGTTTTCGGCTCAGGATTTGACATTGAGATTGTAGAAAAGCACCATAATCAGAAGATCGATGCACCTTCGGGTACAGCTCTTATGATCGCCGATGCTATTTCTGAGGTGATGGACGAAGAGCCTCAGTATGTATATGACAGACACTCTTACAGAGCTAAGAGAAAATCTAATGAAATTGGTATTCACGCAGTTCGCGGCGGTACAATTGTAGGTGAGCACAGTGTAATTTTTGCGGGTAATGACGAAGTCCTGACTCTTACACATCAGGCACAGAGCAAATCCCTCTTTGCCACAGGTGCTGTAAGTGCTGCGAAATTTGTTTGCGGAAAGGCTGCCAAAATGTATAGCATGAGCGATATGCTTGCGTAAAATTAAATAAATTAACACCTCATAAGTTTAAGCATAGTATGTTATGACTAAGTTTAAAATTATGAGGTGTTTTTTATGAATACAAGAAATTTAATTATACTTCGCAGTGTGACTTACGCCGCAAAAGCCAGAAATATACTGCTTAAACACGGTATAAATTCCGATGTGGTCAAAACTCCGCGTATTAACGGCAAAAGTCTTTGCGGATATAGCTTGTATGTGCCAAATAGATTTGACGATGCAGTAAGTATTCTTTTATCTCACGGCGTTCAAATCGAAGGCAGGACGGACAGTGATGATATGTGATATACTTTGATAACGCTGCTACAACTTACCCCAAACCCAGAAGTGTTGTCAATGCTGTGGCAAATGCCACTGCTTTCTCTGCAAATCCCGGCCGTTCCGGATATGCACACTCTTTGAATGCGTCACGGGTGATTTTTGAATGCAGACAAAAAGCTGCAGATTTCTTTAAACTTAAAAATGTAGAAAACTGTATTCTTACTCCATCCTGCACATTGTCGCTTAATACAGTTATTTATGGAACACTAAAAGAAGGTGACCATGTTGTTATTTCTTCTTTTGAGCATAATTCTGTACTAAGACCTGTTGAAAAGCTTTGCAAAGACAGAAAGATAACTTATTCTGTTGCACAGGTAAATCCCTACGATGATGACGAAACCATAGATTCTTTCAGAAAAAGTATAAACAACAAAACTAAACTTATTGTGTGCACCCATGCTTCCAACGTGTTTGGCTTTAAACTTCCTGTCAAAAGAATAGCTGCTTTAGCCAAATACTATGGGATATTATTTTGTCTTGACGCAGCACAGAGCGCAGGCAGTGAGGATATAGATATAAACGATATTGGTGCAGACTTTATCTGTGTGCCTGGTCACAAAGGACTTTACGGCCCTATGGGAACAGGACTTTTGCTTATAAATACAGACAAAATTCCCGAATCTCTTTTTCAGGGTGGCACAGGTTCGTCCTTTAAGGATGAACTTGGTGAACCAAGGCTCCTACCGGACAAGTTTGAGTCAGGCACCATAAATTATCCGGGATTTGCCGGTCTTTTAAAGGGAATAGAATTTGTAAATTCAAAAACTACAAAGCGTATCAGAGAACACGCAGTTTCCATTATGCAATATATCTATGACAATTTAAGCTCCAATAAACGAGTGGAGCTTTATACCAAAGGGATAAATGCCTTGAGATTTGTGCCGTTGTTATCTTTTAATATCAAAGATACCGATCCTGAAAAAGTATGCGAAACATTAGATAAAAGATTTGGTATATGTGTTCGTTCGGGCTTTCATTGCAGTCCGCTGGCTCATAAGTGTATGCAAACAGGGGATAGGGGCACAGTGAGGATTTGTCCCTCTGCTTTTTCAAATTTTAAGGATGCAAAAGCGTTATGTGATGCAGTTTTTCTAATTTCTATCACCAAAAAATAACAAAATTATATTGCAATATCTGTATTAAAATGATAAACTTAAAGTGTATAAAATTACGGAGGAAGTAATATGCAGTTTATTGCAGAATGGTTCAATGACTTTATTGCTTTAATGAGCACATTCAGATTCAATGACTTTATTGATATCTTGCTGATTTCGGTGCTTATTTACAGCTTGCTTAAACTTATCAGAGATACCCGAGCCGAACAGCTCCTTAAGGGTTTGCTCTTTATTTTTGTTATTTATGTAATTGCTATGGTGTTGGATCTGATGATGGTAACTACCATCATCAAGGTAGTGTTTGAATCTTCGGTAATTTTGATAGTTATTGTCTTTCAGCCCGAAATCCGAAAAGCACTTGAGCAGCTTGGCAGAAGCAAGTTTGCCAAGACTTACAAGATGATATTCCAGGGCGGTCTGCTTTCAGATGCAGAAAAAGAGGATATTAACAAGTCTATCGTAGATGTTGCTGATTCCGCAACCTTGTTCAGCCACACCAAGACAGGCGCGTTGTTTGTTTTCGAAAGAGAAACTCACCTGACCGATATTGCCTCAACAGGTACCGAGCTTAACGCCAAGACTTCTACCGCAATATTCGGCAACTTGTTTTTCAACAAAGCTCCCCTGCATGATGGTGCCTGCATTATCCGTCAGGGCAAAATCTACGCTGCAGGTTGTATCCTTCCTCTTAACAGCAATGAAATCAGATACTCAGGCGTAGGTACCCGCCACAGAGCTGCTTTAGGCGTTTCTGAAGTATCAGATGCAGTTGTTGTAGTTGTTTCTGAGGAAACAGGCATTATCTCAATTGCTGTTGACGGTGTTCTTAAGCGAGACTTTGAACGCGATAAACTTATAAGCACCCTCCAGGAGCTTATTATTCCCGAGGAGCCCGACAAGCCCACAGATAAGCTCAAGCGTGTTGCTAAAAGGAGGTCGAAGAAAGATGCAGAATAAGTCTTTGTTCAGCCGCTTTTTAACCAACAAAAAAGTTATCTTTATTGTTTCGGTTATCCTTGCTTTTATATTCTGGATTCTTACTGCCGATAATATTACAAAAACTTTCACAGAAATTCCCATCAGATACAGTCTCCCTGAATCTATAGCTCAGGAGTTTGAGATTTTTGGTGCCAGTGACGAAACAGTTTCCGTAACAGTTGAGGGCAAGCGTGTTGCAGTTGACGCTATGAGTAACGAAAGCTTTACTGCATTTATTGATTTGTCAGATGTTACAGAGCCCGGCGAGAAGAGCTATAATGTATCTGTCAGAAGCTCAGAGAATCTTAACATCGATATCAGTCGTGTAGAGCCGTCAAATATCACATTGATGATTGACAGACCAATGACAAAGTCAGTTCCTCTCAAAACCGACTTTTCATATCATCCCGATGGATATTATGTTGATAACAACGCTCCCGAAACCGTTGAAGTTACAGGCCCCGAAAGCTATGTTAGTCTTGTTAAATGTGCTTATATAAGCGGAAATGTTACCTCAAATTCAGCCACAAGCGTAACCAATAGTTATAAGCTGACATTGTATGATAATCTTGATCCCAAGAGCAAGGATGCAAAGCCTGTTGACAGTGAGTATCTGACTCTCAGCTATGATAGCGTAGAGGTTACTTTTAAATACCTCGTATTGAACGAGAGTGTTCCGTTCTCCATTGTTAACGACGAGGGCATTGAGGTGCCCGAAGATTATTATACCTTCACACCGGGTAACATAAGCTTGGCAGTTCCCGTATCTGCATTGGATGAGAACAACCAGTTTGTAAAATTACCTGTTGATATGGGCAGGCTTTCTCAGTACAAGAACGAAACCTACAACTTTACCCTTGATGTTTCTGATGTTCTTTCGAGTGATATGGTCAGCAAGAGTGACGGACTTGACAAAATCAAATACAAACTTGATTTTTCATCACTTATAAAGAAGACAATAGAAATATCTTCTTCAAGATGTCAGGTGCTGAATATGCCCGATGGTTTTAGTTACAACAAGCCTGATACCTATAGCATTGTGGTCATAGGCACAAAGAATGCTCTGGATAATATTGATGTTAACAAAGTTGATATGACACTTGATTTCACTTCTGTTGAAGCAAAAGATGATAAGTATGTGGATGTTCCAGTTACAGTAGATCTTAATACCGAGGGCTTTTGCTGGGCATACAGACAATCTCCCACAACAAGTGTAAGAATTACTGCAGAGTAATAATGATTACTGAAACGCCACAGGAATTCCTGTGGCGTTTTTTGGGGTGTATTAAATGAACAGAGTTTTAAGCTTAAGAGTCGCAACTGCAATTGATGCAGAAAAAATCAGCAGTATCTACAAACCTTATGTAGAAAAAACCGCAATCTCTTTTGAGTATATTCCACCTGATGCCAAGGAAATGAAATCAAGAATTACCTCGAAAACCCGCAATTACCCTTTTATCGTTGCAGAGTATAATGGAGAAATAGCAGGCTATGCTTATGCATCTCCTTTTTTGCCCAGACCTGCTTACATCCATTCTGTTGAAACCAGCGTTTATGTTGATATGAGTCTCAGGGCAAAGGGAATAGGCAAAGCCCTTTATACCGCCCTTGAGGAGATACTTAAACTCCAGAATGTTCTCTATATGAACGCTTGCATAGCCGTAACTCACAATTCTGACGAAACGCTCGACAACAATTCAATGGATTTTCATAACAAAATGGGCTTCAGATATGTGGGAAGATTCAATAACTCGGGCTATAAGTTCAACAGATTCTATGATATGATATGGATGGAAAAGTTGCTTAGAGAGCCAAAAGAGCCTTTTGATGATTTCCGACCTTTTTCAACGCTAAAGGATAGTATAAGCCCTGTTCTGACAAAAATTTGCGATTTTTATAACAAAACTGTAAACTAAAGTAACAGCAACACTCTTGAAAACTATACTCTATAAGTGGTATACTAAAATAAATAAGTATGTTTATTTAAATAAATATCAGGAGATGATTTGAGTGTCATTATGTATCGGTTGTATGCGTGAAATCGCAGATGATGTAATATGTCCTCATTGTCAATTTGATAATACAAAACAACAGACTTCACCTCTGCTGCCTTACGGTACATTAATTGAGAAAAGATTTATTGTAGGTCGCGAGGTTGAGATTAATAGCGAAAGCACACGTTATATTGCCTTTGACCGCGAAACAGGCGACAGAGTTTTTATCCGCGAGTTTTTGCCGGCAGGCTATATTTCCCGTGCTCCTATGACCGCAAAGGTCATTGTAGATTCCTCTCGTGCGGATGCTTACACAAAGCATCTTGAGGATTTCGAAAAGCTCTTCAGCTTTCTTGCAAGCATTTCTGATATGTCTGCCATGAATGAAATTACAGATATCTTCAGAGCAAACAATACTTGCTACGTTGTTGAAAAATGCGACGACCTTATTTCTTTTGAAGAATATATCGAACACAAAGGCGGACATATCGAATGGGAGGATGCACGTCCTCTGTTTATGCCTGTTATTTCGCTGCTTGAGACTCTTCACAAAAACGGCTACGGCCATTATGCAGTAGCCCCCTCTAATATCTATATCACACGCTCAGGCAAAGCAGTGCTTTTCGGCTTTGCGTCGATTTCTGCCAGAAAATGCGGTGCATCCTTAAAGCCTCAGCTTATTTCAGGTTGTGCAGCTCCCGAGCAGTACGAAAGCAACTTCCCCTTAGATGCAATTACCGATATCTACGGATTTATGGCTACACTTTTCTTTGCACTGACAGGCTCGCTGCCTGCAAACGCTAAAGAAAGATTGACAAATGGTGTTCTTTTAATGAGCACCAATACCGTAAAGCGTTTGCCTCCTCACGTCGTAACTGCTCTTGCAAGCGGACTTCAGGTTAAGAGAGAAAACAGAATCACCGATTTTATCGAGCTCAGGTCTCAGCTTTCGGTGGCTCCCGCAGTTAAGGCGATCCAGGACGAAATCAGCCGTACCGCAAGCATGGCAAACACCTCATCCACCAAGAAAAAGCGTCACGGAATGTCTCCTATATCTGTAGCAATTATTGCTTTGGTAGCAGCTCTTATTGTGTTTATGCCAATCGGACTTGCAATTTTAGGTCCCGATACCTCCGCAAGTGTCACTGCTACAGATCCTTCGGACACAGGAGCAGTAAACACCAATCCTCCTCCTGTTACTCAGGAAGGTTGGACAGGTCCTACTTTGGGCAATTATATCGGCATGGACTACAACGAGGTCAGCCGAACACTCCTTCAGGAATATAACATTACAACATATATGCAGGCATACGCTGATTCACGCGACGGTTACAGTGATGAGATAAGCGAAGGTTGTATTATTTCTCAGACTGTTGCAGAGGGTACTCCAATTGATGTTGACGAAGGTATGGTTGTTGTTTTTAAAGTCAGCAAGGGTGAGTTGGAGACAAGCCTGCCTGATATTGAAAATATGACCTTAAGTGCAGCAGCTACCAAGCTCAGCAATATGGGTTTTGTAGTTTATGAAGACCCCACCGGCAAGCCCAGCAAAACAGTAGAAAAGGGCAATGTGATTGGTTACCGAGATTATGAAGTTGGTGACGATGTTGCTCCCAATTCTGAGATTTATCTGGTAGTAAGTCTTGGCAATGTGGAGACTCAGCCTGCTACTGCAGCAACAGAATAAAACAAAAAGGTGGGATTATTCCCACCTTTTGTTGGATTTATTATCTGTTTTTTGACTTAAGCTTGCTTTCTGCATGCTGAATAAGATTCAGCAGAGAGCTTGCCAGTTTCGGATAATTCTCAGTAATATTTTCTGACGAGTATTCTATATCCTCAAGTTTCTGAATATACTCGCCTTTATCATGATAATTAGTCTGGTTTTCAAATTTCGTTGAATATATTTTCATCTGAGCCTCACTGTATCCCTGATATTTGCTTTGAGAAACTGCAAACATGGTCTGCTGATTTTCTTCTCTTGCAGAATATAGTGTTCTGAATACTTTATAAAGACACAGCATCAGATAGTTCGAAACATTTGCCGTAAGGCTTTTGTTGTTTGCTTTGATTAGCATACTGTAGATTATGGTCAGGGTGTTAATGAGAATTTTCTTGTTCAGCAAAGGCACCAACGATGCTTTTGAATTTTCCTCGTCGTTGCTTTCGTCAATATCGGGGATATCCTCAAATTTAAGTATGGCGCCTGTTCTTTCCGGGGTTCTTCCCAGAAGAAAATCACAGGATACAGAATAGTAATCAGATACTTTGATTACAAAATCCAGACTGCACTCTCTGATACCTTTTTCATAATGAGACAGCAAGGACTGAGAGATTCCCAAATCTTCAGATGCTTGCTTTTGTGAGAGCTTTCTTTCTTTTCTTAACATTGTAATTATTCTGGGAAAATCCTTGTTCATATTTAACAACTCACTTTCTGTACATAGAGTATAATATTTCTTTTACAATTTGTAAATAGAATCGGGAGATTTTTATGAAATCCTATAACATTCATTTTATTCGTCACGGAGACATAGCCGAGACTAAAAACGGAGCATATATCGGTATTACCGATGTGTCGTTGTCATCAGATGGCAGGGAAGAGCTCAAGAAGCTCGATAATACCTGTCGTTATCCTTATGCACCTGTGCTTTTCTCAAGCCCTCTTAAGCGTTGCATAGAAACTTGTGAAATTATATATCCGGGCAAAGAACCTATTGTTGTAGACGAGCTTTCAGAGATGAACTTTGGTCTCTGGGAGGGCAAAACCGCCGAAGACCTTAAGAATCACCCTGATTTCAACAAATGGCTTTCGGGAGACACATCCGTCAAACCGCCAGAAGGTGAGAGCAGTGCTGATTTTACCCGCAGAGTATGTCTTATGTTTCAAAAAATTGTTGACGGTCTAATTTCTACCGGTCACACTGAGGCTGTTATTGTAACCCACGGTGGAGTTATTATGACTTTGATGGCAGTTTACGGCTTTCCTCAGGCAAAGCCCTTTGAATGGGCATGCGAAAGCGGTACAGGATATTCTATCCGAATTACCCCTATGCTTTGGCAAAGAGACCGAGTTTCTGAAGTATATCGCACAATTCCCGAAGAAATTGAGGAGTAATTATGAAGCTTGAATTTGATATGCATACTCATATCCTGCCCGGTATTGATGATGGAGCAGCAACCCTTGAGGATAGTCTGAATCTTATAAGCAAACTAAAAAAAGCTGACATAAAGCATATTGCCCTGACTCCCCACTACTACACTCACAAAGAAAGCCTTGAGGATTTTGTATCAAGACGAGATGAGGCTTTTGAGCTTTTAAAGCCTCATGTCGGTAATGATGTTACTCTTCACTTGGGTGCGGAAGTTTTTGTTACAAAGTATTTGTTTCTTAATGATTGGGACTTAAGCAAGGTTTGTTATGAAGGTACCAATTTTATGCTTACAGAGTTTTCTTATTCTTCAACATTTCGCGATGAGGCAGGGGACTTTATAGATAAGCTTATGTATGACCATAAGGTGATACCTGTGCTTACTCATGTAGAGCGATATTCATACCTTATGAAACATCCCGAGGTTATTGATGAGCTTATGTACAGAGGAATAATAATTCAGTCCAATGCTTGTTCTTTCGAAAAGTTTTCCCTTAAAAATAAGCTTTTGAAGCTTGCAAAAAGCGGATTGATAGGAGTTTTTGGAAGTGATGCTCATTCTTTAGAGCGGAACTCTCCTGATGCTTTCAATTCTCTTAACGAGCTTCTCAGTAAAAAAGGCCTTTCTTCTATTATAGAGGATGCCAATTCTACCAGCCGCAGGATACTTGGAATATAAAATCCAAAGACCTTTCCTATTATGAGAAAGGTCTTTGTTTTTTTCTGTTTTGCAAAGTTAATTTCTTAATCCTGCAAAAATCATTGAAATTTAGTGATAAATGTGGTAAAATAAATCGATTATGAAAGTTTCTGTGAGGTAATAGCTATGGTAACACACCTCTTGGGCCGTATCGAAATGAAGATTTCATCGATGTCAAAAGGCCAGAAATTAATTGCACATTTTATTGAGAATCACTACGACCAGGCTGCTTTCCTTACTGCCAGCAAATTAGGCGAATTGGTGGGTGTCAGCGAAAGTACCGTGGTTCGTTTTGCTACAGAAATCGGCTACAGTGGATATCCTGAGCTTCAAAAAGCAATGCAGGAAATGATTAAGGATAAGCTCACGTCTGTTCAGCGAATTGAGGTAACTGCTGCCAAGATTGAGAACAACGATGTCCTTGGTACTGTACTTAATCAGGATATTCAGAAAATCCGACGCACCATTGAAGAAACTTCCCGCGAAGATTTCAGAAATGCGGTAAAGTCTATAATAAATGCCGAACATATCTACATCTATGGTGCAAGATCTGCTTCTGCTCTTGCCAATTTTCTGGGATACTATTTCGGTCTGATTTTTGATAATGTTCATATTATTACAACCGCGAGTCGTTCGGGCGTTTATGAGAGTCTTTTCAGAATTTCCGAAAAGGATGCTCTTATTGGTATCAGCTTCCCCAGATACAGTTCTGTGGCGGTAAATGCCATGAGCTTTGCTCACTCAAGAGGTGCTTCTACTATTTCAATCACTGACAATATGTTGTCACCCTTGGTTCCACACAGCTCTTCTGTCCTCATTGCCAGAAGTGATATGGCATCAGTAGTTGATTCTCTTGTGGCACCTTTGTCGCTTATCAATGCGTTGATAGTAGCTACTGTAATCGAGAAAAAAGACGATGTAAAAGCTACATTTGAAGCATTGGAATCAGTTTGGAACGAGCAGGGAGTTTATGCAAGCTCTGAGCTTCGTTTCAGTGGTGATAAAACATGAGCAAGGTCGTAGTTGTGGGCGGTGGCCCTGCAGGCCTTATGGCGGCTTCTCAGGCTGCATTGTACGGTAACGATGTTACTCTGCTTGAGAAGAACCCCAGAACCGGCAGAAAGCTTATTATCACAGGCAAAGGCAGATGTAATATTACAAATGCATGCGACAATACCGCTTTTATTTCCAATGTAGTATCTAACCCGAGATTTTTATATTCGGCAATCAATGGCTTTGATACGTCTGATACCGTTGCTTTTTTTAATTCTCTTGGGGTTGAAACAAAGGTCGAACGAGGCAACAGAGTTTTTCCTCTTAGCGATAAGGCTATGGATGTTGCCGATGCATTGCTGAGCTATGCACGAAGCACGGGAGTACGGATTGTCACCGAATCTGCCGTTGACGCCTTGATTATAGAGGAATCTCAGGTCAAAGGTGTTTTATCAAAAGGCCGTAAGTATTCAGCTGACGCAGTTATTATAGCCACAGGCGGCAAAAGCTATCCGCTGACAGGCTCAACGGGAGATGGGTATTCTCTTGCAGAATCTGCAGGACATACTATCACAGATATTGTGCCTTCTTTGGTACCTCTGGAGCTTAGTGGTAACGAATATGAAGAAATGCAGGGCTTATCCCTCAAGAATATTGCTGTAAGCATTGTGTCTGAAGGTAAAAAGATATTCGAAGATTTCGGTGAGCTTGTTTTTACTCATTACGGTGTCAGCGGTCCTGTAATCCTCAGTGCAAGTTCACATCTGTCGGATTACAAAATTAACAATTATAAACTCTCTATAGATTTAAAACCTGCTCTGGATTTTGATACTCTTGATAAAAGACTTATAAGAGACTTTGAGAAAAACAACCTTAAAGAAGCAGGCAATTCACTAGGCGGACTTTTGCCGTCCAAGATGATTCCCGTAGTTTTAAGCCGATGGGGAATAGATAAAAACACCAGATGCAATTCGGTTACCAAAGAACAACGCAAAGCTTTGGTAAACATACTTAAAAATCTTGATTTTGATATAATCGGCACAAGACCCATTGACGAAGCCATAATCACCAGAGGTGGAGTAAAGGTTTCTGAGATTAATCCCAAAACTATGGAAAGCAAGCTTATAAAAGGGCTATATTTCTGTGGTGAGGTTCTTGATGTAGACGCCTACACAGGCGGATTCAACTTACAAATTGCTTTTTCTACCGGTTATCTTGCCGGACAAATATTATGATTACGGAGGAATATATTATGTCTATCGCAGTTGCTATCGATGGTCCTGCAGGTGCAGGCAAATCCACAATCGCAAGAGCAGCAGCTTCTCAGCTGGGCTTTATTTATGTTGATACAGGTGCTCTTTACCGTTCAATCGGACTTAACGCTTTGAGAAAGGGTATTGATATCACTGATGCTGATGCGGTGGTATCCACTCTTGATGACCTTAAGGTAGAGCTTGCTTTTGATGCAGAGGGATCTCAGATTGTGCTTTTAAACGGTGAGGATGTTTCGGCATTTATCCGTACACCCGAGGTTTCTATGTCTGCTTCCAAGGTATCTGCTATTCCTGAGGTTAGAGCATTCCTTCTTGATTTGCAGCGTAACATGGCAAAGACACAGAGCGTTATTATGGACGGCAGAGACATCGGCACAGTTGTTCTTCCTGATGCTGAGGTAAAGATTTTTCTCACTGCATCCCCCGAAATCCGTGCAAAGCGTCGTTTTGACGAGCTTATTGAAAAAGGTCAGGATGTAAAGTACGAAGATGTTCTGGCAGATGTAATTGAGCGTGACTACAACGACTCTCATCGTGAAATCGCTCCCTTAAAGCCTGCAGAGGATTCTCACCTTGCAGATACATCAGGTCTTACACTTCAGGAGTCCATAGACTTAATAATTAATATAATTAAGGAGAATACAAAGTGAGTAAAGGTTTTTATTCTGTATTAGTAGCTATTCTCAGATTCCCATTGTTTTTGTACTTCAGGTATAAGCTCATAAACAAGAACAATATTCCCAAAGAGGGCAGATATATAATTGCCGCAAACCATATCTCAGGCCCTGACTGTATCTTTGTAGGACTCGGTCAGAAACGCTGCATCCGTTTTATGGCAAAGGCAGAGCTTTTTGACAACAAGCTTCTTGCATGGTTCTTCACAAAAATGGGAGCTTTCCCCGTTAACCGCGGAAAAGGTGACACAAGCGCTATTGAGAATGCAAAGGAAATGGTTGAAAACGGCGAGGTGCTTGGTATTTTTATCGAAGGCACCCGTTCCAAAACCGGTGAATTCTTAAAGCCCAAAAGCGGCGCAGTTATGATTGCTCATCAGATGAATTGCAAAATCATTCCTTGTGCTATAAGCTGCAAGGGCCTTAAAGCAAGCTTCTGGAGAAGAAAGTATGTTCATTTCGGTGACCCTGTTACATGTGAAGAGCTTGGAATTACCAAAGCCTCTCCAAGAGAGTACAGAGACGCTTCCAGAAAGCTTATGGATATTTTTGCCGAGTTAAGAAAGCAGGATATAGGATGCTGATTAAACTTGCAGATACAGCAGGCTTTTGTTTCGGTGTAAACAGAGCCATAGATATGGTTGAAAACCTGCTCTCACAGGGCAAAAAGGTTGCTACTCTCGGTCCCATAATCAATAATAGTGAGGTTGTTAACGACCTGGCAGACAGGGGTGCACCTTTTGTAAACAGTCCTGACGAAGTTAACAAAGATACTATGCTTGTTATCCGTTCTCATGGTGTAGCTGAGAGTGTTTTGAATCAAATCAAAGAACTTGATATTGAATATGCAGATGCAACTTGCCCCTTTGTTCGTAAAATTCACAAAATCGTGAAAGAAGCAGGACAAAACGGCAGCACTGTAATTATTGCAGGTGACAGTAACCATCCCGAGGTCAAAGGTATTATCGGTCATACCGAAGGAGAGGCATATACATTCAAAAATGAAGAAGAGCTCATAAATCTTCT
Organism: Oscillospiraceae bacterium; assembly: GCA_015066245.1. Taxonomy (GTDB): domain Bacteria; phylum Bacillota; class Clostridia; order Oscillospirales; family Acutalibacteraceae; genus Ruminococcoides. Next base: position 124,476 of record SVOS01000003.1, read on the forward strand.
GAGTATAATTCCAAAAGAGAAATTAGAGAATGTTACTTTTGCCGCACAGACCACATTTGACCAAAAAGAATGGAAAAAATGTCTGAAATTCATAAAAAAAGTCTGTACAAATGCAAAAATATTTGATACAATATGTAGTGCTACGTACAGTAGGCAGGCGGAGGCCGAAAATCTGGCAAAGTCCTCTGATCTGATGATAATTGTCGGAGACACCAAAAGCTCTAATACCTCAAAGCTTTATGAGATAGCAAAGCGAAACTGTCCCGATACATTATGGATTCAGACTGCAAGTGACCTTTTGGCGGAAAGACTAAGCAATGCCCGCTTAATTGGCGTAACTGCCGGTGCATCAACTCCGGCAAGGATTATAAAGGAGGTACTGGATAAAATGGAAGAAATGACAAAATCCGGTGTAACAATCGACATGGAAGAAAATTTTGAGGCTCTTTTGGAGGAGAATCTCAAAAGCTTAAATACAAACGAGAGGGTAATGGGTACTGTTATCAGCATGACTCCCACAGAGGTATATGTTGATGTTGGCAGAAAGCAGTCAGGTTTTATTCCTGTTGACGAGCTTTCCGCTACTCCTGTAAATCATCCCAGCGAGATTTGCAAAGTTGGCGATGAGATGGAGCTTCTTATTATGAAGACCAACGACGTTGAAGGTACAATCATGCTTTCAAAGCGCAGAGTTGACTCCAAGAAGTACTGGGAGCAGCTTGAGCAGATTGCTGAGGATAAGACTGTTATCACAGGTAAGGTAACAGAGGTTGTTAACGGCGGCGTTATCGTAGTAGCTATGGAAAACCGCGTGTTCGTTCCTGCTTCTCAGGCAACACTTAACCGCACAGAGGATCTCTCAGTTCTTCTCGGTGAAACTGTAGACCTCAGAATTCTTGAGGCTTCACAGCGCGGCAGAAGAAAGAAGTTAGTTGGTTCTATCCGTTCCGTACTTCTCGATCAGAGAAGCGAGCAGAAGGCTGCTTTCTGGGAGAATGTTAAGACTGGCGACATTTACACAGGTGTTGTTAAGTCCCTCACATCTTACGGTGCTTTTGTTGACCTCGGCGGCGTATTCGGTATGATTCACATTTCCGAGCTTTCCTGGTCCAGAATCAAGCATCCTTCTGAGGTTGTAAACGTTGGCGATACTGTTGAAGTTTACATCAAGGACATCAATACAGAGACAAACAAGATTTCTCTCGGCTTCAAGAAGGCTGAGGACAATCCTTGGGAGATTCTTAAGAGAGATTATCCCGAAGGCACAGTTGTTAAGGCTAAGATTGCTGGTCTTACAACATTCGGTGCTTTTGCTACAATCATCCCCGGTATCGACGGTCTTATCCACATTTCTCAGCTTTCCAACAAGCGTGTTGAGAAGCCCCAGGATGTTGTTAAGGTTGGCGACGAGGTTGAGGCAAAGATTGTTGCTATCGAGTTTGACAAGAAGCGCGTAAGCCTTTCTATGGCTGCTCTTATCGAAGACGAGGAGCCCGCTGAAGAAGTAGCTGCTGAAGAAGCTGCTGAATAATTAAAGCATATAATTGGGCATCCTTACATTAAGGATGCCCTTTTTTATAAGAGGTTGTTTATGTTAGAAAGAATTTCATCAGATATCAAGAGAGTTCTTGATGAATTTTTACCTTTGGCAAAAATCAAGGATGGCGGTATATTGGTGCTGGGCTTTTCAACCAGCGAAGCCGGAGGTGGACTTATCGGTCAGCACTCAAGCCTTGAGGTAGCTGATGCCGTATACAGTGTGTTGATTTCTGAGCTTAAGGAAAGAAATATTTACCTTGCCGCTCAGTGCTGCGAGCACTTAAACCGTGCTTTGGTCATTGAGGCTGAGCTTGCAGAAAAGCTTAACCTTGATGTCGTCAATGTTGTGCCTCAGCTTCATGCAGGCGGTGCTTCGGCAGTAACTGCTTATAAGATGTTTAAAAATCCCGTGGTGGTTGAGCATATAAAGGCTGACGCAGGTATTGATATAGGCGGTACACTTGTGGGTATGCATCTTAAAGAAGTTGCGGTACCAGTTCATACCGCTCAGAAAACCATAGGTGCGGCTACTGTGCTCTGTGCCCGGGTAAGACCTAAATTTATCGGTGGCGAAAGAGCCGTATATAATAACGATTTGTTATGAGGTGAATGAAATGACAGCTAAAGAAGAATTTATTGCGATTTTTACCGAAAATGTCAATCGTCATGGTGCAAAGGAGCTTTTGGACTGGCTTCTTACTACTGATTTTTTTGATGCTCCTGCCAGTACAAAATTTCATTGTGCCTGTGAAAACGGTCTTGTGATGCATTCTGTCAGCGTTTTTAATACAATGATGGAAAAGCATTTTGATGAAGAAACCGACAGTGTTGAGAGCTTTGCTATATGTGCACTTCTTCACGACATCTGCAAAGCTCAGTTTTATAAGGTTTCTCAGCGAAACGTCAAGAATGAGCAGACAGGTCAGTGGGAAAAACAGCCCTTCTATGCAGTAGAGGATATGTTCCCTTATGGTCATGGTGAGAAGTCTGTTTTTCTTGTGGAGCGTTTTATGCGTCTTAAGCTGGACGAAGCAATGGCAATACGTTGGCACATGGGTGGCTTTGACGAAACAAAGTCATACGCAATGAGCCAGGCATACGAAAGATATCCTTTAGCAGTAAAGCTCCACCTTGCCGACCTTGAGTCAACTTATTTACGAGAAAAAGGCACCTCAGCTGTTAACAGATAAGGAAGATAACTATGCAGATTAATGATGCAAAAGTACGTGCAAAAGAGCTGCGTGACTTGCTAATTTATCACAACCACAGATATTATGATTTAGACAATCCCGAAATTTCTGACTATGAATACGATATGCTACTAAGAGAACTTGAGAATATTGAGGCTGAGTTTCCAGAGCTTTTGACAGAAGATTCTGTGACTCAGCGTGTAGGCGGCAGCAAGGGTGAGAAATTTTCTCCCGTTGAGCACAAAGTCCTTATGGAAAGCCTCCATGACTCATTCTCTTATGATGAGCTGAGGGATTTTGACCGCAAAGTCCGTGAAGTATCTGACAATCCTCAGTATATTGTAGAGCCTAAATTTGACGGACTTTCCGTATCTTGTGAATATAAAAATGGTGTATTTGTCCGTGGCTCAACCCGCGGTGATGGTGCAGTGGGAGAGGACGTTACCGACAATCTTATGACAATACGTTCACTTCCCAAAGTAATAAAGAATGCTCCCGAGTTTCTGGAGGTCAGAGGCGAAGTTTATATGTCCTTTGACACCTTTACAAATCTTTGCGAACAAATGGAAGAAAATGAAGAAGTTCCCTTCAAAAATCCCCGAAATGCTGCCGCAGGCTCACTAAGACAAAAAGACAGCAAAATCACCGCCCAAAGAAAGCTGGATATTTTTATCTTTAATATTCAGCAGATTGAGGGTGTAGAGCTTAATAACCACAAGTCATCTCTTGATTACCTCAAGAATCTGGGCTTTCCCGTGGCTCCTTTCTATTCTGTTTTTACGTATATTGAGGATGTAATCAAAGAGGTTGAAAGAATCGGCAATATGCGCGGCGAGTTTCCTTTTGCTATAGACGGTGCAGTAATTAAGGTAAACGACTTTACTCAGAGAAACTTGCTGGGCAGAACTGCTAAATTCCCCAAATGGGCAGAAGCATACAAGTATCCGCCTGAAGAAAAGTCCACTACCTTGTTGGATATAGAAGTAAATGTAGGCAGAACAGGTGCTATTACTCCTGTTGGTGTATTTGAGCCGGTTTTACTTGCAGGCACAACCGTATCACGAGCAGTCCTTCACAATAAAGCGTTTATCGAAGAAAAAGGCATAATGATAGGGGACAAGGTAATTTTGAGAAAAGCAGGAGAAATCATTCCTGAGGTTGTCAGACTTGATGCCCATACAGATAGCAGCAAAATCTTTTCTTTCCCTACACATTGTCCTTCTTGTCAGAGTGAGCTTTTCGAAAGCGAGGACGAAGCAGTTATCCGCTGCACTAATTCCGCTTGTCCTGCTCAGCTTAAACGTCATATAATTCATTTTGCCATGCGTGATGCTATGGATATTGATGGCTTAGGACCTGCAGTAATTACTCAGCTTATTGATACAAATTTGGTTAAATCCTTTGCTGATCTTTATAAACTGAGAGCTATTGATATCAGCTCTATTGAGCGTATGGGAGAAAAATCTGCCCTAAATTTAATTGAAGCACTTGAAAAATCCAAAGAAAACGAGCTTTACAGACTTGTTTTTGCCTTGGGTATACGTCATATAGGTCTTAAAGCTGCCAAACTTTTGTGTGAGCATTTTCTTACGATTGACAATATCCTCAGTGCAAAATCAGAAGATTATCTGAAGATTGACGGCTTTGGTGAAATAATGGCAGAGAGCGCTTTCCAGTATTTCTCTCTTGCAGAGACACGAGAGCTTATAAGTGAGCTTAAGTCATTAGGTGTCAGAATGCCTGATGTAGAAAAAAAGGCAGAAGGCGGCATCTTTAAGGGTAAAACCTTTGTTCTTACGGGTACACTTCCCACAATGACCCGCAGCGAAGCCTCTAAGATTATTGAAGATAACGGAGGAAAAACATCTTCCTCTGTATCAAAAAAGACAGACTTTGTTCTTGCAGGCGAAGATGCAGGTTCAAAGCTTATAAAAGCCCAGACTTTGGGTATCAATATTATTTCTGAAGAAGAATTATTGGAAATGATTAAATAATTAAAATTAAGCCTCATGGTTTTTGCCGTGAGGCTATTATTTTTTGTAATAAAGTTGTCCAATTCAGCATACGTTTAAGTGAAAGGATGATTTTATGAACGAAGTTAAAAGCAAAAATCGGGTTATTTCTGCCGCGCTACCTCTTGTGCCAATAGTGAGAAATACACTTTCTTCGCTTCCTGAGGCAACACTTGCCACTTTGCGTGAAATAAGGCTCAGAGTCTCAAGACCTTTGTGTCTTGTTTTTGGCGAAACCTTTAAGTACATAGCAAAGAACGGTTGTCTTGTAGATACAACTCAGAATCAAAGCGTTGTTATTTGCAGCGAACAAATGATCAATGACGCTTTCAAAAACATCTGCGGTTACTCTGTTTATTCACATATAAATGAAATCACATCAGGTTTTATTACCATGCCATACGGTCATCGTGCAGGTATATGCGGAACTGCTGTTATGAGCGAAGGTAAGATTATCAATATCAGGGACATATCATCAATTTCTATAAGGATATCCAGAGAAGTCATTGACGCGGCATCTGATATTTCGATGCGTTTTTATAAAAGTTTTGGCGGAGTACTGATTTGTGGAGCACCCTCAAGCGGCAAAACCACTATTCTCAGAGATATGGCAAGGCTTCTTTCTACAAGGTACTCTATGCTGGTGTCAGTGGTAGATTCCAGAAACGAGCTTTCGGGTACATATAAAGGAAAACCTCAGAACGATTTAGGATACTCCGATGTTTTGGTTTCATACCCGCGGCTCAAAGGAATCGAGCACGCCTTGCGCTCTTTGTCTCCTCAGGTAATTGTGTGTGACGAAATCGGCTCTTCCTCTGATGCCGAGGCACTGCTTTCAGCAGTAAACAGCGGTGTCAGATTTATTGCCTCTATACATGCGGCGAACCCCGAGGAGCTTAAAAAGCGAAAATACGCCAGAGAGATTCTTGAGACAAAGGCGTTCTCAGCCATCGCATTTTTATCGGGTTCACAATCTCCCGGCAGAATCTCACGGATTATGTCTGTGGAGGATGTTTGCCGTGTATAAGCTCGTATTATCTGTTTTAATTGTGCTCTGTGCAACATTTCTTGGTAACAGCTTCGCGCTTAAGCTATCCATGAGACGTAAAACACTCAACATGATTGTTTCAGCCATAAGCCGTATGAAAACCTTGATTTGTTTCGGCTCTTTTGAGATTATCCGAGTTGTAAACCAATGCTTTTATTCTGAAGAATTTGATTTGCTTTGTATTAATAACCTTGATTCCGACACCTCCTACTCGGAAGCTTTTTCTCAACAGGTTCGAAATATAAGCAAAAAGTTTGCGCTTAATGATGCTGACAAGGAGTTGCTGGTGTCCTTCGGATCTGAGCTTGGCACAACTGATATAAGTGGACAGGTAGCCCACGCTGAGCTTTATCAGAATCTGTTTTTAGAGCGGCTTAGCGAGGCGAAAGAGCAAGAGACCGTAAAGTCCAGACTATATAAGGTGTTGGGATTTTCTCTCGGTTGTGCAGTTTCTTTGATTATTGCATGAGGTAAAATATATGGATGTTGATATGATTTTCAAAATAGCCGCTATTGGTATAATTGTTGCAATTCTTAATCAACTGTTAATAAGGAGCGGCAGAGAAGACCAGGCGTTGCTTACCACCATTGCAGGACTTGTGGTAGCTCTTATGATGGTGATAGGAGAGATATCGGACCTGTTTGATACCATAAAGCAGGTGTTCGGATTTTGACAACATTGACTGTTTCTGTGGCGGCTGTGGTTGTCTCTGTTCTTGCACTTCTGCTAAAAAGGAATAATGCGGAGTACTCATTTATTCTTGCGGTTTCTGCTACGGCTATGGCTTTGATTTATTTATCAGGTTATATCATCGAAACCGTTGATGTAATTAAAGAGATTTTTTCAAAAACTTCTATAAGTATGTCTTACCTTGTGATTTTACTTAAGTGTGTGGGCATTTCGTTTATTAGTGAATTTGCATCGGATTGTTCTAAAGACGCCGGACAAGTTGCACTTTCGTCCATAGTACTTACATCAGGCAGGATATCTGTTCTTATATGTGCTTTGCCGTTATTTACTGAGCTTTTATCTATGGTTTCAGAGCTTTGCGGAGGATAAATTGAAAAGAAGTATAATTTTACTGCTGGTTTTTATTATTTTTATATTTTTAGGTTGTATCACAGTGTCAGCTGAAGACGGGGAGCTGCTTTCCGACTTTAAAGATGTATATTCCCTAAGCGATAATCTGCCCGAAGATGTCAGGTCAGAGCTTTCTAGAATCGGCATTGACGATGAGGATTATTCTACTATTAATAACCTGTCCTTTGAGGATATATTATCCTATCTTTCCGATGTATCTTACAAAGAGGCAACACAAGCCTTGCCTTCAGTCTGTGCTTGTGTTGCCGTACTGCTTATTTATTCCATGTTTTCGGGTTTATACACAAGCACTACCTCGCCTCAACTTACTTCTGTATTGTCGGTTGTGTCTGCAATATGTATTTCCTGCATACTTATGACACCTGTTGTTTCTCTGATAAAAACCGCAGCCGATGCCATAGAAACATCTGCCAATTTTATGCTGGGGTTCATCCCCGTTATGGCTGCCATACTCGTTACATCGGGATTTGCGGTTACTTCCTCGGGTTATACCTCTATGATGCTTTTTGCAGCAGAGGGGGTTGCGCAGTTCTTTTCTCGGGTGATTTCTCCGCTTCTGAGCTCGTTTCTTGCTTTGGGAATTACATCATCTGTTGTACCTGAAATCAAAACAACCTCTATACTTAACTTTTTTCTCAAGACCATTAAGTGGTTTATGTCTTTTGTATTTACCTTGTTTACTGCGTTCTTGTCTCTCAAAACCATGTATGGTGCATCTGTTGATAACGTATCATCACGAGCTATGAAATACACGATGTCCTCTTTTGTGCCTGTTGTTGGCGGTGCTCTCTCTGAGGCTTACAGAACTGTTCACGGAAGTATCGGTGTTCTCAGATCAGGTGTAGGGATTTTTGTTATTATGGCGGTTTTTATTGTGTTCTTGCCTATACTTATAAAGCTTTTGATATGGCTCCTTACCATAAACCTGTGCAAATCCTTTGCAGAAACAAGCGACCTTTCAGCACCGTCTGTTATGCTTTCTCATATCGGCAGTGTGTTGTCGCTTTTGTTGTCGGTAATAATTTGTATCGTTGCTTTGTTTGTTATTTCTACTGCTTTGATTATTTCAGCAGGGGGTAGAGCATGACGGCTTTTTCATCATCAGTAGCGATATTGTGTTGCGGGTTGCTGACTGCTTCTCTGGTCAAACTTCTTTCGCCTAAAGGCAATACAGAAAAAATAATTAAATTAGTAATCGGAATATTTGTGCTTCTTTGTCTTGTTATTTCTGTGAAAGAGGTGTTTTCGTTTATGATGTCAACATCACAATACGAGAAAAGAGCAGCAAAATCCCGGGAGCATATTGAGTCTTTGTATAATGATAAAATTCTCAACACAACTGCACAGTATATGGCGGACTATACCCGTACTTTGTTAAGTAGCAACAACCTTAGCCCCAAAAACATCAAAGTAAAAGTAGAGGCAGATGAAAATATGGTTATAAATATTAAAGAAATCAGCATATATATTGATAAAGACGAAATAAAAAATAAGGACAGAATCACAGAAATTATCACAAGCGACCTTAATATCGAACCAAAAATTATTGCTGAGGAAAATTGATGAAGTTAAGAAAATTTAAAAACATATCCCAGATTCTCTCATCGGACAAAACCCGTATGGTGCTGATTGTCACCTGCATTGCGGCGGTGTTTCTGATATTTATAAGTTCTTTTTTTGGCAAAGACAAAGAACCTAAGCTCAATACAGCAACAGAACTGGATACAAAGCAGTATTGTGAAACTTTAAGCAACGAGCTTGTTGAAATGATAGAGAATATTGAAGGGGCAGGAAACGCAAAGGTCTTGCTTACCTTAGAGAATTCTTATGAGTATGTATATCTTGATGACGATGAAACCTTATCAAAAATCATCGAGCCAAAAATCAGGGGTGTGGCGGTGCTCTGCAGCGGAGGAGATAATCCTGCAATAAAAGAACGTGTAAGCTTGATGCTGACAACAGTTCTTAAGTTAAATATAAGCGATGTATCAGTAAGTAAATTATCATAACGGAGGCTAATATGAAAGTAAAAAGAAAACACGTAGTGCTTGCAGGTCTTGTTCTGGCACTTGGTACGGCGGTTTATGTTAATTGGAATTTATCTCAGACTCCTGATTTAAGCTCAAAAAAAGAGTTCGGCAAAGCAACCTATGTCAACAGTAACATAATCGCTACATCAGACGAAATCTCACACAAAAATAAGGACATACTCAGTGATGAACAGAAAAACTACTTTGCCAACGCCAGACTTAATAGAGACAAAATCTACGATGAAACCAGAGCGGTTGCTATGGAGGCACTGTCGATGACAGATAGCGACGAGGATATAAAGGAGTCTGCCCTTAATCAGCTTTCCAAGCTTGAAGAAACGCTTCTGAATCAGAACAGCGTAGAAAATATCCTTATGGCAAAGGGATTTACCGATTGTGTCTGTACACTCAGCGATACCGCTGCCACAGTTATAGTACCCGAAATAAATATGAACGATAATTCTTTGTTGATTATCAAAGATGCAGTATCAAATGTCTGCACAATCCCCTTTGAAAATATCAGTGTTGTTACAGTATAAAAATACCCGGAAAGGCTTTATTTACCTTTCCGGGTGTTTTCATATTTTAATTCTTTCGTTTCGTGTATAGCTTAGTTTGATTACTTCGTTGTTTTGCTTGTGCATGTGTACACTCTGAACAAGTCCTATGCCAAAATACAGACACATGGAAGATGTACCGCCAGCACTGAAGAAGGGAAGAGTAATACCGATAACCGGCAGAAGTCCCAGAACCATGCCTAAGTTAACAATTGTCTGAGATGCCAGCAATCCAAACATACCGTATGCAATATAGCTGCCTAGTTTATCTCTTGCTCCAAGTCCGATGAAAAAGACTTTAACAATCATAAGAAGGAGAAGTAAAATAATAAGTATACTTCCCAAAAAGCCCATTTCTTCGCCTGCAACAGAGAAGATAAAGTCGTTTTCCTGCTCAGGAACAAAACCAACACCTGTTCTGTAGCCTTGACCTACGCCATAACCCGTAAGCTCACCGGAAGCTATTGAAACCTTGCTTTGATATTGCTGATAACCATAGTTTGTAAGTGCGTTTGAATCAAGGTCAAACAAGGCTAAAATTCTGTTTCTGTGTTCGTCATTCAAAAAGAAATTCCACAATAGCGGAAGTCCTATTGCGAGTATTGAACCAAGAGCGATAAAATATCTGCCTTGTACGCCTGCAACAATACACATAACAAGCATAATAAAGAAGAAGATAAGTGCCGAACCGTCATCACCCTGCATGTGGATGATAACAACAGGCACACCTACGTGTAAAAGCAAACTTAAGACGCCTAAGAATGTTTTGAGTTTTCCTTTGCTTTGCAGTGTATCAATATGTTTTGCCAATGTAACAATAAAGAAAATCTTAACAAGTTCGGAAGGCTGAAAGGTAAGACCGCCCGGCAGCCTGATCCATGCTGTATCATCAGTACCGCTGATAGTGATACCGAACAGAAACACATAAATGAACAGACCAATTGACAAAATTGCCAGCAACCACCAGTACCGCGTGATATATTCATAGTCAATAACAGAAATAATAACGGCAATAATAATTCCGATACAAGCAGCCATAATCTGAGTTCTTACAAACAAACCGCCTGCTCGCTCAACCGATGACAAAAGTACGGAACTGATTACTGTGCAGCATATTACCAAAAACCACAGTATTTTATCTGTATTTATAAAGTAATCTCCAATTGAACTAAAAAACTTTTTCAGCGTTTTCACCGCCTTTCACAAGAGAATATTATTATAACTTGTGATGAAGTAAATATCAAGCCAATTTAAATTTTAATATGGTTTTTGTTTATATTAATGAAAACCTCTTGAAGAAATTGTGCAAATATTGTCGCAATGTAAGTCTTTAGGTGTTGCAGAGAGAAAGGTTTTCTGCTATAATAATCTTAACTGTTTATCTAAGTAAATTATATTTAAGGAGTGTACTTATATGCTTTCAGACATCCAGATTGCCCAGCAAACTACACTTACACCTATTACCGAAATTGCAGCTCAGCTCGGTATTTCTGCTGATGAGCTTGAGCTTTACGGTAAGTATAAAGCAAAGCTTTCCGACGAGCTTTCCGAGAGAGTAAAGAACAACCCCGATGCAAAGCTTATTCTGGTAACTGCTATCAATCCTACACCTGCAGGTGAGGGTAAAACTACCACAACCTGCGGCTTGGGTCAGGCTATGGCTAAAATCGGCAAAAAAGCTATCATTGCTCTTCGCGAGCCTTCTTTAGGTCCCGTATTCGGTATCAAGGGCGGAGCTGCAGGCGGCGGTTACAGTCAGGTTCTTCCCATGGAGGACATTAACCTTCATTTCACAGGTGATATGCATGCAATTACTGCTGCCAACAACCTCCTCTGTGCTATGATTGATAATCATATCCATCAGGGTAATCCTCTTGGCATCGACCAGAGAAGAATTCTCTTCAAGCGTTGTCTTGATATGAACGACAGAGCCTTAAGACAGACAGTATGTGCCCTTGGCGGCAAGATTAACGGCTTCCCCAGAGAGGATGGTTTCCAGATTACCGTTGCTTCTGAGGTTATGGCTATCCTTTGTCTTGCATCAGATATCATTGATTTGAAGACAAGACTCGGCAATATCCTCGTTGCTTATACTGTTGACAACAAGCCCGTATATGCTCGTGATATCAAGGCAGAAGGTGCTATGACTGCACTGCTCAAAGATGCCTTAAAGCCCAACCTTGTTCAGACTATAGAGGCTACTCCCGCTATTATGCATGGTGGTCCTTTCGCAAATATTGCTCACGGATGTAACTCTGTAAGAGCTACAAAGCTTTCTATGAAGCTTGCTGATTACTGTATTACAGAAGCAGGTTTTGGCGCTGACTTAGGTGCCGAGAAGTTCCTTGACATCAAGTGCAGATATGCAGGTCTGAAGCCCTCTGCAATTGTTATTGTTGCAACTTGCCGAGCTCTCAAATATAACGGTGGTGTTCCCAAGGCTGAGACAGGTAATGAGAATGTTGAGGCTCTCAAGAGCGGTATCGTAAACCTCGGTGTTCATATTGAAAATATGCGCAAGTACGGTGTGCCTGTTGTTGTTGCTATCAACAGATTCGGCACAGACACAGAGGCAGAGCTTAAGCTTATTGAAGAATATTGTATCGAAAAGGGTGCTGATTTTGCACTTTCCGATGTATTTGCAAACGGTGGTGAAGGCGGCGTTGACCTTGCTAAGAAGGTTGTAGAGGCTTGTGAGAAACCCTCTGATTTTGCACCTATCTACGATGCAGATGCTGACATCAAAACAAAAATTGAGACTATCGCTCGCGAAATCTATCGTGCAGACGGTGTAAACTACACAACTGCAGCAGAAAAGGCTATCAAAGAGATTGAGTCTTTAGGTGCATCAAATCTTCCTATCTGCGTTGCAAAAACTCAGTATTCCATGTCTGACGACCCCACACTTCTGGGTGCTCCCACAGGATTCAAGATTACAATCCGCGACCTCAAGCTTTCTAACGGTGCAGGATTTATCGTAGTATACACAGGCGATATTATGACAATGCCCGGTCTTCCCAAGGTTCCTGCTGCCGAGCGTATTGATGTTGACGAGCAGGGCGTAATCTCAGGTCTTTTCTGATATGAATGAATATATAACAAATTCGCCCGAAACTACCGAAGCTGCCGCCAAGGATTTTGCGTCTACCCTCAAGGGTGACGAGGTAATTGCTCTTTACGGCGGTCTCGGAATGGGCAAAACCACTTTTGTCCGAGGTCTTTGCTCTTATTTCGGTATAAATAGCGGTGTTTCAAGTCCCACATTTGCCATCGTAAATGAATATAACGGCGATATCAGGATTTTTCATTTTGATATGTACCGCATTAATTCATGGGATGATCTTTATTCCACAGGTTTTTTCGATTATATCGGTCAGGGCTTGTGTATAATTGAGTGGAGCGAAAACATCGAAGCAGCCTTACCTGAAGATACAATACGAGTAGAGCTTCAGAAGGGCGAAGGCTTTAATGACAGAATTATTAAAAGGATAAGCTGATATGAAAATTTTAGCTTTTGATTCTACTGCAACTGCTGCCTCTGTAGCTATATGCGAAGAAGGTAAGGTGCAGACAGAATTTTTTGTTAATGCAGGACTTACTCATAGCCGCACTTTGATGCCTATGCTGGATGCTGCGCTTAAAAATACAGATAGTGACCTTAAGAGCATTGATGCTCTGGCAATTTCCAACGGCCCCGGTTCCTTTACAGGTGTGCGTATAGGTGTTGCAGTGGTAAAGGGTATTGCTTTTGCCGAGAATTTGCCTTGTATCGAGGTTTCTACCCTTGAGTCCATGGCATATAACTTGACATTGACCGATTGTATTGTGTGTGCGGTTATGGATGCACGATGTGCCCAGGTTTATAGTGCTGTATTTGAGATTAAGTACGGCGAAGTAAACAGATGTTGCCAGGACAGAGCTATCTCTATAGCTGATTTGAAGTCAGAGCTTAATACTTCTTATCAAGGCAAGCGTATTATTCTTGTAGGCGATGGGGCAGAGCTTTGTTTCAAGGAGTTTATGGACACAACGCTATCTGTTGAGCTTGCACCTGCAGCGTTGCGTTTTCAGCGAGCTTCGTCAGTCGCTGCTGCGGCTTTTGACAAACTCAGTAAAGGCGAAAAAACAAAATCGGCCAATGAGCTTTTGCCTGCATACCTGAGACTTTCTCAGGCTGAAAGAGAACTTAAGAAAAAGGAGAATAAATAAAATGAGAAAAATTGCTTTAGGTTGTGACCACGGCGGTCTTGATATCAAGAATGCAGTCAGAGACTATCTTGAGAGCGAGAAAATCGCCTACACAGACTTTGGTACTTTCAATACTGACAGTGTTGACTATCCCGAATATGCACTTAAAGTTGCTGACGCAGTAGCAGGTGGTGACTATGAGTCAGGTATTATCTGCTGCGGTACAGGTATCGGTGTATCGATGGTTGCAAATAAGGTTAAGGGCATCCGTGCAGCAGTTGTTACAGACGAATTCTGTGCAGAGATGACACGTCGCCACAACAACGCAAATGTTCTTTGTATGGGTGGTCGAGTTATCGACAGAGTAATGGCAGTCAAACTTGCTGATATTTTCCTTAATACTGAGTTCGACGGCGGCAGACACGAAAATCGTGTACAGATGATCACAGACATCGAAAACAGATGATTATTTAACATTTACTTCCGGGTGTTCAAAGATACCCGGAAGTTTTCTGCTTTTTATACTTGATTTTTTATTTGATATATTGTATAATACACAAAGTTAAATATTCGCCGGTGTGATGGAATGGCAGACGTGACGGACTCAAAATCCGTTGGTAGCGATACCGTGCGGGTTCAAGTCCCGCCACCGGCACCACGAAAAAAAGTCTCTTTTGTCTATGTAGATAAAAGAGATTTTTTAATTTACAAACTCGTGTTATTGTGTTAATATTTATATTAAATAAAACTTATGGAGAATCAATCTATGCCTAATGAACATACTGGTCATCGCAAAAGGATGAAAGAGCGATTTCTTGACACTCGTTTTGACGGATATCAGGAACATGAGATCCTTGAGATGATTTTATATTATGTCTATCCCAGAACAGATACAAATCCTCTTGCTCACAGATTGTTAAGAGAATTCGGTTCTTTATCTGCCATATTTGATGCTCGTATTGATACACTTGTTGGTGCTGGTCTTACACAGAACGCCGCACTCTTTCTTACGATGATACCTGATATCTCAAGGGTGTATCTTGATGACAGAAATAATAATAAATCTAAGATTATCGACTTCGAAAATCTGGGGGACTATTTTATTCCTAAGTTTATCGGCAGAGACGAAGAAGTAATGATTTTGCTTTTAGCTGATGCAAAGGGAAAAGAATTATACAGTGGAGTTGTCTCTAAAGGAAGTTTTACAGCTTCCGAGGCTCCCATAAGAAGGATTGTTGACCTGGCTATGAGGTATAATGCTGCAACCGCAGCCATAGCCCACAATCATCCCAGCGGCGTAGCATTACCCAGCAGGTCAGATATCGATGCTACCAAAGAGGTCTGCAAGGCTCTCAATTTAGTAGGCGTGCTGATGGTTGATCATCTTATTGTAGCCGATGATGATTTTGTATCCATAAGAGATACCCAACTTTGTGATGAACTTTTGTGCTAACTATCTTTATTTGAGGTACATATAAAATGCGAAATCAAGATTTACAAAAATTAATATTGGCAGCAATGTTTCTTGCGATTGCTATTGTGATACCTTTTGTAACTGCCCAGAATCAGGATTTGGGAAATTTACTATTGCCGATGCACCTGCCCGTTTTGTTGTGCGGACTTGTATGCGGTTGGTATTATGGCTTTGCGGTGGGAGTAATTGCACCATTGTTCAGAAGTGTGATTTTTACTATGCCGGGACTTTTTCCAAGAGGAATTATAATGGCATGCGAACTTGGAACTTACGGATTGGTTATAGGACTTATTTACGGCTTGTTTAAGAAACAAGATATTTTTAAGGTGTATATTTCTCTTGTTTCTGCTATGCTTATGGGCAGAATTGTGAAAGGCATTGTTCAGTTTTCTATATTGGGATTTAATGAAAAATTATTTTACGGTTTTTTGTCGAGTGCATTTTTAGAGGCGATTCCCGGTATACTTTTGCAGTTGATTCTGATACCTGCAATAATAATAACCCTTGACAGAACAAAACTTGTGCCGTTTAAAAAGAAAGGAGCATAAAATGAATAAATCCAAAGTGTATTTTACCAAAGAAATTTCTGCAGAAAGCCTTGTAAGAATTTTCGATGCACTTGATACCGAGCTAAAGGGCAAAACCTGTGTCAAGCTTTCCACAGGCGAGGCAGGAGGTCATAATTTTCTTGACCCTAAGCTTATAGCTCCCCTTGTAAATAAGCTGAGCGGAACAATAGTCGAATGTTGCACTGCTTATGCAGGCAAAAGAATTGACCCTAAAGACCATTGGCAGGTAATAAAGGATCACGGATTTACCGAAATAGCTCCTTGCGACATTATGGACGAAAATGGGGACTTTGCAATTCCTGTAAATAACGGTTTTCATCTTAAGGAAAATTTTATCGGTGAAAACTTTAAGAATTATGATTCTATGCTTGTGCTTTCTCACTTCAAAGGCCATGCTATGGGCGGATTTGGTGGAGCACTTAAGAACGTAAGCATCGGCATTGCCTCAACAAAAGGCAAAACAAATATCCACACCGCCGGCATTACACACGATTATCATGTTATCTGGCAGAATACTGCACCTCAGGATGTATTTCTTGAGTGTATGGCAGATGCCTTTAAGTCAGTTATCGACTATATTGGCAAAGAAAATGTTCTTTA
Organism: Oscillospiraceae bacterium; assembly: GCA_015066245.1. Taxonomy (GTDB): domain Bacteria; phylum Bacillota; class Clostridia; order Oscillospirales; family Acutalibacteraceae; genus Ruminococcoides. The sequence continues at coordinate 140,785 of SVOS01000003.1, forward strand.
TATCAATGTCGCCAATCGTTTGTCCGTGGATTGTGACTGCGATTCTCATCCTGCAGAGCCCGAAATGGGGGATATAGGCATTTTCGCTTCTTTAGACCCGGTAGCAATCGATAAAGCATGTTATGATGCAGTCAAAAATTCACCCGACAGAGGTAAAGCCGCTTTAATCGAAAGAATGGATTCCCGACACGGTGTTCATACTGCTGAGGCAGCCGCTGAGCTTAATCTTGGCAGCCTTGAATATGAAATAATTAACATCTGATTGTGTAATTTTTTAGAAAGCCGTCTTTTCTTGATGAAGACGGTTTTTTTCATATATATAGATAAAAATTACAAGTTTTTGCTTGCATATTCCTAAGTATTGTATTATAATAACAATGATATAGTAGGGATATAGTGTAACTGTACCCTTTTAGCGTCTTTTATGAGGTGTTTTTACAATGAGCCGAGCTGAAAAAGGAAAAAAAGAATATTTTACCATAGATTTAATGCATATCTTATCCTCTGTATGGAAAAGAATCTGGATTGTTATTGTTTGTGGCGTATTAGGTGCGGTTATCGGATTTTCTATTGCAGCTTTTGCAATTCCTCCGTCCTACAGCTCAGCAATCATGCTTTATGTTAACAACAGTTCGCTTTCAATCGGTGGTGCAAGCTTCAGCATTTCTTCTTCAGAAATCACTGCGGCACAAAGCCTTGTTAAGACATACGGCTCTCTTCTCAAAAACCGAACAACTCTTGAGACAGTTATCGAAAAATGCGGTGTTGATTATACCTACGAAGAGCTTTATTCAATGATTGAGACTTCAGCTGTTAACGATACAGAGATTTTACAGGTACGCGTTACATCTAACGACCCTTATGAAGCAGCAGATATTGCAAACTGTATTGCTGAGGTTCTTCCCAAGAGAATTTCCGAGATTATCGAGGGCAGCTCTATGGCGGTTGTTGATTCAGCCGTAGTAAACCTTAACAAGGTGTCACCAAGTATTACAAAGCATGTTGTACTTTTCGGTGTTATCGGCGGCTTGCTTTCTCTTGCGGTTCTTGTAGTAATGGCTGTCATGGATGATACTATCCACGACGAGGAGTATATCCTTAATAATTATGATTATCCAATTCTTGCAAAGGTTCCTGACCTGCATATGTCTGACAGTAAAGGTTATGCTTACTACAAAAAGAGCAGCAGATAAGGGTAGTGAGGTGACATAATGATGATAAAGAAGAAATCACGCAAAAATATCCCTGCGGGCAGTACTGAAGGAACCCTGCATAAAAACCTTGAGTTCACCGCCATTGAACAGTATAAACTTCTCAGAACAAACCTTAGTTTTACAGTTCCTGCTGATGTTAAGTGCCCGATTATCGGTGTAACAAGCTCAATCAGAGGCGAGGGCAAGAGTACAACCGCGGTTAACCTTTCCTATGTACTTGCTGAAAACGGCAAAAAGGTACTTTTGGTAGATGCCGACCTTCGTATTCCCAGTATCGCTAAGAAGATGGAGATGAACAGTTCTCCGGGACTTACCGATTTTCTGATGGATTATGAAAGCCAGCAGCTAAGTGTTTTCAAATCAAAGCTCCTTGATAACTGGTATATTTTACCATCAGGCAATCTGCCTCCTAACCCCTCAGAGCTCCTTGGCTCACGAAGAATGGAACAGATTTTTGGTATTCTTTCCGAAAAGTTTGACTATATTATTGTAGACTTACCTCCGGTTAACATCGTTTCTGATGCCTTGGCAATTTCAAACTTTATCACAGGTCTTGTGGTTGTTATCCGTCAGGAATATACTTCAAGAAAAGAGCTTGAGCATTGCTTCAGACAGATTAAGCTGTCAAATGTTAAAGTTTTGGGATGTGTTCTTAACGGCTCCAGAAACGAAAAAGGCTCTTACGGCAGATACAAAAAGTATTATAAGTATTATAAGTCCCAGCCTTACGGCGAAAACAGTAAATCGAATTCATAATTTTTGTAGTTAATACATTTTAATAAATACAGAAAGGGAGATTCTATTATGAAAAAGTTTTTTGCGATTATCCTTATGGCAGTTATGGTGTTTACCATGACATTCACAGCAGGTGCTGCACCCGGCGGATTTATTGACAGCCCTTCTTTCAACAAGGCTCCTATCATTATCGAGTATTACAACTCTGATGGCGAGTGTACAGGTGTAGTATATGTTACATCTTATGGTGACAGAAATGTACTTGAATTAGTCGAGCGTGAAAATATCGAAAAGGCTTATGAGAGCATCCGTAATACAACAACTATTTCTTCTCTTGTTCCTGACCTTGCTGATATTGCTGAAAAGCTCAACGTTTCACCTGATAATCTTGCAGTAAGCGACCTCTTTAATCTCAGCCTCAAGGATTGTCTTAATCACGATGAGCATGGTTATTTTTCTATCAAGCTTCAGCCTGAGACAGTTGAAAACTTCGTAGGTCTTATGTACTTCGAAGATGGTCAGTGGCATGTGATTGAAGATGCAAAGGTGGAGGGCGATTGCCTTATCTTCACAACAGATGTACCTCGTGCATTGGCTATTGTTGTTGACGTTGATGGCTCTGTAGTTGATGTTCCAATCACAGGTGATGTGTTCTCCTGGATTCTTGTTGCTGTTATGGCAGCTGCAGCAGTAGGTGTAGTTGTTGTATTCATCTCTTACAAGAAGAAAAAGAGTGCATAAGGTAAATTAATATGAAAACAACAAAGAAAAACAGAACTAAAATTATTCATGTTCTCTTGATTGCGTTCCTTGTTGTTGTGTTTGTTGTGTCCGGTGTGTTGCTTCTTAACCGATGGGAAAGCGGTCAGGGACTATTTCCTGCACATGATGAAGATAGCGACAATAATAAAAACATTACCGTCAATGGTGTGGACTATACCATGAATCCCGATATACAGACTATACTTCTGTTAGGTTTGGATAAGTTTGAGGTTTCCACAGAGGATGCGGGCTATAAAAATGACAGACAAGCTGATTTCCTGATGCTTTTTGTCATCAATAACAGTACTAAATCCTACTCTGCTATTCACCTTAACCGTGACACAATTGCTGATATTAATGTTTTAGGTGTAGCAGGTAACAGAATTGATACAATAAGTGCACAGCTTGCGCTTGCACATACCTACGGAAACGGCAAAGAAGTCAGCTGCAGAAATACCGCTGATGCTGTTTCCTCATTGTTCAATGGTATTGATATACAGCATTATATGTCGGTTACTATGGATGCTGTTCCTATGATTACCGACCTTGTTGGTGGTGTAGAGGTAGAAATTACCGATGATTTCACCGGTGTCGAGGATGCGTTTGTTATGGGTGAGACAGTAACACTCACCGGTGAGAATGTTTTGACCTATGTACGCACTCGTCAGGGCCTTGAAGATAGTACCAATACCACACGTATGCAAAGACAAAAGACATATCTTTCATCTTTTTTTGATGCTTTTAACGCAAAAGTAAAAGAGGATGAAAACTTTGCATTAACTGCATCAACTGAAATTTCAGAATATATGGTATCAAATTATACCATTAACCAGCTTGAGAATCTTATCAATAACCTTTCGGATTATGAATTTACACAGATTTATGATGTTGAGGGTGAGTCGAAAGTCGGCGAAAAGTTTATGGAGTTTCATGTTGATAAAGAACAATTAAACGACATGATTCTCAACTTATTCTATTTAAAAGCTGAGTGATTAATTTTTAGATTATACGTTAATCCATATGGATTATCAGTTGCTTCGGTATTTTTATTGAGGCATTAGGGGGATATATATGGGGTCTATTAATAATGTAGAGTCTTTTGAAAACAGAATATACCTGTCATCTCCTACCATGCACGGTGAGGAACTCAAGTATATTGTTAACGCTTATGAGACCAACTGGGTGTCAACGGTGGGAGAGAACATCGACAAAGCTGAGGAGTCCTGCAGTAAGTATGTAGGTGCTAAATATGCAGTAGGTCTTACGACAGGTACTGCAGCCCTTCATATGGCCATGAAAGCAGCAGGAGTCAAAAGAGGAGATATGGTTTTTGCCAGCGATACAACCTTCGCTGCTACCGTCAATCCTGTTTTGTACGAAGGTGGTAGCCCTGTTTTTATTGACAGTGAACGTGAAACCTGGAATATGGATCCTGACGCTCTAGAAAAAGCTTTTGAAATATTCCCTGATGTCAAGGTAGTGGTTGCCGCCAACCTTTACGGCACACCTCTTCAGTATGATAGAATATGCGAAATCTGCGAGAGGCATGGCGCAATACTCATAGAAGATTCTGCCGAGTCCTTGGGTGCAAGCTATAAGGGTAAGCAGACAGGTTCTTTTGGTAAATATAACGTTATTTCTTTTAACGGCAACAAAATTATCACAGGTTCATCAGGCGGTATGTTTGTTACTGACGACTTCAAAGCTGCTGAAAAAGTTCGCAAATGGTCTACTCAGAGCAGAGATAACGCACCCTGGTATCAACATAGCGAAATCGGTTACAATTATCGAATGAGCAACATAATTGCTGGTGTTATCCGTGGACAGATGCGTTATCTAAGTGAACATATTGCTCAGAAAAAAGCTATCTACGAGAGATACAAAGAAGGATTCAAGGATCTTCCTGTAACCATGAATCCCTACATAGAGAGTGATATGGAGCCAAACTTCTGGCTCTCATGCATGTTGATTGATGAATCTGCAATGTGCAAAGAAATCAGATACGACTCTGACTTCACTTATGAAAAAGAACCCGGAAAGTCATGTCCCGGAGAAATCCTCGGTGTTCTTTCCGATTACAATGTAGAAGCAAGACCTTTGTGGAAGCCAATGCACGTTCAGCCTATCTTTAAAAAGAATGTTTTTATTACTGCTGATGGCATTAGTAATGGCGAAAGCAAAGAAAGCGTAGGTTGCGATATTTTCAGACGCGGTCTTTGTTTGCCAAGTGACATTAAAATGACTGAGGAAGAGCAGGATATAATTATCCAGCTTATCAAATCTTGCTTCGAGTAAACTTATACACAGATGGGCGTTTTATATGGAAAAGGGTAAAGTAGGCATTTATGCTGCTTTTGTAAAAAGAATATTGGATTTTTCTCTGTCGTTATTGGCGATGATTATACTTTCACCGATTTATATTATTCTTATAGTAGTCGGTGCGATTGCTATGAAAGGTAATCCCTTTTTCGTACAGAAACGTCCCGGTAAAAAAGATAAATACGGAAACGAAAAGATTTTTAGTCTTATTAAATTCCGTACTATGACCAACCAAAAGGATAAAGATGGCCATCTTCTGCCTGATGAGCAAAGACTCAATACATACGGTAAAATTCTCAGAAAGACAAGCCTTGACGAGATTGGAGAGTTATTCAATATCATTGCAGGCCACATGTCTATTGTTGGTCCCAGACCACTTCTTGTTAAGTATCTGCCTTTGTATACGGCTGAGCAGCGCAGACGTCACAATGTTCGTCCGGGTCTTACAGGTTATGCACAGGTCAACGGCAGAAATGCCATCAGCTGGGAAGATAAATTCAAGCTTGATACTGAATATGTCGATAACATTACCTTTATAGGTGATATTAAGATTATTTTCCTCACAGTCAAAGCTGTGTTTTGTCACACAGGCATTTCAAGCGAAACCAGCGTAACAATGGAAGAATTCAAAGGAACACATACAGCGGAGGTTACTGAAAATGCATGATAAATTAGTAATCATCGGTGCAGGTGGTCACGGTCGGGTTTGTGCTGAGATAGCTGAGCTCTGCGGATATAAAGAAATTATTTTTTTAGACGACAATGATTCTGATGTTGTATCTGTGTCGGGCAAAACATCAGATATTCAGAATTATTTAGATGACTCTGACTTTTTTGTGGGTATCGGTAATAACGATATCCGCTTCCGCTTTTACCAGCTTATTGCAGAAAAAAGCGGAAGCTTCGCTACTTTGATTCATCCTTCGGCAGTTGTATCAAAATATGCTGTTGTTGAGGATGGATGTGCAGTAATGGGCGGTGTTGTTATTAACACCGGCGCAAGAATAAAAAAGGGTGCAGTAATTAATACTTGTTCATCTGTTGACCATGACTGTGTTGTGGGTGACTTTGCTCACATTTCGGTGGGTGCTCATCTTGCAGGGACAGTACATGTCGGCAATCTAAGCTTTGTTGGTGCAGGTGCAACAATAATCAATAATATCAATATTCAAGGAAATTGTGTAATAGGAGCAGGTGCAGTGGTAACCTCTGATATCGTTGAAAGCGGTGTTTATGTAGGTGTTCCTGCAAGGATATTAAAATGAATATTTTGTTTCTTACATTACTTGATTTTTCATCTTTTTCTGATAGAAATATATACTGCGATTTACTTCGCGAGTTCATCAGAAATGGTCATGATGTTTATTGTGTTTCTCCTACAGAACGACGTTACGATATACCTACACATCTGGAGGAAGAAAACCATCTGTTAAAACTTAAAATTGGTAATACACAAAAGACAAATCTCTTTGAAAAAGGTATTTCAACAATCAGAATTGAGACACAGTTCATTAATGCCATCAAAGAGTATTTTTCACATATCAAGTTTGATCTTGTCCTTTATTCTACTCCTCCCATAACTTTATGTAAGGCAGTAGATTTCGTCAAAAAGCGTGATAATGCCAAGTCGTATCTTCTTCTTAAGGATATTTTTCCTCAGAATGCTGTTGACCTGGGATTAATGAAAAAACACGGCTTAAAAGGCTTTATTTATAATTATTTTAGAAGAAAAGAGAAGAAACTCTACGCAGTTTCCGATTATATCGGATGCATGTCCGAAGCAAATGTAAGATATCTTCTCAGACATAATCATTCGGTTGATACCGAATGTGTTCAGATAGCTCCAAATTCTATCGAAGTTCAGGATTTACGTCTTAGTTCTGAAAAACGAAAGGAAATGCGAAAACTCTACGGCATACCTGCGGACAAAAAGGTGTTTGTATATGGCGGTAACTTAGGTAAACCCCAGGGAATCCCCTTTATTATCGACTGTATCCGAATGGCAAAAGAAGTACCTGAGGCTTATTTTCTTATTGTAGGCGAAGGTACCGAGTACGATAAACTTGTCAAGTTTGTTAAGAGCGAAAACCCCTCTAACCTTAAACTTATGAAGATTTTACCTAAAGAATATTACGACAGTATGATAGCTGCTTGTGATGTAGGTATGATTTTTCTCGATAATCGCTTTTCCATACCCAATTTCCCATCCAGACTTCTTTCTTATATGCAGGCATCTATTCCGGTACTTGCTTGCACCGACAGCAATACCGATATCGGTGATGTTATTTCCAAGGGTGGTTTTGGTTGGAGTATGGTAAGCGAGAGCCCATCTGAGTTTATCAAGCTGCTGAAGTCAGTTTTATCTGAGGACTTGGTTACGATGGGCGACAGGGGATTTGATTTTCTCAACAAAAACTATTCTGTCCAGGTTGTTTATAAAGTTATTATGAGTAACTTTATTTAACTTATATATTTTGCCTGAGGGCGTAATATAATTTTTTAAAAGGAGTGATTTCTTTGAAACACAACAAGTTTCTGGCAAAAGTTCTTTGTGGACTTCTTGCAGTGATGATGCTCGTTAGTGCACTGCCTCTGTCTTTTTCAGTAGCAGCAGCATCCGGCGACTCATTCACAAGCGCAAGTCTTGCTATTGTTACTGAAAAGAACTCTACTCTTGCTCCCGGTGTTACACAGGATGCATACACCCTGTATAACAACAAGAACGAGCAGGTTAAGATGTTCGTAACAAAAGCAGATATGAGCGTTGACACAGTGAAGCTCTACGCTTCATACAAGGACATGGATCCTACCAATTATGGTATGTCCAAGCTCACTGAGCAGGTTGCTTCCTTTAACGAAAAGGTTGCAGCAGGTGACGAATACTATGAGGGTACTGTTGTAGCAGGTATCAATGCATCCTACTACAATATGATTAACGGTAAGCCCACAGGTACTTTCGTTATGAACGGTATCGATGTTACCACAGAGTCTGAAGGTAATGCATACGGCTATTTTGCTGTTATGAAGGACGGCTCTGTAAAGATTGGTAACAAAGGTGATTACTCTAATGATAAGGGTAACATCCAGGAAGCTATCGGTATCTACACAATGCTGATTGTTGACGGTCAGATTTGTTCTGGTCTTGATACTTCAAAGTATTATCCCCGTCAGACAATCGGTATTACTGCAGATGGCGACGTTATTCTTATGACTGCTGATGGTAACCAGGCTCCCAAGTCCATCGGTCTTACAGTGCTTGAGCAGGCTCAGGTAATGAAGGACCTCGGTTGTGTATGGGCAGGTCACCTTGATGGTGGTGGCTCCTGTACTTATGCAGCAAAGGCAGAGGGTTCCAACGATTTTGCTATTGTTAACAGCCCCTCCGATGGTTCTGAGCGTTCCGTTTCCAACGGTTTTATCATCGCTTCTACAGTAGTAGCTGATGGTAAGTTCAAGAGTGCTTCTCTCACAACAGAAAATGAGTATGTGACACCTAACTCTACTGTTGCAGTTTCTGCTACAGGTGTTGACTCTGCAGGCGGTCCCGCTGAGATTCCTGCTGATGTAGAGTGGCAGCTTGCTGATTCTTCTTTAGGTACAGTTGCTGACGGTGTATTCACATCTACAGGTAAAACAGGTGCAGCTGTTGTTCAGATGATTTACGGCGGTGAAGTTGTTGGCGAAACAACTATCAATGTTGTTCATCCCGATGCAGTTGCTTTTGAGCAGGAAAATATGACTATTCCTTTCGGAAAGTCTGTTCTCTTCAATATTAGTGCTACTTATGGTGTTAAGAATGTTGCTATCAAGCCTTCTGATTTCACCTTTACTTTTGATAATAGTGCTGTAGGTACTATGGATGGCTTCACATTTACAGCTTGTGATGAGTCTGAAGCTGTTACAAGCAGTAAGGTAGAAGCAAAATATAATGGCACAGGTATAACAGCTTTATCTAATATCAATCTTGGTAAGGGCTCCGAAGTCATTTACGATTTTGAGGATGGTACTAACCAGAAGGTTATTATTGATGAAACTCCCGGCACAAAGTATAACTATGTATGGCCTGAAAGCACTAATTTCGTTGCTGATGCAGAAAGCGGCCACGTTCATAGCGGTAATTATGCTCTTGGTTCCGAGCTTAACTTTGGTAACTCATTAGAGTCTGGTTATATGAAGTCAAGTGTTTATGCTACAGAAACCAGAGTTTTCAAAAATGCAGTTCGCGTAGGATGTTGGATTTATATTCCTGATGAGTTTGTTGGTCTTTGGGCTCGTTGGACACTTAGAGAAGTAACCGGTTTCAATGAAGATGGTACACCAATCTGGAATACAAAAGCTACAATCAATGGTAATAATATGGACACAGGTGCAGGTGGTACCGGTGTTGTTTATACATTTGATGAGCCCGGTTGGCATTATCTTTATGTAGATACTTCTGCATATTCTGCTGTTGGTTGGGTTGAGAATGGTGCTATGATGCAGCTCTACATTTCTGACCGTGACGGTTCAGCATATAATTATTTAGCTGCTGAGCAGAGCAACATTCCCGGCAAATACACAGTTTATATTGATGATATCACAGTTGACTACTCTACAGCAGTTGATGACCGTGAGGCTCCTGTATTCGGCAATATGACTTATGCAGTAGCTGGTATGCCCGATGCAGCTGTTCTTAATAATCAGACAGTTACATCCAACAAGGTTACTTTTGCTGCTACTGTTGCTGATTACACAGGCAAGTCCAACTTCACAGGTATTGATGCTTCTACAGTAAAGGCATATATCGACGGTGTTGAAGTTGACTCTGAGTATGCTAATGGTATTGTTTCCGTTTCTGACTATGCTCTTACAAACGGCAAGCATGTTGTTAAGTTTGCAGCAGAAGATAAAATGGGCAACTACGGCTATAAGTATGGCTATATTACTGTAAATGCAGAAGATTCTGCAAGCACAGTTAAACTTGTTGCAGCTGACCCAGATGCAGACAGAATTCTCTTAGGTTCTATCTATAATATGAATCTTGTTGCAACAGCAATTGAAGAGGTTGATACAGTAAATGTAACAATTGACCTTGATAACAACTCTGTATGGCAGCTCGACCACATGACTCCTGCAGAAGGTTTCGATGTTTCTTACACACTTGAAACTGAAGATAATATTGCTACAATCACAGTTACAAGAACAGGTGAGAATACTCAGACAGGCGAGGCAGTTCTCGTAACTATCCCTGTACGTACATGGGAGCTCAAGACAGGTTACACTTATCCCAATGGTACAAAGCAGGGCGTACAGGCATTTACCTATGCTCAGTACAAGTCTATGGGCGAGTTCTGGAGAATGTCTGTTATCGCTAACGTTGACAAGGGTGTCCTCACAAGAGTTGACGGCACTGTTGACTCCTTCACAGGCGAGGGTGTATTCTGCGACACAGAAATGTGGGCTAATAAGGCTAACATGACTGGTACTGCAGCTGGCCTTGCTTATTTCAATGCATGGAACGGCGGTCATGTTCACACTGCTGAGGCAGTGGCAGATATTGCTGCTACTTGTACAACTGACGGTCTCACAGGTAAAACATTCTGTAAAGTTTGTAACTCTGTTGTAGATTGGGGTACAGTTGTTGAAGCTGGCCACGATTATGCATTTGTTGATGGTGTACTTAAGTGTACAGTTGACGGTGACTTGTTCAATGGTGTTTATACAGATGGCAAGACATACATTGACGGTGTAATAGCTAATGGCTGGACAGAAGACTTCGCTTACTACAAGGATGGCGCTAAGGTTACAGGTGTTCAGGAAATCGACGGTTTCTACTATGACTTTGGTGAAAATGGCGTTTGTCCCAACAAAGCAAAGCTTGACGGCTTCTACTTTGACGAGGCTGAGGGTGCATATATGTACTTTACAGCTGGTCTTAAGGCAACAGGCGACGTTGCTATCTATCCCACAGTTTACTTCTTTGACGAAAACGGCTATGCAATCACAGGTGAAGTTAACGTAAACGGTTACGATTGTATCTTCGACGAGAAGGGTGCTTTCGTATCTGCTGATGATGCTTCTGTTGTTGATGCAGGTTTCGCCGGTACAAATATCGAGTACGTTCTCCTTTCCGACGGCACACTTAAGGTTGGCGGCGAAGGCGTAATGAAGGATTACACAGCAAACGGTCTCTATCCTGCATGGGTAATCAAGAACGATACAACCACAATCAAAGCTATCGAAATCGGCAACGGTATTACACATATCGGTAAGTTCGGTTTCTTCAAGAATGGTTATGTAAGAACTCTTACATTTGAGGAGAATTCTTCACTTAAGTCTATCGGTTGGGGCGGCTTCGGTCACTGCTGGCGTCTTGGCGAAGTAACAATTCCCGCAAGCGTAGAGGTTCTTGAGGAGTACGCATTCTACGAGTGCGGTGCTCTTACAGACGTTAAATTTGAAGAAGGCTCTAAACTTCATACTATTAAAGAGTATGCATTTATGCACGACATCGGTCTTGAAAAGGTATTTATTCCTGATACAGTTCAGACAATGGGTGTTGGCGTATTCATTAAAGCAAAAGCAGACGTAGTTCTTCAGGTTGTTGAAAATTCTGTAGCTCACAAGTATGCTATCGCAAACAACCACAATGTAGAGCTCAGAGAGGGCTACGTTCCTCCCGTTGCTTCAGGTGATGTAACTACTACTATCACTTGGACACTTCAGGCAGATGGTACACTTGAGATTACAGGTTCAGGTGCAATGACTAACTACACCAACTATGCACAGCAGCCCTGGGCAAACTACCGTCATCTTATCAAGAAGGTAGTTATCTCCAAGGATATCACAGCAGTTGGTAACTATGCATTCGCATATTCTCAGAATATCGAGAGCGTAGTATTTGAAGAAGGCTCTGTACTTGAGAGCGTTGGCGTACTTGCATTTATGAATGTACCCAAGGTTACTGAGTTTATCCTTCCCGAAACAGTTACATACATCGGCTCTTATGCTTTTGCAGACTGTTTCGCTCTTACAAATGTATATGTTCCTCAGGGTATGGAATATATCTATGCAACAGCTTTCAACAACTCAACTCTTGCAGTGCTCAACGTTTCTGAGGGTACATACGCACACGAGTTTGCAGTTGCTCAGAAATTAAACTATGAAGTTCGTGACTTCGTTTATGTTGCTATCGACGGTGGTAAGCTTAATGATACAGTAGCTTGGGAGTTCTTCGAAAACGGCGAGCTCAGAATCACAGGTGAGGGTGCAATGCCCAACTTCACAAGCCACGCACAGCAGCCCTGGAATGACTTCCGTCATAAGCTCAAGAAGATTGTTATCGGCAAGGATATCACAACAGTTGGTAACTATGCATTCTGCTATGCTCAGAACGTAACAGAAGTTGTATTTGAGGAAGGCAATGCTGCTACAAGCATCGGCGTTCTCTCATTCTTCAATGTTCCCAAGGTAGCAACTATTACACTTCCCGACACAGTAACATCTATCAGCGCTTATGCATTCGGCGATTGCTTCGCACTTGCAGATGTATATGTTCCTCAGGGTGTAGAGTTCATCTATAACACAGCATTCACAAACTCCACTAAGGTAGTTCTTAACGTTGCTGAGGGTACATACGCTCAGGAATATGCAGAGACTTATGGTGTGAGCTACGAAGTTCGTGAGTTTATCTATGTTGCTATCGACGGCGGTAAGCTCAACGATACTGTAAACTGGGAGTTCTTCGAAAACGGTGAGCTCAGAATTACAGGTGAGGGTGCAATGCCCAACTTCACAAGCCATGCACAGCAGCCCTGGAACAACTTCCGTCACAAGCTCAAGAGAGTTGTAATCGGCAAGGATATCACAGCTGTTGGTAACTATGCATTCTGCTATGCTCAGAACGTTACAGAGGTTGTATTTGAGGAAGGCTCCAAGGCTACAAGCATTGGTGTGCTCTCCTTCTTCAATGTACCCAAGGTAACTGCTATTACACTTCCCGATACAGTAACATCTATCAGCGCTTATGCATTTGGTGATTGCTTCGCACTTACTGATGTATATGTTCCTCAGGGTGTAAGCTTCATCTACAACACAGCATTCACAAACTCTAAGCTTGTAGTGCTCAACGTTGCAGAGGGCACATACGCTCAGGAATATGCAGAGACTTATGGTGTAAACTATAAGACTCGTGACTTCATTTATGTTGCAATCGACGGTGGTAAGCTCAACGATACAGTTTCATGGGAGTTCTATGAAAACGGCGAGCTCAGAATTACTGGTGAAGGTGCAATGCCCAACTTTACTTCTCACAACCAGCAGCCCTGGATGAACTTCCGTCATAAGTTCAAGAAGTTAGTTGTAGGTAAGGACATCACAGCTATCGGCAACTACACATTCGCATACTGCAATAGTATTGAATCAATCGTATTCGAGGAAGGCTCCAAGCTTACAGACATCGGCGTTCTCGCATTTATGAACAACGCTAAGGTATCTGAGATTACACTTCCCGAGACAGTTAAGTACATCGGCAGCTATGCATTTGGTGATTGCTACAAGCTCACAAATGTTTATGTTCCCGCTGGCACAGACAACATCTATAGCACAGCATTTACAAACTCTAAGTCTGTAGTTCTCAACGTTGCAGCAGGTTCTGTAGCTGAGAAGTTTGCTGAGGCTTACAATGTAAATTACATCACAAGATAACAAGTATTTATACTATGTTCAAGTAGTTCAAGAGGGTGGCTACCCAAGGTGTAGCCACCCTTTACTTGAAATTTCAGAGGTATATATGAAAGTATTGGTCATTAACTCTGTTTGCGGTATTCGGAGTACCGGCAGAATAGCTACTGATATAGCTGATGAATATATTTCTAAAGGCCATAAGTGTAGGGTGGCTTATGGCAGGGGAGAAGTTCCCGAAAAATACCGAGATATTTCTTATAGAATAGGTACAGATCTTTCTGTAAAAATCAACGGTCTCAAAGCTCGTATTTTTGACAACGAGGGCTTTAATGCCAAGAGAGAGACCAAACAATTTATAAAATGGGCAAATGATTATAATCCCGATGTTTTATGGCTTCATAATCTCCACGGGTATTATATTAATATAGAAATTTTATTTAACTGGATAAAACAGCGTCCTCAGATGCAGGTAAAGTGGACTTTTCACGATTGTTGGCCTTTTACTGGTCATTGCGCACATTTTACTCTTGTAGGATGCCAAAAATGGCAGACTCAGTGCAAGAATTGCTCTCAGAAATGTGAGTATCCAAAATCTTCATTAAAGGACAACTCCTATAAAAACTATCTTCGCAAAAAAGCTGCTTTCTGCGGTGTCAAAGATATGACTATTATTACTCCTTCTTGTTGGCTCAGAGACCTTGTGAAACGCAGTTTCTTGAAAGATTATAACGTAGAAGTAGTCCACAACACTATTGACACAGAGGTTTTCAAACCTACTGAAAGTTCTTTTAAAGCTGATAATAATATAGTCGATAAATTTATGGTTTTGGGTGTGGCATCTGCCTGGAGCAAGAAAAAGGGTTTGGATGATTTTATAAAGCTTGCGGATATGCTTGATGATTCCTATAAAATTGTTCTTGTAGGCCTTACAGCCGAGCAAATCAAGAAGATACCACAAAAAATCCTTTGTATATCAAGAACCAACTCCAAAGAAGAACTTGCTGCTATTTATACTGCTGCTGATATATTTCTCAATCTTACCTATGAGGATAATTATCCCACGGTAAATCTGGAGGCTCAGGCATGTGGGACTGAGTGTATAACTTATCGCACAGGTGGAAGTGTAGAAAGTGTCAGGTCTGAGAATATAATCGAGCAAGGCGATTTAGAAACTCTTGTAAAGAAACTTAACGAAATCAAGGCTTGTATGTAAAATGAAAATTTTGTATTTTGGTACTGTATGTGACATAAATGAATATGATAAGCTCCTTGAAAATTGTTCTTGTAAGCCCTCGGTAGCACCTATTGTTTTTGAGAATGCTTTGTTGGACGGCTTTTCGAAGAACAGGACAGACCTTGAGATTCATAGCTTTCCTATGATTCCCACTTTTCCGTCTTCAAAGATCCTTCATTTTGGCAAATGTGTCAATAACCTTAAAAGCGGATATAGCTGCCGTTGGCTTAATACCTGGAATCTTCCTTTAATTAAGCAGTTTTCAAGACGTATGGATGCCCGAAGAATCCTCAAAAAATGGGGCAGAGAGAATAGGGGCGAAGGTGTGGTATTTACATATTCCATACCTCCTTTTCTTGTGAAAGATGTAATCAGGTTTTCTAAGAAATACTCGATCAAAACAATTGCGATTATCCCTGATTTGCTTAGGGATATGTACATCAATGACAATTCTAAATCTTTTATAACAAGTCTCAAAAATTTATACTTAAAACCTGCATTAAAGCGTCAGAGTCGGTACGATGGTTATATATATCTTACTGATGCAATGCATGAGGTGGTTGCTCCCCAAAAGCCCTATATGGTTATGGAGGGCATTGCCGATATATCTTCTGCAACACCTCCTGATATAAGCATTAAAGCTGAAAAACGCAGCATAATGTACGCAGGAATGCTCCATGAAAAGTACGGCATTATCAATCTTCTGGATGCTTTTGATGAACTTTCTGACACAGATACTGAGCTATGGCTTTTTGGTGATGGGTCTGCAGTGGACCAAATTAAAGAGCGAGCAAAATCAAATCCTCAGATTAAGTATTTTGGGATTGTTAATCGTGATGAAATACTTAAATATGAGAAAAAAGCAACTCTGCTTATTAATCCCCGTAATCCGAAGGATGAGTTTACAAAATACAGTTTTCCGTCAAAAACAATCGAGTATATGTTGTCAGGAACTCCCTTAATTACAACAAAACTTCCCGGTATTCCCGAAGAATACTTCGAATTTATTTTCAGTGTCGATAATAATGAAGTCGAGTCTTTATACAATGCTATGATAGATGCTCTTGAAAAATCCGACGAAGAGTTGATTTCAATAGGCAAAAAAGCTCAGTCTTTTATCTTGGATAATAAACATTCACAAAAACAGGTCAAGCGTATTATCGACTTTATAAAAGAGGTGTAAAATTATGAAAGTTGAGATAGATAAAATTAAGCAGATATTGATATATGCAATGCTTTTCTTTGCATCTATGAACTTCGCTGCTAAATTTTTCTATTTTGCTTTTGCATCCTTGATAATAATAATGTTATTTCAGCGCAAGCTGATGGCTAACGCAACCACCTTGGTGTATCTTGCTTTAGGTGGCTTAATGGCACTATATAACAGCCCTGAAGGTGTGCTTTCTATGATAAGGTGCTTTGCTTATGTTGCACTTTATGTTGTTGGTATCAATATGACAACTGTCAGAGCAGACAAACGTGCGCTGATGTTTGATTATGAGCACAATGAAGTCGAGAAAATCGGCTATACCATTATAGCGGTAGTTTCGGCAGGTTCCTTTACTCATTATTTCCTCAACTTTATTACTAATATCAGCGGAATTACCGGCAGAAATACTACTGATATCTGGAGTGGTGAGACAATGGCTGCCACCGGTCAGTCTACCCTTGCTTGCCTTATGCTTGGTTTTTCTGTTTCTATTATTTTGTTATCAACATCAAAATGGGTACGATTTATTGGTATTGCATCAGTTTTCATAATGCTTTGGTACAATTTGGTCCTTGCAGGAAGAACCATGATTGTAATTCTTCTTGTTCTGTTTGTTGTTGGTATCCTTTACACACGAAAAGCCCTGGACAACTCTTTTGAACGTCTTAAGTTGCTTATAGGTATATCATCGGTAGTTCTTTTTGTCTCGCTGATTTTTGCCTTCAATATCGGTGGTTTACGCGATATGATGTTCAGCTCCAACCTTTTCGGCAGATTTGAGTCTTCTTTTGCATCACTTACCGAGGACGCACTAAGAGCTACCGGTAAGCTTTCTTTTCTTGGTGACTTCTTCAAGTATCCCTTTGGTGGACTTAATATGAGAGATAAGTACGGCTATGCCCACGATTTGTTGCTGGACGGATATGATGAATACGGTTTATTCGGACTTATCCTTTTAGTTGCAATCCTTGTATTGGGTATAGTTGAGGTCTATAAGCTTTTAAGCCGCACAACTTACCATCACGCATTTAAATTAGGAGTTCTTCTTATATATATTGCAATGCTTTTGCAGTTTTTAGTAGAGCCTATCCTTGCGGGTATGCCTTGGCTCTTTACTTGCTTCAGCCTTATCAATGGCGTTGTTGCAGGTATGAATATGTCTTACTCAAGGAATGAATCGGAGTTAAGTTAACAATGAAAGTTTTTTCAGTAAACACCGTTTACGGTGAAGGAAGCACTGGTAATATATCACAGGGCATCCATGACCTTTGCAAAGAAGAAAACATTGAGTATATTTCTGCCTGCAGAAACCTCCCTGCGTCAAAAGATGGCATCAGTGATTGTATCGCAATAAGTACACCTTTTGACAGCAAACTTCATGGTGTGCTTTCTCGCTTCACAATGTTGAAGGGATGTTTTTCGTATTCCAAAACCCGTAAACTGATTAAATATATTAAAAGCTACTCTCCCGATATAATTCATCTTCATAATCTTCACGGCAGTTACGTTAATATACCACTGCTTACAAAGTATATCAAAAAGCACAATATTTCTGTTGTATTTACGTTGCACGACTGTTGGGCAATGACCGCGATATGCTCTCATTTTTCTATTGCAGGATGTAACAGATGGCAGGATGGTTGTCATAACTGTCCGCAAAGAAAAAAGTATTCATCTTGTCCTTTTGATTTCACTAAAAAGGTATATAAACTTAAGAAAAAGTGGTTCACAGGTTTTAATAAAGCGGTTGTGGTAACGCCTTCCGAATGGCTGTCTGGTGTCGCAAAAAAATCTTTTTTAAAAGACTACGAAATCAAGACCATTTATAACGGCATTAACCTTGATGTGTTCAAGCCGACAATATCTGACTTTAAAAAGAAGCATAACATCCAGGACAAAAAGATGGTTTTAGGTGTGGCTTATGGCTGGGGATACAGCAAAGGTATTGATGCAATGATTGAAATTTCTCATCGTTTGCCTAAGGATAAGTACGCTATGGTGCTTGTTGGTGTAGATGAGAATACTAAATCGACCCTTCCCGAAAATATCATAGCAATTTCAAAAACTGCAAATCAAAAAGAACTTGCCGAGATTTATACTTCCGCTGATGTATTTGTTAATACAACCCGAGAAGAGGTTTTGGGTCTTGTTAATATAGAAGCACTTGCTTGCGGAGCACCGGTTGTGACCTTTAATTCAGGCGGAAGTCCCGAGTGTATCGATAGTACCTGCGGTTCAATAGTAGAAAAAGATGACATAGATGCCTTGGAAAAAGAGATTATCAGGATTTGTGAAACAAATCCTTTTGCCAAAATCAGCTGTATTAAGAGAGCAGAGCTTTTTGATAAAAATAAGAGGCTCAGAGAGTATCTGGAGCTTTACAAATCTATCCTTTGACCTTTTCTGAAAGGAAAATTGGTATGAAAATTACTTTTTTGTCAAACTACTTCAGCCACCATCAAAAGCCATTAAGTGATAAATGGTATACCCTGACACAAGGTAAGTATACTTTTGTAGAATCAGAGGAAATCACCGACGAGCGAAAGAAACTTGGTTGGGGTATAAGAGAGAAGTTACCATACATCGTCTCTCTCAATAACGAAGCCATAGATAAGGAAATACTTATGAGTGACGCTGTCATTATCGGAAGTGCCCCTTTTTCTAAGATTATCCCAAATCTTCACAGCAAAAAGTTAGTTTTCAAATATTCCGAGAGGATTTTCAAAAACGGATGTAACTACCTGAAACTTCCTTTCAGACTGTATACATACTACAAAAATTACGGACGCTATAAATCTCTCTATCTTTTGTGTGCAAGTGCA
Source organism: Oscillospiraceae bacterium (assembly GCA_015066245.1). GTDB lineage: Bacteria > Bacillota > Clostridia > Oscillospirales > Acutalibacteraceae > Ruminococcoides. The sequence continues at coordinate 159,745 of SVOS01000003.1, forward strand.
TATACTTATGCTGATTTTGCTATGTACGGCACCTTCAGAGGCAAGGCGTATAAATGGGGATATTTCCCTCAGACTCTCAAGTATGACACAAATGAGCTTTTCGCCAACAAGAATCCCCGAAAGCTTCTCTGGTGCGGGCGGTTCCTGGATTGGAAGCATCCCGACGACGCACTTTACGTTGCAAAGAGGCTTAAAGAAGACGGTTATGATTTTGAGCTTGACTTTATAGGTACAGGCGAACTTAGACCACAGCTTGAAACTTTTATAACTGAGAATGATTTAGGTGATAATGTAAAGATTCTCGGTTCTATGAGCCCTGATGAAGTCCGCAAATATATGGAGACAGCAGGAATATATCTGTTTACCAGCGATTTCAGAGAAGGTTGGGGAGCAGTGCTTAACGAGTCTATGAACAGCGGTTGTACGGTGGTGGCTAATCATGCTATCGGTTCGGTACCGTTTCTTCTGAAAAACAACGAAAATGGATTGATCTACAAAAACGGCGACAATGAATCTCTCTACCGCAAGGTAAAGTTTCTTCTTGACAATCCTCAGGAGCAACAGAATCTGGGCAAAAACGCATATAAGACTATTGCTGAATTGTGGAATGCAGATGTTGCTGCGACGAGATTTATAGACCTTTGCAACGATATAAAATCGAAGGGTTATTGTGACAGATTTACTGAGGGGCCTTGCAGCAAAGCTCCCAAAATCAAAAATAATTGGTTCAAAGAGGATTAAAATGACACTTAAAGGACTAAAAATAAGATGGGTAAAATACTGTGTCAACAAACGCTTTTGCGGCACAGTGCCAAAACACTTTGAGAAAAAACGAAAACTTCTGAATTCAATAGGCTATAACCTTGCTGAAGGTGTCAGGGTAGTAGGCCCTTTGTTTTGTACAGGTACGCTTACTGTAGGCAAAAACACCTGGATTGGCAGAGATTTTACTGTGCACGGCAACGGTAATGTAGAAATAGGAGAAAATTGCGATATAGCTCCTGATGTTATCATGCAAACAGGTGGACATAATATTGGTACATCAAACCGCAGAGCGGGTGATGGGTATAATAAAAATATCACAATCGGCAATGGTTGCTGGATTGGTGTCAGAGCTACTGTTTTAGGCGGAGTCAGTATCGGCGATGGTGCTGTCGTTGGTGCTTGTGCATTGGTCAATAAAGATGTAAATTCAAACACCCTTGTAGCAGGTGTGCCTGCCAAGGAGATAAGAAAGTTAGAAAATGATTAAAAAACTATTTAAGAATGCCACTGTTAAAAATGCAGGCTGGCTTATATTCGGCAAAGTGGCGCAGATGATAATAAGCATGTTTGTGGGACTTTTAACTGCCCGTTACTTAGGCCCCTCAAACTTCGGACTTATTAACTATGCCACTGCATATACAGCTTTCTTTATGGCTATATGTACCTTGGGTATAAATTCTGTACTTGTAAAAGAGTTTATTGATAATCCCGAGGAAGAAGGCAGTATTATAGGTTCTTCGTTGGTACTAAGGGCTATATCAAGCTTTTTGTCGGCAGGCATAATAGTCTGCATTGTCAGCATTATAGAGGCTGACGAATTAACAACTATTATCGTAACTGCTCTTTGCAGCTTAAGCCTGCTCTTTAATATTTTTGAAACTTTTAATTATTGGTTTCAATCAAAATTAAAATCTAAGGTTACCACTATAGCTACATTGATTGCTTATGTGATAACTTCAGCATATAAAGTAGTGCTTTTGATTTTAGGCAAAAGTGTTGAATGGTTTGCTTTTGCAAGTGCTCTGGATTATATTTGCTTAGGAGTTATTCTCATTATTTGCTATAAAATCTACGGTGGAAACAAACTCAGGTTTTCTAAATCTGTCAGTACGCGAATACTCAAAAAGAGCGTGCATTTCATTTTGCCTGGTATGATGGTGTCTATTTACGGCTATGCTGACAAGTTTATGCTCAAGCATATGCTCAGCGAAGCAGAGGTAGGCTTTTATGCTACTGCCACCACAATCTGTACAATGTGGTGCTTTGTGCTTACTGCTATTATCGACTCTGTTTATCCCTCTATCATGGAAGCATATAAGGTGGACAAAATACTCTACGAAAAGCGAAATCGCCAACTCTATGCAATAGTATTTTATGTATCTCTTGTGGTTTCCACGTTGTTTTGCATATTTGGTGAACTTATCGTATGGATCTTATATGGCGAAGCATACTCAAATTCTGTAGGACCATTAAGGGTGATTACATGGTATACAGCATTTTCTTATCTTGGTGTTGCACGAAACGCTTGGATTGTATGCGAAGATAAGCAAAAATATCTAAAATATATCTACATATCATCAGCACTTCTGAATGTAGGACTTAACTTTGTTTTTATTCCGTTTTTTGGTGCCACAGGTGCCGCTGTTGCTTCCCTCATTACACAGGTTGTAACAACTTTAGTTGTACCATTCTTTATAAAGGATATCAGACGCAATTCAGTTCTTATGTTAGAAGCTATTGTTTTCAAAGGAATTAAGTGAAAGGAGGAAGGCTTCAATGAAACAGTATCTTAAAAAATTCATGTATATTATTACTAAGAAGCGGATTGACGAAAGTAAGCTTGATGTGCTTGATATCAATGCAAACAGTTATGATTTAAGATACTTTAACCTTTCTTCTAATTCTATCATTTCTCTTGATTATAATGGCGATACCTATTATTTCAGAGAGTGTCCTAAGATTTGCAAATTATCTGAGTATTTATCTGTAGTTATAGATAACTTTTTCTTTAGCCTTAATAAAAAGACTATCAGCAAAGAGCATTTTTCTCAGAAACTTCCTATAAGAATCACCTTTGATGATAATGAAATCGTGGAATTTAGAAATTATCTTGCACAGAAATCAACCTGCAAAGATTATTTCAAATTATTAACTTCAGCTGATAAGATTTCAGAAGCCATCGGTTTTTCAGTATGGGAAAACACCGATTTTTCAGATGGTTTTTTCAGAAGTTTCGGGTTTTCTGATATTCCTGATTACCTTAAAGATATTGCGGTGTATTTTTTGTGGGTTTTAAGAGGCGCGATGTATAACTTCAGAACCATGAAGTATATCAGAGGCAAGAAATACTCTTTTTTCAGTGCATCCAAAGCTATTGCTTCAAAAATCCTTGCAGATGAGCTTATGGTTGGCTCTTTAATAACTGAAACACTGTGGTGTAGAATAACTCTTGAGGACAACAGAATTTTGTTTGGTGTTATGACCAAAGCCGCAAAAGGCAGCAGAATGTCCGACACTGAACCTGAACTTAGCGGTAAACTTCAGAGAGAGCTTAATATACTCAATCTTTTGGATATTATATGTTTTCAGAAGGACCATGGCCCCAACAACTACAATGTTACAGAGGAGGGGGAAGTGTGTGCTTTTGATAACGATAATCCCACGACCTTTATGCCGATTGCTACGATTTCGGCCTCACTTTCGGGATGCAGTCCTTATGTAAACAATAGCGGTAAGGTCCTGAGACCATACGTCGACAAGACTTTTCTTAAACTCATAAATAATATTGATACTAAAGCATTAACTTCAAAGTTGAAACCTTACCTTAATGTAATTCAAATTTCTGCTCTCAAGAAAAGAATACTCAAACTGTGCAAAGCAATTAATAACTCTGTATCTTGCGGTGAACTTAAGCTTCTTGATATTGATGAATGGACAACAAAAACTGCTGAGGAAGAGCTGAGTCTCAAAAACATAAATACATATCTGAAAATAGCAATTAAATAAAATAAGGGTAACAAGTAATTTTTAAATTTCTTGTTGCCCTCTTTATTTTTTAGATATTGTGTGTTATAATAGTTTATAATGGTATATATTGTGGTTTAGTATGCTCTTTTTAGAGTAGGAAGGTATAAATTTAATGGATAAGTTTAAATTGGTTTCGGAATATAAGCCCACAGGCGACCAACCTCAGGCAATTGAAAAATTAGTTGATGGCCTTAATAAAGGCTACAAAGAGCAAACCCTTCTGGGCGTAACGGGTTCGGGTAAGACCTTCACTATGGCAAATATTATTGCTCAGGTTAATCGTCCGACTTTGGTGCTGGCACATAACAAAACCCTTGCCGCTCAGCTTTGCACAGAGTTTAAAGAATTCTTCCCCGAAAACGCCGTTGAATACTTTGTATCATATTATGACTATTACCAGCCCGAAGCCTATATCGCAAATACCGATACTTATATTGATAAAGATGCTTCGATTAATGACGAGATTGATAAATTAAGACACAGTGCAACCCTTGCACTTTCTGAGCGTAGAGATGTTATCATTGTCGCTTCTGTGTCTTGTATCTATACTTTAGGTGACCCGATTGATTACCGAAATATGGTTATTTCCCTTCGTCCAGGCATGGAATATGGACGAGATAATTTACTGAGAAAGCTTGTAGAGCTTCAGTATGACCGCAACGATATAAGTTTTACACGCAATAAATTCAGAGTTAACGGTGATACGGTTGAAATTTTTCCTGCTTACTCTTCCGAGAGAATCATCAGAGTAGAGTTCTTTGGTGATGAGGTTGATAGAATTTGTGAGATAGACCCTATGACAGGAGAGCTTAAGGGAATTGTCAAGCACGTTGCTATTTATCCTGCATCTCACTATATCGTATCTGCAGACAAAATCAAAAACGGCATTGCCGAGCTTGAGCGAGAGCTTGAGGAACGTATTAAATATTTTAATGACGAAGGTAAGCTTATCGAAGCACAGCGTATTGAGCAAAGAACAAGATATGATATTGAGCTTTTACAGGAAATCGGCTTTTGCCGAGGAATCGAAAACTATTCAAGAGTCTTGGCAGGCAGACCTAAAGGCTCAACCCCCACTACTTTACTTGATTATTTTCCCGATGATTTTCTCCTTCTTGTTGATGAATCTCATGTAACATTACCCCAGGTAAGGGGTATGTACGCAGGCGACAGAGCAAGAAAGGAAAGCCTTGTTAACTACGGATTCAGATTACCGTCAGCCTTTGATAACAGACCCCTTAATTTTGATGAGTTTTACAGTCATATAAATCAGGCGATTTTCGTAAGTGCCACCCCCGGAGACTTAGAGCTTTCAAAGAGTGCACAGATAGCCCAGCAGATTATCCGTCCTACGGGACTTTTAGATCCCGAGGTTTCAGTTCGTCCTGTTGAAGGTCAGATGGATGACCTTATTTCAGAGATTAACTTTAGAACTGAAAAGGGAGAGAGGGTACTTGTTACAACTCTTACTAAGAAAATGGCTGAGGATTTAACAGAATATCTCAGTAAAATGGATATCAAGGTCAGATATATGCATCATGACATTGATACCGTGGAAAGAATGGAAATCGTGCGAGATTTACGCTTAGGCGAGTATGATGTTCTGGTTGGTATCAATCTTCTTAGAGAAGGTCTTGATATCCCCGAGGTGTCTTTGGTTGCAATTCTTGATGCTGATAAAGAGGGCTTCCTCAGAAGCGAGCGTTCTCTTATCCAGACAATGGGCAGAGCCGCCAGAAATTCACAGGGTACAGTTATTATGTATGCGGATTCTGTAACCGACTCAATGAAAAATGCTATGATAGAGACAGAACGCCGACGTGAAATTCAGATGGCTTATAACAAGGCACACGGAATCACGCCTAAAACTATCGTGAAGAAGGTTTCAGAGATTCTTGAAATTTCTGCAAAAACTGATGAAGATTTTGGCAAAAAACAACTTACAAAAGCACAAAAGCAAGAACTTATTATGGCACTTACCAAGGAAATGCAAGCTGCTGCAAAACTTCTTGAATTTGAGCATGCGGCATTCTTAAGAGATAAGATAAATAAATTAAAAGGCGGAATGTGAAATGGCTAAGGATGTTAAAAACGAATACGGCAACGAAAGTATTACTTCCTTGAAGGATGAGGACAGGGTCCGCAAAAGACCGGCAGTTATTTTTGGTTCGGATGGCATCGAAGGCTGTCAGCACTCTGCATTCGAGATTATCAGCAACTCTATCGATGAAGCTCGTGAGGGCTACGGCAAAGAGATAACAGTTACACTTTTTCAGGACCATTCAATTCAGGTAGAAGACCACGGACGAGGTCTGCCTGTTGACTATAATCCCAACGAAAAGAAATATAACTGGCAGCTTCTTTTCTGCGAGATGTACGCAGGCAGTAAGTATAATAACAATGAAGGCGGCAGCTACGAATACTCCTTAGGCTTAAACGGTCTTGGCCTTTGCTCTACTCAGTATGCTTCAGAGTATATGACTGCTGAGGTTAAACGTGATGGATTTATCTATACTCTTAACTTCAAAAAAGGCAGACCCTCGGGCAAAATGAAGAAAGAGGAATACGCTAAGAAAGACACGGGTACAATTATCCGCTGGAAACCCGACCTTGAGGTTTTCACCGATATCGACATTGCTCCCGAGTATTTTCTTGACATCTTAAAGCGACAGGCTATTGTCAATGCAGGAATCAGATTTGTTTTTAAACATCAGACAGGTACAAACAAGTTTGATACAACAGAGTTTAAATACGAAAATGGTATATTAGACCATGTAAAGGAAATGGTGGGGGAGGAAACTCTCACATTGCCTCAGTATTGGCAGACTGAAAAAATGGCAAGGGACCGTGCGGATAAAGACGAGTATAAGTGTAAAATGAACTTTGCCTTTGCTTTTTCCAATAAACACGCTACGGCTGAGTATTATCACAACTCAAGCTGGCTTGAGCATGGTGGTGCACCTGAAAAAGCAGTGAGAAATGCTTTTGTATATCAGATTGATAACTGGCTTAAATCCAATTCAAAATATAATAAAAACGAGTCCAAAGTCCTTTTTGCAGATGTAGAGGATTGCCTTGTTATCGTTATTTCTTCATTCTCCAGCGTTACATCCTACGAAAACCAGACCAAAAAGTCCATTACCAATAAAGGTATTCAGGATGCAATGACAGAATTTTTACGTCATCAGCTTGAGGTTTATTTTATCGAAAATCCTCTTGATGCGGAAAAAATCTGCAATCAGGTTTTAGTTAATAAACGAAGCAGAGAAAATGCTGAAAAAACACGTCAGAATCTTAAGAAAAAGCTTACTGTCACAATGGACATGACAAACCGTGTGGCAAAATTTGTAGACTGCCGTTCTAAAGATACTTCTGAGCGAGAGCTTTTTATCGTAGAGGGTGATTCGGCTTTAGGCTCCTGCAAGCAGGCACGTGACCCTAACTTCCAGGCTGTTATGCCTATCCGTGGTAAGATTCTCAACTGCTTAAAAGCGGATTATACAAGAATCTTCAAAAGTGATATCATTACCGACTTACTTAAAGTTTTAGGCTGCGGAGTTGAGGTTTCTTCAAAGAGCAACAAGGACTTAGCCGCTTTTGATATTAATAATCTTAAGTGGAACAAGGTTATTATCTGTACCGATGCCGATGTGGATGGATTCCAGATTCGAACCCTTCTTCTCACTATGTTCTACCGCCTAACTCCTACACTTATTAATGAGGGCAAGGTGTTTATCGCTGAATCTCCGCTTTATGAGATAACTACAAAGGATAATACTTATTTTGCTTATACAGAAGCAGAAAAAGAGAAGTACATCGCTGAAATCGGCAACTCAAAGTTTACTGTTCAGCGAAGCAAAGGTCTTGGTGAAAACCAGGCTGATATGATGAATCTTACAACTATGAATCCTACAACTCGCCGACTTATCAAAGTAATGCCCGATGAGGCAGAGGAAACATCCCGAATCTTTGATGTTCTTTTAGGCGACGATTTGCAGGGCAGAAAAGATTACATTGTAAATTACGGTGCAAACTACATCGACAATCTTGATTTAAGCTGAGGTGACATAATATGGCTAAGAAAAAGAAAACCGAAAACACCGTACAGGCATCTGCTATCAAAGGTGTCATCGAGGGTGCAGGCGAAATTGTTGAACAACGAATTGTCAGTACGCTGACAGAAAACTATATGCCCTACGCAATGAGCGTTATTATGTCCCGTGCAATCCCTGAGATTGACGGCTTTAAGCCTTCTCACAGAAAGCTCCTCTACACAATGTATAAGAAAGGTCTTTTAACGGGTGCTCTTACAAAGTCTGCGAACATAGTAGGTGAGACCATGAAGCTTAATCCTCATGGTGATGCCGCGATTTATGACACTATGGTGCGACTTTCACGCGGATATGAGGCACTTCTGCATCCCTATGTGCTTTCCAAGGGTAACTTTGGTAAGTTCTTCTCGCGTGATATGGCGTGGGCGGCTCCCAGATATACCGAAGCAAAGCTTGAGCCTATCTGTAATGAGCTTTTCAGAGATATCGACAAAGATACAGTTGATTTCGTTGATAACTACGATAATACGATGAAGGAGCCTACACTCCTGCCTGCGACTTTCCCCTCAGTTCTTGTTAATGCAAACACCGGTATCGCAGTTGGTATGGCTTCCTCTGTGTGTTCATTTAATTTAAGAGAAGTTTGCGAAACTACCGCCGCTTTAATCCGCGATCCTGATCACGATGTTTTCTCTACATTACCTGCACCCGATTTTTGCGGTGGGGGACAGATTGTATACAATGAGCAGGTGCTCAAGGATATTTATACAAGCGGCAAAGGCAGCTTCAAAGTTCGTGCCGAGTATACCTATGACAAATCCAATAACTGTATTGATGTAACATCAATTTCTCCCACAACTTCTACAGAAGCTATTATTGAGAAGGTTATTGAGCTTGTAAAACTTGGCAAAATCAAGGAAATCTCAGATATCCGAGATGAAACAGGTCTTAACGGACTTAAAATCACTATTGACCTTAAGCGTGGCACAGATCCGGAACTTCTTATGAAGAAGCTTTATAAGCTTACTCCTCTTGAGGATTCCTTTGCCTGTAATTTTAATATTCTTATCGGCGGAGTGCCTCAGGTTCTGGGTGTTAAGGATATTCTAAACGAGTGGATTGCATTCAGAATCGAGTGTGTACGTCGCAGAGTTTATCACGAGCTCCATAAAAAGAAAGACAGACTCCATCTTCTATACGGCCTTAAGGAAATCCTCCTTGATATCGACAAAGCCGTCAGAATCGTAAGAGAAACCGAAGAAGAAAAAGAGGTTGTACCAAACCTTATGATTGGCTTTGGTATTGACGAGGTGCAGGCTGAGTTTGTTGCCGAAATCAAACTCCGTCACTTGAACCGCGAGTATATTCTCAAGCGTACCAATGATATTGACGAGCTCGAGGCTGATATTGCAGAGCTTGAGGCAATTCTCTCAAGCAAAGCCAGAGTAAAGACAATTATCGTAAAAGAGCTTAAGGAAGTTGCCGACAAATACGGTCAGGAACGCAGAAGTAAGATTCTCTATATTGAGGATGATGCTTTTGAGGATATTGTGGAGGAGATTCCCGATTATCCCGTGCACCTGTTCTTCACCAAAGAAGGCTACTTCAAAAAGATTACCCCACAATCCTTGAGAATGAGCGGCGAGCAAAAGCTCAAAGAAGGCGACAATATTTCCATGACTGTGGAGACTACCAACAACACCGACTTGCTGTTCTTTACAAACAAATGTCAGGTTTACAAATCAAAGGCAAGTGATTTCTCTGACACAAAGGCAAGTGTGCTGGGTGATTATATTCCTGCTAAGCTTCAGATGGATGAAGGTGAAACTGCCGTTGCGATGATTTGTACAAAAACTTATGAGGGAATTGTTCTCTTTGCTTTTGAAAACGGCAAAATTGCGAAAATTCCTCTTGATTCATACGCAACAAAGACCAACCGCAAGCGACTTACTAATGCTTATTCGGACAAATCTCCCTTGGCTGATGTAGGGTTTACCGATGAAGAGTGCGAATTTCTTATTACTGCGTCCAGCGGCAGAATGCTTTTGCTTCATACAGCTTCTATTAATCTTAAAACATCCCGTACAACACAGGGCGTTGCAGTTATGAAGCTTAAGAAAGGCCAGAGGGTTATGAGTATAGCCAAGTATAAAGAAGGCACATTTTCAAAGCCTTCCAGATACCGCACACGCTCACTGCCTGCACTTGGTGCTATGCCCGATGTGGCAGATACTGCAGAGCAGCTTTCGCTTATTTAATCTATTTGTTTATTATTAAAAATAATGCTTGCATTTTTCGGATTATTATGGTAAAATGTTAAAGCTATCGAAAATTTGACCTTTTTTGGGTTTATAATACGAAAGGATGTATTATCAGATGTGGTATTTTTATCTCTTAGGTGTTCTTGCTCTTATCGTTGCAGTAGTTCTTGTTATCGTAGTTATTCTTCAGGAAGGTAACTCTCAGGGCGTTGGCGTTGTTTCCGGCGGTGCTGATACTTTCTTCTCTAAGAATAAGGCTCGTTCTATCGATGCATTCCTTGCTCGTTGGACAAAGTTTGTTGCAGTTGGCTTCTTCATTCTGGTTGTTGCAATCAACGTTGTTGCTTTTGCTACAAACGGTTCCGGTAACGACACAAACACAAACCTTCCCCAGACATCTATCTCTACACCTGACTCTGCTTCTGTAGACGAAGGCTGATTTTAGCATAACATAATATTTAAGAGCATAATAATTGACTGCAAGGTTTTGCCTTGCAGTCTTTTTATTTGCGGAGGAATATTTATGATTTATGCAGGAATACTTATAATAACTTTTATTTTGTTTGCAATAATCAACTTTTTCTCAAAAAATAAAAAGCCCTTTAAAAGGGCTTTTGTAAATATGATTATTGGTGTACTGTCGCTTGTGATTATAAATGTCGCAGGGATATTCTGGGACATAGGGGTAGGTGTGTCACCGTTTTCCCTTATGGTGTCAGCTTCTTTGGGGGTTCCGGGTGTTGTTGCAATGGTTTTGATAAAAACCTTGTTTTAAGCCATATTATCCAGGTCCTCAAGTGCTTGTCTGATAAGTTCCTTGTTGCGTGTGATTGTAGCAACCATAATTTCGTATACAAGCTGAGGATTTTTGTAAAAATTCCTTTTAACACTCTTTGCCTGATTGGAGTCAGGCATATACATCTTAAGTTTCATAAGGTCCATATCTCCGCCTGATACTTCGCAAGTAACATAATACCCATTGTCAGCTTTCTCGGTTGTTACCTTGTTTTCTCTTTCTATTCTTTCTTTTTCAAGAAGGAGCAAAGCACATTCAAAGGCACGTTCTTTAGCGGTAAGGGGCAGAGTATCCTCAAGCTGCTCAGAAATAATTTTGCCGTTAACCGTTGGTACATACAGTTTGTCGCTGTTTTCATCCAGTTTCAGGTTTCCGTTACTAATAAGGTCATCAAAGCAAGAGCTGGCCTCAAAGTAATTTGTAAGCCCTTTTTTAAGCAGCGCATTTACCACAAGTTCTTTGCTCATGGGTTTTCCAACTGCCGTGAACATATAGCAAATAAGAGTTCTTATTTCATTCTTGGTTCTCATTCCACCTAAGGAAATTCCTTCATCAAATGCGTCATAGGACATAATATTGTACCTCCTTTTACATCAATTAGATTATATCATACATTGTAAAATTTGTGTAGCTTTTTTTTAGACAAAAATCATAAATTGGTGATTGAATACCACAAAGATGTATGTTAATATAAGAACAAAGGTAGGTGATTTGATGGAGTTTATGCCTTATGTATGGCTTGGACTTGCTGTAGTCCTTGCAGTAGTGGAAATCAGCACTACTCAGCTGGTATCTATATGGTTTGTAATTGGTGCTGCTGCTACTGCAGTATGCTCAGCTACATTCCTTAAAGGTAACATAGTCTTGCAGATTCTTGTGTTTGTTCTTATTTCAGCGATTATGCTCGTGCTTACAAGACCGCTGGTCAAAAAGCTGAGAAAGAATGAAATTGTCAATACCAACTCTGACAGAAATATTGGCAAAACCGGTGTCGTCCTTGTAGACATAGACCCCGAAACCGGAAAAGGCCTTGTGAGAATCGGCAATGAAAAATGGAGTGCCAAATCTAAAGATAATCTGAGAATTAAAGAAGGATCAAACATCAGAGTGCTTGCAATAGAAGGCGTTAAGCTTATAGTTGAAGCACAAAATGAAAGGAAGGATTAATTTATGGATCCCGTAACAATCGCAATTATTATTGCAATCGCAGTACTGCTTCTTATTATCGTAGTAAGAAACATCAAAATCGTACCTCAGGCACACGCCTTTGTTCTTGAGCGTCTTGGTGCTTACAAGGCAACATGGGGCACCGGCCTGCACATCAAGATTCCTTTTATCGACAGAATCGCAAAGCGTGTATCGCTGAAAGAGCAGGTTGTTGACTTCCCGCCTCAGCCCGTTATTACTCGTGATAACGTAACAATGCAGATTGACACCGTTGTATATTTTGAGATAACAGACCCTAAGCTTTACACTTACGGCGTTGAGAGACCTCTTGATGCTATTGAAAATCTTACAGCAACAACCCTAAGAAATATCATCGGTGATTTGGAGCTTGATAGCACCCTTACATCCCGAGACACAATCAACGATAAAATCAGAATTATCCTTGATGAGGCAACAGATGCATGGGGTATCAGAGTTATCCGCGTAGAGCTCAAGAATATTCTTCCTCCCAGAGAGATTCAGGACGCCATGGAGAAGCAGATGAAGGCAGAGCGTGAGCGTCGAGCAAGAATTCTTGACGCAGAGGGTGAAAAGAGGAGTCAGATTCTTGTGGCAGAAGGTCTTAAAGAGTCAGCGATCCTCAAGGCTGATGCTGTGAAAGAAACAAAAATCCGTGAGGCAGCCGGTGAGGCTGAGGCAATCCTCACAGTTCAGAAGGCTTATGCCGATGCTCTCAGAATGCTTAATGAGGCTAACCCCAATGAGAAGGTTATCGCATTAAAGAGCCTTGAAGCGTTCCAGAAAGCTGCTGACGGTAAAGCTACAAAGATTATTATTCCATCAGAAATTCAAGGTCTTGCAGGCCTTGCAACCTCTGTAAAAGAGCTGATGTCAGATAATACCGAGGCATAAAAACTAAAACCTGCTCCATTTCGGAGCAGGTTTTGCTTTTATTCTTCGATATTCGTTACTTTGTATCCTGCAGCAGTAATTGCCTCAGTGATTTTTGCATTGTCAGCATCTTTGCTGAGCTTTGCACATTTGTTATCTAAATCAACAACAACGCCCGCATCAAAAGCAGAGAGGATTTCTCTGACTCTTGCCTGACAATGAGGACACATCATACCTTCGATATAAACTGTTTTCATTTTCTTTTCCTTTCTGAGAGAAAAATCTCTCTTAAAATTTTTGATTCTGAGTGCATTGGATACTACACAAATTGAGCTCAGACTCATTGCAATTGTACCAAACATAGGGGGGAGCTGAAATCCCCATATTGGATAAAATACTCCTGCAGCTATAGGAATGCAGATTGAGTTGTATATTAGTGCCCAGAAGAGGTTCTCTTTGATATTTCGCATAACCTTTCTGCAAAGTTTTATGACAGTGTGTACATCACGCATATCGTCGCGAATTAATACAACATCAGCCGCTTCCATAGCTATATCAGTACCGCCACCAACCGCAATACCAACATCAGCAGTTGCAAGAGCAGGGGAGTCGTTTATTCCGTCACCTACCATAATTACCGGTGATTTCCGCTGATATTTTTTAATGGTTTTATTTTTGTCAGCAGGCATCAACTCAGCTTTGAATTCATTAATACCTGCATTTTTGCATATTTCTTTAGCAGTGTATTCATTATCTCCTGTCAGCATTACTGTATTGATGCCATCGTCTTTAATAAGCTTTACTGCCTCAATGCTGCTTTCCTTAATACTGTCAGAAATACCGATTACCGCAGCAAGAACTTTGTCCTTAACTACATAGAGAGAAGTCTTGCCTTCTACAGAAAAGTTATTTGCTTTTTCGACTAAAGTGTTTTTGCTATTTGCATACTCAGAAACAAAATCATAATTGCCAATCAGATATGCACTATCGTTAACTACCGCACTGATACCTTTAGAGGCTTCGTAATTATAATCTTTAACAATTTCGTAAGTTGTAAAATCAGAATACTCAACAACGGCTTTTGCAAGAGGATGGTCGCTCATCTTCTCGATAGCAGCTACCGTTCTTATAATATCTTCTTTATTAAAGTGGTCTGCAACCACAAAGTCTGAGACAACCGGTTTTCCGGTGGTGATGGTGCCGGTTTTGTCGAACATAACGTATTTTGCTTTGCCGCCAACCTCAAAAATTTCAGCCGATTTTACCAGAAGTCCCAATTCTGCCGCTTTTCCTGTGCCTACCATAATTGCAGTGGGAGTCGCAAGACCTAAAGCACAAGGACAGGAGATTACCAGAATTGCTATTCCGAAATTCAGCGAAAGTCCTACATCATTAGTAGCAATAAGCCAGATTACAGTGGTTGCTATAGCTATAAGAAATACAATGGGAACAAAAATTCTACTGATTTTATCAGCAAAGCGGGCGATCTTGGGTTTAGTGTTGGTTGCTTGGTCCACAAGCCTTATAATACCCGAAAGTGTGGTTTCTTCGCCGACTTTCAAAGCTTCAAAATGAACATATCCTGATACAAGCTGTGTTCCGCCCGTAACATTGTCACCAATTGATTTTGCTATTGGCAGACTTTCACCTGTAATAGCGGACTCATCTACTGTGCCTTCTCCATAAACAATCTTACCATCAGCAGGAAAGGTCATACCGCTTTTTACAATAACAATATTACCTTTTTGGATTTTTTCAGATGCTATTTCAATCTCTTTGCCTTCAACAAGAATCACAGAGTTTTTTGGAGTAAGATCCATCAGCTTTGTTACCGCTTCTGTGGTTTTAGACTTGGATTTGCTTTCAAGATACTTGCCAATCGTTACAAAAACAAGAATCATTGATGCAGATTCAAAATAATAATGATGAGCACCACCGTTTATTATAAGATAAATACTGTAAATCAGCGATGTTGCAGAGCCTACTGCAATCAGTGAATCCATATTTGGATTAAGCATTACCAAAGCTTTTATACCTGAGAAATAATATTTAAAATTCAGCAGTATTATAGGTATCGAAATTATAAGCTCAATAATTCCTTTAAGCACCATCTGGTGTTCGCTGAAGATATTGATGCCTACCATGTGTCCCATAGATACAACCATCAACACGCACAGAAGCACCAATGATAAAATTAGTTTTATCAGTATTTTGTCTGTCTTTTTCTTAAGCTCATCAGATGCAGCGGTTTTAATTTTGCTTTGAACTGAAGCACTGTAACCCGCTTTTTTTACTGCAGCTATGATTCTATCTTCAGTGATTACATCTTCACTAAAGCTGACATCCATAGAATTCTTCAGAAGATTTACATTACAAGTCTCTATACCATCCAGCTTTTCAACAGTACCTTGTACTCTTGCAGAACATGCCGCACAAGACATACCGGTAATATCAAAAGTCTTTCTTGTCATTTTATACCTCCTTTATCTTATATATAATAACATATTCAAAATTTGTTAGTCAAATATAAATTGTCCTTTGCTATATTTAGCAAAGGACAATATCACATTCAGCTTGCGTTCTTCAGTTGTAATCTCAGCTTATCAGCAATCATTGCAATAAACTCCGAGTTGGTTGGTTTTCCTCGACTGATATGGATTGTATATCCAAAATATGAGTTAAGGATATCTACATCGCCTCTATCCCAGGCAACCTCGATTGCGTGTCTTATTGCTCTCTCGACTCTTGATGAGGTTGTCTCATACTTTTTTGCAACCGCCGGATAAAGCTGTTTGGTCACTGCGTTGATTATCTCGGGTTGTTCTATTGACATAATAATAGAATCTCTGAGATAATGATACCCTTTGATATGAGCTGGAACACCTATCTGATGCAGAATTTCTGTCACCTTAACTTCAATACTGTTCTGACTCAGTGGCAGAGTGCTGATTACATTATCCTGTGCACTTCTTAGCCTTAAAAGTGTCAGTAGATTTTCGCATACTGATTTTAACGAATAAGGCTTAATAACGAAATATGATGCTCCGTGTTCCATAACTTCTCTCTGAAGCACAGGACTGTCAAAAGATGATGTAATCACATACATAGGAGTCGTATCAAGTCTGTTATTAATATTTTTCATTACAGAAATACTGTCTGTACTTGCCATAAACAAGTCCATAAGCACGATATCAGGTTCTTCTGTAAGTATTTTGTTAATAACTTCTTCGCCGTCTTTTTTACAGAATACAGGAATATAACCCATAGCGAGTATACTGCTAAGTTCATCAGAATTAAACTCATTTCTGTCTTCTGTAATAAGAATTTTTGTTTTACTGTCCATAATTCAAGTCCTTTCAAAATTTATGTTAACTAAATATTACCATAAACTGGTAGAAATAGCAAGAGTTAACACGAAAATTATTTTGAGAACTTTTCGTCGAATATAATCACTTTTCTTAGTAATATAAATTTTATTGAATTTTGACATAGAATTACATTGTTCGAGTCCAAAAAGAATTACGCCTCTTTTATCATATCTTCTATATAGATTCCGTATCCGTATTCTACGTTGTTTATCAGTACATGGGTGAGAGCTCCTATTAGCTTGCCGTTTTGCACTATAGGTGACCCGGACATACCCTGAGTAATACCACCTGTAATTTCAATCAGTTCAGGGTCTGTGATTTCGATAAGCATGCCGTTGTGTTCTGATATTGTATTAAGCCTCTTGATTTTAATATCATAAGCTTTCTTTGTATTGCCGTCTACAGTTGAATAAATAAGAGCATCGCCTGTAGTTACTTCGCTACGTGTACCAACCTCTATATATTCATTGCAGTTGGCTTCGGATATTTTTCCAAAAATTCCTACAGAGGTGTTTTTGTATGCTGTTCCTATTATCTCATCCTCAAAGTAACCGTTAAGTGTTCCTGCTTTTCCGTCTACACTTTTTGTTACATCATAAATTGTTGCTTTGTTAATTTCTCCATAGTGAAGTGGTATTAATGATCCTGTCTCACTTTCGCAAATTCCGTGACCTAAAGTAGCAAAAATGCCATTTTTGTCATCATAATAGGTAACAGTTCCGATTCCTGCAGAGCTGTCCTTAACCCACATTCCTAGTTTTGGATTACCGTTATTGTCTATTTTTGGCGTTACCGAAAGGGTAAGTTCTTTACCACTGCGTTCTATATTAAGCACAAGCGTCTTGTTTTCCTTGATAGCATCTGAGAGGGCGGTGCTTGAGTACACGTTTTCTGAGTTGATTTTTTTGATTATATCGTTTTTCTTAATTCCGGATTCATAAGCCGGTGATTTTATATCTGTTCCGCACATTTTTTCTTCTACATTAATTACAAGGATTCCGTCAGATAGAATCCTTATACCAAAGGGTTCTCCGCCAAGTTTTACATAATTTGGTTCTGTTGTGGCCGATACTGTCTTTGCAGGCGTAGTATTTATTGTTGAAAACGCAAATAGCGCAGCTAAGAAAAGATATTTGAGCTTTCTTTTCATATTATCACCTCTTAATTAGTTTTTGCATCAGAACCAAAAAATAAATTGGTATTAATACACTGGGTGATAATTCTTTATTTTTGAGAAAATATGTGGTAATATAAAATCAGGTGATATTATGATGAATAATATTTTTGAAAAAAGCAAATTTGTTTTTGATATATTGGAATTAAATGGTTTTGAGTGCTATGCGGTTGGCGGCTGTGTCCGTGATATGCTTTTGGGTATAGCTCCTCATGACATAGATTTTACAACCAACGCCACACCTGACGAAATTCTCAGTTGTTTTAAAGATTATAATACTTTTGAACTTGGGAAAAAATTCGGAACGATCAGCGTTTTGCATGAGGATATTATATATGAAATAACCACTTATCGTATTGATGGTCAATATCTGGATGGAAGACATCCCGACGGTGTTACTTTTTCAAGAAACTTAAGAGATGACCTTTCGCGGCGTGATTTTACGATCAATGCAATGGCAATGGATAAGTCAGGAACAGTTGTTGATTTGTTCAGCGGCAAAAGTGACCTTCGTAATAAACTGATAAGAACGGTAGGAAAGCCGCAGGACAGATTTACAGAGGATGCACTAAGGATTTTTAGAGCTTTGCGATTCTCGGCAAAACTTGGTTTTGATATAGAGACTTGTACTGCCGAGGCTTGCCACAAGCTTTCGCATCTCCTTAAGAAAGTCCATCCCCAACGTATGCAGGATGAACTCTCAGGACTTATGATGTCACCAAACCCTGCACATATTTTATCTGAGTACAAAGATGTCATTGGTGTGATTATTCCTGAGCTTTTGCAGACTTTTGATTTTGCTCAGAATACCCCTCATCATCGTTATGACGTTTATACGCATATCATCAATTCGCTGTTTTATTCTCCTGTTGATTTGGTTATCCGACTGGCATTGTTATTTCATGATATTGCAAAACCTCTGTGCCATACTGTGGATAAGTGCAATTTATCACATTTCAAAGGTCATCCGATAAAAAGTGCAGAAATTTCCGCGGAAATACTCAAAAGATTTGGATATCCAAAAGATATTGTAAACAGAGTTTATCTGCTGATTAAATATCATGATGTGAGATTCGAAAAGCCTCGTAAGCACATCAAGAAACTTTTGGCAGAGTTGGGTGTGGAGGACTTCAGAAGGCTAATGTTTATTCAGCGTTGTGATATTTTAGCCCAATCAGAATATCGCAGAAATGATAAGATTGAACTCATTGATAATATTGAAAATCTGTTTGATGAAATATTAGTGGAAAATCCGTGTCTTAAAATAACTGACCTGGATATTAACGGTAAGGATATAATGTCACTTGGTGCAAGCGGTAAGCTCGTAGGAGATACCCTCAGCTATCTTCTTGATATGGTGATTTCAGAAAAGCTTGAGAATAATAAAGAAATTCTGATAACCGCTGCAAAAGCATATCTTGACCTGCATTGACAAATATCTGATTTGTGTTAAAATAATAGGGCAGAGCAGATTGAGCAGTCGCGGGTAAAGTTCCGAAAGGACTTATCCGAGGAAAGTCCGAGCTCCATAGAGCAAGAATAACGGCTAACGGCCGCCGGGGGCGACCCCAGGGACAGTGCAACAGAAATAAACCGCCTGAAAAGGTAAGGATGGAAAGGTGAGGTAAGAGCTCACCGGAGGTGGGGAGACTCACCTGCCGTGTAAACCCTATTCGGAGCAACACCGTGGAAAGGACGTATACGCTTGCTCGGCGTGTCCGATGGAGGTGGCATCGAGCAGCGGTGGCAACACCCTGCCAAGATAGATGACTGCTTTTAACAGAACTCGGCTTATAGATTTGGTCTGTATATATGAAAAACGGAGGGTTATCGCCCTCCGTTTTTTCTGTATCTATAATTGTTTACTTTTTGAAAAAAGCCACCGCCACTGCCCCGGGTCCGGCATGAACACCAATAGCAGAGCCGATGATAGTTGTATTGAGGCTATTAAGTGAGCCTTCCCATAAATAGCCACTGTCCTCGATATATTTTTTAAGAAGCACGTCGCTGAGTCCCGTATATCCCAGAAGAACAGGCTTTGAAAAGTCTACGCCGCCTGCATTTTCTATCTCTTTAACCAGCAGATTGTTACCTTGCTTTGAACCTCTTGCTTTGCCAAGTGTGTTAATAATACCATCCACAACATTTATAACAGGTTTGATTGACAAAAAACTGCCTGCGATTGCTGCTGTTGCGGAGATTCTGCCGCCTTTTTTCAGGTATTCAAGCGTATCAAGCAGTGCGACAAGATAGATTTTATCTTTAATGTTGTTAAGTTCATGGGCTATTTCAGTTGCTGTTTTTCCCTCGTCAACAAGCTTCAGCGCATATTCGACCAGAATGCCTGCACCAATTGCAACACTGCCACTGTCAACTATGTTTATTATATCTTCATAAGCTTCCAGTGCTATATTTGCACTCTGTAATGTACCCGAAAGATTTGAAGAAATTGTGATTACAACAGCGGTATCGCCGTTATCCTTAATTTCCCTGAATGCTTTTTCAAACAAATCAGGTGAGGGCTGGCTTGTAGTAGGAAGTACATCGTTTTCTATTAGTTTTTCATAAAACTCCTTGTTGGTGATGTCTATACCATCTGTGTAAGCAGTACTGCCAAAACAAATTGTAATAGGTACGACTGTAACTTTATCTGTAATTTCGGGGGATAAATCTGTTGTAGAGTCAACAATAATCTTTACACTCATATAATACCTCTCTTAAATTCAGTCTTCGTTTTCCAAGCCGTTTTCACAAACGACCTTAAGATTAGTATAGTAAAGTTCAAGAACTTTATAAAAATTTCTTCTGTCATCTTCGCTAAGTCCAATATTAGCAAGTTCAACAGCCTTGATTGCTTTTTTGCTGACATAACTTGCTATTCTTTTGCCTTCTTCTGTAAGGGTGTGCTTAGCTCTGTAACGTGTTCCTAGCAAACCTCTGTGGTTAACAAGTCCTTTGTCCTGCATTTCGGCAATGGCTCTCGAAACAGCACCCTTATCTTTGTCACAAATTTCGCAAAGCATAGTGGATGTAACGCCCTCGGGGTATCTGCTCATAGCAACAAGATATTGTGCAAATGAGCCTTTAAGTCCCAGACGTATCATCTCATCAGCTTCTATTTTAAGTACATATTTGTTAATGGATGAGACCAAAGTCGCGAATTTTTCAAATCTTTCTATCATTATAAATAACCTCCTGATTTGATAAAAAGATTATATCACATAAATGTTGATGTGTCAACATTTTCGGGCTGGTGTATTTGAATAGGGAAGAGAGGTAACATTCTTATTAATGCTCTTACGATTCCCTTCGTATTTTTAAAATAAAAAAACAAGGCATCAAAAAGATACCTTGTTTTTTATGGAGCGGATGAAGGGTCTTGAATTTATGAGAAAAGTCCATCTCGCATAATAATTCGCATAGTAGGGAAGAAACGGCTAAAATCCACGAGCTAAAAACAGTCCACCGGACTGTTTTCTTAACGCTCTTACGATTCCCTTCGTATTTTTAAAATAAAAAAACAAGGCATCAAAAAGATACCTTGTTTTTTATGGAGCGGATGAAGGGTCTTGAATTTATGAGAAAAGTCCATCTCGCATAATAATTCGCATAGTAGGGAAGAAACGGCTAAAATCCACGAGCTAAAAACAGTCCACCGGACTGTTTTCTTAACGCTCTTTCGATTCCCTTCATATTTTTAAAATAAAAAACAAGGTATCAAAAAGATACCTTGTTTTTTTATGGAGCGGATGAAGGGAATCGAACCCTCACGATCAGCTTGGAAGGCTGAAGTTCTACCACTAAACTACATCCGCATATCGTCAACGCAAATGATTATAACATAGCGCAGACGTATTTGTCAATAAAAATTATCCTGTATTTTACTGCTGGTTTCCGTCGATTCTGTAAATATTCTGTGAATCGATGTCTATATTGGGAATTATAATAGGTTTGATTCCTGCATTTGCGGTTACAGTAGTGATAAGGGCTTTTACATAAGGATAAAGAATCTTAAAACTATCGGTGTGAACCATCTCTTTTGTAGCCCCCGGTGCATAGGAAAAGATACCAACAACTACAACCTTTATGTTAAGCTTCTTATCCTCGCCAATGTCACCTGTCTCTACCTCAAATTCACCGCGGCAGATATTACCCTGTCCATCTTTAGGATATTTAACATTATATGAGAATTTATTACCTATTTTAATCTGCATATTAGGATCCAGACGATTATAAAAATTGATATCAGACACAGTATATGCTTTAAGCTCGCAACATGCCATAAATAACATCTCCTTGGCAATATGATTTGTCTTGATTATAGCACAATGTAACAAAAAATCAATAGACCTATATGAAATTTCTACAATCTTTGTAAAAAAATATTAAGATTACTCTTGATTTTCATTTCTTTAAGTAGTATAATGAAAAACGCAGTTTGTTCTGTAAATATTATGTTAGGAGATGAATACTATGAAAAGACAGTTCGCTAAAATCGTTGCAGTAATCATGGTTCTTACTATGGCTCTTTCTGTATTCGGTATTTGTGCTTCTGCTGCTGAGGCAAAGACTGTTATTCTCGGTGACGTAAACCTTAATGGTGAGGTTACAATCAGCGACGCTACACTTATCCAGAAGGATCTCGCAAAGATCGCTACTCTTGATGAGGTTCAGGCACTTGCTGCTGAGGTAACAGGTGAAGGCGATGTAACCATCAAGGATACAACAATGATCCAGAAGTGGCTTGCAAAGTACGATGACGTTAACGATGGCATCGGTCAGCCTATCGCAACAGACGATGAGCCTGCAACAGATGATCAGCCTGCAACAGATGATCAGCCTGCAACAGATGATCAGCCTGCAACAGATGATCAGCCTGCAACAGACGATCAGCCTGCTACAGACGATCAGCCCGCAACAGATGATCAGCCTGCTACAGACGATGAGCCTGCAACAGAGGATCAGCCCGTTGTAGATCCTTCCACAAAGGACGAAGCTACAAAGGATGAGCCCGTTGTAGATCCCGCAACAGAAGATGAGGCTACAAAGGACGAAGCTACAGCTGATGAGATTGCTTACTACATCGTAGGTTGGATTAACAATGCTGACGTTTACGATACAACATACGCTATCGTTGACGGCACAATCACAATCGAGATCACAGCAGACAGCTACTTTGCAGTTCAGGACGAGAACGGTGTTATCTACTGGACAAACGGTTGGCTCGATTTCAACCCTACATCCGCAGTTCTCGGTGAGTACGGCGATAGCAACAACAAGTTCCACGTTGCAGCTGGTACTGTAACAGTTACTTGGGATGCAGCTACTTGCACACTTGCACTTGCTTAATCGCTAAATTTACTTAAACATTCAGGAGTTGACATTTGTCAGCTCCTTTTTGTTTTATTATTGCATATTTGTATTGTTTTATTTAGCAGAAAGTGATATATTATATGTAATTTCGAGGGGATATAGCTTAGTTGGTAAAGCGTTCGGTTCGCAACAGAAAGACCGAGAGTTCGAGTCTCTTTATCTCCACCATTAATTATAGTGCAAGCGGTGCAAGGTATGAGAAATAAGAAGAGAATATTTAATTTTTCAAAAAAAGAAATTAACCGTAGCATAGTTACCCTGGGATTTAGTGGCGTAATTGGTTTTTACTGTGGTTAGTTTCTGTTTTTATCGTTATAATTATTGCTGTTGTCTTATTTATCAATTGGTTAATTAAATATAACATGCATAAAAAGATTAATCCTATTATTGATAAGCTCGATACATGTGATACATCAGAGTTCATTGATTCAGCATCAGATATTATAAATACATCTTTTAATAAAGGTTTTGTATTGCATTCGGATTTTATCAGTGGAATAAAGACAATTGAGTTTTCTTTTATTCAAACTGATAAAATTATTACTTATGATCAGATTATTTCCATAGTTTCTGATATTCATAGTAATCACAAAGGTATTGTTACGAATAGTTATTTGGATAAAGATGCTCTATCTTATTGTAAAAGAAATTTAATTGTTGTTGCTGACAGAGACGCTTTGATTGATATGATGATTTTTAATTATAAGCATAAATAAGGAAGTTCGTGTATGGGTAATAAATTTAAAAACTATTTCAACTATTTTGTCAATTTAATATGTCCTGCTTTTATTTTCGGTTCAATTACAGGTGTGCTGACTGCTTTGGTAATTACTGCTTACAAGCTATGTGCAGGCTTTGTAATCGGATATTCAGAAAGCGGATATAATTTTCTGCGTTCTAACCCATACTGGATTGCTTTGGTTATTCTTGCTTTTATGGGAATTTCTATCTTTGTTGCATACCTGTATAAATTGATGCCGGACCTAAAAGGTGGCGGTATTCCCACATCTATCGGGCTTATCCGCGGAACACTTTATGCAAAGTGGTTTCTTAATATAATTGGTGTTTTCTTTTTGTCTTTGCTTTCCTTTTTTATCGGAGTGCCTCTTGGTAACGAAGGACCTTCTGTACAGATGGGTACATTAATCGGCAGAGGCAGTGTATCTCCGTTAATGCGAAACCATAGAGCATGGAACCGTTATTCTATGACGGGTGGTGCTTGTGCAGGTTTCTCAGTAGCTACGGGTGCTCCTGTTTCAGGTATCGTATTTGCTCTTGAAGAAGCTCACCAGAGCTTTTCTCCAATGATTATGATAGTTGCTTCAGCTTCTGTTATGTCTGCTCATATTACTACTGAGATACTGACACTCTTTTTCTCTATCAATACTCGTCTTTTTCATCATTATGAGTTGCCTGATTTCAGAATCCGTGACATCTGGATACCTTTAGTTGTTGGTTTGATTGTCGGAATCCTGGCAGTAGTGATTCTTAAATACTATAAACTTATCAGCAAATTAATTAATAAGAAATTATCCTTTATTAAGCCTAAATATAAAATATTTACTGTACTTATTCTGACCCTTGCAGCAGGTTTGTGTTCTTATTCTTTTGTATCAACAGGTCATCACCTCATTGACGAATTGTTGCTTAATTCTCCGTCATTCTGGATGCTTGTTGCCATACTGATAATCAGGACAACTCTTACATTTTCTGCAAATTCCTGCGGTATAACAGGCGGTTTGTTCCTGCCTATTATGGCATTGGGTGCCACTGTGTCTGCCATAGCAGGAAAAGGACTTGTGCTTCTTGGAGTTAGTGAAGAATACTATACACTCGTTGTAATTCTCGGTATTACCGCTTGTATATCCGGCATGATGAAAACTCCGTTTACTGCTATTGTTTTTGCGATAGAAGCCTTATCTTGCAGCAACTATATTCTTCCTGTTATTGCGGTTGCTTGTATCTCTTTTGTGGTTACCGAGATGTTTGATGCAAAGTCTATTACAGATTTAGCCCTTGAGAGCACTGTTCATAACCTCTATCATGGCAAAAAACAAGAAGTTTATGATACCTTTGTCAAGGTAAGTCCATCTTCTTTTGCGGTAGGAAAGCAAATCAGAGATATTTTGTGGCCGAAAAACTTATTTGTTCTATCGGTGAAAAGTTATGAAAATGAAGCAGAGGTAGATGTACACGGAGGTAAACAACTTAAAGCAGGTGACATTCTCCACGTGAGATATTCCACCTATGACGAGAATTCAACTAAAGAAGAACTTATATCAATTGTTGGCAAGCAGGATTATGACGAGCATATTGATAGCGTGATATAAAAAATAATCACCTGAGTATTGATGTTACTCAGGTGATTTTCTTATTTTGTAAGTATCATTTCTGCACACTTGATACCGTCAACTGCAGCAGATACAATACCGCCTGCATAGCCTGCACCTTCTCCGCAGGGATATAATCCTTGAATGTTGAGGGCTTCAAGCCTTTCGTTTCTTACTATTCTGACGGGAGACGAGCTTCTTGTCTCAGCACCCGTAAGTATAGCATCCTCTGCACTGAATGCCTTTAGTTTTTTAGAAAATGCAGTTAATCCCTCTTTCAGACCATTGCTGATAAATTCAGGAAACAGCTTTTCAAGCTTTGTCAAGGTGTATCCGGGCTTAATAGTAGGGTTGACAGAGCCGATTTTGTTGTTGCTGATACCAAGAAAGCTTCCCACAGTTTCTATAGGAGCACAGTAATCGCTACCACCAAGCTCAAAGGCATTCTTCTCCAAATCACGTTGCATTTGGATTCCTGCAAGGGGAGAGTCACTCTCAAAATCCTCGGGATATATACTGACAAGAACTGCAGAGTTTGAATTTTCTCCATCTCTTTTGCTGTAGCTCATACCGTTGGTGCAAAGCATTCCTTCCTCGCTGGAAGCGTTAACAACGTGGCCACCGGGACACATACAAAACGTATATACACCTCTGCCGCTTGAATCTTTAACATTCAGCTTGTAATCAGCTGTTGGTAGCCTTGATGCGAAATTTCCATATTGGCTTCTGTTGATATCACTGGCCTTGTGTTCAACTCTCACGCCCATTGAAAATGGTTTTTGCTGAAGAATAAGCCCTTTATTCAAGAGCATTTCAAAGGTATCTCTTGCACTGTGACCGATGGCAAGCACCGCGATATCTGTGCTTATTGTTTCTGTCGTGCCGTTCATAATTGTATTTACACCCTTGATTTTTCCATCCTTAATATATATATCGGTGACTGTGGTTTCAAATAAAAATTCACCGCCGAGACGGATTATCTCGTTACGCATATTTTTGATTACATTCTTAAGTATATCGGTGCCGATATGGGGTTTTGCATTATATAAAATTTCTTCCTGAGCTCCGAATTTTACAAAAGTCTCAAGAACGTGTGTTGCTCTGCTGTCATTTGTACCGGTATTAAGCTTTCCGTCAGAAAATGTACCTGCTCCGCCTTCTCCAAACTGGATGTTTGATTCGGTATTGAGTCTTGCTGATTTAAAGAAAAGCTCAATATCCTCTGTTCTGCTGTCTACATCTTTTCCACGTTCTATAACAATAGGTTTTGTACCGTTTATAGCAAGGATATAAGCCGCAAACAGTCCTGCGGGACCGCTACCAACAACGACAGGACGGGTTTTGAGCTCTTTTGTTGCTGTAAATTCGTAACGATATGGCGTATAGAGCTCAGTGTTGCTGAATTTGTTGATAATTCTTTGTTCATCGGTTCTGAGGGTAGCAGTAACGGTGGCATTATAAAAAATATTATCTTTTTTTCTTGCATCTATGCTTGCCTTGTAAAGCTTAATGCTCTCGATTTGCTGTTCTTTTAATTTGAGATTCTTACATAAAGCAAAGAGTATATCTTCATATTTAAAGTTTACAGGCAGTTTTAAATTCTTAACTTTAATCATAAGCTTAACGTCGCCAAATATCCCGTTGCAAAAGCAAATTGAAGGTTGTAACCTCCACAATCGCCGTTACAATCGAGGGCTTCTCCAATAATATATAGACCTTTAACTATCTTGCTTTCCATTGTATCTGGGTTTACCTCTAAACCCGATACCCCTCCTTTGGTAACTTGTGCGTTGCCAAAGTCAGAAGGTCCGATTACTTCAAAATCGAAGTTGTTGATAACTTTTGCCAGTGTTTTGATTTCGCGTTCAGAAATCTCTTCAACCTTTTTGTTTAGGTTTATTCCTGTTGCTTTCATAAGTGCTTGAGCTATCCGTTTGTGAAATATTCCCGTCATCAGGTTTTCAGCCTCAAGTGTAGCGAATACTCTGCGGTTATTAAGTAAAACACTGACGATTTCGTTATATTCATTTTCAGGCATCATTTTGACTCTGAGGGTGTATTTTTGTTTGCTTTCTATGTATTGTGAAAGATTGAAAACACAAATTCCTGATAAAGCATTCTCCGTAAATTGAATTTCACCAATTTCGTTGCTGATGGTTTTTCCGTTTTCTAAAAGCAAAACTTCTCCCTGTACTCTGATACCTTTGAGTGATTTAAGATAATCGGATTTTACCATAATTGGACAAAGAGAGGGTGAGGGGGTGATGATTTTGTGACCCAGTTTTTTCAGAATTTCATATCCCGATTTGTCACCGCCTGCTTTTGGTGCTGCCGCACCGCCGGTTGCAAAGATTACTCTTTGGGCAGTAAAGCTTGATTTGTCGGTTGAAATAGCAAAAGAGTTGCTTCTCTTTTCGATTTTTTCAACCTTATTATCACAGAAAAAGCTTACGTTATCTTTTTCGCAGTTGAACCTCAGTACATCCAGCACGGAGCTTGCCTGGTTGGATTTCGGGTATACTCTGCCAAAATCATCAGCTCTCGTAACAAGCCCCATCTCAAGGAATAAATCCAGAATCTTTTGAGGGGGACAAATATCAAGAATTGTTTTTATATAGGGTGAAAAGCTTCCGTGATAGTCAGATACGCTTGTATATATGTTTGTCAGGTTGCATCTTCCGTTACCTGTTACAAGAAGCTTTTTGCCGACTCTGGGATTCTTTTCAATAACTGTAAATCTGAGTTCTTTATGCATTTTTGCAGCAAGAGCTGTGAAGAAAAGTCCACCTGCACCGCCGCCGATTACTGCGATATCAAAATGTTCAGCCATTATAACACCTAAAAAATATGGTAATATTAAAATTGTCCCAATTTATCAGAATCCACGGGATTCCGTAAGTAATGAAAGACATAATTGCCAATGCAAGAACAACGCCTAACAGAATACTGATTACAGAATCCTTAAGATTAAGCTTTAAAAGTACAGCAATAAGAGCACCTGTCCACGCACCTGTACCGGGAAGAGGAATGCCAACAAATAGCAGAAGTCCCCATCTCTTGTATTTTGTAACTTTTTCAGATTTGCTCATTGCTTTGTTTTCTATTTTTGTAACCAGTTTGCCTAAGCGCTTTGTCTTCTTTAAGAGGTTGAAAATCTTTTCGATAAATAAAAAGATAAAGGGAATAGGCAGAAGATTTCCAACAACACTGATAATTGCAGCAAGCCAGTAATCCACACCCAGTAAACTTGCAGCAATCATACCGCCACGGCATTCAAGAATAGGGAAAAGAGAAATTATGAAAACTATAAGCTCAGAAGGTATACCGCCAAGCATACCAACTATGCTGTTAACTAAAGATTCTGTAAGTCCTGCGTTTTCGTCTGCAGTAGCACTTGCAGCAATAGCCAAGGTTTTTAATCTGCTAAACATATAACACCTCATAGATGAAAAATATATCTTAAATATTATATAATAATTCTTTTCTTTTTACAACATTAAAATTGACATCTTTGACTAAAATAGATAAAATATACTTAAAATGGGTGATTATATGAAATTTGACAAAAAGACATTGTTTTTTAGAGTGCTTACAACGGTATGTACTGTGCTGCTTATAGCGTTTATCTTTTATAATTCAATAAAACCTGCAAAAGAATCATCAGAGTCTTCCGGCAGAGTGCTTGCTTTACTCAATAACATATTTGAGTTTTTGGGGATAGGTCCTGTATTAAACCAGAACATAGTTCGTACTTTGGCACATTTTGGTGAGTTCGGATTGTTAGGTGTTCTTTCATCCCTTAGTTTTCAAAGCTTTCTCAGACACAAGAGAAAAAATATGATTTTTTCTGTGATTACTGTAGCTTCTGTAGCGTTGATTGATGAGTGTATTCAGTTGTTTTCTGACGGCAGAGCCTTTCAGATTGAAGATATGTTTATTGATATCAGCGGTGGAGTTATTGGTGCACTATTAGTATTTATGGTTTTATGCCTTGTTGATGTAAGCAGAAAAAGGAGGTTCAAAAATGAGTAGTTCTTCAAGTAAAAACACCGAAAGAATGGGATCTGCCCCTGTTTTAGGTCTTATATTTAAAATGAGTCTGCCGGCTATGTTTTCTATGTTGATTCAGGCGTTATATAATGTTGTTGACAGTATGTTCTTAGGAGCGTATGGTGGAAACTCGGATGCACTAACGGCGGTATCCCTTGCTTATCCTATGCAGTTGTTGCTTGTTGCATTTGCAGTGGGTACAGGTGTTGGTGTCAACTCTGTTATTGCAAGACGTCTGGGTGAAGGACGACGTAAAGACGCAGAATACGCTGCTACTCATGGTGTTTTGTTAGCTGTTGTTACATGGGCTTTCTTTGCTCTGATCGGAATATTCTTCTCAGCCCCTTTTATGAAACTTTTAAATAGTGGCAGCGAACAGATTGTTACATACGGAACCGAGTATCTTACTATTGCTCTTGTATTCTCTTTAGGCTCGTTTGTTCAGGTTATGCTTGAAAAATCCATTCAGGCAACAGGTAATATGTTGTTGCCTATGGTTTCGCATATAATTGGTGCAGTTACTAATATTGTTCTGGACTGGTTGCTTATTTTCGGAGTAGGATTTTTCCCCGAATTAGGAGTCAGAGGTGCTGCAGTTGCTACAGTTGCAGGTCAGTGGATAGCGATGTTCTTCTTGATTTTTGTTCTTCTAAAGAAAAATACAGGTATTAAAATATCCTTCAAAGGTTTTAAACTTAAGATGGAGGTAATCAAAGACATCTATAAAGTCGGACTTTCGGGCATTGTTATGCAGGCGGTAGGCTCTCTTACGGTAGCACTTATAAACATAATCATAAAAACCTCTGGGGCTTATGGTGCTGATGTTTCTACTGCCGCACAAACAGTGTACGGAGTTTATTATAAAATCCAAAGTTTTGTATTTATGCCCGTCTTCGGACTTAACCAGGGTATATCTCCGATTATGGGCTATAACTATGGCGCAAAGATTAAAGTGCGTCTGATGAAAACCCTTAAGTATGCCGTTATTATTGCCGCAATAATTATGCTTTGCGGTACTATTGTTTTCCATACAGTGCCCGAGTTACTTCTTAACCTTTTTGGTCTTGAGCCTGATTATATTGATATCGGTATTGTTGCATTAAGACGAATCAGCCTTTGTTTCTTGCCTGCATCTATTGGTGTGGTTTTCACTGCTTTGTTCCAATCTGTAGGTAAAGGTGTCAGAAGTCTTCTTATGTCTTTGCTCAGACAAGTTATTATGATTCTGCCGCTGGCATTCATCTTTTCGCGTATAGAAATCAATCTTATGTGGTTTGCATTTCCTATAGCTGAGTTTGTTGCACTTGTTGTTGCGATTGTATTCTTTATTGAGCTTAATAAAAAGGATTTTTCAAAATTAGGCAATAGTGAGGATTTGTCCGCATATAAATAAGCGGGTGATTTCATGGAAAATTCAAGTCTTCAAGAGCCAATAAACGATAATCAGTGGCAGGCGTTGTCTGCACCTGTCTTTAAAGAAACCGAGGAAACTGAAAAGATAGAATCTCACGCAGAAAAGAAAAGACACAGGCATCCTGTGCTTACTTTTCAGATTGTTGCGGTTTTATGCGTATTGTTATTTTTGTTTACGCTTAAATTTCTTAGCATCGACGTGTTTGATATTGTTATGAACAAATATAGCGAATTGATGTCTGAATCCTTGATCTACAGCGGTAATTCAGATAACCGGAATCTTGTGTTAAGCACTGCGACAACCGATGAAGTTTCAGATTAATAAAATCAGATTTTGTGTTTCTTTTCCTGCAGTTGCATTTTTTGCTCTGGCACTTGTATTTGACCACGGGGGTAACTTGTTGTGGTGCCTGATATCCTCTGTGTTTCATGAGTTAGGGCATATTCTTGCTATGCATATTTTTAAAGTAAAAATCAAATGTGTTTCTGTAAATCTTGGAGATATTAAAATCATTTCTGATTGCAGCAGATTAAGTATGAGAGAAGATATTATAGTATCTTTATCGGGAGTTGGACTTAATCTTATTTTATGTGTTGTTTTTGGTTTGCTTAAACTTCTTCTTAACTCTGATGTCTTTTTACAATTACTCAGAGTTAATTTATGCATAGGAGTTTTCAATGCTTTACCCGTACGGTATCTTGATGGCGGTCAGATACTGAGCATTATACTTAGTAAGCAATGTTCTTATAAAACAACAGAAAGAATATTAAATCTTGTTTCAATAGTTTTTTTGGTACCTATTGCAGTTTTAGGATTGCTATTTGTATTACAGGCAGAGTTTAATTTTTCCCTGTTATTTGCAGTTCTGTATTTAGTCTATACAATAATTTCAAAGGAGTTATCATAATGTATCCTAAGGAAGTTGAAAAAGTATTATTAAAGGTTCAAAAACCCGGCAAATATACCGGCGGAGAGCTTAATGCAGTTGTTAAAGAAAAATCTCAGGTAGATTTAAGATTTGCATTTTGTTTTCCTGACACCTACGAAGTTGGCATGTCTCATCTTGGCATGAAGATTCTCTACAGCCTCTTCAATTCTGTTCCTTATATCTGGTGCGAGCGTGTTTTTGCTCCATGGATTGATATGGAAGAGCAGATGATAAAACACAACATCCCTCTTTATGCACTTGAGAGTGGTGACCCGTTATCCGAGTTTGATTTTATCGGCTTTACTCTTCAGTATGAGCTTTCCTACACAAATGTTCTCAACATGCTTAAAATGGGAAATGTTCCCGTATTGTCAAAAGATAGAAACCAGCTCAAAAACATTGTTGTGGCTGGCGGAGCTTGTGCATCTAACCCTGAGCCTTTAGCTGATTTTGTCGATATTTTCTTTATTGGCGAAGGTGAAGAAGTAGACCTTGAGGTAATGGAGCTTTTCAGAGAGTGCAGAAAGAACAACGAATCCAAGCAGGAGTTTTTGATAAAAGCTGCTCAGATTGAAGGCGTGTATGTACCTGCGCTCTATGATGTTGAATATAATGATGACGGCACCATCAAGAGTTTTACAGCAAAGCACGGAGCACCTGAAAAAATCAGCAAACGTATTATTATGGATATGGATAAATCTTACTTTCCTGATTCATTTGTTGTTCCCAATGTTGAAATCGTTCACGACAGAGCGGTTTCTGAGATTTTCAGAGGGTGTATCCGCGGATGCCGTTTCTGCCAGGCAGGATTTATGAACCGCCCTGTCAGAGAAAAATCCATAGACACCATAAGCGACCAGTGCTATAAACTTTGTAAGAATACGGGTTATGATGAAGTATCTTTGACATCTCTTTCGTCCAGCGATTATTCTCAGATTGTACCATTGCTTACTAAACTTACTGAGTGGACAGACGAAGAGAAAGTCAGCCTTTCTTTGCCATCCCTTCGTGTTGATGGCTTTACTGATGAAATTATGAGCAAAATTAAAACCGTCCGTAAATCGGGACTTACTTTTGCTCCTGAAGCAGGTACCCAAAGACTTCGTGATGCAATCAACAAAAACGTCCGCGAAGATGAGCTGCTGGAGACATGCAAAACTGCTTTTAATGGCGGCTGGACCAATATCAAGCTTTATTTTATGACGGGATTGCCTACAGAAACTGATGAGGACTTAGAGGGTATCGCAAACTTAGGACAAGCCGTTGTCAATACTTTCTACAGATGCGAAAATCGCGCAAAGGGCAGGGGAGTAAATGTAACTTGCTCGGCATCATCCTTTATTCCAAAGCCTTTCACACCTTTCCAGTGGGAAGCTCAGGATGACATCCCTGAAATTAAAAGAAAGCAAATGGTTGTAAAGAACGCGATTAAGACAAAGAAGATTACTTTTAATTACCATGATGCTGCGACTACCTTCCTTGAGGGCGTTTTTGCACGAGGCGACAGAAAACTTTGTAAGGTAATGCTGAAGGCCTGCGAAAAGGGTTTTCACTTTGATGGATGGAATGACTGTTTTTCAATTGATAAATGGTTTGAGCTTTTCGAGGAGTGCGAAATAGACCCCACATTCTATACTTCTCGTAAGCGTAGCTTTGATGAGATTCTTCCCTGGGATTTCATAGACTATGGTGTAAATAAGAGCTTTTTGAAATCCGAGTGTTTAAAGGCTTATGAAAGCGTAACCACACCTAATTGCAGAGAAAAATGCTCTGCATGCGGTGCTGCAAAATACAAAGGAGGTGTTTGCTATGAAAAATGTAAGAATATGGTTTAAAAAAGACAAAGAGTGCAGATTTATTTCTCACCTTGACCTTAACCGTGTGATGCTGAGAACTGTTTTCAGAGCCAAACTTCCTATCTGGTACACCGAGGGTTTTAATCCTCATCCCTTTATTACTTTTCCTCTTCCTTTGTCTTTAGGATTCAGAGGCGAGAGTGAATGTATGGATGTACGTTTTTTGGATGAAAACTTTGACCTTACAAAGGTTTCAGAGGTTATGAATATGTATCTTCCTGAGGGTATCAGAGTATACGCTGCAACTGAATGCAGAATGAAACCGGGAGATATTGCTTTTGCAAAATTCACCGCGAAGCTTCAATCAGATGTATTAAGCGCAATAGAACTTAAAAATGAACTGTGCGAGCTTATGATTTTAGATGAGTTTCTTGTTCCAAAGAAGACAAAATCGGGAATTAAGGACGTTAACGTATCTGAATACTTGAAGCTTATAGAGATTGTGAACACTGATGATTCTCTTAATATCGCTGTAACACTCCCTGCAGGAAGTACAAATAACGTAAATATCCAGCTTCTTATCAATGCCCTCGAAAGCTACGTGAAGTCCGATGTTTACTATGATATTACCAGAGTCGGCGTGTTCGACAAGGAGATGAACCCCTTTGCATAAGCCGAAATTTGAGATCGTTCTTGTTGATGCCGACGAAACGATTTTTGATTTTCAAAAAGCCGAGTATACCGCTTTTAATATGACCTTGAATTCATTTGGTAAGAATTGCTCTGACGACGATTTCAAAGTTTATAGCGATATTAATCTTAAATGTTGGAAAGAGCTTGAAAAAGGTACTATAAGCCGCGAAACGCTCAAGGTGAAGCGTTTTGATATGTGGTTTGAGTATATGGGGATTGAGCTTGATTCAAAGGAGTTTAATGACCGATATGCGCCGAATCTTGGCAAATGCGGTTTTTTAATTCCCGGTGCTTATGAATTTTTAGAAAATCTAAGTAAAATCTGCAATGTTTACATAATAACAAACGGACTTGTTGCATCTCAGACAGGGCGGTTTAATGCAAGTACCATTAAGCCTTTTATAAAAAAATTATATATTTCTGAGGCTATTGGGTTTTCAAAACCCAAAAAAGAATTTTTCGATTTCTGCATTGATGATATAGGCGATTGCGACAGGTCGAAGTATATTGTTCTTGGCGATTCTCTTACTTCAGATATGCAGGGCGGAAGGAATGCGAGTATAGTAACCTGCAGATATTCAAGAAACGGTGAAATGACCCGAAGTCCGCTTTGTGATTATGAGATTGACTGCTATGAGGATTTCTTTAAAATTCTTTACACTTGACAAAATAATAAAAATTTCAAAAAAATGAAAAAAAGACTTGATTTTTTTATTTAGTTGCTATATAATAGTTGACGTTGTCAAACGCAGAGATGTCCGAGCTGGCCGAAGGAGCACGATTGGAAATCGTGTGTACGGCTAAAACCGTACCAAGGGTTCGAATCCCTTTCTCTGCGCCACAAGCACCTGCTTTTATGCAGGTGCTTTTTTTCATATTCCGAGGTGAATTTATGAGCGATTATATAATGTGGTTACGCTCCTTTGTTGGACATCAACCCTTACTGCAATGCGGAGCAGGCGTCATAGTAGAGAATGATAAAGGGCAGATTCTCCTGATTAAGCGAACAGATAACGGTTGCTGGGGCTATGCAGGTGGAGCAGTAGAATTAGGAGAAAAGGTAGAGGATGCTGCTTGTCGCGAGCTTTTTGAAGAAACGGGACTTCTGGCTGATAACTTAGAATTATTTTCCGTATTTTCAGGAGAAGATAACCGATATACATACCCGAATGGTGATGAGGTGCATAATATTGACATTGTTTATATTTGCCGCGAGTTTCACGGTGAGTTGCTGCTGAGTACTTCGGAAGCAAGTGAAATTAAGTTTTTTGATATAAATTGTATCCCTGCAAATATTTCACCTCCGCTTATTATTCCTATCGAGAAATATATAAGTATGCGTAAAAAGACATCCTGCAGATAAGTCTGCAGGATGTCTTTTATTTTCTTATTGATTTAAAAAAATCTGTTAATATTTTTCCGCATTCATCTTCCATTATTCCGCCAAAACACTGGGGCTTATGGGTAAAGGGGAGTGAAAACAGATTGGTAACGCTGCCGCAGGCACCATTTTTAAGGTCAAATGCTCCGAAAACCACTTTGTCTATTTTTGAATTAATAATTGCACCTGCACACATTGGGCAAGGCTCAAGAGTAACATATAATTCGCATCCCGACAAATTCGTTGTGCCCAGATTCTGATTAGCGTTGGTTATTGCAACAATCTCGGCATGAAGAACACCGTTATTTTCTTTCTCTTTGAGGTTTCTGCCGGTTGATATTATTTTCCCTTCTTTAACTATAACTGCACCTACCGGTACATCGTCGGTTTCTAAGCACATTGCGGCTTCATTTAAAGCCAGAGCCATAAAATCATATCTGTCCATATCAGGTAATAATATTCAGCATCATAAGACATTCGAAAAGACAAAGCACAGTGAAAATGATGATAGTTGCTGAGGTAGCAAATATTCTGATTCTTGCCTTAAAGTCTAAGAGTCCTTCATACTTTTTGAAAACAAACAAATTTTTGTCACGTTTTGAAAGCTTACATACAAGTATTATCGCAAAAGCAAACATAATAAGATAAACGCTGAGATATATAATGTCTATAACATTTTCAGTAAGTCCGATTTTACCGCAGTTTTCATAGGCTATATCGCCTATAACAGACATAAGGTTATTGAAGCCGTGGATAAGCATTGATGGAATTATGGAGCCTGTGTAAATTAATGCCCAGCCTGCTGCAAGACCTACAACAAACGCAAAAGGTGCCTGAACAAAATTACCGTGCATTATGCCAAATAAAAAGGCAGAAACTACCAATGCAAAACCATCGCCAAACTTTCTGAGCCTTCCTAAGATCAAACCCCTGTAAACAAGCTCTTCGGTTACTGCAGGTACAAAAGCTACGGAAAGAATGTATACAATATGCTCGATTATACTAGTGCTGCCGGTTGAGCCGAGACTGTAAGTAGGGTCGATACCAAATAAATTAAAATCAGTAATAAATATCTGAGCAATATAATTTGCACAAATACAAACTACAAAGCCGATGATTACTACTGCAGAAGTCTTTTTGAACGATGTCTTTCTGTGCGGGAAGACCTGAGTAAAATCTGTCTTAGTGATTTTTGCAAAGATAACACCAACTACTCCAAAGCCCAACAATGAAGATATCGAGTTAACAAGCATGTCAGGAATAAGTGTATAGTCAGAGTCTTTCATGAAAGGTGTGCCTGCAAGAGTACTTGAGACAAAGCTTACAAAGAATATCGCAGATGCATACAGTGCAAAAAAAGAAATCAGACACAATAGCCCTGTCGAGATACACTTGTTTCTAAGCTCTCTGTGCTCAATTTTTTTCTGTTGCTCCTTTAGTTGCTCTTCAGTCAGGGGTATAGGTTCTGCAACAGAATAGTTATATTGATAATTCATAATAATCACTCCATTTTTTTATTCTACCATAAATTATTATATATTTCAATAAATCATTTGCTATGACTTTACAAAAATAAAATGTCATGATATATTTAATTGAAGAAACTGAAATTTATAGGTGGTTTCATAATTTTTTTGCTAAACCTATTGACTTTTCAGTTCTGTTATAGTATTATACTCAAGTAATAATAAAGTAAAGCGAATAGCTTTCACCTGTGGGGTGCTGTCTGCACGGGTCAATATTACAGGATTTATACTATTTCCTTGTATTATTGTGCGGACAGTGTATACTGTCCGCTTTCTTTTTATCAAAACTGGAGGTGCTTTAACATTAGCAAACAGGAAGTTCTCATCAACGAGAAAATTCGTTGCGACGAGCTCAGAGTAATCGGTACAGATGGTGCTCAGCTTGGTATTATGACAAGCGAGGCAGCTCTCAAGCTCGCATTTGACCAGAATCTTGACTTGGTACTTATTGCCGCACAGGCAAAGCCACCCGTTGGTAAAATTATGGATTATGGCAAGTATCGTTTCGAGCAGGCAAAGAAAGAAAAAGAAGCCAAGAAGAATCAGAAGGTTATCAATATCAAGGAAGTTCAGCTTTCTCTTAAGATTGATACTCATGATTTCGACACTAAGAAAAATGCCGCCATTAAGTTTTTATCAAAAGGCGACAAAGTTAAGGTTTCTATCAGATTCAGAGGCAGAGAGATGGGCCATTCACAGTTCGGTTACGACCTTATGGAGCGTTTTGCCAATGATTGTGCAGAGGTTTCTAATGTTGAGAAACCCGCAAAGCTTGAAGGTCGCAATATGCTGATGTTCCTTGCTCCCAAACCAGTAAAGTAAGAATTAACAGGAGGATAAAATCATGCCCAAAATCAAATCACACAGCGGTGCTAAAAAGCGCTTTAAGGTTTCCAAGAACGGTAAAGTAATCCGCGCTCACGCTAACAAGAGACACATTCTTAACAAGAAGACAACAAAGCGTAAGAGAGTTCTTCGTCAGACAGCTGTTGCAGATGCAACAAACACAAAGCAGATGAAGCGTCTGATTCCTTACAAATAATCACAAAAGAAACCTGGAGGTAAAATACAATGGCTAGAGTTAAAGGCGCGATGGCTACTCGCAAAAGAAGAAATAAAGTATTAAAGCTCGCTAAGGGCTACTATGGTGCTAAGTCCAGACACTTCAAGATGGCTAAGCAGGCTGTTATGAAGTCCGGCAACTATGCTTACATTGGCAGAAAGCAGAGAAAGAGAGATTTCCGTCGTCTTTGGATTACTCGTATCAGCGCTGCTTGCAGAGCTAACGGCACAAACTATTCAACATTTATGAACGGCCTCAAGAAGGCTAACATCACTCTCAACCGTAAAATGCTTTCCGAGATTGCTATTGCAGATCCCGCAGCATTTACACAGCTCGTTGAGAAAGTTACTAAATAAAAAAGCTAAAAGTGCGCCCGATTTTATGTCGGGCGCATATTTCGTGTAGGTGAATTATGCTCAGTATTACCTCAAAAGACAATAAATTAATCAAAAATATAATTAAACTTATTTCTAAGGCAAAGTATAGAAAAGAACAAGGTTTATTCGTTGTAGAAGGTCTCAGACTTTGTACGGATGCAATCCGTAGCGGTGCTTCTGTAGAAGCATTTATATGTACAGAGGAAGCTTTGCAGAAACATGCTGACTCTGTAGCTGAACTAGAAAATTATGCTGATTATTCATATATAGTACCATCAAGTATATTTAGTGCCATCAGTGACACAAAAACACCACAGGGTGTGATTTGTGTTGTAAAAGCACTTGACAATAAGCCCCAATTTGATAAAATAAACAATAAGTATGTACTTTTGCAGAATATGCAGGACCCCAGTAATCTCGGCGCTGTTTTAAGATCAGCCGATGCACTGGGTTTTTCGGGCGTTATTCTTACAAAAGATTGTTGTGATATTTATAGCCCAAAGGTTTGCAGAGCCAGTATGGGTGCGATTTTCCGTGTTCCATTTATCATTTGTGATGACGAATGCGGTTTTGTAAAGGATTTCAATAACGGTGGCATATCTTACGCAGCAGTTGTCCGAAACGGTATCAGTATCACCGATTTCGATTACAATGAAAACTCTCTGGTTTGCATCGGCAACGAGGGTAACGGACTAACTGATGATTTGGTTAAGGCTTGCACTTATGCGGTAACAATACCTATGAGGGGCAACGCCGAATCACTTAATGCAGCAGCGGCTGCGGGAATAATTATGTGGGAAATGGTTAGATGAAAAAATCTACTCTTTATTATATATGGCTCACACTTGGAATTGGCTTTTGCAGCACAAAGGTCAGATATATTCACAAGCTCTATTCCGATATTTCAAAGCTATATGAAGGCTCTGAACAAGAGCTGAGGCTTTGCGGAGTATTTACAGAGCATGAGATTGATAAACTGCTGAAAACAGATTTATCTGCATCAGAGGCTATTCTCAGACGTTCTGAAGAATTAAACTTCAAAGTTTATGATATTTCTATGTCTGAATATCCCGACAGACTCAGACAGATTCCCGATGCTCCTGCTGTTATATATGTAAGCGGTGAATTGCCGGATTTTGACAGTATTAATTCTGTTGCCATAGTAGGAACTCGCAAAGCTACTGTTTACGGCATCAAGACTGCAATGAATTTAGGTATAAATCTCTCCAAAAGCGGATTTGCTGTTATCAGCGGTGGTGCTTTGGGTATAGATTGTGCTGCACATAAGGGCGTATTGCAAGCAAAGGGTACGGCCATATGCGTCTTAGGTTGTGGTATAGATTATAACTACCTTATGGAAAATAAGGATTTGAGAGATGCAGTAGAGAAAACAGGTGCGTTGGTTTCTGAATATCCGCCGGGACACCCGTCTTCTTCTCATAATTTCCCGCAACGTAACAGAATTATATCTGCGCTTTCTGATGGTGTAGTTGTGGTAGAGGCTCCAATTAAAAGCGGCTCAATGATAACTGTAGATTTTGCCCTTAAGCAAGGCAAGGATGTTTTTGCAGTTATGGGTAATGTTGACTCTCCGTATTCTGCAGGCTCTAATCTTCTTATCAAAGAAGGTGCTGTACCTGTGACTTGCTGGCAAGATGTCGTTGAGTTTTATAAGGGTGTTGTCGATGAGGGAGTTTATGAAGAATTAGCTAATGATAGTAACTCTGTCGCTTCTGTTCCTTCTAAAAACAAAGATATTAACGCACATTCTGTAAACAAGCCTGTGCCTGTTCATAAACCGGATATTAACTTAACCGATGACGAAAAAAGCGTATATTATGCCATCGGTAACGATCCTGTCCATATAGATGTGATTACAGACAGAACTTCTTTACCGCCACATGTGGTAATTAGAATAGTATCATCATTAGAACTTAAGGATTTGATTGAGAACACAAACGGCAGATTTTATGCCCTAAAATAAATCGGAGGTATATGTATATATGTCAAATTTAGTAATTGTTGAGTCTCCTGCAAAGGCAAAAACAATTAAAAAGTATCTTGGCAAAGATTTTGAAGTGGTAGCATCTATGGGCCATGTTCGTGACCTGCCTTCTGCAAGACTCAGCGTTGATGTTAAGAAGGATTTTGCACCAAAATATGAAATAATCAAAGGCAAGGAAAAACTTGTTGACGAGCTTAAGAAGCTTGCTCAAAAAAGCGATAAAGTATATCTTGCAACTGACCCTGATCGCGAAGGTGAAGCTATCTCATGGCATCTTGCATATATCCTCAATCTCGATATGAAGGACACTAATCGTGTGGAGTTTAACGAGATTACACAGACAGGTGTAAGAAACGGTATGGATAATCCCAGAGCTGTTAATATCGACCTTGTAAATGCTCAGCAGGCAAGACGTATTCTTGACCGACTGGTTGGTTACAAGTTAAGTCCCTTTGTTTCTCAGAAAATTCGTCGTGGACTTTCTGCAGGACGAGTTCAGTCTGTGGCAGTTCGTATTATTGTTGATCGAGAGAATGAAATCAGAGGATTTGTGCCTGAGGAATATTGGAGCATTGATGCTAAATTTATTCCCAAAGGTGCTCGTAAAGCTTTTTCTGCATCGTTTTATGGTGACGAAAAAGGCAAAATAGAGATAAAAACAAAGGAAGAAGCAGACAAAATCCTCAACTACCTTGATGGAAAAGAGTTTGTTGTTTCAAAGGTTAAGAATGGTACTCGCAAAAAATCTCCTGTACCACCTTTTATAACTTCTACTTTGCAGCAGGAGGCTTCTCGTAAGCTCAGTTTCCAGTCAAGACGTACCATGCGTGTTGCTCAGGAACTGTACGAAGGTGTGGATATTGACGATATCGGTGCAACAGGTCTCATCACATATATGAGAACAGACTCACTGAGAGTATCTGCTGACGCTATGCGAGAAGCAGCAGACTACATTAATAACAAATACGGCAAGGCATATCTTCCTGCTAAGCCGAGATTTTTCAAATCACGTAATAACGCTCAGGATGGTCATGAGGCAATCAGACCTACTTCTGTAGCACTTACACCTGACAAAATCAAATCTAACCTTACTTCTGACCAGTATAAGCTCTACAAGCTTATTTGGGAGCGATTTCTTGCATCACAGATGGCAGATTGTATCCAGAAGACAACTCAGGTAGATATCAAAGCTGATAAATATCTTTTCAAAGCATCAGGTTATCGCGTGGATTTTGATGGTTTTACAGTGCTTTATGTTGAGTCTAAAGACGAAGCTGAAGCAAAGGCCAGTGAATTGCCGATGTTAGAGAGTGGTATGCCCTTAAAGGCTAAGGAAATCATACCTAATCAGCATTTTACTCAGCCGCCTGCACGTTTTACAGAAGCTTCTCTTATTAAAGCTCTGGAAGAATACGGCATCGGTAGACCTTCTACTTATGCGGCTACAATTACAACTATTGTAAGC
Organism: Oscillospiraceae bacterium; assembly: GCA_015066245.1. GTDB lineage: Bacteria > Bacillota > Clostridia > Oscillospirales > Acutalibacteraceae > Ruminococcoides. The sequence continues at coordinate 201,647 of SVOS01000003.1, forward strand.
AGAGAATATGTTAAGCGTGAGGGTAAATCTCTTCATCCTACAGAGCTGGGCGAAGCACTGGCAAACCTGATGAAGGAGAGATTTCCCAAAATCGTAAATGTCAAGTTTACAGCTCAGATGGAGCAGGACCTTGATACCGTTGAAAACGGTGATGTTGAGTGGGTTGCTTTGCTTAGTCAGTTCTACACTGATTTTGAGAAAAATCTCAAAAAAGCAAAGGCTGATATGGAAGGTGTCAAGATCCAGCTTAAAGAAGATCAGACAGATATAGTTTGCGATAAGTGTGGTAAGCTTATGGTTGTGAAAGTTGGCAGATTCGGCAAATTTATCGCATGCCCAGGCTGGCCTGAATGCAAAAACATTATTCCATATACCGAAAAGGTTGGCGTTAACTGTCCCGATTGTGGCAGTGATATTATTATCAGACGCACAAAAAAGGGCAAAATTTTCTATGGTTGTTCATCATTCCCAAAGTGTAACTTTATGTCCTGGAGTGAGCCTACCAACGAAAAATGTCCTCAGTGCGGTTCAATTCTCTTTAAGAAAAAAGGAAAGAAAGAGACTCTCTATTGTAATAAAGAGGGTTGCGTATACGAGAAAAAGTAATGTATATAAACGTTATTGGTGCAGGACTTGCCGGTTGTGAGGCTGCTTATCAGATTACAAAACGTGGAATCAAAGTCCGACTTTACGAAATGAAACCTCATAAAAAGTCACCTGCACATCATACTGATTTGTTTGCGGAGCTTGTATGCTCCAATTCTTTCAAGGCTGACCGAGTTGCATCAGCTGCAGGACTTCTTAAGCAGGAGATGCGCGAGCTTGATTCGTTACTGATGAAGTGTGCCGATAAGTGTCGTGTGCCTGCTGGAGGAGCTCTGGCAGTAGACAGAACCTTGTTCGCTGAAGCTGTCACTGATGCAATACGTTCAAACTCGGATATTACGGTTATTTCAGAAGAAATAACCGAGATTCCTACAGATGCGGTTACTGTAATTGCCACAGGTCCGCTGACATCGGATGCACTTTCAAAGAGTATTTCGGCACTTTTGGGTGAGGGGCTTTCTTTCTTCGATGCCGCTGCACCGATTGTTACGAGAGAGAGTATTGACGATAGTTGCTCTTTTGCTGCGTCAAGATATGACAAAGGCGGCGATGATGACTATATCAACTGTCCTCTTAACAAAGAAGAGTACGAAATTTTCTATAATGCTCTTGTTAACGCTGAGCGAGCACCTTTACACGATTTTGATGTTTATAATCCAAAGGTGTACGAAGGATGTATGCCCATTGAGGTTATGGCCGGCAGGGGTGAGGATACTATCCGATTTGGTCCCATGAAGCCGGTTGGTCTTCGTGATCCCCGTACAGGTCATCGTCCCTGGGCTTGCCTTCAGCTGAGAAAAGAAAACGCAGATGGTACTATGTATAATCTTGTAGGTTTTCAGACAAATCTGAAATTCGGCGAGCAAAAGCGTGTTTTCGGACTGATTCCTGCACTTAAAAATGCAGATTTTGTCAGATATGGTGTTATGCATCGTAATACTTTTATAGATAGTCCCAGAGTTCTTAACAAAAACTTGTCGGCTAAATGCAGGGATACACTTTTCTTTGCTGGTCAGCTTACAGGTGTTGAGGGTTATATGGAATCGGCATCATCCGGAATAATTGCAGGCATCAACGCTGCCAATAAACTACTTTCAAAAGAAAGTGCAATTCTTCCTGTTACCACAGAAATAGGTGCATTACTTAACTTTATCACCGACGAAACCGTGGAGAAATTCCAACCTATGGGTGCAAATCTTGGCATTTTACCTGAGCTTAAAAATCGTCCTCGCGATAAAAAGCTAAGAGCAGAGAAATATGCAGAGCGTGCACTTATTGATTTAAAACAATTTATTACTGAAAGCGACGTGATTTAATGAATATCATAGTTGACGCATTTGGCGGAGACAATGCTCCCGTTGAAATTATTAAAGGTGCTGAAGAGGCAAGAAAAGAGCTTTCCTTGGACATAACTCTTGTTGGCAAAGAAGACATAATCCGTAAAGTTTGCGCTGATAACAATATAGACCCCGAAAATTTTACAATTATCCACGCTGACGAGGTTATAGCTACTGATGCTGCAGGTACAGATGTTACCCGTAAAGGTAAAAATACATCAATGGCAGTTGGCCTCAGAGCATTAGCCGAGGGAAAAGGCGACGGCTTTCTCAGTGCAGGCAACAGTGGTGCTGTTTGTGCAGGTGCTACTCTTATTGTTAAGCGTATCAAAGGCATCAGCCGCCCTGGTTTCTCACCTGTAATTCCAACTTTGGGAGGCAAAGCACTCCTTATGGATAGCGGTGCTAATCTTCAGTGCAGACCTGAGATGCTCTGTCAGTTCGGTATTATGGGCTCTATCTATATGAATAAGGTACTGGGAGTAGAAAATCCCAGAGTTGGTCTTCTTAATGTAGGTACAGAAGAGCATAAGGGCTCCGACTTGCAGCATGAGGCGTATGAGCTCCTTAAAAAAGCACCTGTTAACTTCGTAGGTAACGTAGAAGGTACATTTATGAATGGCGATTTCTGTGATGTTGTTGTTTGCGACGGCTTCTCAGGTAATATTCTTCTTAAGACTTACGAAGGTACTGCAATGGCTCTTATGAAGAAAATCAAGGGTATTTTCACTAAGAACCTTAAGAATAAAATTGCTGCTTCTATGGTTATAAATGACGTAAAAGCCCTTAAGGATACGATGAATCCTTCTGAGGTTGGCGGTGCACCTGTGCTTGGTTGTGCAAAGCCTGTGTTTAAAGCGCATGGTAATTCCGATGCAAGAGCTATCTATAGTGCTTTAAAGCTTGTAAAAGACTATGTAGAGAATAATGTTGTTGAAGAAATAGCTTCAACTCTTAAGAATATGAAAACTGTTGACGAGGTTGTAAAAAATGACTGAGCTTGAAAAGATTATCGGTTATGAATTTAATAATAGAGAGCTTTTAGAGACTGCTTTGACACATTCTTCTTTTGCAAATGAGCATTCTAAAGCCGTAGTATGCAACGAACGCCTTGAGTTTTTGGGTGACTCTGTTCTTTCTCTTGTTGTATCTACATTCATCTATAATAATTTTCCCGATTATCCCGAAGGCAACCTTACTAAACTTCGTGCATCTCTGGTGTGTGAAAAGGCTTTGTTTAACTTTGCGAAAGAAATCAGATTAGGTGAGTTCATCAAACTCAGCCATGGCGAAAAACGCGGTGGCGGTGCAAACAGACCTTCTATTGTGTCGGATGCATTTGAGGCACTAATTGCTGCACTTTATCTTGATGGCGGATACGAAACCGCTCAGCAGTTTGTCCTGAGATTTGTTGAACCCCAGACAAAGCATATCAAATCAATACCCGTAAAGGACTACAAGACTACCCTCCAGGAAATTGTTCAGAAAAACCCCGGTGAGCGTATTGAGTATCATCTTGTGGGAGAAAGCGGTCCTGACCACGACAAGCACTTTACTGTTGAAGTAATGCTCAACTCCAACTGCATCGGTAAAGGCGGTGGCAGAAGTAAGAAAGAAGCCGAGCAGCAGGCTGCACGCGAGGCGCTGGAGCTAATGGGCTATTGATATGGCTAATGTTGCGATTTTTGTTCCACATAACGGATGCCCCAATAAATGTTCTTTTTGCGATCAGCGCCATATAACAGGTTGTGTATTTCAGCCTGACAAAGAATATGTTGAGGAAACTCTGAAAAAAGCACTTGATTCTTTAAAAGAAAAATCTAAAAAGGCAGAGATTGCTTTTTTCGGCGGCAGCTTCACGGCTATTGACAAAGAGTATATGCTCCTGCTTTTAGAAAGCACAAAACCTTTTATTGATAACTTTAAAGGTATCAGAATTTCAACCCGTCCCGACGCTATTGATGAAGAAGTTTTGAGTATTCTCAAAGAGTACAAGGTTACTTCTGTTGAGCTTGGGGCACAGTCTATGAATGATGAGGTTTTAAGAGCCAATAATCGTGGACATAGTGCTGAGGATGTAAAAGCAGCCTCTTCGCTTATAAAAGACTTTGGATTCTCATTAGGACTTCAGATGATGACAGGTCTTTATAAAAGTAGTGACGAAGCTGACATACAAACCGCCGAAGAATTTATAAGACTTAAGCCTGATACAGTAAGAATATATCCCACTGTGGTGCTTAAAAACACAACCTTGGCGGATTTGTATTCATCAGGTGAGTATTTTCCGCCTGATGCCGAAAGTGCCGCAAATCTTTGCTCTGAGCTTATTCTAATGTTTGAGGCAGCTGATATTAAGGTGATCAGAGTTGGTCTTCATGATAGCGATAGCCTCAGAGAGAATATGATTGCAGGTGCATTTCATCCTGCTTTCAGAGAGCTTTGCGAATCTAAGATTTTTTTGGATTTGATCATTGATGAAATTAAGTCGCAGAATATCGAAAAGGGCGACATAAATATATATGTTTCAAAGTCCCATTTGTCAAAGGCAATAGGGCAGAAGGGCAGCAACAAATCTGCTCTTATGAATATGGGCTACAATCCCAGATTTTTACCGAATAACACTCTTGCCGATAGGCAGGTTTTAATAACGAAAGGTTAAGTTATGCTTCTCAAATCTCTTGAACTTCAGGGGTTCAAAACTTTCCCCGATAAGACAAAACTTAATTTTAATACAGGCATTACTGCTGTTGTCGGTCCTAATGGTTCAGGTAAGAGTAATATCAGTGATGCTATCAGATGGGTACTTGGTGAGCAGGCTCCAAAGATTTTAAGATGTAATCGTATGGAGGATGTTGTCTTCAATGGTACTACCAATCGTAAGCGTCAGGGTTTCTCTGAGGTTACTCTGAACATAGACAACACCGACAGAGCATTGCCTTTTGATGGTGATGTTGTTTCCATAACAAGACGTTATTTCAGAAGCGGCGAGAGCGAGTACCTTATTAACAAGGCACAAGTGCGTCTCAAGGACATCAATGAGCTTTTTATGGATACGGGACTTGGCCGTGATGGTTACTCTGTAATCGGTCAGGGTAAGATAGACAGCATTGTTTCATCTAAAAGCGAAGACAGACGAGAGATTTTCGAAGAAGCTGCAGGTATTTCAAGATACAGATACCGTAAAACAGAGGCTGAGAGAAAGCTCTCTCATACCGAGGATAACCTCATCCGCCTCAGAGATATTGTTACCGAGCTTGAGGACAGAATCGGTCCTCTTAAGTCTCAGGCTACAAAAGCCGAGCATTTTCTTGAGTATTCTCAGGAGAAAAAAGGTCTTGAAATAGCTCTTTGGCTTAATACACTTGAGAAATCCTCAGGTGTTATTAAGGACCATGAAGATAAAATCATCGTTGCAAGAAATCAGTGTGATGAAGCAGATGCAGAAATTGCAAGAATTTCTGAACTTACAGATTCTATGTATCTTGAGAAAGGCTCCCTTGCCTCTAAGATAGAAGAACTGAGAGCTTCTGTAATGGAATATGAAGGCTTTATCTCTGAGAAGAAAGCTTCTGTTTCTGTTGCAAAAAACGATATTTTACATAATAACGAGAATATAAACAGAATTAAAATTGATATCGAGCAAATCAATATGTTTGCAATGGATATCAAAAAGGATATTGAAGATAAGCTTGAGCTTATTGAAAAATATAAGCAGGATATTGTTATCAAGCAGAATTTATATGATGAGACTGCTGACGAGCTTAACCTTGCAAATGTAAACGCAAGCCGTAGCAGCGATACCCTGCAGGAGATTACCGCAAAAATCGCATCACTCAGTGCTCAGCAGGCAGATGCTCGTGTTAATCGTATGACCTGTGCATCCACTATTCTTGAGCTTGAGTCACGAATCGGTGGTCTTTCAGAAAATTCTCAGCGTAAAACAGATGCAAAGAGTGACCTTGAAGAAATGCTTGCATCCTATAAGATTAAAGTAGAGGATGCTGAGAAAAAGGTTACTCAGCTTACAAATACCGAAAAAGGTCTTGCTTTAAAGCTTAATTCCCGAGCAGCATCCCTTGAAAAGCTTAAAAGTGATGCTGACAGACTTATGCTCGATGCTAATGAAAAATCACGAAGAGCTAAGCTTCTGGAGGACCTTGAACAGAACATGGAAGGCTTCAATCATTCTGTAAAGACAGTAATGAAAAAAGCAAAAGCAGGCGAACTTAAAGGCATAAAAGGGCCGGTATCCAGAATTATTTCTGTTCCATCACAATACACAGTTGCCATTGAAATCGCCCTGGGCTTTGCTATGCAGAATATTGTTACTTCAACTGAGGAGGACGCAAAGAGAGCTATCGCTCTTCTGAAGAATGACAACGCAGGACGTGCTACTTTCTTGCCTGTCAATACCATTAAGGGCAGAAAACTTGAAGAAAAAGGTCTTGATGATTCTTACGGCTTTATCGGCATTGCATCCGACCTTTGTTCTTGTGATGCAGAGTATAATGGTATCCTTTTAAGCCTTTTGGGCAGAATTGCTATTTTTGAGGATATCAATAGTGCAGTAACTGCCGCCAAGAGATTCGGATATAAATTCAAAGTTGTAACTCTTGACGGACAAGTAGTAAACGCCGGTGGCTCCTTGACAGGTGGTTCGCTTGCGAAAAACAGCGGTTTGCTTTCACGAACTGCTGAAATCAATGATATTAAAGCTGAAGCTGCAAAGCTTATGAGCAAAGCAGAGGACGCAAAGAAGGCATATCTGGCTGCTCAAGGCGACTATTCAAAGATTGAGGCTGAGATTCTCGGAACCCGTGCTGACCTTTCGGTAGCTGCACAGGAGCTTGTAAGAATTGAGACTGAACTCAAAGCTTGTGAAAATGAGCTTTCTCTGGCTGTGAAAGACCTTGAAGGCATTGATGCCGAAATTTCTAATTGCCGAGCAAGAATCACATCTTTAAAAGACGAACAGATTAATGCTGAAGCAATTATTAATACATTTTCTCAGCAGATTGCTGCAGAAGAAGCTAAAGCTGAAGAAATCAGCGGAAGCCGTGCAGGAATCAAAGAAAAACGCGAAGAGCTTTCTCAAAAACTCCAGGAAATCCGCCTTGATATCGTAACCATGCAAAAAGATATAGAAAATCTTACTGCTGAGATTTCCAATACTCGCAATATGAGCGAGAGTCAGGAGGAACGCAAGGCTGAACTTAAGTCTCAGATTGAGGAGTTATTTGCAAAGAGTGCCGAATCTGAGGCATATATCGGAACTCTCAATAAAGAAATCGAAGAGCTGACTGCAAATATTAAGAATTGTGAGTCGGATATTGAGTCTGTCTCAAAAAGACGAGACGAAATCGAAAAAGAAAACTACGCACTTCGTCAGCGTGAAAAAGACAAGCTTTCAGAGCGTGAGCAGGCATCTATGGAACTTGCTCGTCTGGAAGAAAGAAAAATTCATTTGCAGACTCAGTATGATAATATTATCTCAAAACTCTGGGAGGAGTATGAGCTTACCCGTCGTGAAGCTGAAGAAATTGCCCAGGAGATTGAGGATATTCCCAGTGCTAACAAGAGATTGGCTGAGCTTAAGCAAAAAATCAAGAATTTAGGATCAGTAAATGTTGGCGCCATTGAGGAATACAAAGAGGTTTCAGAAAGATATACATTTATGAGCGAGCAGGTTGAGGATGTAGAAAAATCCAAGAAGGAAATCATCAACCTCATTAATGAGCTCACAAAGAAAATGAAAGAAAGTTTCCTTGAGAGCTTTACAGAAATCAACAAGCACTTTATTCACACATTTGCCGAGCTTTTCGGTGGTGGCAGCGCCAAGCTCGAGCTTTCAGATCCCGAAGATATTCTCAATAGCGGAATAGATATTTCTGTTCATCCTCCGGGAAAGATTGTTACTCATCTCGAGTCGCTTTCTGGCGGTGAAAAGGCACTTGTTGCTATTGCTCTTTACTTTGCAATTATGAAAGTAAGACCTGCTCCGTTCTGCGTAATGGACGAGATCGAGGCAGCTCTTGACGAAGTTAATGTTGACAGATTTGCAAGATATATGAGAAACTTAACAGATACAACACAGTTTATTACAATTACCCACAGACGCGGAACTATGGAAGAAGCAGATGTTCTCTATGGTGTAACAATGCAGGAAGAGGGTATCTCAAAGCTTCTTGAGCTCAGAGCAACGGAGGTTGCAGAAAAACTTAAGATGCAGGCAAAATAACAAGGAGGCAAATTCCCATGGGTTTTTTCAGCAAAATTAAAGAAGGACTTAAAAAGACAAGAGATTCTATTGTAGGTAAAATTGATTCTGCCTTAAAGTCTTTTACTAAAATTGACGAGGATCTTTTCGAGGAGCTTGAGGAGCTTCTGGTAATGGGGGATGTCGGTGTTTCTACTGCTCAGAAAATGTGCAGTGAGCTCAGAGTAAGAGTAAAAAAACAGGGTATCACCGATCCTTCAAAGATTACAGATTTACTTTGTGAAATCACTGAAGAAATGCTAACAGGCGGTCAGGAGCTTGACATAAGCACTACACCTTCCGTTATCCTTGTTATCGGCGTTAACGGAGTTGGCAAAACCACTACTATCGGCAAACTTGCAAACAGTTTTGTGAAATCAGGCAAAAAGGTTACTCTTGCTGCTGCAGATACATTCCGTGCGGCAGCTATTGATCAGCTTGATATCTGGGCTGAGAGAAGCGGTGCTGATATTGTAAAGCAGAATGAGGGCAGCGACCCTGCCGCAGTTGTGTTTGATGCTATTTCTTCCGCAAAAGCTAAACACAGTGATATTATCATTTGTGATACTGCAGGCAGACTTCATAACAAAAAGCATCTTATGGATGAGCTTGCAAAGATTAACCGAATTATTGACCGTGAGCTTCCCGATGCGGCTAAAGAAGTTTTGCTTGTTCTCGATGCTACAACAGGCCAGAATGCTGTTGTTCAGGCTGCAGAGTTTTCTAAGGCTACCGGTATTACGGGTATTGTTCTTACAAAGCTTGATGGTACAGCTAAGGGCGGTGTAGTTCTCGCTATTAAAGACGGTCTTCAGATTCCCGTTAAATACATTGGTGTTGGTGAGCAGGTTGATGACTTGCAGCCTTTCTCACCCTCTGATTTTGCCAAGGCACTCTTTGCCCGAGGTGAGGAATAATGGCAGAAAAATTTGTCATTGCCTCTAATAATCAACACAAGGTCAACGAGTTCAGACGTATACTCTCAAAGCTTGATATTGAAGTAATTACTGCAAAAGAAGCAGGAGTGGATTTTTCGGATGTCGAGGAAACAGGCAAGACCTTTGCCGAAAACGCTGAGATTAAGGCTTTATATGCTTTCGGTAAAAGCTCACTGCCTTGCATAGCGGACGATTCAGGTCTTTGTGTTGATGCTTTAAACGGCAGACCGGGGATTTATTCGGCACGATATGGTGGCGAAAACTCTACAGATGACGAAAAAATTGATTTGCTTTTGTCTGAGCTTTCTGATGTTTCTCAGGATAAGAGGTCTGCACATTTTATCTGCAGTATCTGTTGTGTTATAGATAAAGATACGATTCTTAAGATAGAAGGCAGATGTGACGGCTTTATCGGAAAAGAGAAAAGGGGAGATAACGGCTTTGGATATGATCCCGTATTCTTTGTGAATAGCGATAAATCCTTCGCAGAACTCAGTGATACCGAAAAAGACAAATATAGTCATCGTGGAGATGCACTTCGAAAATTCTATGACCTTTTAAAAGAAAGGAAAGATAAAAATCATGTTAACCAGTAAACAGAGAGCTTACCTCAGAGGTATGGCTAATTCTTATGATACAATACTTATTGTCGGCAAAGGCGGTCTTATTGATACTGTTATCAAGCAGGCTGACGATGCACTAAAAGCAAGAGAACTCTTTAAGGGTAAAGTTCTCGAGTCTTGCGAGCTTTCTTCCAGAGACGCCGCGGACGCACTTGCCGAAAAGACAGGTGCTGATGTTGTGCAGGTTATCGGCTCAAAATTCATTTTATACAGACCTAACCCTGACAAGAAAAAGGATGAGAGAATCCGACTTCCCAAGTAATTATGAAAATTGCAATGTTCGGCGGAAGCTTTGATCCGATTCATAATGACCATATTAAGCTTTGCGAAACCATGATAGAGTCTTTTAGCCTTGACAAGGTGATTGTCTTTCCTGCGGCTTGCTCCCCTTTTAAGAAAGGAACTGTAACAGAGGATTATCACAGACTCAATATGTGCAGATTGGCTTTCGAAAATAACAATAAGGTTGAGGTTTCGGATTTTGAGATAAAAAAAGGCGGCAAAAGCTACACGGTTGATACACTTGAGTTTTTAAAGAAAGAGTATCAGGGTTCGGAGCTTTACCTTATAACTGGTGCAGATGCTTTTTTGACATTGGATAGCTGGTACCATTCGGCTGAGATTTTTAAGTCAGCTCATATTCTTACTGTTGTCAGAGAAGACGATGATATTGATGATCTTAAGTTAAAAGCCGATGAATATAAAAATTATGACGCAGAGTGTTCTTTGCTTAGTATACCTATCGGAACAATTAGCTCAACTAAAGTCCGAAAGGCTTTGCTTATGAGAGACGATGTCAGCACATTTCTTCCTGATAAGGTAACTGAATATATTAGAGAAAACAGGTTGTACGGATATGCAGATTAAAGATTATTATTCTTTAGCAGAAAATACGCTGAGTGACTAGACTCCATCACAGCAAAATGGTTGCTAAAGCTGCTACTGAGCTGGCTCGAAAATATGGAGCAGATACAATTAAAGCAGAGACTGCAGGAATACTTCATGACATTACAAAGGAAATGTCTCTTAATAATCAGTTGCAATTACTAAGAGATAATGATATAATGCTTGACAGTGTGACAAACGCAAACGAACAGATTCTCCACGCAGTGTCCGGTGCTGCTTATGCAGAGTTTGTGTTGAATATTAAGGATAAAGATATACTTGATGCCATACGTTACCACACTACCGCAAGAGCAAAAATGTCATTACTTGAGAAAATCGTTTTTATTGCAGATTTTATCAGCGAGGACAGAACTTATCCGGATATAGAAACAATGCGTCAGCAGGCAGATATAAGTCTTGAGCACGGTATGAAATATGCTCTGAGCTATGTTATCCGAAGCTTAGTAGATAGAGGCAGATGTGTTCATCCTGATGCAATTGATGCTTATAATGAACTTATAATGAAAGGAATATGAATTATGACAGCTTTTGAAACAGCAATTAAAGCAGCTCAGCTTTTTTCAGATAAAAAAGGCAGGGATATTTCGGTTATCAAGATTTCCGATGTGTCTTCGCTTTCTGACTATATGGTTATCGCCACAGGTAACAACTCAACTCATGTAAAATCTCTGGCTGACGATGTGGAGTTTGCTCTCAAAGAACAGGG